>NZ_LLYU01000001.1:0-592762 GCF_002049515.1 Marinobacter sp. tcs-11 | reverse complement strand
TCGCCCCGCATAAATTCGTTCACCACGCCGGTAAACCGGCGCAGGGGCTGGCCGTCCTGCCACACCACCAGGTCTACCGGCTGTTCCAGTACATCGGCGGCGGCCACATCCGGGTCGGTGCTGGCCAGTTGCAACCGGCCATGGAACAGATCAGACAGCCGTTCGGTCAGCGCGAAGCCGACAACGACAAAGTGATCCGAGGGGAATTCGCCTACACGGGCGGTGAACTGCAATCCGCTTGCCTGGGGCATGACTTCGATCCCTGAAGATTGAATGTATCCGTTTTCAGCCTGCGCCATCCGGGTGCCGGCTCCCGCCAACCCGGGCACAAACCCGGGCGACGGGACACAGTTTAATACAAGCTGCGGGGTATGCGGTACCCTGATAGCAATTGCTCTGTGAACGGGTTGGTATTGCTGGCCGCGTGCAGGCGATAACGCATTTCCCCGTCATCCACCGTGAACTTCACGTCCACCGCATTGCTGCTGACACCGGTGATGTCCGCTTTACCCAGCAACCGGAACAGTGCCCAGGGACCGCTCTCGGAAATGCTCCGGGGCGAGCGGTTAACCTGAATCGGCACCAGCGTTACCCGGCTCTCTACGGTGTCCCGCAGGGTGTTCGGCCACACTAGCGGAATGCTCTGGCTGGGGCCATGGGAGAACTCCACCAGCTGGCCATCGATGTTCACCACCGAGCGACGTTTGTTGTTGCTGAGGTTCAGGGGCTCCAGCGCGAATTCCACATCCAGCGTACCGCTGCGGGTGAAGAACGCCTGGCGAATCTGTCGGGCACGGTCCAGCGCAGCAACCACGTCCCGTCGCACCAGGCTGGCCCGGCGGGCATCGCCCACATGTTCCGGATGGTCTTCCAGGAACAGCTTCAGGTTGTCGTTGTAGAAGGTTTCCAGAATACCGTCCGGCGCGAAGAAGCGCTCGAAGTCCTGGAGTGCGGCATCACGCCCTGCCCCCTGGGTAAACGGATAATGCCGGGCCAGGTTCTGCTGGAATGGCTGATAAACCTCGCGATACCAGTCACGCTCCAACTGGGCTACCGCACTGTCCAGAACCACCCGCCAGCTTTCGGTGGCCAGGCGGTTCAGTATCCGGTTCAAGGGTTCCGGCTGATGGCCGGCCATGCGCTGCAGGGTGAAGATAGGGTCGGCGCCCTGCAGGCCCATGCGGGCACGGGCGGCACTGAGGGCGGCTTTGCCGGTATCCGGGGATTCCTGGATGTTTCGCATGTATTCATGCAGCTCACCCACCACCAGCATGACTTCCTCCAGCCCAGACGGCTCCTCACCCTGTTTGCGGGTAAGCTGGTTCAGGTCGCTGAACTGGCGTTCTATGTCCTGCAGCATGCGGTAATGGGGGGATTGCTCAAGCAACTTGCGTGCGGCTTCCGCTTCGCCTTCACCTACCGGAATCAGGCGGGTGTTTTCCCGCACCTGCGCCAGCAATCGGGCCAGTGGCTGATGGCCGCTGGTCAGGCTGTCGAGAATACGAACGCCGTGGTTCAGGTCCTCAAACCGATGGATATCCAGCCGGCTCAGCGCTGTGCGCCAGGCCTCGGCATAGTGCTCGGCGTACAGCGTTTGCAGGCTGGCCAGCAGTTCGGCTTCATCGGCCTTGCTGAAATCAACATCATCCCGACGGCCCAGCACCCAGGCGTCAATCAAGGCCAGTTCGGTGACCGATCCGGATTCCCGCAAGAACCATTTTTCCAGGCCCTCCCGGGTCAACAACGCTGGTATCGAGAGCGGATCCTCAGCAGACGGCACATCCTCGGCAAGCGGTTCGCCGTAACTGTCCAGGCGTGTGAACACAGTCGAGAACGCCGGGCCGGAGCTGCGGGCCAGTTCCAGTGGTGTCGGGAAATCACGGCTGGCCTCGTTCTCCAGCTCGCGGTATACGCGGTCTGAGGTGCTGATCCGACCAAGCTCGTGCTGCGCCCATTCAACACTGCTGCGGAAGGGCGCCAGAGCCATAGTGGCGGTTGGGTCGCCGTTGGCTGCCAGGTCCGACAGGTCAGTGTGGGCCATGGCGTATTGCAGGTGCCCATACAGGCGATTCTGCACATCGCGCTGGCCGGGGAAACGGGCCTGCCAGTATTCACGCATGTATCCGGACACGATGTCGGTACGGCGGCCGCTGGCATCGTAAAGCATCCGCAGCACGCGCAGGTGTTCGAGCCGCTCAGTGCTGTTATCCGGGGCCTGGCCCATTTCCTCCATCACGCCAAACATCAGCGCAGGCAGGTATTGATAGGCCAACATGTTCAGGTAGGCCTTATCCACTTCCGGGCCCACCTTATGCCCCTGGTACAGCCCCATATCGGTCACCAGCGGCCACTCCTTGCGGTAATCGCCGAAGGCCAGCGTGGCATCCCGCAGCTCATCCAGCGGTTGCAGCAGATTACGGCCGGTGGTGTCCGGCTCGTAGCCAACCGGTTGCCAGTCGTTCAGATAGCTTTTCACCCGGTTTTCCACCTGGGCGGCCGCTTCGGCATTCTGGAGAAAATAATGCTGCCAGCCCGCGGTCATGCCCGCACCGGCGGCCAGGGCCACCACAGCGGCTACTGCCACCCGTCGATGACGCTGGCGCACCACCCGCCGGTTATCCCCGGCCAGGCCCGCCTCAGGATAGATGATTTCGGGGAACAGGCCCTTGGTGAACAGGCTCGCAGACTGGCCACCACGCTGGGCCGGCTGAATCGGGTCGGACATCTGGTAGTTCCGGGCAGCAGCGGAGACAAAGGCGTCCTCGGGCACACCTTCCTGCAACACCGAGGTGAAGTAGGTACCGCGTACCAGTGCCGGCGTGGAGAAAGCATCCGCCGACAGCAAATCCGTCAGGAACTGCTCCATGGCCGGCTTCAGGCCCGCCAACTGGCGGGTGAACGAATAAGCCGCCGCCCGTTCTTCGTTATCACGGGTGTTGGCCAGCACGTCCGGCAGGCGTTCGGTGAGCTCATCCACCATATCGGCGTAACGCTCGGCAAACTGTTCCAGCCACTGGTCCTGATCCTGCTGGCCGTCCAGCCTGAAGGTGAACCCCAGGGCCTTATCCTTCTCCGCCTTGCTGAGAGTACGGACAAACGGCGCAAATCCGTACATCAGATCCATCTTGGTGAAGGTCACATACACCGGCAGCCGGGACCCAAGCTGTTCCATCAGCTCCCGCAGGCGGGTGCGCAGCAGAATGGCGTGGGCTTCACGCTGCTGTTCGTTGGCGGCGCTCAGGCGCGCAAGATCCACAGCCAGGATAACGCCATTGAGCGGCCGCTGGGGCCGACTGCGTTCCAGCCAGGCGATAAAGTGGTTCCACAGCCGGCTCTGGATTTCACCGGTGGCACCCTCGCCCTGGTTCTGGCTCAGCAGTTCGCCATCCGGGTCGATCAGGACACCGTTGTCGCCAATCCACCAGTCAAAACTGAACGGGTTACGGTCGCCCCGGTTGTTACGGGTGACGTTGGTCAGGGTATAGGTTTGCCCGGCACGCTGAATCAGGCTGGTCTTACCGGCATCTTCCAGGCCCATCACCAGATACCAGGGCAGACGGTACAGGCCCTTGCGACCCGGCAGATTGCTTTTCAACGCCTGCAGCTGGCGGTCCAGCAACCGCTGTTGGCGACGCTCCATGGGCAGAATCGGGTCTTCCTGCTCCCGCTGCTCCTCGGCCTTGGCCTTGTTCACTTTACCCAGGCGACGGGCCAGCATGGTACCCCAGACCATCACCACCAGCAGGACCACCCCGAGGGTGACCAGAGCACGCATCTGCCAGGCCATCAACGGGTAGTCGCCGTTGATTTCCAGGCGTGGCCCCAGCCACCAGGTGGCTACCAGCAGGGCAATTACCCCCAGAGCCAGGGTGACGGGGGCGGCGCTGCGGATGTAGGGCAGAAGCCAACGACCAATGAGTAATGCTTTTCTCCACATGGTTTCCATTCCTGCGTTCGTTGCGTCTTGCGGGCGTTACGCCAGTCGTTCCAGTTGTTTTATAAGAGCCGGTTCCCAGTCTTCGAGAACCCGCCCCTGGATCTGGTTTTTCAGATCCTGAATCTGTTCGGCGGCCAGGGCTTTCAGGCCGGTTTCCTTGAGCAGCCGGGCCGTGGCCAGGCGCCAGTAGAAGCGCTCGCGCGGCTCCCGGGCAT
The DNA here is from genome assembly GCF_002049515.1 of Marinobacter sp. tcs-11. Classification (NCBI taxonomy): domain Bacteria; kingdom Pseudomonadati; phylum Pseudomonadota; class Gammaproteobacteria; order Pseudomonadales; family Marinobacteraceae; genus Marinobacter; species Marinobacter sp. tcs-11. The sequence continues at coordinate 588,610 of NZ_LLYU01000001.1, read as the reverse complement.
CGGCCAGACCCTGCTCCAGCAGTTCCATGGCCGGCGCCAGTTTGTTCTGCCGCACCAGCTCAAGCGCACCGTCGAATGCCTGCTCCCAGGGATTGGCACCTGCGCCCGTTCCTTTGCCAGCTGCCGGGGCTGTGTGCAACCAATCTGCACCATCGTCACTGAGAAACGGTGTGCCATCGTTGAAGGTGAGCTCGGCCAGTTGCGGCAGGCGGTCGACAAACGCTTTCAGGGCTTCCCGGATGGCCTCCGCGCAATCGGTATTGCCAAGGGCCATGGCCGCCCGGGCGCTGAGCCAGTGGCCATCGAGCCAGAACGGGCTGACCGACAGGCTTTGTTCAATGCGCTGCCACAGTTCCAGGTCCGGTGTTTTCTCCAGAGCTTCCCTGTACTCGGCCACCCGGTCTGCGCTGACGGCTGCCAGATCTGTGCGCTTGCCATCCCGGGTTGGCGGCAGGCTGGTGATACTCTGCCAGATGGCATACCGACGCATCCGGTAGCCCAGGGCGTTGTCCGGTTCGCTGCTGGTCAGCAGTTCGGCGACCTTGAGCAGACTCTGCCGGGTCGCACGCTCATTACTCGGGTCCAGTGTCAGATTGCCCAGCGACGCGGCCGTAGTGTTGGAACTGGCCGAGCTGGAGGGCGATGAGCTGGCCGTGCTCTCCTGTTTGTTTGTCGGGGAGCTTTCAGACGCCGTCCGGGGCGCGGTGGTCTGGTCCGGCTTGGGCAACTTTTCCACGGCCCGCTTCAGGTCGAACAGGGCGTCGTCAGGCAAATCCCGGTCTTTCGCCTGGGTGTCCAGTTTCTCAACCAGGTCCAGACAGAACTGACGACCATCTCCTACGCTGGCATCAAAGTTCAGGCTCTCGACCGCTTTGAGGGCCCGCTGCAGCATCTGGGTAAACAGCATCTTGCGGGCCCGCTGCCCCTTGGCACCGGGATAGGGCCAGGCGTTTTCCCACCAGTCGTCCAGCACCCGATGCAGCAGGTACAGCGACAGGGCAAACCGTTCACCATCGCCGCCACGTTGCAGGCTGAGCATGACAAAACCCAGCACCTTGATGTCCTTGCTGCGATCCGCCAGCAGTTTCAGTGCTTCGCTTTCAACCTTGTGCCAGTCGATGTCGTTGTGGGCCAGCGAGCCCACTTTCATGATCTCGTCTTCGAGAAACTCCAGCGTGCTGTCTTCAGCCAGGCTTTCGCCTACCCCGGTGTCACCTGGGATCGGGTTCAGTACCTGATCCACGTAAGGATGCTGTTCAATCACCTGCATGCCATCACTCCTTACCAGCCACAGGTCTGGCGCAAAGGCTTGATCGCCTCAGCAAAGCCGTTGAGGTCAAACAGCAGGCCATCAAGCTCCCGAACTCCCGCCTGCAGGCGCACATCCGGCTGGTTGACCACATCCAGTACGGTGCGGATAGCGGGCAGGCCGCGACCCGCGCTGACCACCAAACCTTCATCCCGAACCCGCCAGTGTGCCCGATGGGGCCCCAGAGTTACGTCGACTCGCTCGCGATCCAGTGGCTCCGGCAGCATGATGGCCAGCTCGGTGATGTTGTTGTGGCACTGCAGCGACAGCACCGGGCGTGGAGGTTTTACCCCGAGCGCGGTCACCGTCACCAGATGACCCGCCGCGCTGCCGGTGTCGCGATAGACCACCCCGCCGGCATCGTTCCCGCTGGCCTGTGCAAACACCCGGCGCCAGCGCTCAGACTGGTTCACCAATGCCGGATGCTGGCCGGCCTCGTACTGCGCCAACGGCGTACCGAACACCTCATCAAAACAGGCCAGACGTTCCAGCCGGTTCGGTTGTTCAGTGCAGGCCCCGGCTTCCACCAGGCGGGTATCGGCCCAACTGCTGGCACTCACCAGCAACAGGACCATCAAGGGCAATCGGTTCAGGTCTTTCAGGGTCATACGTCGGTTACCTGATACTTCAGACATTTATGGGCCAGTGTGCGTTTTGGCAGGCCCAGGCTTTCCGCGGCCTGAGCGCGATTGCCGCCATACTGGCGCAGACGTTCGCGGATGATGGCGGCCTCAAAGGCCTGGGCGGCGGCTTTCAGATCGCGGATATCATCGGCCGGAGGTACGCCCGGAATGGTTTTGGCTTCCACGAAAGCCATGGTCGACTCCGGGGAGTCGGCAAACAGATCGTCCAGGCGCAGGACTTCCGGCTGAATGTCGTCACCGGCCGGGGTCTGCAGACAGGCCAGTTCGATGATGTTGCGCAGTTCCCGGACATTGCCCGGGAAGTTGTAGTCGGCCAGCGCGCTCAGGGCATGGCTGCTGATGCCCAGCGGGCCACTGCCCTCGCGCTCGGTGTAGAGCCGGATGAAGTGACGGCTGAGCGCTTCCAGATCTTCACTGCGTTCCCGCAGTGGCAGAACGCGCAGGGGAAACTGGCTGAGGCGGTAGAACAGGTCCCGCCTGAACCGGCCATCCTCAATGCCCTCCTGAAGCGGCTGATGGGTGGCCGCCACCAGGCGGAAATCCGAATGTTGCTCTTCCCGGGCACCCAATGGCCGGAACTGTCGGCTTTCCAGCACCCGCAACAATTTGGATTGCAGTGCCATGGGCATATCGCCAATCTCATCCAGAAACAGGGTGCCGCCGTTGGCCTGGGCCAGCAGACCTTCTTTGGCCTGGTCGGCACCGGAGAAGGCACCCTTGGTGTGACCAAACAGTTCACTCTCCAACAAGGTGTCCGGGATGGCGGCACAGTTGACCACCACCAGAGGCCCACTGGCACGGTCGGACATATCGTGGATGCCCCGGGCCACCACATCTTTGCCACAACCGGTTTCGCCCTGAATCAGCACAGACAGCTGGCTGCCAGCCGCTCGCACCACCTGGGCCCGGAGGTGGGTCATGGCTTCGGAATTGCCAACCAGGGTATAGGCTAACTGGCTGCAGCGCTGGCGCAGGCTTTCGGCATCGTGCAGGTGGTCCAGGGAGCGCTTGAGCAGCCGCCGTTGCCACACCTGGTCACGGGTTTGCAGCTGGCTGATCCATTGATGCACCAGCAGTTGCTTCAGGCCGCTGTAAAGTGGCTGCGTGACGATGCCCTGCCAGTCCGGGTGGTCGCCGCACAACACGAGCATACCGAGGGTGCGGCCATCTTCGCCTTTTAGTGGCTCCAGCCAGAAGCTTCTTGGACGGCCACTGAGTTCCAGGAGCGTCTGGAAGCCGGCATGATCCAGGCGATAGCTGGCAGCACGGGTGAGTTCCCGCGGCTGGCCTGTCTGCAGCACGTGGGCAAAGGGGTGGCTGAAGTCGTTACAATCAAACTCGCCCGCTTCGTCCAGTTTGCTGCAGTGCAGGGTCCGGCCGCTGAGGTCGAGTTCCAGCGCCCAGCACTTGCTGAGCCCGAAGGCGCTTTCGAGTTGGCGGGTGGCGGTGTTCAACAGCGCTGGCAGTGTGTCCTGTTTGATCAGTGCCACCGCCAGATCGATGCCGGTGTGCAGTTCCTTCTGCATCCTTCCCATGCTTTCATTCCCAGAATAATTACTTAGGAGATCGTCGCCCGCGCATCCTGCGGGGTGGCTTTCCAAAACACGCTGTGAATACATCCTTGTAAGCTCCGCTCCGCCCCTCACTGCTTACTGCTCCTGCGTCGCAGTGAGGGTCCTGTCTTGGCCATCCCTGGCCAACCCGTGAAGGGCTTTCGCCCTTCACCCATGGCTCCGCAGGGTTTTGGAAAGCTATCCCCCACGGTGCGCTACGATTCAGTTAGCCCGAAAGTCAGGCGACTGTGCCCGTGAACTTGTTTTCAGTAACCCCAAGCGTCACCTTCGTCACCGGCTCCCTGGCCGCCAGTTTTTCCAGCAGCGCCAGCGACACCGGTGGCAGCAGTTCGCCTTCGATGATCGACTCCAGCATCCGCGCGCCGTTTTCACTTCTGGTGGCGCGGCTGCGGATGGCTTCGACCAGGCCGTCTTCCAGTTCCACATCGGTGTGGTAGCGAGCTTGAATCTGATCCGCAAGGCGCTGGAGTTTGTCGCCGACGATGCGGTTAAGAGTGTCTTCTCCCAGCGGCAGGTAGGGCACCACTTCCATCCGCGCGAGCAACGCCGGCTTGAAGAAGTTGGCCAGTTCCGGGTACAGCGCTTCTTCGATTTTCTCCGGCTCTTCGGCGTGATTGACGATGGTCTGGAAGCCGAGGTTGGAGGTCAGGAAAAAGACCACGTTCTTGCAGTCGATCAACCGGCCTTCTCCGTCAGCCAGTTCGCCTTTGTCGAAAGCCTGGTAGAACAGGTTAAGCACTTCCGGGTGGGCTTTTTCGACTTCGTCGAGCAGCACCACGGAATAAGGCTTCTGGCGGATGGCTTCGGTGAGGATGCCGCCTTCTCCGAATCCGACGTAGCCTGGGGGCGAGCCGATCAGGCGGGAGACGGTGTGTTTCTCCTGGTATTCGGACATGTTGATGGTGGTGAGGAACTGGCGGCCGCCGTAGAGCAGTTCAGCCAGTTGCACCACGGTTTCGGTTTTGCCCACACCACTGGGGCCTACCAGCAGGAAGGCGCCCATGGGGCGACCCGGCCGGCGCAAGTCGGCGCGGGCGGTGAGCAGGTGCTGATGCAGGCAGTCGATGGCCGTGTCCTGGCCTTTGATATGGGCCTGCAGGTACGCCGGCAGGTGGGTGATTTTTTCCAGCTCGTCGGTGGTCATGCGATTAACCGGGATGCCGGTCCAGTCAGCGATGACTTCGGCTACCTGGCGGGCGTCCACCCGGGCGTGTACCAACGGTTCGTCGGCCTGGAGTTCAGCCAGTTCCTGTTCGATGGCGGCGGCTTCGCTTTTCAGGTCCGGGCGTTCTTCGCGATCGCTCTCGGCCAACTCAACAGCAACGTCATCTGCGGTTTCGCGCTCGACATCCCCCACCAACAGCTGTTCACGGATCTCGACCAGCCGGGCAACAAGCTCCCTCTGGTCATTCCAGCTTTGTTCCAGCGCTCCGGATTCGGCGGTCAGGTCAGCAATCTTCTGCTCCAGGGCCTGTTCGCGCTCGGCATCCACGTTCTGGCCAAGCGTGTGTTCCCGGCTCAGAAGCTCCTGCTCCATGGCCAGTTGGTGCAGTTCACTGCGCACATGACTGAGACGGCGTGGCGGTGTACTCAGGTTCAGGCTGACCCGGGCGCAGGCGGTATCGAGAACATCGATGGCCTTGTCCGGCAGCTGGCGACCGGCCAGGTAACGGGCGGACATTTCTGCGGCGGCTTTAAGGGCGCTGTCCGCGATCAGTACCTGATGGGCTTTTTCGTAGACCGTGCGCAGGCCACGGAGGATGTGGACGGCTTCGCCCGGCGTTGGCTCGTCCAGGGCCACCGGTTGGAACCGGCGGCTGAGAGCCGGGTCTTTTTCGAAGTATTTCTTGTACTCGCGCCAGGTGGTGGCAGCAATGGTGCGCAGTTCGCCACGGGCCAGGGCTGGCTTCAGCAGGTTGGCAGCGTCGGAGCCACCTTCGCTGTTACCCGCACCGATCAGGGTGTGAGCTTCGTCGATGAACAGGATGATCGGGGTCGCCGAACCTTTCACGGCTTCGATTACGCCCTTCAGGCGTTTTTCAAACTCGCCCTTCACCGAAGCACCAGCCTGCAGGGCACCCATGTCCAGGGTCCAGAGTTCGACGTTCTTCAGGCGGTCCGGCACGTCACCGTTAACGATGCGCAGGGCCAGGCCCTCCACCACGGCGCTTTTGCCCACGCCTGCGTCGCCCACCACGATGGGGTTGTTCTTGCGGCGACGGCATAGGATATCGATCATCTGATCGATCTCGGCATCGCGACACACCACGGGGTCCAGTTTGTCTTCCCGGGCCAGCTTGGTGAAGTCAGTGGCATAACGTTTGAGCGGGTCCATATCGGCTTCAACCGCTGGCCTGGCACCACCGCTTTCCGTCAGCTGCGGACGCTCCACAGAACCCTCGGTTACCCGATCAAACTGCTTGCGCAGCTGTTCCCGGTTGATGTCCACCAGCGCCTGCGCCACCCGGGGCATCAAGTAGCGATCGGCGTTCATCAGCAGGGCCAGGAACACCGCGCCGGAACGCAGTTCGGTATGGCCGAGTTCGGTGGAGGCCAGCAGCCAGGCGTCCTGCATCAGTTCTACCAGCAGCGGCGAGAACGACGGATACGGTTCGGCGGTCTGAGGTTCGCCGTTCAGGCTGTCACCCACCACGGGTTGCAGTTGCTGGTGGTTGATGCCGGTGTGTTCCAGAATCTGGCGCACATCCGAGAACGGCGTTTCCAGCAGTTTGAACAGCAGGTGCGCCGGGGTAATCTCGGCGCCCTGACGGCTGATGCACAGGGCCGCGGAGGCTTCCAGAGCCTGGCGTGAAATGTCGTTAAGGCGCCCGATCAGCGCCGGCAGTTCTACCCGAATCACAGTGATGTCCTTATTTCGGTAGTTGTTCCAGAACGCTGAGCACATCCCTGATGCGTTCGTTCAGCGCCATGTTATAGAGCGAATAGATCCCGGCCATGGCCGCCACAAACAGGCCACCAATACCCCACAAAGGCAGGCCGCTGCGCAGGCGGTTGCGGGCCGGCATCAGGTTTTCCGTAGCGTCGGCCAGCGGCCGGCTGTCGCGGTCGCCACGCAGTTCCCGAAGCTGGTCATAGAGGCCACGAACCACCTGTTCGTATTCGTCCCGACCGTTTTCCATGACCTTGTAGCGACCCTCAAAACCCAGACACAGGCACAGATAGATGAACTCGAGCATGTCCCGGTAACGAGTCGGCTCTTTTTCCATGCGGGCCAGGATGGCAAACACCTTTTCGCCACCCCAGGTTTCGTTATGAAATCGGCTGAGCAGCGAATGCTGGGACCAGACGCTGTGGGCGCCCCAGTCGGTACCCAGCACAGCCTCGTCGATGAAGGCGCACAGCACGTAGCGGTAGGCCACCACCGTGGGGCGCTCATAGCCCTGCTCCACCAGTTCCCGGTCAACGGCGGCGACTTCGTCCACTACCTGCTGGTACAGGGTTTCCACCTCGCGGAAATCCGCCAGTCGCCGCACCCGAATAACCAGTCCCAGCAGCGGGGTGGCGGCGTCAATCAGCCGGTTATCTTCCAGGCCACGAAGCTGGAAGCTGCTGTCATCGGATTCAACCGGCGACTGGCCGGCGCCGCTATCTGCAAACAAAAGGTCGCTGAATGCACGATCACCCGAATCCCTGGTGTTGTCTGGTCTGTCCATTACCGGTGCATCTGCCATGATTTAGCTCCTGATTGCCCAGAATTGCATCTCCAGCCCCGGGAAGCTGCCCGCCACGTGGAAGGCAAATCCACTGGCGTTGTCCAGCATCTGCCAGGCCTGGCTTTGATCGTCCAATCGGAAATACACAAAACCGGCGTGGTAGGGCAACTGACGCGGGGCCACCGGAAGTGCCGACAGTGGGATACCCGGCAGCTGGAGGCTGATGAGATCCCGAATCTTCTCCACGGAGGCCACCTTGCACTGCTGAACAAACTGTTTGCGCAGGTCGTCCAGTGGCATATCGGCTTTGACCGCCAGAATGAACTCGGCGTCGTTCATCAACTGGCCATCCTGAACCGGTGCGACGGTGAGTCCGTACTGGCGCTGCTGCAGGGCAATCGACAGCGCCCGGGGCTCCAGGACCGTGCTCAAGGCCTGCCTTAGAATCTGCATCAGCGGGCTGAAACAGCCTTCCGGCAGATCGTGATCGTAAGGGGTGAATTCCCTCGGCAAACGGCTTTCATCGGTAAAGGTGACCAGCTCCCCACACAGCTCCAGAAGCGCTTCGTACAAACGCTCCGGGTGCAGCTGACGCAGCCGTGCCAGGTGCATGAAACGCGGGTGCGCCCGGTTCAGCATCTGCAGCAGCATGAAATCCGAGACATCGGCGACACCACCCTGCCCGGGCGCGCCCACCCGTTCGGCAATGTTACGGGCCCGTTCCTGCATCAAACCCGCCATCTCACCGACAAAGCGCTGAAGCCTTGGCGCTGAGCGCACGCTGAGCATGGTCGGCAGGAAGTTCGGGTCCATCACCAGGCTGCCATCGGGACGTTTTTCCAGAATCCGGCCAATGGCCAGTGCTGCATAGGCACTGCGATCTTCCCGCTCCAGCATCAGGCGCGGAGCCACCCGCCCCACATCGATGGTGTGAGCATCGCCGTCAATGGAATGCAGATCCCGCACTTCCACCGGCTGCGCCTGGAACCGGCCGGCCACGGGCGCTTCCGGCCATTCAACTTCGGCCAGGCTATCGCTGCCCAGAGGTAAAGCCAGATAGACCACCTGATTGGCCACCGAGGCATCGGTGATCTCCAGCGGCTCCGGCATCACATCGTCCTGAGGCAGGTTGAACCGGGTTCCGTCCGGAAACAGTCCGGAGGCCCGCACCAGCCCGACCCGGCCAAAGCTCAGGTATTCGGCATTGAGCTCCAGATCGCTGAACCCGAACAGATAGTCCGAGACGGCCAGAGCCCGCTCGTTAATCTGGTGTTCCAGATAGCGTTGCTGTTGCTGGAAGTGCTGGGGCTTGATGAACAGCCCATCACTCCAGACCACTCGATTCGTGACTGCCATTAGCTTTCATCCGACCGTCTGAGTTGCACTTCACGTTCGCGCAGGTTCACCAGCAGGTGATACCGTCCGCCAATCGGGTCGACCTTCACCACTTTTTTCCACTGGGACAGGTTCGGGTAGGCGTAAAAGGCAATCACAGCGATGTAGCGGGTATCGGTACTGACCTCAAAGGGCTCGACAAACTTGAACTGGCCGGGCACCAGACTGTAATCGCTGTGATCCACGTAGTTCTGGCCCAGAGAGTCCTCCAGATCGTTCAACAGCTGGTCGAAATCGCCCGCCATCAGCAGCGAGCTGTCCCGCAGTTCGATCACCTGAAACGCAATGGGGGTGGGTGCCAGGGATTCATTCGGGTTCACGTTCGGTTCCGCCAGCATGGTCAGATCCACCCGGCTGGGCAGATCTTCCGGGTAACCCACGGGAATATCGGGATCCCAAAGCACCTTGGCGGTCTTTGTCACCGCGTTGTAGGGGGTGCTACACCCCGCCAGAATCAAAGCAACAACCAGCAAGCTCCATTTGCAGTACTTCACAACAGTTTCTCCCTCTGTAATTGGCGCAAGTGTTGGTCGTAAGCCTGGTCGAACACTTCCTGGAACAGGCGTTCGAAACCCTGCTGACGACTGGATTTCAGTTCACGGTAATAGTGTTGGTACATATCCCAGGCCCAGCGGCCCTCGTCTTCGTTGTCCTGCAAACCACGGCGATAGCCGTGAAACCGGCGCAACAAGGCTTCCGGTGAGAAGGCGTGCAGAATGGCTTCCAGCGCCTCGCGAATGGCTTCACGGGTGGCCTGCTGGTGGTGATTCAGGCTTTCCAGGCTCTCACGGACAGCAGCGGGGGCCGACAGATGCACCGGACTGCGCTGGGCGGCAAACAGAGTCTGAATGGTGTCCGGATAGTCGTTGGCCAGCCGCAGCGGGTTGTCCTCGATGGGCTGCAAGCGGGTCCGCAGCGCCTGGTGACGGCTGTCTTCGCCCTGATGCAGCGCCAGCAATCCTTCCACCGTTGCCTTCAGGGTCTGCCCGGCTTCCTCCAGAAACAGCCGCATTTCGTCGCTGTCGGCAAAATCAATATCCGCATCCAGCCCCCGGAGCAGTGGTGCACCACTGATGTGCTGGCGGCTGACCTCCCGCATGTTTCGTGTCGTTTCGGACATTCCCTGTCGTTCCTTATGCTCGCGTTGTGGGGTGACCGGCAGGCCCATGGCCACATCCCGGTTCTCCCGGTACTCATCGCTAACCTCAGCCGAACGGGCAAACCAGGCTTGGTCGCTGGCCAGCAGCTCGGGAGCCTCCTCGTCCGGGCGCGTCGGTTTTTGCTGCCAGGGCGCCAGCGGATCACAGCTGACCGGATCGCCGGCTGCCGGCTGCAAACCCTCCAGAGGCTCGCGACCTTCAGGCCGGTTCTGTTCGTTGGCGGCATGCCGTAAACCATTCTCGGGCGCATCCACCAGGCCGTGATCTTCGTGTGCGTTGTGTTCGGTTTCGCTGACAGCCGCCGGTGCGCCGGAGAGCTCGGCCCGTATCTGGTAGCGGCCTATGCTCACGGTGTCGCCGTGGCTCAGCCGGGCACGACGGCCCCGCCCCACAGGCTGACTGCTGCTGTTGATGTAGGTCCGGCCACTGCGATCAATCAGGCAGAAGCCGCCGTCCAGGTAACGCACCTCGGCATGGCCGGCGACAGCGCCGGTACGGTGAGGAGAAAGCTGCCAGCTGTCGCTGGCCGCGGTGCCGATGGAACCGCCACGGGTTCCGAAGCTATGTTCAATGCTGGCGCCACCACCGGTTTCCGTCGGGTTGGTGATCACTAATGTCAGTTCTGCTGCTTGTTGTGCCACGTCTCCGGCTCCCTGCCCTAACGTCTGATCTGTATCCGCACCGCCGGACGCTCACGGGCCCGGTCCGGTGTTACGAAGGAATTCCAGCCCAGGCGAACATCCTCGCCCAGTTGCATGGGGCGAATATCCTTGGGCCGCATTTGCAGCTCCAGGTCATAGGCCAGCTGCTCCCGGGTAGCGAACTCCACCAGTTTGACCAGGCGCTGGTGATCCCGGCCATTGGGCAGAAAATCCGCAAACCGCTGCCGGGTCAGATTGCGCAACCGGAGAATAAACTTGCCGCTGCGATCCCGGATGCGCGAACCCACCAGCGTATCTTCGCCCAGGGTGGCGTTGGCCCTGCCCAGCGCGGTCTGCTGATCCCGAGCGATGTCCACTTTGCGCAGCACCCACTGTTCGATGCTGACGTCGTCCAGGTCAAAACAGTGGCCGATGATGCCGCTGACCACTTCCGGTGACCGGCTCCGGCCCGCCATCAAGCCGGCATAGGCCAGCATCTTGGACCAGTTCACCGGCGTCGCTTCCCGCAGCCGACTGTCGCCCAAACCGGTCAGGGCAAACACCAGTTCCGAAAAACCGTCGCTGGCCCCGGGCTGGAATCGGATGTAGTAGCGGTATTTGCGCCAGGCCCGATGGAACAGGGTCACCAGCCGGTGATTGAAGAAATCCAGAAAATGCCGACGAACACCGAGATTCTGGCCCGCTTCCCAGGCCAGATCTTCCAGGTAATAACCGGGCAGTGGCGACTGGGAGCCGTGAAGCCCCAGGAAGCTGACTTCCATCTGATAGGGAGCGTGCTCATGCTCCGGCGACAGCGCCGACACCACGTCACTGCCGGGAAACCCCAGGCCGGCCGAGGCCGAGAACCGGATGCGTTCCTGGCGGGGCTCATCGTGACCGCCACGCTCCAGGTCGTCTCCATGGTGCCGGTGAATCAGATCCACCAGCTGAAAAAAACTGTATCGCCGCGCGTTGCCGAGAACGGGTTCCAGCCCGGCTACATCAGCGGCTGCTGACCTTGCTGTAACGTCCATGTGTACCGTTCCTGATTGTCTGTATTCACCACTTCCAGTTGGTGAAACGCATTGATACTCGCGTAAAGCGCAAAAAACTGACTCAACACCGTGCCGAACAGGTAGAGGTCACCTTCACTGGCAAACCCATGCTGGTCCAGCTGCAGCTCTGAGCGGATACCGCGCACCGGCAGCCCGCGAATCATGCGATCAACCGGCTTGGTGGTGATGCCCGTGATACCCGCCAGCCGCTTCTGGGACACCCGCTCAGCCTGTCGGTCGACCAGTGCCCGGAAGTCATACACTCGCAGCACGGTGCGCAGGGCATCCACATCCAGCATCGACAGGTAGTTCAATGACAGGTTGGAGATCAGCGTCCACAACAGGCTGCCATCCAGGGTCGGCCGCAGCGTCGCCGTCGGGCGCGTGATATTGCTGAACGCGGCAAAGGCCGGTGTGCTCTCGGTCGCCATGCACACTTCCCCGACCGCCAGTTGTTGTGGCAACTGGCGATTGGTGCAGGTGAGCGTGAGCGAGACCGCTTCCTGACGATTCAGACATTCGGTTTCATCACCGCGAACAAAGGAAATGTAGTGATCAAAACCATCACCACGCACGCTCTCCCGGGTACGTACCCGGTAGTAAAGGGCGGTGCGGCCGCGATCCCGCTCCACTTCATGCTGGAAACTCTCGAACGCCGTGTAGATGCGCGGCTCACCCCGGCCGGAACGGCCTTCCAGCCAGCCCTCAACCTGCTCGATACTGAACACCTCGTAGTGTTCCGGGCAGCGGCTGGAGGGTGAAATACGGTATTCAGTCTGGCGACCGTTCAGGTCTACGGGCTCGCCTTCGTGGCTGAACAGATTTACCGCGGGGGTGCAGTACAACTGCATGGAGTCCCGGGTTACCCGGGTGTCCGGGGGCAAAATCCGGCTGAAGTGGAAACGCAGACTGATCTCATCAGCCTGCACCGCTGGCAACCGGGATTTCAGGCCGGTGATATCAACAAACCGGAAGGCCTCCGGAAAACTCAGGTACTCCTGGATAATCCGGTAGCCGGCATAAGCATTCTTGGGATAAGGCAGGATCGCCTCGTCTGCCGCAAAGCCAACCGGCTGCAACAGGGATGAAGGCAGACTGACCACACGGTCGCCCACCACCAGCTCCATACGGCTGAGGTAATGGTTCAGCCACAGATACAGAGTCTCTGCCGTGTGGTTGTCGCCCCCCAGGTAAAAGCGCAGATTTTCCAGGCCAATGCCATTCAGTGGCTGGTCCGTATGCAGCGCCAGGTCTACGGTCACGGAGGAAACTTCCCGTGAGTGCTCGGCATTGGCCTCGGCCACACTGATCGGAAAAATATCCACCGCCCGGCAGGTGCGAAACCGGCATTGGGTCTGGCGGCTGGCGTCGCCCAGGGGGCGGCTCTTGATCTCGGTATGACGATCCACAACCTGACGTTCACTGATGGCATGCAGCTGTGGATCAAAACGCATGATGGTGCAGCTGGGCACTGGCCGCAGATAATTGGGCCAGAGCATGTTCAGCAGCGAATGAGTCAGCTCCGGAAACTCGTCCTCAACTTTTTCCCGCAGTTTGCCGGTCAGGAAGGCGAAGCCTTCCAGCAGCCGTTCTACGTCCGGGTCGGTGCTCTGTTCGGACAGAAAGCGGGTGAGCTGCGGGTGGGCTTCGGCAAATTCCCTGCCTTGCAACCGCAGAAAGCTCAACTCATCCCTGTAGAACCTGTTTAACTTCATGTTTACTGCACCTTGACTGCTCGGTCTGGCTCCGAGCCAGGATGTGGGTAGTCTTTCCAAAAGACGCTTCTAGCCCGTCCATGGGACGCTTGGGCTCCGCCATCCATGGCTTCGCACACTTTTGGAAAGACTACCCACACCCTGACTCTCATACCTGCCTTCAAAAACTTCGGCCGCATTCCACTCAGGTTTGCCGGAGGGGATGGGGATGCTTTTCTGGCGGGAAAAAAGATGTCTGAGCAAAGCGAGTTATTTTTTCCCAGAAGAAAAGTGTCCCCATCTCCTCCAGCCACCAAGTCTAAACAACCCGGTAGTACCGCTTATCATCCAATACCAGGTCTATCGTCGTCCGATCATCGCTTCCTGCAACGTTCAGGTAGACCGTCACCTGGAACTTCAACTGCAACGGGTCCGGACCCGGTGGCATGGCCACCACATCCACCCGCTTAACCCGCGGCTCAAACTTCTCGATGCACTGACGGATGGCCCCGCGGATCTGGATGCTCAGGTCATGAGTGCCCAGCGTGGCGTCGTTGAAATCCAGCAAGCCAAGATCCGGTGCGCTGCTGCTGTTGCCCGGGTGGGCGTTCAGCAGTCGCACCAGGTGGCGCTTGATGGACTCAACCACATGGGTGAACTCCCCCATGCTCTGGCCCGCAGGAGCGGCAGCCTGTTCAAGCCGTTCAAACAGGCTGCCGGTGTTGCGAACGCCGTCAGTGCCGGTGCCGCCGAACACGGATTAATCCTTGTCCAGTCGGCCAACCAGCGAGAGTTCGAAGTTGGCGCCCATGTATTTGAAGTGCGGACGCACTGCCAGGGAGACTTGGTACCAGCCCGGATCGCCTTCTACATCGGAGACTTCCACTTTCGCGGCACGCAAGGGACGGCGGCTGCGGACGTCTGCGGGCGGGTTTTCCTGGTCGGCCACGTACTGGCGAATCCAGGTGTTCAGTTCCCGCTCCAGATCCTGACGCTCTTTCCAGGAGCCGATCTGCTCTCGCTGCAGCACCTTGATGTAGTGGGCCAGGCGGTTCACGATCATCATGTACGGCAACTGGGTACCCAACTTGTAGTTGGTTTCCGCTTCCTTGCCTTCCTTGGTGTTCGGGAACTGCTTGGGCTTCTGCACCGAGTTGGCGGAGAAGAACGCGGCGTTATCGCTGCCCTTGCGCATGGTCAGGGCGATGAAACCTTCTTCCGCCAGCTCGTATTCGCGACGGTCGGTAATCAGCACCTCAGTCGGAATCTTGGCTTCCAACTGACCGAAGGACTCGAAGGTGTGCACCGGTAGATCTTCCACCGCACCGCCACTCTGTGGACCAATGATGTTCGGGCACCAACGGTACTTGGCGAAGCTCTCGGTCAGGCGTGTGGCCAGCAGGTAGGAGGTATTGCCCCACAGGTAATGCTCGTGGTCACCGGAGACATCTTCCTTGTAGTTGAAGCTGCGCACCGGGTTTTCAGTCGGATCGTAAGGCACCCGCAGCAGGAAGCGCGGTGCGGTCAGGCCCAGGTAACGGGCATCTTCGGACTCACGCAGGGAACGCCACTTGGCGTATTTCGGGCCTTCGAAAACGGCGCTCAGCTCTTTGATGGCCGGCAGTTCCTGGTAGCTGTCGACGCCGAAGAACGACGGTGCAACCGAGGACAGGAACGGCGCGTGGGACATGGCGCCAACCGACGACACGTACTGCAGCAGCTTCATGTCCGGCGTTGATGGGCTGAAGGCGTAGTTGCCGACAATCGCGCCCACCGGCTCACCACCGAACTGACCATACTCGGCGGCATAAATGTGCTTGTAGAAGCCGGTCTGGGTCACGTCCGGAGCAAATTCGAAATCTTCCAGCAGCTCGGTCTTGGTGGCATGGAGGATATCCACCTTGATGTTCTCGCGGAAATCGGTGCGATCCACCATCAGTTTCAGTCCGCGCCAGGACGATTCCAGCTCCTGCAGCTTGGGCGCGTGCAGAATCTCATCCATCTGGGCGCTGATTTTGCGATCCAGCTCGACCACCATCTGGTCGACCAGCGCCTTGTTGACCGGCTGGCCTTTTTCATCGCTCTTCAGCAGGTTGGCAATAAACGTGGCCACCCCTTTACGGGCAACATCGTAGCCTTCATCGGCCGGCGCCATACGGCTGTTGGCCATGACCTGGTCAAGCAGAGAGCCTTCTGCTACGGATTCGGAGGCAGCAGATTGCTGCACAGCAGTATCAGACATACCACATCCCTTCAGTACGTGATTGATAATCGGTGTAGGTTACCGGGTTCCGGTGTTGCGATTACTCGCCGCCGTCGGTGGCCAGCTCAAGTTCAGCCAGCAGCTTTTCCCGGGCGTCGTCGTTGTCCAGCAGCTCCTGCAGCTTGGAACGGAACGAAGGCACGTTGCCCAGCGGGCCCTTGAGGGCAACCAGGGCTTCACGCAGCTCAATCAGCTTCTTGAGCTCAGGGACCTGGCGGGCAATGCTGTCCGGAGAGAAGTCTTCGAGCCCCTGGAATTCGAGATTCACGGGGAGGTCGTCGGCACCGTCTTCGAGCTTGTTGGAAACACTGGTGGAAAGCGTCAGACCCGCTTCCTTCATGACAGAACGGAAGTTGTTCTTGTCGACGGAAATGGCCTTACGGTCTTCAATGGGGGTTTCTTCAGCGTGACCCTTGAAATCACCAACCACGAACATCTTCAGTGGCAGTTCGGTTTCGGCCTGCTGATCGCCTGTGGCGGGGACATACTTGATATTGATGCGCTCTTTCGGCGCAACGGAACCGTCTTTGGCAGACATGGCGTGCTCCCTGTGCAAGTCATTTGCAATTGTATCGATCCTTGGTGCCTGCCCTCCTGGCAGACAACGCGTAAAACTGTACACAGGTCACCCAGGGTTCTCAAGCAAAAATTGGCCAGCGATGGCTCAAAATGTGTACTTGGGCAAACTTTTGCCAGATTGCCAGGGCGACCGGAAAGCCGCTGTTTCGGTCAATGACGCCAACCACCACCGTCGCTATACTGCCAACATGTTTGAACGGAAAAAAACCACCAACACCACGGAGACACAACATGAGTGACCTGAAAGCAAAATTCGAAGAAGCGGTAAACTACATCCAGACGGCGGAAGGCGATTTCAAACCTTCCAACGAGTTGAAACTGGAATTCTACGCCCTTTACAAGCAGGCCACCGAAGGCGATGTCAGCGGCAAGCGTCCGGGCATGATGGATTTTGTTGGCCGGGCCAAGTACGACGCCTGGGAGAAACTCAAGGGCATGTCCAGCGATGACGCCATGCAGCAGTACATCGACAAACTTGAATCCCTGAAGTAACGCCCCTGCCCCGCCGCCACACCGGTTGCGGGGCACCGCACCCGCCAGAATTTTGCGCCGTTCAAACGTTTGTCATATGATGCGCGCAACATAACAAAAACAAGCTTTTGAACGAGTAAACACCATGGACATTACTGAGGCCCTGGAGCAATCGCGCCCAGGCATGATTGGCCAGGTACAGGCCGCCATCCGCAAACGCGAACTGAATCAACGCGCCGAGCAAACCTATCTGCACTGGATCAGCCGATTTGTGCTGTTTCATGATCTGAAGGATCCGGACAATCTGGCCGAAGAGGATCAGAAGCTGTTCCTGACCTATCTGAGTGAAAAGATCCGGGTATCCCGGGCGCGACTGAATCAGGCCAGTCAGGCTCTGAGCTTTTTCTACGAAGATGTGCTCGGCAGGCCCACTGCTGCAGATTCAGCCGCTGCCTGAGCCCGGGCAGCAGGGCCGATGATTAACGACCGGTGAGATTGGTATTCAGGGTATCGTAGGTGCGGTTCTCGGGTGGCCGGATCACGTAATTGTTGCCGTGGCTCTGGCCCGGTATCACTTTGGGATTACTGAAACGGATCTCGACGGGAATCTCGGAACGACCCAGATCGGTTCGCGGGTCTCTCGGCTGCAGGGCCAGCGGGTCCAGATAGAAATCGTCATCCGTTGCCTGCTGCACCGGTACCCCGGCCGCCGGCGCTGCCAGCCCACCCTCAATCACAGTATTGGCCAGCTCCTCTTCCGCGACTGAGCGAAACGGAATCGTGTCGATTGTGGAACGCTCTTCGTACTCAAACGCGGCGTCATCTTCACTCTGGGCATAGGCAGGCAAGGCCATCAACAGCATCAACGGCAACGCCAGCAACGCTGCCCCGGCTCGTTTTTCCTCTGTCTGTTTCCTGACATTCATGGTGCTCATCCCAACCCTAGCCGATCATCCATTTGCCCTGACGGGTGACAATATTTGATCAGTCTATCGCCAAAAATGACCCTTTGCCCAGGCAAAAGCCAGTTTTGTGACAGCACTCACTTGTCGTTCGAGGCCATTTGGTAGCGGATATCGGTAATCACCACCTGCTTCCAGCCCTCAGGGGTTCTCACCGATACCTCGTCATCCAGATGCTTGCCAATGAGCGCGCGGGCCAGCGGAGAATTGATACTGAGATAGCCTTTTTCGAGATCGAATTCATCGGCACCCACGATTCGATACTCCTGCTCACTGCCGTCCTCATCCTCGATGGTCACCCAGGCACCAAAGAATACCCGGCTCCGGTCTTCTGGCAGGCGATCCACCACCGAGACCTCATCCAGCCGCTTGCTGAGGAAGCGTACGCGGCGGTCGATTTCCCGAAGCTGCTTCTTGCCATAGATGTACTCGGCATTCTCGGACCGGTCTCCCAGGGCAGCCGCTTCACGTACTGCCTGGGTAACCTCTGGTCTCTTTACTTTCCATAGGAATTGCAGCTCATCCCGGAGCGCCTGCTCACCTTCGGGGGTGATATAGCGCGGCCGGTTGTTGCCTGAAGGCGTCTGGTTGGCCATGGGTGTCCTGGTTCAAGAAACAATGCATTTCGGAAGGGCAAAAAAAACCCCGTGAATCACGGGGTATAAGGCTAGCGCTGTGCTGGAGGGGGAAGCAAGCAGATCATCCGCCCGCTTCCGCATCTACACCCTCTATTCTGCACATTGACCATTACCTGCCTGTGGCCATGCGATTACCTTTTGGCAAGGCATCCGTTCCGCAATCTAGGTTGAACACTCTAGCGCCAAGGATTAGCGTGGCCGACAATGACACCTGATCTTTTCTGCATGGAGATATGCTAATGGATACCAAGAAACTGATGAATCTGGCACTTGAAGGGGTGGATAGCCTGGGTTTCCGGCTGGACCAGCTGGGCATCACCAGCCGCGTCAATCGCCACAATATTGCGGCCTTTCTGATGGCCGAACAGAAGCATCTGGAAGGCGAGTGGGACAGTATTCAGGCCAAGGTGGATCGCCGTCGCTCGCAGTTTGATCATATCAGCCAGCAGGTCGAGTCACGGGCCGACGCGGTACTTGGCCCTGTCCTGAGCCGTATCAACCGCTTTCGCGCCAGCCAGTAATCTCAGGCCGTGCCGGGTTCTGCGGAGGAGCGACCCTCCTCCGTTGAACCACCATTCTCAGACTGTGTGGCCTTGATCCGCTTTTTTACGGCGGTGTACGCTGGCATCCGGACCGTGACGGTCAAGCCCGGCATGTCTTCCCCAGGATGGGTATCACTCAGCAGAATCTGGCCCTGATGAATCTCCGCCACCGCCGACACCAGGCTGAGCCCCAGACCATTGCCGGGTAACGAGCGGCTCTTGCCAACCCGGTAGAAGCGCTGGAAAACCTGGTCTTTCTCATCATCCGGAATACCGATACCGGAATCCTGAACCTCAAACACCGCTCCGCCGCCGTCCCGGCGAACGACCACCTTGATGGCACCATGCTCCGGCGTGTATTTGATGGCGTTGTCGATCAGGTTACTGATCATCTGGAACAGGAGATCCCGGTCTCCCTCAATCCGGACATTTTGCTCAAGTTCCTGAGAGAAACTCTGATCCTTGTCCTCAGACAGGGCCTCGTAGAGTTCACAGGCATCGCTGACCAGTTCATCCAGCGCCACCGCTTTCATGTCGGCCGAGTTGCCCCGGGTCTCCAGCCGGGCGATGCGCAGCAAGGCATTGAAGGTGGCCAGCAGCTGGTCAGCCTCTGCCACAGCCTGCCCGACATGCTCGCGCGCCTCGTCATTGTCGACCGTAATCAGCGTGTTTTCGAGCTGGTTACGCAGTCGCGTCAGTGGAGTGCGAAGATCATGGGCGATGCTGTCGGAAACATGGCGTATGCCTTCCATCAGATACACGATCCGGTCCAGCATCTGGTTCAGGTTTTCGGCCAGTTGATCAAAATCGTCGTCGGTCCCACGGGTCGGAATCCGGAGGGACAGGTGCCCATTCATGATCCGGCGAGAGGTGTTGTTGATCACTTCAATGCGGCGAGTGGTGCTTCGGCTCATCAGGAAGCCACCCAGGAGCGCCAGGGCAAGGGTGATTCCCATACCCCAGTTGATGGCAGTTTCAATCACCCGCTTGAGGTTGGTGAGGTCATCCACATCGCGCCCCACCAGCAAGCGCAAACCACCCTGGACCTCAAAGATTCTGGCCCGGGCCAGGCGCTCGGGGCCCTGCCAGCCAACGGAGGGGTTCAGGGTGAAATTGATCCAGCCACTGTCAGACGAGCGGCTGCCCTCTGGCCAGGTTTCAATATTCCCGGCCAGTTTCAGAAAGTCGTCTGTGGTCAACAGGTAAATGGACTTGGCATTCGGATCCCTGGCCACCCGTTCCCGGATGATGGTGATCAGACCATTTACACCACGACTGCGATACTGCTCCGCCAGGCCGGCGATTTCCGCTTCAATGGTCTCGTCGGTCTGGGCAGTCATGAACCCGGCTGTACGCCAGTAGATAAATGCCAACAGCAGAAACACCGAGGTGGCAAACACCACCATATACAGCAGGGCAAGCTGGAAAGACGATGTTCTGAGCTGACTAAGCAGTTTCACGTAACATGTATCCCGCCCCCCGCACTGTCTGCAGCAGGGGTGTATCGAATTCCTTGTCGATCTTGGCGCGCAGACGGCTGATATGCACGTCGATCACGTTGGTCTGGGGGTCGAAGTGATAATCCCACACTTTCTCCAGCAGCATGGTACGGGTAACCACCTGCCCGGCATTACGCATCAGGTATTCCAGCAGCCTGAACTCCCGGGGCTGGACATCAATATTCTGGCCGGCTCGTTTTACGGTGCGGGCCAGCAGGTCCATCTCCAGATCCGCCACTTTCAGTACGGTCTCGGTCTCGGCCGCCTGACGGTTACGCCGGATCAGTGACTCGATGCGCGCCAACAGCTCGGTGAAAGAGAACGGCTTGGTCAGGTAGTCATCGCCACCGCCACGCAGCCCTTCGACACGGTCATCGACATCGCCCAGAGCACTGAGAATCAGCACCGGCGTCTGGTTGCCCGTGGCCCGTACCGTCTTGATAATGGAAAGGCCATCCATACCCGGCAACATCCGGTCGACAATCATGATGTCGTATTCTTCACTGGCCGCCATCATCATGCCTTCCTTGCCGTCGGCCGCATGATCCACCACGAAGTCGGATTCCCTCAGTCCCTTTAGCAGATAATTTGCTACATCCCGATCGTCTTCGATTACCAGCGCTTTCACCGGTGCTCCTCCTGATAGCGGAAAACATTAACAACAAGGGTACGAAGAACTCCGGGAACCGGCCAGTTACGATCTTGTAAGAGGGTGTCGCCTATGGCGACGGTCAGTTTGCCTCAGAAAACCAGCCCAGAGACGGCTCTGTCGCCCCCGTAGGCCTGTACTCTGCGCTCACCCAGCCGCCATAACCCAGTCTGTCTATCGCCGAGAAAACATTCAAAAAGTTAATCTCCCCGGTTCCCGGCTGATGCCGGCCCGGGTTGTCGGCGAACTGGATGTGGCCAATCCAGGGCAGCAGGCATTCGATGCCACGAATCAGATCCCCTTCCATGATCTGCATGTGATAGAGATCGTACTGCAGGCGCACGTTGTCTGCCTCCAGCGCCTCAATCAGCGCCATCACCTTGCCACTGGTATCGAGCATGAAGCCCGGCATATCCACCCGCGAATTGATGGCTTCCAGGCACAGGGTCAGGCCGGCTTCGGCGAAGCGGTCGGCTGCGTACTGCACATTCGCCACCAGGGTCTGCCAGGCTTCTTCCTCGGCAACGGATTCGGGCTTCAAACCTGCCAGGCAATTGAGCTGCTTGCAGTCCAGCATCCGGGCGTAGTGAATGCCCTGCTCGACACCGGCGCGAAACTCCTCAATGCGATCCGGCAGACAGGCAATGCCTCGCTCCCCTGCTGCCCAGTCGCCGGGCGGCAGGTTGAACAGTACCTGTTCCAGCCCGTTGCTCTGAAGCCGCTCCGCCAGTTGTTCTGCCGGCCACTCATAGGGAAACAGATACTCCACACCATGAAACCCGGCACTTCGGGCCCGGGCGAAACGTTCCAGAAACGGCACTTCGGTAAACAGCATGCTCAGGTTGGCAGCAAAACGGGGCATGGCAGATTTCTCCGGTTAATTCAGTGCTTGGGGCCTCGGCCCAGTGAACCCATCAAGGAGCCGTTCAGATGCTCCAGCTCCAGCAACAGGCCGCTGTGATCAACATCACTGTGGCCATTGGCGACCAGGGCGAGGTATTCATTATGCACCTGCTGGGCCAGCGGCAGGGTCAGATTTTCCGCGCGGGCCTCATCCAGAATCATACGCATATCCTTGAGTTGGATGCGGGCCGGAGCGCCCGGCGCGAAGTCCCGGTCAATCATCCGCTGGCCATGCAGTTCCAGAATCCGGCTGCCGGCAAACCCGCCCATCAGCGCTTCCCGCACGGCGGCCGGATCCGCGCCACCTTTGGCTGCCAGCAACAGCGCCTCCGACACAGCCCCGATGGTAATACCCACAATCGCCTGATTGGCCAGCTTCGCCAACTGACCGGCCCCTACCGGCCCGATGCGGGTGCATTTTCCCAGCGCATTGAACACCGGCAAAGCCCGCTCGATATCGGCTTCCGAGCCGCCCGCCATGATACTCAAACGAGCCTCGGCCGCACCCACCGTGCCACCGGACACCGGTGCATCCACGTAACCCACCCCCTGCTCTGCGGCCAGCTCGGCATGCTGTCGCGCCAGCGAAGGCTGCACCGAACTCATATCAATCACCAGCGCACCCACCTTCACCGCAGCCAGAGCGCCCTGATTTACCAGCACATCGTCCACCACCTGGCCATTTTCCAGCATGGTGATCACGATATCGGCCTCCGCCACCGCCTCGGCGGGCGTCCCGGCGATCGTCGCTTCGCTGGCAAAGGGCTCGCATTTGCTGGTGGTGCGATTCCAGAGCGTCATGGAAAAACCGGCGTCCAGCAGGTTACGGGTCATCGGCGTGCCCATCAGGCCGATGCCGAGAAAAGCGATACGAGGAGAATGTGCAAACATTTTGGGGAATCCCACTCAGAAGCCCGGCGAAGGGATTGGGGTAGCCTTTCCAAAAATTTGCGGAGCCATGGATGGCGGAGCAGAAGCGCCACATGGATGTGCCGCAGGAGCGTTTTTTGGAAAGGCTACCCCAATCCCTTCTTCCCAGCCACGTGAATTAAATGGTTTAGGCGGATTATACAAACAAAAACGCCACCAACCGCGAACGGTGGTGGCGTTTTCAGCTTTCGAGCTGGCGAGAAAACCTCAGGCGACCTCAGCCATCTGCACCCGGATCTTCTTCATGGCGTTTTTCTCAAGCTGGCGGATCCGCTCAGCGGACACCCCGTACTTGTCGGCCAGCTCATGCAGCGTCGACTTGCTCTCCGACAACCAGCGTTCACGCAGAATATCCTGACTTCGCTCGTCCAGCTGCTCCAGCGCCTGCATCAGCCGGCCGTTGGAGTCCTCAGACCAGTCAGCGTTTTCCAGCTGAACCGCCGGATCGCTACGGCGATCTTCCAGGTAATAAGCCGGCGCCTGGTAGGCGTTGTCTTCGTCATCATCCATCGGGCCGTCAAAGGCGGTGTCCTGGGAAGCCAGACGACCTTCCATTTCCCGCACCACGTGCGGCTCGACACCCAGATCATTGGCGACCGCTTTCAACTCATCGTGATTCAGCCATGCCAGCTTCTTCTTCTGGCTGCGCAGATTGAAGAACAGCTTGCGCTGGGCCTTGGTGGTGGCCACTTTCACAATGCGCCAGTTACGCAGAATGAATTCGTGAATCTCCGCCTTGATCCAGTGCACGGCAAACGACACCAGACGCACGCCATACTCAGGATTAAACCGCTTGACGGCCTTCATCAGGCCAACGTTGCCTTCCTGGATCAGGTCGGCCTGGGCCAGGCCGTAGCCGGCATAGCTGCGAGCAATGTGAATCACAAAGCGCAGGTGCGACAGTACCAACTGACGCGCGGCCTCAACATCGCCATGGTAGTGCAACCGTTCTGCCAGTTCCCGCTCTTCATCAACGGAGAGAACAGGAATGCGACTCGCCGCCTGGATATACGACTCGAGATTCGCACCCGGAACCAGTCTGTCAACCAGCTGTAAACTCGTACCCATGCATTAACCTCCGAACCTGACAGCCTTTAAATATAGCAACTCAATATGAGACCGCCAAGAACTCAATTAGTTCCCGAACTTCCCAGTAAAACGTTAAAAATCATACATCTGGAAAGATCGCCTTTGCTTTTCTACAAATCAAACTACGTCAGAAAAGGCTCTTTTTTCAATACGGTTTTCCCGCGATCCGGATCAGCCTCCAGCAATATCGCCCGGCTCAATGTCATCCAGATGACGCCTCACCGCAACCCAGGCGCCCAGCCAGCCTAACAGCATCGCTACGATTATCAATGCCAACGCGCCATCGAATCCCGGCCCCTGCAAGGTAAACTCACTGCGATACAACCCGGCAAGACGCTCGATCGGGCCGCTTAACCACCAGAGCGACACCTGAATCAGTAACCACGCCACCAGGCCACCCCCGAGCCCGAACCAGGCGCCGGTGTAAAGAAACGGACGACGAACGAAAGCATCGGTTCCGCCCACCAGTTTTGCCACGAGGATTTCATCCCGCCGGTTCTCGATGGCCAGACGCACCGTGTTACCAATCACCAGGATAACCGCAGCCCCCAGCAACAAAGCCAGCGCCCAGACGGCGCGGGCAAGGATGTCGGTCATTGCGTTCAGGCGTTGCAGCCAGCCCAGGTCGACCTGGACCTGATCGATACCGTTCATATTCTCGACAAACGTCACCAGTGCCTGAACGCCCTCTGCCGAGCGAGCGCTGTCTTCGGGTGTAATCAGCAGCGTATGCGGCAAAGGATTCTCTTCCAGGAAATCCAGCGCCTCGTCCAGCCCGGAACTGGCTCGAAAGTCGGCCAGGGCCTGATCACGCTCGACCAGCTGAACCGATACCACTCGCCCATCGCTTTCAATGTCCGCGGCCATACCCCGGGCTTCCTCCGCCGGCAGTTCCATCGCCAGATAGGCGGTAATCCTGGCCGTGCTCTCCCAGCCTGCACTCACACCCTGCAGGCTGGTCAACAGCAACAGCAGGGCAACCGGCAAGGCCAGAGCTACCCCCATCACTGTCCAGGTCATGGCGCTGGCTACCGGGGTTTTCCACATTCTCTGGATAGAATCCCGGGCTACTTTCCGGTGGTGGCCCAGATAACTCCGGGCCTGATCACTCAACAGTGATCGCGAACGGTTAGCGCCCCGGCGATTATCCGGCTTCTGGCGAGAGTCAGTGGCCACTCACACCTCCGCCAGCTACCAGCTGGCCCTGATTCAGAGTCAGCGTACGTCGATTCATTTCATTAATCAGAGCAATATCGTGGGTTGCCACAAGTACCGTTACCCCAACCTGACTGAACTGGGTAAACAACCGCATGATGTCTGCAGACAATTCGGGATCCAGGTTACCGGTCGGCTCGTCCGCCAGCAGTACGGGTGGTTTGTTTACTACCGCACGGGCAATACCGACCCGCTGCTGCTCACCCCCGGATAACTGCATGGGGTTCATCTTTTCCTTTTTCAGCAAACCAACCTTGTCCAGTGCCGCCCGCACGCGCCGGCCGGTGTCTTCCGGCGAGGCCCCCATCACTTCCAATGGCATGGCCACGTTGTCGAACACCGTGCGGTCAAACAACAGCTGGTGATTCTGGAACACCACACCGATATGACGCCGGATGTAAGGAATCTGGCGGCGGGGCAGGCTATTCAGCTTCTGGCCGCCCACGATCACCTCACCCGCTGTCGGGCGCTCCATCACCATGATCAGTTTCAGAAGGGTACTCTTGCCCGCGCCGGAATGTCCGGTCAGAAACGCCAGCTCACCACGGTCCAGGTGAAAGTTCACAGCCCTGAGCGCGGTGTGATCACTGTCGTAGCGTTTGGTTACCTGGCGGAACTCGATCATCGGGGCAGCTACTCCGTCTTTACGGCGTCAGTCTTCGAACAACGCATCCACAAAAGTTTCGGCATCGAAGCTGCGCAGGTCTTCGGCCTGTTCTCCCACCCCGATATAGCGGATTGGCAACTGCAGCTGACGGGCGATCGCAAACACAATACCGCCTTTGGCCGTGCCGTCCAGTTTCGTGAGCGTAATGCCGGAGACACCTACTGCCTGCTGGAATACCTGGGCCTGGCTCAGGGCATTCTGACCAGTGCCGGCATCCAGCACCAACATCACCTCATGAGGCGCAGATTCATCCAGCTTCTTCATCACCCGAACGACCTTGGACAACTCGTTCATCAGGTTGTCCTTGTTCTGCAGGCGACCGGCGGTGTCTGCAATCACCACATCCACACCCCGGGATTGAGCCGACTGGATGGCGTCGAAAATTACCGATGCACTGTCTGCGCCGGTATGCTGGGCCACCACCGGAACGTTGTTGCGCTCGCCCCAGACCTGCAATTGCTCAACCGCCGCCGCCCGGAAGGTGTCTCCAGCGGCCAGCATGACCGACTTACCCTCGCTCTGGAATTTCTTGGTGAGCTTGCCGATGGTAGTGGTTTTGCCGACACCGTTCACGCCAACCATCAGGATAACGTATGGCTGTTTACCAGCATCGATCTCCAGCGGCCGGGTCACGTCCTTGAGAAGGCCATGCAACTCATCCCGTAGCGCCTTGCGCAGGGCTTCGCCATCTTTCAGCTGATTGCGTTCGAGTTTCTCGGTCAGGGCGTCAATGATCTCAGAGGTGGCGGTCACACCCACATCGGCCATCAGCAACGTGGTTTCGATTTCTTCCAGCAGATCTTCGTCAATCTTCTTGCCCACCGAGAACAGGTCGGCCAGACCACCGGTCAGGCTGGCCCGGGTTTTCCCCAGACCCTGCTTGATGCGCTCGAAGACACTGACTCGGGTTTCCGGTTCGCGCTCAACCTCAGGCTCCGCCGCCGGAACGGGTTCCGGCGCGGGAGCCGGCTCAACAACCGGTTGAGCCGCTTCCGGCTCAGCGGCTTCTGCCGCTGGTTCAGGCGGCACTTCAGGTTCGGCCTCAGGTTCCGCTGGCACAGGAGCCGGCCCCCTGGCCACCTCCGGCTTACGCTGAGGTACCGGCTTGGGCCGGGGCGCACGCTTGCGGTTGCCGGCGATATCCAGCACAAAAAACAGAACAAGAAGGGCCAACAGGCCGACTGAAATCCACTCTGCCGTCATAATCTATCCATCTGTCTGAAAAAAGGGCGGGCACAGGCCGCAGGTTCGCGAAGAGGACACAAGAACCCCAGCTCGCCAAAATAAGTGGAGCATTCTAACAGACTGGCCGGCACAAGTGATGGGGCAGGATTAACCGGTCTCGTGGATTCCGGTACCATAGCCGCAAACATCAGCCATCCATGATTTCCCCGGAGCCTCGCCCCTATGGCACGACGTCCCCCAGCCCGCAAAAAACCCGTCGTCTCACCAGGCAAAGGCTCCGGAACCGGCGAACTGAGAATCATCGGCGGCGACTGGCGCAGCCGGAAACTGCGCTTTCCGGACGCCGGCGGCGTGCGGCCCAGCCCGGCCCGCACCCGGGAAACCCTGTTCAACTGGCTGAACTTCCACCTGGCAGGCAGCCGGTGCCTGGATCTGTTCGCCGGTTCCGGGGCTCTGGGACTGGAAGCACTGTCCCGTGGAGCAGCGCAGGCAACGCTGGTGGACCACACCCCCGCCCTGGCCAAAGCGCTCCGGGACAACCTCCGGCTGCTGGGAACCAACAAAGGGGATGTCGCCTGCCAGGATGTGGAACAGTTTCTGGCAAAGGGTGACGGCCGGGGCTACGACATCGTGTTTATGGACCCGCCATTCCGGCAAGGCTGGCTTGAACGGTTGATACCGCTGCTGGACACCCAGCAATGGGTAAAGCCGGGTGGCTGGATCTATGTCGAACACGAGAGTGAAAGAGCCTTGCCGGCGGTTCCGGCCAGCTGGCACCTGCACCGACAGAAATCAGCAGGCCAGGTCAGCTACTGTCTTTTCCGGGTTGAACGGGGTGAGGAACCGGAAGCCCAGTAACGGGGGGCTTCCGGCGTATCCTACAGGCAGGCCTGTCTCAGGAAGCGGGGCGCAAGGAATACGCTCGCAGGTGCGCGGCAAACTCTTCCAGGTAACGAACACCACTGGCTTCGGCGTCACGACACCACTCCATCAACGCCTGCAGCTTGTCCTGGGGCTTGAGCCCGCGCTGGCGCCAGAGTGCCTGGAGTTCATGACTCTTCTCGTAGATCAGCCTGAGCACTTCGTTGCGCTCCAGCACCGTGTCGAGATGTTCTTTTTCCCGAGGCTTGATCAGGCTGATTTCGCGAGACAGCAATTGCTTGAGCTTGCGATAACGGGGACGAATTTCGTCGTCCATCAACGCTTTCTGCTGTCGCAGCACCGGCTCCATTACTCGCTTGCGATACTGGCGCATGATCACAAAGCGGTTATTGGCGATAGCCTGAACGGTTTCCACGTCCACCGCCTGCTTGCCCGGAACATAATGAGCAATAGGCCGGTAGCCTTTCGGCGTCGCCAGACCAAACAGCTGGAACAGACGAATGTAACCCCAACCGATGTCCACTTCGTACCAGCGACGAGACAGCTTGGCCGAATTCGGATAGGTGTGGTGATTGTTGTGCAGCTCTTCACCACCAATCAGGATACCCAGCGGCGAGATGTTGCGGGCGTTATCGGCGCATTCGAAATTCCGATAGCCCAGATAATGACCGATACCATTGACCACGCCGGCAGCCCATACCGGAATCCACATCATCTGTACCGCCCAGATCCAGATACCGTGCACCCCGAACAGTGCCAGGTTGATTACCGCCATCAGGGCAATACCCAGGGTCTTGTACCGGCTGTAGAGGTTGCGCTCAATCCAGTCTTCCGGCGTGCGCTGACCATAGCGTTCAAGGGTTTCAGGGGTGGCAGAAGCAGCGTACAACTCGGCGCCCTCAAACAGCACCTTGCGAATACCCAGCACCACCGGGCTGTGAGGATCTTCCTCGGTTTCGCACTTGGCATGGTGTTTACGGTGGATGGCCGTCCACTCTTTGGTGTTCTGGGCCGTGGTCAGCCAGAGCCAGAAGCGGAAAAAGTGCTTGAGGACGGGATGCAGATCCAGCGCGTTATGGGCCGAATGACGATGCAGATAAAGGGTAACGCTAACGATGGTGATGTGTGTCATCACCAGAGTGACCGCGATCAGCTGCCACACAGAAAGGTCCAGAAGACCGTTAAACCACATAGATAATCCTCGAAACTCGATTAACTTCGAAAGGCGATACTGCTGAGGGATGTCGCTGGCACTCGAAGGGGGTGATCGTTAGGCCCACTCTAGCGTACAGGTGTAAGCCTGGACAACCAGGTTTGGCGGCTTTTTTGTTACCGATTACACTGTTTCGTCTCAAAATCTGTCTGTTGGTGGAGGCTCTGTGCCGGAATTACCTGAAGTTGAAACCACCCGTCAGGGCATTGCGCCTCACTGCGAGGGCCAGACCATCCAGCGGGTAATTGTCCGCAACCCCAGCCTGCGCTGGCCGGTGCCGGCGGATCTGGCCGAGCACCTGGAAGGCAAGACCATCCGGGCCGTGGAGCGCAGGGCGAAATACCTGTTCCTGCACCTGGAGACTGGTTCCGTGATTGTCCATCTGGGCATGTCGGGCAGTCTCAGAGTGATCACCGACGACAGCCCCGCCATGACTCACGATCACGTCGAGCTTGTCCTCGGCAATCATCGCCGCCTGCGCTTCAATGACCCGCGACGCTTCGGCTGTTGGCTGTGGACTACCGACTGGAACCGGCATCCACTGATCAGCGCGCTCGGTCCGGAACCCCTATCCGAAGGTTTCAACGGCGCCTGGCTTTTTCGCCTGTCCCGGCATAAACAGACGCCGGTCAAATCCTTCATCATGGACAACCATGTGGTGGTTGGTGTGGGCAACATCTACGCAAACGAAGCGCTGTTCAAGGCCGGCATCCACCCGAAACGCAAAGCCGGCCGCATCAGCCTGGACCGCTACCACAAGCTGGCCGAGGCCATCCGGGAAACCCTCAGCGCCGCCATACTGATGGGCGGCACCACTCTGCGGGACTTCGTCAACAGCGACGGCAAACCGGGGTATTTCGCCCAGTCGCTACTGGTTTATGGCAAGGCGGGAGCGCCCTGCACCGAATGCAACACCCCGCTGAAAGAGATCCGCATGAACAACCGATCGACGGTTTACTGCCCCCGATGCCAGCGCTGAGATTCCGCAACGGCTCACACTTTTCAACGAAAAACCGTTTGAAATTGAGGCAATATGATTCATAGTTAATGGAGTGCTAGTACCCGGTCGCCGCACGCAGCGCGAACATGCTGGCTCGCAATACAGAGACAGGCGAGCCCTGACCAACCGGGCTGATACGTTCAGGAGAGAATGACATGACCCGCAAGATTTCCCGCACCCTGGTAGCCACCGTCGCAGCCTGCCTGCTGGCATTCTCATCGCTCGGCCATGCCCGTGCCGTGGACGAAAGCCCGTCTGCGCTGGCCATGACCGCCGATGCGGTGTTGCTGCGCCCGGCGCTGCTGGCCACAACCATTATTGGTAGTGCTGTGTATCTGGTATCCCTGCCATTCTCGGCGCTTGGCGGCAATGCCGGTGAAGCCGGTGAAGTGCTGGTGGTTGGCCCGGCCAAGGCCACCTTCGTGCGCTGCCTGGGCTGCACCCGCACCGGTCGCAAGTCAGAAACTGTGGAGCAGTCCGACAACTGATTTGGCGCACCGATCCGTAAAATCCCGGCTTGCCACTGGTCGGGATCTGAGGCAGCCTGAAGAAAATTCTTCAGGCTGTTTTGTTTATGGTGGACTGGTCAACCCTCGATACGGTGTTCCTCGATATGGACGGGACACTGCTGGATCTGCATTTCGACAACCACTTCTGGCTGGAGCACCTGCCAAGGCGCTATGCCGAACACTTTGACCTGCACCCAACCGAGGCCCGGGACTACCTGATTCCGATGATTATGGCCGAGCGGGGCTCACTGAACTGGTACTGCACCGATTACTGGAGCGAACGCCTTGCCCTGGACATAACCGGCCTTAAGGCGGAAGTTGGCGACCGCATTGGCTACCGCCCCCATGTAACCGACTTCCTGGCCGCACTGCGCCAGGCCGGACTGCGCTCGGTCATCGTCACCAACTGCCATCCAGATCCTCTGGCCCTGAAGCTTCAGCGGACCGGACTGGATCAGCATGTTGACGGCATCGTCTCCAGCCACGAACTGGGCAAGCCCAAAGAGGACCCGGCGTTCTGGCAGGACCTTGCCGGCCGCTCCCCCTATCGTCACCAATCTACCCTGATGGTCGACGACAGTTTCCCGGTGCTTGAGAGTGCCCGTGCCGCCGGTATTGGCCAGTGCCTGGCGATTCTGGCCCCCGACAGCCAGCAGCCATCCAAAGACCACCACCCGGACATTCCCGGCATTCATCACTTCGATGAAGTACTGCCTGCCTTGCGCTCACATACAGCAGTGCCATCCACCCCATGAGGGGGTTATAATGGATTATTGCGGCATTTGCCCGACAGGTGAGGAGATATGACGGCGGCGAACGCAGACGATCAGAAAGTCCGGCTCGATAAATGGCTGTGGGCAGCGCGATTCTATAAAACCCGCTCGCTCGCCAAAGAGGCGATTGAAGGCGGCAAGGTGCACTACAACAGCCAGCGCACCAAGCCCGGCAAGATCGTTGAGACCGGCGCCAAAGTGACCCTGCGCCTGGGCTGGCAGGAAAAGATCGTGATCGTCGACGACATCAGCGACCGACGCCGGGGCGCCCCGGAAGCCCAGAAGCTCTATCACGAAACCGACGACAGCGTGAAACGGCGGGAAGATCTGGCCTGGCAACGCAAGACCATGCAGGCTGCACAGCTGCCCCCGGCTCGAAGGCCGAGCAAGAAAGATCGCCGGGATATCCAGCGCTTCCGGGAACAGAATGGTCTGTAACCATTGAATCCCACATATCTGACAACCCGTATACAACCCCGTTTCAGTAACTCCCAGTAAATCGATACATCAGCTCCAGGAGACACCATGGCATCCCGCGACCAGTTCCAACGTTTTCTCTTTGAACACAGCCAGGTGCGGGGTGCCTGGGTACAGCTGGGCGAGAGTTTCAAGGAAATCACCGGCCAGGCCCCCTACCCGGATTCAGTCCGCGAGCTGCTGGGAGAATCCCTGGTAGCCAGCGTACTGATGAGCAGCACCCTGAAATTCAAAGGCACTCTCTCGCTGCAGGCAGCGGGTGAAGGTGCCCTCAGCACACTCATGGCCGAATGCAGCCATGACCGCCATATCCGTGGCCTGGCCCGCTTTGATGCCGATGCGGTCAGCGGCGAAACCCTGCACGAGCTGCTCGGAAAAAGCCGTATGGCCATCACCATTACCCCGGAACAGGGCCAGCGCTATCAGGGCGTGGTACCAAGGGAATCAGAAACCCTGGCCGGCTGCCTGGAAGAGTACTTCGAGCGCTCCGAGCAGATCGCCACCAGCCTGTTCCTGTTTGCCAACGAGGATACCGCTGCCGGCCTGTTACTCCAGCGCCTTCCCGGCCATACCGATGACGACGATGACCTGTGGAACCGGGTGAACCACCTGGCCCGCACAGTGGAAGCGGAGGAACTGCTGAGCCTGGACAGTGAAACCCTGCTGCACCGGCTGTTCCACGAGGAAACGGTGCGCCTGTTCGAGCCGGATCCGGTTGCCTTCCGCTGCAGCTGTTCCCACGAACGCACCCTGGCCGCGCTGGAAGCCATCGGCAAGGACGAGTGCTACAGCATCCTCGACGAACAGGGCAGCATCAACATGGACTGCCAGTTCTGTCACGCAAACTATCGCTTCAATAGAAATGATATTGATCACCTTTTCACCGGCCATACGTTACACTAAGCAGTCACTGAACTTGCCCGGAAGCCGCCTCTGGCGCGGCTTTCAGGGCAGTCGTTTTTTGTGGGCGTCTCTGGCATAATAGCGCGCCTGAATTGACCCGATTGTTCAGTTTTCCGTCAATTTTCGGGGGGACGGCCTGGGCAATCACGAAGACATCCCGAGGGCGAGGTCGAAGTGAGCAACACTTATAATGATCTGAGTACAGCACGACTGGTCGAGCTGGCATTAGCAAGGAACGAAGGCCAGCTGGCATCCAACGGTTCTCTGGTGGTCACCACCGGTGAGCGTACCGGCCGGTCTCCTATGGACCGCTTTATCGTCGAGGAGCCCAGCACCGCCGACGACATTCACTGGGGTCCGATCAACCGCCCGTTCGATGCTGAAAAGTTCGATGCCCTGTGGGATCGCGTTGAAGCCTACATCGCCGAAAAAGACCGCTTCGTCTCTCACGTTCACGTTGGTTCCGACCCGGAACACTACCTGCCGGTAAAAATGACCACGGAAACCGCGTGGCAGAACCTGTTCGGCCGCAACCTGTTCATTCGCCCGGATAGCTTCAACCCGGCCGACAAGCAGGAATGGCAGATTCTCAACGCCGCTAATTTCGAGTGTGTACCGGAGCGTGATGGCACCAACTCCGACGGCTGCGTCATCATCAACTTCGCCAAGCGCAAGGTGTTGCTGGCCGGCATGCACTACGCAGGCGAAATGAAAAAAGCCATGTTCTCGGTTCAGAACTTCCTTCTGCCCGAGAAAGACGTTCTGCCCATGCACTGCTCAGCCAACGTCAGTGAAACCGGCGAGACCTGCCTGTTCTTCGGCCTGTCCGGCACCGGCAAAACCACCCTGTCTGCAGACCCGCACCGGTTCCTGATCGGTGACGATGAGCACGGCTGGGGCCCGGGCACCGTATTCAATATTGAAGGCGGTTGCTACGCCAAGTGCATCGACCTGAGCCAGAAGAACGAACCGATCATCTGGGACGCCATCCGTTTCGGCGCCATCGTTGAGAACGTGATGATTGATCCGGAGACCCGCGAGCCGGATTACAACGACGTTTCACTGACCGAAAACTCCCGCTGCGCCTATCCGCTCGAGCACGTCGAAAAGCGCGTGATCGAGAACCGTGCCGGTGAGCCCTCGCACATCATCTTCCTGACCTGCGACATGACCGGCGTTCTGCCTCCGGTATCCATCCTGAGTCGTGAAGCGGCTGCGTACCATTTCCTGAGTGGCTACACCGCGCTGGTGGGCTCCACCGAAATGGGCTCATCCTCCAAGCTGAAGTCCACCTTCTCGACCTGCTTTGGTGCGCCGTTCTTCCCGCGCCCGGCCGGCGTCTATGCCGAGCTGCTGATGAAGCGTATCGACGAATTCGGCAGCAAGGTATTTCTGGTCAACACCGGCTGGACCGGTGGCCCCTACGGTGAAGGCAAGCGTTTCAGCATTCCGACCACCCGCGCCATCATTGCCGCCATCCAGAACGGCGATCTGGACGACGTCGAAACCGAGCACCTGGATGCCCTGAATCTGGACGTGCCCAAGCACGTTCCGGGCGTAGACACCGAGCTGCTGAACCCGCGCACCACCTGGGTCAGCCCGGACTACTACGACGGCAAGGCTCAGGAGCTGATTGCCCAGTTCGTGGAAAACTTCAAGAAATTCGACGTGGCCGACGCCATTGTTGAAGCGGGCCCGAAAGCCGGCTAAAGCCGCTTTCCCACTGCCATAAAAAAAGCGCCTTGCGAAAGCTCGGCGCTTTTTTTGTGCCTTTGGTTTGAGAACACAGACCAGACAGGCCGCCGGGGCGGCCTCGGGCAGAGAAATCAGTTGGCGTAGAACAGCAACGGCACAAAGGCCACCAGTACCAGAGAAATACCCATGGCAATCAGTGGCATGATGATGCGTTCGTGGCGCTGGTAGAAGGTTCCACCTTCCTGCTGGGCCGCCAGCACCTCAGCCTCGCCCACCACCTGGCGGGTGAGCAGATGGTTCAGGGCCACAGGCGGGCTCAGGTAGCCAAGCTCGAAGGCTACCAGCGTCACCATCCAGAAATGCACCGGGTGAATACCGCTGGAGTAGGCTATGGTCGCCACCGTTGCGGTTACCAGAATCACCGCCCCGAAGGCGTCCATGATCATCCCCAGAATCACCAGGATCACTACCATCAGCAGCATGGCAGACCAGGGACTGTCGAACGCCTGCGGGAAAGTTTCCATGATGTGGGAGCGCTCGATCACACCACCAATGCTCACCGACAGCCCCAGCAGCAACAAAAGGGCGCCAATCTCGGCGGTGGTATCGTTGGTCGCGCCACGAACGCTGCGCTCCAGCCCCTGGTGATTGATCTCACCGGACGCCCGGCCCCGGCCATTTTTCAGGCTGATATGCTCATATACCAGAATGGCCAGCATGATCACCGGCAGCAACCGGGGCGCCGAAAATTCGTCCATCTTCACATCCAGGGCAAGCCGGTAGAACAGCACTACGGCAGCGATCACGATCACATAGGGAATCAATGGCCGCAAAGCCTGGATGGACGCCGGAAAGGCATCGGCCGCCGGGGCCAGGTCAAACTGGCTCTGCCGGTTCACCGTGAGAGCCACCATCGCAAACATGGTGGCGGTCAGTACGAATACCCAGATGCCCCAGCCAAACAACTCATCGGTCGTCACCTCTCGGTTCAGGTAGGCAATCACCACCACCAGCAGACACGGCCGCAATACCACACCCAGGGAGCCCGACATGGCCGTGGCCGCCAGGGCCAGATGTCGGCGCGCGCCCGCCGCTCGGAGCTCACTGTAGATAACGGCACCGGCAGCAATTACAAAAATACCGGAAGCACCGGTATAGGCGGTAGGTACCGCCGCCACCAGAACGGCCACCACCGCCAGCATCTCCGGCGGCATACGCCAGGGCCGGAAAATATTGAAAACCAGAGTCGCCAGGCGGGTCTGTTTCAGCATCATGCCCACCCACACGTACAGTCCCACATTCAGGAACATGTCGGCCAGTTCCATCATCTTGCCCAGATAGATCCCGATACCGGAGGAATGGCCGATCAGCGCGAAGTAGGTACCTGAAATCAGACACATCACGGTATAGAGCGGAACCGACAGAAACGCCTGATTCAGATTGCCCCCCGGCGCCAGATTGTCGGGCACGCGGAACAGGCGATAGAGGCTCGCCAGCGTCAGGCAGGCAAAGCCGACAATCCAGAAATTGTGTAGCAGCAGCTCCTCACCGGATACGGCGGTGCTGCTGGCCAGGCTGGATTGCCGGAAGATCACTGACGAGCCCAGCAACATGGCGTTGGCAATGGTTTGCAGAGTGTGGGAGACGGTGTAGTCCAGCCGGGTCTCCATGGCTCGCATGGCAATGTGATGGCGGGTGAGTGTGGCGGTCACCGCACACAGCATCACCAGAATCACCAGAACATAGCGTTGGGCTGTGAGCCCGAACGCGATCAGGTCGGCTACAAAAAGCTCTACCGCCCGATAGGCTTTCACACCGGGAGTCAGTTTGTCCTGCAGGTCTTCGTAACTGGCGTGAGCGGCCCGGCAATCCGCCACCGAGCGCTCTATGGCAAGACGGACTTCCCGGGGGTCTTTTTCATGGGCGCCAAGCAGTGCTGCCATCGGGTCGTCTGCCGGCGCTTGCTCAGCCAGCTCCCGAGCGACCTCTGCCTCAATATCCCGGTTGAGGTCGCACTCCGGTTGTACCGGGTCCATGCGCAGCTTGTAATAACCGCTCCAGAGCTGCTCACCAGCGCGCAACATCTGATTATGAATATCACTGCTGGTGGAGAACAGAACCACAGCCAGCAACAACAGACAGGCCGGCAGCGATGAAAACCACTCCAGACCACTACGACGAAAACCACCCTGGGGCATAACGGCTTACTCGGCTTGATGATGGTTACAACAGGTCGTCCAGATCCATGGTCTCGACCGGTTCACGCTGGTCATCCCAGAAGGCACCGAACTGCCCGATGGGGGTGCGGTGGCCGGTGTTTTCCACCCACAACCGATCCGAAATCGCCACCAGCATATTGGTCGCCATGGCATCCACAAACCGCCATTCCTCGTTGGCGGGATTGGCCTCAAGGGATTCAGCATGGTCCCGGATAACCGACTTCACCAGGGCTTCATCATTCTTGTTCATGGCCGCAATGGCCTGGAACACATGGCCCAGTCGGACGCCAGCTTCCTCGCCCTGCTCCGCGGCAATGGCCAGGCGCTCGAAGGCATCTTCACCCTGGGGCTGGGTTCCCGGGATCATGGCCCAGACCGTGGCACGCAGGCCCATGGGGGCGCCCCACCATTTCTTGTTATCCAGACACTGGGTAGCACGGCCCACCACGGAGCCGGTATTGAACGGAACGCCCACCGAGGAAGTGGCCTGGATCTGGGCGTTAAGCGCCTGCAGCCCGGACAGCAAACCGGCCATGTACATGAACTCGTCCATGTCATCGTCGAAATCCGGGCACTCGGTTTCATCCGGGTTGCCATAGTGGCTATTGTGATGCTGCCAGCTTTTCAGATAGCGGCGAGCGGCCAGGGTATGGGCACGCTTCTGGCGAATAAAGGCGTCTTCCGCCGCGGTCGCGTCCATGGAGTGCATGGCGGCCAACCCTGCCAGCTCATGCTCCCTGGCCTGCTCTTCCGCACAACTGCCCGAAGACAGGTAGAGCATCACAGCCAGTTGATCCGGCTCGCTGGTTACCCGACCAAACGACATCAACAGCGGCGCGGTAGCCTCGCTCATGGAACAGCCCATGGCCAGATCGTCCGACTCCATGAGGTAGGGGACGGTATGGTTGCGGGAGAAGCCCTTCATGACATCCCCCGTGGTCTTGTAGATCATGTTATTGACCGCCCCGCAGCCGCTCAGCAGGAGACCGGCAGTCAATGCCGCCACCATGCCGCGAAGCCCAGATGATGTTGTCGGGGATCTCCGGAAACCCTTCATACCTTTCAACCTTTTGTTCTTGTGTTCTGTCCAGAAGATGGGGGCGGACTGCACCGTTTGTTACAGTCTGTAACCGGCGTTCATTATGACGAACTCCGCCCCGGGTTTATGAGACCGATCCCGCAAATGACGCCTCCGGGAACATATCGTTACCGAAGAAGGTTTGCAGATTCAGCCCAAAGCCACTATAGATTGCTTCAGCCTCCGGCCTGGCCGGGGCAATAACCAACAACAATCAGAACGAATAATCAGGAGTATCCGATGCGCAAACCTGAACTTGCTGCTGCCATTGCCGACAAAACCGGCCTTACCCGGGAAAAGGCCGGAGAGGTAATCAACGCGTTTACCGACCAGGTGTCGGCGGCTGCCGCGCGGGGAGAGGACGTGACACTGATCGGTTTCGGTACCTTCAACATCCGCAGCCGGGAAGCCCGCAGCGGGCGCAACCCGCAAACCGGCTCAAGCATCCAGATCCCTGCCAGCAAGACCGTGGGTTTCAAGGCCGGCAAGGCCCTGAAAGACGCCATCCGCTGATCACCTGCGGCCCGCTCTGTATGCGGGCCGCTCAGTGCCTCAGGATGCGCACTCCGAACGGGAGCCATCCACCCGACAGCGAATCGCCTTCATCAACTTGATGGCGCGCTCGTCATAGACCCCGTCCTCCAACAGTGAAAGACGAACCTGGCGCAGCATCTTGTCGTACTCGGCCACATCTTCCCGGGGCGGGTGCATCCAAACCTCGGCAGGAATCCCGGACTCCGCTTCCGCAATGATCTCGTAGGCCTGATCAATCCGCTTGATGGACTCATCCCGAACCATCTGGCCGGCGTCTTCCGGGAAACGGTCGCGATGAATAATGACCTGGAAGTTCATGTACGCCAGGGCATACTTGAACACCCCACCCTTGGAATTAACGCCCTTATAGAGTTCCAGAGGCTGATAGGCCACGGCTGGTGCATAGGCCAGGTCGACACTGCCATTATTGAACTTGCCGGCAAAGTTGGCGGAGTTGGAGCCAACCACCGATGCGCCGACATGACGGACCATGCGCACCGAGGCCGAGTCGTAATCCAGCGTTGCGATGCGTTTGCCCTGGAGTTTCTCGACCGAATCAATGGCCCGGTCGCGGGTATACAGGTAAATGGCCCCGGCAGGAAAGACACCGGCTACCTCATAGGGCCCGTCAACCAGGAACGGCCGGGCCTTGGGCTGGCTCAGGGTGTTGTACAACAGGCGCATTTCTTCTTCACCCGGCACTGCCCCCATGGCTTCGAGGCTACCGGTAAACTTGTTGAATTCCCGGGCACGGGTGCCGGTCAGCAACACGGCATCGCACTGACCGGCCTTGAAGTCTTCGGCCGCTACTTTTTCATCGGTGTAGGCACGCAGTTCCAGCTTGATGCCTCGCTTGAGGGCCACCGGCTGGAACTCCTTGGTAATGGCAAACAGCGGGCCATTGGCACCAACCGGGTCAAACACACAGAAACTGCGCTCAAGGATTTCATCCTGGGCCTGAACCAGGGAGGGTGCCACCACGCTGGCACACAGGACGGCCGCCATGGCGAGCCGGCGGGAAAAGCGGATTGATTTCACGGGATGACTCCTGAGTTTTTATTGTCGGGCCGGTCACATCCGGGTGACTGGCTCTCGTATTCTATGACCTGACCGTAGAGGGTCAGGTCATAGAATACGTTGGCTCAGGTGCCTGCCATCAAGGGTTTTTCAGCAAAACCGGCGAGTTCTGTGATGATGTCGACAGAGGCGGAGCCACCTCTGCCTCATTTTTCAAAGAGGTGTTCCGGGAGCCTGCCAGGCGGTGCGACCTGCCACCAGGGTGAGTTTCACCTCCCCTGGCAGGGCTCGTTCCAGAACCGGAGCGTGCCGCCCAGCCGACAGCAGCGTTGCTGCGGAAGGCTGCCAGTGGCCATCCGGGTCAAACAGACAAAGATCAGCAGCAGCCCCGGCCGTCAGAGCCACTTCCCGGCCCAGGACAGCCGCCGGGCCAGCGGTCAGTGCCCGCAGCAAATCCGGCAATTCCAACTCATGATTCTGTACCAGCTCCAGACCCAGGGACAGCACGCTTTCGATGCTCGACAGCCCGGGCTCGGTCGCGGGCAGCGGGGCCTGCTTGGCCGCGGAATCATGGGGCTGATGCTGACTCACAATTGCATCGATAACGCCGTCCCGCACACCGGCCACCAGCGCCTGACGGTCGGCTTCTCCGCGCAGGGGAGGCCGGACATGAAAACGACTGTCGAAGCCGGCCAGGGCCGACTCGGTGAAGACCAACTGGTGCATGGCAACATCGGCGGTAACCTTCACGCCGCGATCCCGGGCCTGGGCCAGCATCTCGACGCTGCGGGCGCAGGACAGCTGGCTCAGGTGCAGGCGCACCCCGGTCTCTTCCGCCAGCAGTAGCATTTCCATAACCGCGGCCGTTTCGGCCACCTCGGGAATACCCAGCAGCCCCAGACGCGTGGTGACCTGGCCATCATGGGCGTAGCCATCGGCCGCCAGTGCCGTATTTTCCGGACTGAACATCACGGTCAGTCCGAAGGTCTGGGCATAGGCCATACACCGGCGCAGAATGCGGGCATTGCGCACGCCCCGGGAACCATTGCCGACCGCCACGCAACCGGCTGCTTTCAGGCCGGCCATATCACTGAGCATATCGCCATCAAGGCCACGGGTGATGGCACCGATCGGCAGCACCCGAACCACACCTCGGGAGGCCACGCTGTCGAGAATCAGATTGGTCACGGCACCGGAATCATTGACCGGCGAGGTTTCCGGCGAGGCACAGACCGTGGTGAAACCACCATGGGCGGCGGCTCGTGTTTCCGAGGCAATATTGCCCTTCTGGCCATTGCCCGGCTCCCGGAGATTACAGCACAGGTCGATAAAACCGGGCGCGATCACCTGCCCGGCGGCGTCCAGTGTTGCGGCGCTCTCGGCTGCCTGGGCCTGCTCTCCAACCGCCTCTATGCGACCATTGCGCACCAACAAGCCCGGGTTACTGATCAACCCCTTGCCCGGCTCAAACAACTGCCCGCCGGTCAGTTTCAGGCCGCCCTCATTCCAGTTCGCTGACGCTGTCATGCCAGGCCCTCCTGCTGTCTTTGCTGACGCTCCGCCATCTGACCACCCATGGCCATGGACATCACCGCCATCCGGATAGCAATACCATTGGTGACCTGGTTAAGAATGACCGACTGGGGGCCATCGGCCACCGCTGACTCGATCTCGACCCCGCGGTTGATCGGGCCCGGATGCATAACGATGCAATCGGGCTTTGCCAGCCCCAGCTTTTCCTGATTCAGCCCGTACAGACGGTAAAACTCACGTTCACTGGGTAGCAGGGCACCTTCCATGCGCTCCTTCTGAAGCCTCAGCATGATCACCACATCCAGGTCTTTCATGCCCCGGGCCATATCGTATTCCACGGTACAGCCAAGATCCTCGACATCTCTGGGCAGCAGCGTGCCGGGAGCAATCACCCGCACCTCTTCCGCGCCCAGCACATTCAAAGCACGAATCTGCGAGCGCGCCACCCGGGAGTGCAGCACATCCCCGACAATGGCAACTTTCAGGCCTTCGAATCGGCCCTTGTGCTGACGGATGGTCAGCATGTCCAGCATCGCCTGGGTGGGATGGGCGTGGCGGCCGTCACCGGCATTGATGATGGCAACGCCCGGGGTCACACTCTCGGCTATGAAATGCGGCGCGCCGCTCTGGGAATGACGCACTACGAACATATCCGAAGCCATGGCCTCCAGATTAAGCAGGGTATCGGACAGGGATTCACCCTTGGAGGTAGCTGAGGTAGAAATATCCAGGTTCAGGACGTCGGCAGACAGGCGCTTGGCCGCGAGTTCGAACGTACTCCTGGTCCGGGTACTGGATTCAAAGAACAGGTTGACTACGGTGCGGCCTCTGAGAAGGGGCACTTTCTTGATACTTCTCTCTCCCACCTCAATAAAGGAGTCGGCGGTGTCGAGAATATCCGTGAGCAGTGGCTGGCCCAGGCCATCCAGCGTCAGGAAATGCCGCAACTGACCATCCCGGGTCAGCTGCAAGTGGTTCGGGGAAGGGTCGTTCGCGGTCATGGCTCGCCTGTTATCAGTTGGGAAGGTTTACTGCCCGGATTCCTGTACTTCAATGCGCAGTGGCTCGGGGCCACGCAGTTTCACTCGTTGATGGGCTTCCAGCGTCAGGGCCCGTCCCACCACATCCGGCTGGATTGGTAGTTCCCTGGCGCCCATATCGATCAGCGTGGCCAGTATGATACTGGCCGGACGGCCGTAGTCGAATATTTCGTTCATGGCAGCCCGGATCGTCCGGCCACTCATGATCACGTCGTCGATCAGGATGATGTCCCGGCCTTCGGTATCAAACGGCAGACTGGACGGCATCACCCGGGGGTTCAGACCAATGCGGCTGAAGTCATCCCGGTAGAACGAGATGTCCAGCTCTCCGAAAGGCTGGGCAATACCCAGGCGCTTCCCCAACACATCCGCCAGCCAGACACCGCCGGTCCTGATTCCGATCAGCACCGGGTCATCCACGCCACGCGCCTGGAGAATCTGACGCAGGCCGGATTCCAAGGTGTCGAGCAGCTGGTCTATATCAAGCAATGCGGTCATTACAGCCTCGTTTATCAGATCAGCCGGCCTGCTCCCGGCACCAGGTTTCCAGTATCAGCACGGCGGCACGGTCATCGACGCCGTGGCGGCCGAAATCGCGGCTGCCACCACCGGCCATCACCTCGCCCTTGGCTTCGTAGCTGGTGAGTCGTTCATCCACCATTTCGACCGTGACATGGTAGCGGCCGTGCAAACGCTTGCCGAACTTGCGGGCCCGCGCGCACATCTCATTTTCGGTGTCATCCATATTCAGAGGCAGGCCAACCAGGACAATATCCGGCTGCCATTCCGCCAGCAGCGCCTCGATCTGCTGCCAGTCGGGAATCCCGTCCCTGGCCGGAAGCATGGCCAGGGGCTGGCCGGTTCCGAGCATTTCCTGCCCTGACGCCACCCCGATACGCCGGGTGCCGAAATCAAAGGCCAGTAGTCGACGGTTACCGGGATCAGGCATGACCCACCGAATCACTGAGCTGGTTCAGATCAATGCCCATCAGGCGGAGTACCGCCTGGTAACGTTGGTCTGCCGGCGTGCGGAACAGAATGTCGGTACTGGCCGGGCAGGTCAACCAGGCATTGCTGCCCAGCTCTTCCTCCAGCTGACCCTCGCCCCAGCCAGAGTAACCCAGTGCCACCAGAAACGATTCCGGCCCCTCATCCCGGCCAATGCTTTCCAGAATATCCCGGGAGGTGGTCAAGAACACCCCATCGGTGACTCGCGCGGTATTCTTCCACTGCCGGCCCGGCGAGTGCAGAACAAAGCCGCGCTCTGGCTGAACCGGCCCGCCGGTGTATACCGGCAAGTCCAGTTCCCCGCCGTGCATGTCGAGCTGCTCGAGGATCTCACCCAGGTGGATATCCAGCGGCTGATTGATCATCAGCCCCAGCGCGCCCTCCTCCGAGTGTTCGCAAAGGTAGATCACCCCACCGTGAAAGCGGGGATCAGCCAACCAGGGCGAAGCCACCAGGAAGTGGTGCCTGAGACTGCCTGTGGTGTCGTGTTCGGCCGTCATCCTGATGTAAGCCCCCGTCTCTGAAATGACCAGGTGCGTATGATTTCCAGTTCGTCCACGTCCTGACGCATTTCCTCCGGGAAAGGCGCAAACGGAGCGGCCATACGCACAATTCGGATTGCGGCATCATCCAGCACCGTGCTGCCGGAGGACTGGAGGATTGCCACTTCCTTGATTGTGCCATCTTTCTTCAGCGAAACCAGCATGCGCAGGGTGCCGTAGATGCCTGCCTGCCTGGCTTCGGTGGGATAGTTGATGTTGCCCACCCGGGTCACCTTGCTCACCCAGTTCTGCACATACCAGGCGTTGCTGGACTTCAGGGTCGAGGCTGCCGTTACCCGCATTACCCGGGGTTTGCGGGCATAGGCCCGCTGCTGTGCGTCAAACCGCGCCTCCAGGCTGGCAATCTCCAGGCTGCGCTCCATCAGGCTCTTTTTCTCGCTCTGGGGCAAGGGCTCTTCCTGGGGCTCGGTTCGCTCCTCGGGCCTTGACGCCTGGCGCTCGGTGCGAGTCTCGGTCTGGACGACCGCCCGCTCCTGTTGAGGCTGAGGCCGGGTGGTGGTCTGTGGCTCGGGTTGCACCTGGGCCAGCTCCGGCTGACTGATCTCGGAGGGATTGGGCGAGGTCATTTCCATGGCCTGCTCTTCCGAGCCACTGCCCTGTTGACTAGTCTGGGCCAGAAAATCGGCTTTCTCCGGCGCCTGCTCATCGTCGAACCGGGACAGGGTAATTTCCATGGTCTGAGCCGAAGACCGGGGCGATTCCGGGGCAAAGGTAATCCCCAACACCAACATGGCATGAACGGCCAATGCCATAAACAGGGTGAAGGAAAACCGATCGAAATCGCTAACCTGGGTTGCCATGACGGTTCCTGAGTCTCCTTGTGCGCTCAAAAGCTGTGATCGGTCTTCAGTCTCTGGCCAGACGTCGCTCGATGGCGTCCATCAGCATGCCGGCAATGTCGATGCCAAACGCCGCATCCAGCTCACGAATGCAGGTGGGGCTGGTGACGTTGATTTCCGTGAGATAGTCACCAATGACATCAAGCCCCACGAACATCAGACCCTTTTCCTTGATCACCGGCGCTACCCGGGCACAGATCTGACGGTCACGCTCGGTCAGCTCCCGGCCCTCACCCCGACCACCGGCGGCCAGGTTGCCGCGATTCTCACCGTGTGACGGAATGCGTGCAAGGGCATAGGGTACCGGCTCGCCCTCAATCAGCAGAATACGCTTGTCACCTTCGGTGATTTCGGGGATGAATTTCTGGGCCATGGCCTGATGGCTGCCGTAATTGGTGAGGGTTTCGATGATGACCCCGAGATTGGCATCGTTTTCCTTGACCCGGAATATCGAGCGGCCACCCATGCCGTCCACTGGTTTCATGATGATGTCACCATGTTCGGCATAGAATTCCCGGAAACGCTGGGCAGAGCGGGTCACGATCAGCGGCGGTGTCAGGTCTTCAAACTGGGTGGCAAACAGTTTTTCGTTGCAGTCCCGCAGAGTGGCCGCCGGATTGACCACCAGAGC
Organism: Marinobacter sp. tcs-11; assembly: GCF_002049515.1. Classification (NCBI taxonomy): domain Bacteria; kingdom Pseudomonadati; phylum Pseudomonadota; class Gammaproteobacteria; order Pseudomonadales; family Marinobacteraceae; genus Marinobacter; species Marinobacter sp. tcs-11. The sequence goes on along the minus strand of NZ_LLYU01000001.1, from coordinate 543,958 downwards.
GCCCTGCTGCTCCGCCGATTCCAGTATATAGGTGGCCATCAGGAATTCCCGGTCCACCGGTGGGTCCTGCCGCATCAGAATGACGTCGAGGTCACCCAGCGCACGATCCTGACTGGCGCCGAAGCTGTACCAGTTGTCCGGATCCATGTGCACAGTCAGCCCACGGGTGTGAGCCCGGGCCTGGCCGCCCGCAAGATAGAGATCCGGCAGTTCCATGTACTCGATTTCCCAGCCACGTTTCTGGGCGGCATGCAGCATGGCCAGAGAACTGTCTTTCTTGAAGTGAATATCCTGAATGGGATCCATCACGATCCCCAGCCGGATTGTCATAGCGTCTCCTGGAACTGTCGGTAAGAAAACACGAACCGGTCAGCAGAGCGAACCGGTTATTAAGTGCTATGCTGAGAGGTCAAATGGTATTGTACCCGAGCCGCGAATGCATCCGGAGAAATCCGCAGATAAATCCGTGATGGCAGCGGCAGAAGTACATTTGGTCACAAACTAATACTTTTTATCCAGCCATGGATACTCTATAAATGAGCGGGGTTTATAGAACAACCTTAACGTTTGTGTTAAAACCCCCGTTCGAAAATAACGACAGTCGCTAGAGCGCAAGGCAGTTGGACAATGGATGACAACTTCGAGAACCTGAAGATCATGGTGATTGACGACAGCAAGACCATTCGTCGCACCGCGGAAACCCTTCTTAAAAAGGTTGGCTGTGAGGTTATCACTGCCACAGACGGCTTTGACGCTCTGGCCAAGATTGCCGACTCCCAGCCGGACATCATTTTTGTCGATATCATGATGCCCCGCCTGGACGGCTACCAGACCTGCGCACTGATCAAGAACAATTCCTCTTTTAAAAAGACGCCGGTTATCATGCTTTCGAGCAAGGACGGCCTGTTCGACAAGGCAAAAGGCCGAATCGTAGGCTCGGACCAGTATCTGACCAAACCGTTCAGCAAGGATGAGCTGCTTAACACCATCCGCCAATACATGCCTCAGGCGGAACAGTAACCCCTGCTGACACACAGAACCATCGAGGAAACCATGGCCCGCATTCTGATTGTTGACGACTCGCCAACTGAAGTTAAGAAGATTTCCACCATTCTGGAAAAACACAAGCACGAAGTGCTGACCGCAGATAATGGCGCCGATGGTGTGGCCAAGGCCCGCGCGGAAACTCCGGATCTGGTGCTGATGGATGTTGTCATGCCCGGCCTGAACGGCTTTCAGGCGACCCGCCAGCTGACCCGTGCGCCGGAAACCGCTTCCATCCCGGTTGTGATCGTAACCACCAAGGATCAGGAAACTGACCGGGTGTGGGGAACCCGCCAGGGTGCCAAGGGTTATCTGGTCAAGCCAGTTAACGAAGACGACCTGATCAAAACAATCAACAGCCTGATTGCCTGATCCCCAACCTTGGAGTACGCATGTCCGCCCAGGCCGCCCCTTTTGCCGTTCTGACGGATATCGCCCAGCGCAGCCGGTCCATGGCCGCCGGTCTGCCGGAACAACAGGAAGCCGTTGAACTCTGGAACGGCATCGGTTTTATTCTCTCGGGCGAGCGCTATGTTGCCCCCATGGGCGAAGTTACCGAAATCCTGCATGTACCCCGGTTCACCCATGTTCCGGGGGTTCGGTCGTTCCTGATGGGAGCGGCCAATGTTCGCGGCCGCCTGTTACCCCTGGTCGATCTCGCCACCTTTTTCGATGTGCCCCGCTCTTCCCGCAGCCTGCGTGAACGGCGGGTTCTGGTGGTTGAGCAGGGCGACGTATTCAGTGGCCTGGTCGTCGACAGCGTACTGGGCATGCAGTACTTCGCCAAAGACAGTTTCAGGGCCACCCCCGACGGGGTGCCCGACAGCGTTCGTCCGTTTGTGAGCGGCGGTTACGAGCGTAATGAGGAGGTCTGGAAAGTGTTCTCAGCCACCGATCTGGTGGAAGACGAACGCTTTCTTGATGTTGCACAGTGGTAAGGGTGATGGTACTGGCAGGAACATCACCCTGACCGTCTGAAACCCGCTACACATACTTGCCATTTCCAGAAGAAAGAGGCCGGGAGCCAGAAAATGAAAAACAGAGCCGGAAGACTCAGTATGGGACAGGGAGGCAACAAACTGGTTGCCGGCCTGATCGCAGCGCTGATTGCACTTACCGTCCTGCTCGTTGTGGTACTGTTCATCATTAACCAGGACAGTCAGCACGACCAGCAGTACATCGCCAACACCGCGGAAATGCGGGTACTCTCCCAGGAGATCGCGAAGAACGCGACCGAGGCCGCCGGTGGTACCGCCGAAGCCTTCGACCAACTCCGTCGTTCGCGGGATGAGTTCCAGCAGCTCTGGACCAACGTGACCGAGGGCAACCCGGAAACCGGCCTCCCGCCCAGTGAACTGGCCCAGCAAAGTGGCGTACAGGAACACTGGAACACCGTTCGTGAAAACGCCGACAGCATCCTCTCCACCCGTGATGCAGTACTCGGCCTGCACGAAGTAGCCCGGACCCTGAACGAAACCATTCCCCAGCTGCAGGTGGAATACGACGACATCGTTCAGATTCTGCTGGATAACGGTGCACCTGCCGAACAGATCTCTCTGGCCCAGCGTCAGTCGCTGCTGGCAGAGCGTATTGTCCGCTCCGTTAACAACGTACTGTCCGGTGACGAAGACGCCGTTATCGCGGCCGACCGTTTCGGCCGGGACGCCAGCCTGTTCGGCCGGGTTCTTGACGGCCAGCTCAATGGCAATCCCGCCATGGGCATCTCCCGCGTAGCGGACGAAGACGCCATCTATGGTCTGGAAGCGGTTGACGAGCTGTTCCAGTTCGTTTCCCAGAACGTAGACGCGATCCTTGAAGCCTCTCCCGACCTCTTCAAGGTTCGTACCGCCGCAAGTGACATCTTCCAGAACTCCGAGAACCTGCTGGCCGAACTGTCGACTCTGGCCGACAACTTCGCTACCCAGTCCAGTTCCCGTCTGATCAGCCCGACCCTGGCCTTCGCCATCCTGGCCGCCATGGTTGCGATTGTTGTCTTTATCGGTCTTGCCCTGTACCGCGACGCCCAGGAGCGTCTGGCCACCACCCAGGAGCAGAACGAACAGAACCAGAACGCGATCCTGCGACTGCTGGACGAACTGGCCGATCTGGCCGATGGTGACCTGACCACAGAGGCCACGGTAACCGAGGACTTCACCGGTGCCATCGCCGACTCCATCAACTACGCGATCGACCAGATGCGCGGCCTGGTACAGGCCATTCGTGGTACTGCGGTACGAGTAGCTTCCGCCGCCCAGGAAACTCAGGCCACGGCCATGCACCTCGCCGATGCATCCGAGCACCAGGCCCAGGAAATTGCCGGCGCCTCCGCTGCGGTTAACGAGATGGCCGTGTCCATCGACCAGGTATCCTCGAACGCCGCCGAATCCTCCGCGGTTGCGGAGCGGTCGGTTGCGATCGCGAAGAAAGGCGCAGAAGTGGTACAGAACACCATTCGCGGCATGGATAACATCCGGGAGCAGATCCAGGAAACGTCCAAGCGGATCAAGCGTCTGGGTGAATCCTCCCAGGAAATCGGCGATATCGTATCCCTGATCAACGACATTGCCGACCAGACCAACATCCTGTCCCTGAACGCGGCAATCCAGGCCTCCATGGCCGGTGACGCGGGTCGGGGCTTCGCGGTGGTTGCGGACGAAGTTCAGCGCCTGGCGGAACGTTCCTCTGCAGCAACCAAGCAGATTGAAGCCCTGGTTAAGACGATCCAGTCTGATACCAACGAAGCGGTTATCTCCATGGAACACACCACCGCCGAGGTGGTCCGTGGTGCCCGACTGGCCCAGGACGCGGGTATCGCCCTCGAGGAAATCGAGAACGTATCCATGTCCCTGGCGGAGTTGATCCAGAACATCTCCAACGCCGCCCGTCAGCAGTCATCCTCTGCGGCGCACATTTCCAACACCATGAACGTTATCCAGGAAATCACCTCCCAGACTTCCTCCGGTACCAACGCTACCGCGAAGTCTATCGGTAACCTGGCAGAAATGGCCTCCGAGCTGCGGTCCTCCGTTGCCGGCTTCACCCTGCCGGATGAGGAAATGGCCAATCAGGAAGAAGAGGAAAACAGCGACGTACCGGTGGTCAGCTGATCACCGGCCCGGGGCAGATGACGGTCTATGGCGCATACGCATAACCAACTGTCACCCGCCGAAGGCATCTGGTCACTGCGCCGTCTGCCGGATATGGACGACGCGCAGTTCAGCCAGTGGCAGACCTTGCTGGAGCACCGCACCGGCATAACCCTGACCACCGAACGGCGCTCGTTTCTGGAAACCAATCTTGGCATCCGGATGCGCGAAATCGGTTGCAGCAGCTACCAGGCCTATTACGAGAAAATCGTATCCGGCCCGGATGCTGTCAGGGAGTGGGCCACACTGGTAGACCGGCTCACTGTTCAGGAAACCCGGTTTTTCCGGGACCCGGACGCCTTCCGGCTGGTGGCGGATTATGTGCTTACCCGTCCCCGGGAACAGTTCAGGAAGCGGGCCCTGGAGGCCTGGAGTGTTGGCTGCTCCACCGGCGAGGAGCCTTACACGCTCGCGATGATCCTGAACGAGGGCATGGCTCAGTTGGGCGTGCAACCGCTCTTCGGCGTAACCGGCTCGGACATCAGTCAGCCGGCCATCGAAAAAGCGCGCCAGGGCCGGTTTAATGCCCGCAAGTTGCTGGGAATGGAAGAAGACCTGAAAGCCAGGTATTTCCGGCCCTCGGAGCGGAATACCGTAGAAATTGTGAACAGCATCCGTGACCGGGTGTGCTTTACCAGGCTCAATGTTCTGGATCTGGATAAAGCCCCCATGCACGGGATGAACATTATCTTCTGCCAGAACCTGCTGATCTACTTCCGTCGCTGGCGCCGACGGGAGATCGTCAAACGGCTCGCAGAGCGTCTGGCACCGGGGGGGTTACTGGTGCTTGGCCAGGGTGAACTGACCGACTGGCAGCCACCGGGCCTGCAGAGGGTTCCCTCGGAACATGTACTGGCGTGGATCAAGCGCCAGTCCGACGAAGAATAACCGGAGTGGTTATGGGCAATCACCATGACAGCATCGCCCTCGACTGGGTTCGGGGAGAGATACAGGACACGCTGACCCAGGGCCAGCATGCACTTGAAGCGTATGTCGAGAATCGCGACGACACTGCGCGCCTGCGCTTCTGCCTGAATTACCTTCACCAGGTACACGGTACCCTGCAAATGGTGGAACTCTACGGTGCAGCATTGCTCACCGAAGAGATGGAAAAACTGACCCAGGCCATTCTCAACGAAACCGTGACCAGCGTTGACGATGCCGTCAACGTGCTGATGCAGGCCATTCTACAGCTGCCACAGTATCTGGAGCACATTGGCAGCAGCAGCGATGACTTTCCCATGGTTCTGCTGCCGCTGCTCAACGATCTCCGGGCCGCCCGGGGCGACTCCCTGTTGTCCGACACCTCCCTGTTCAAGCCGGATCTCTCTGCTTCACAGATGAGGGTCAGCGGCAAGGTGTCTGAACGCCTGCACGATCCAAAAGTCCTGGGCCACCTGCGCAAGCTGCGCCAGATGTACCAGTTTGCCCTTGCTGGCGTGGTTCGCGAGGCGGACCTCGACGCCCATTTCGATTACATGCAGAAGGTAATCCAGCGGTTGGTGCGCCTGTGCCAGAAAACGCCCCGGGGCGAACTCTGGAAAGCGGCCAGCGCCTTTGTCGACACTCTGCAAGCCCGGGTCAACCCGGTGAACACCGCCGTCAAATCCCTGCTCAGGGAACTGGATTCCGAGATCCGCCGGCTCACCGACGAACATGCGGATATCCTTCAGCAGCCGGTTCCGGAAGCGCTGTTCAAACACCTGTTGTATTACGTCGCCCGCGCCCGGGATCTCGATCGCCCTCAGGTTCAGGCACTGCGTCAGGCCTATCAGTTGGATAGCGCCCTGCCCTCGGAAGACGACGTGGATGCGGCCCGCAACCGGGTATCCGGTCCAGGCCGGGACGCCATCCACTCCGTGGTCAGTGCCCTCAACGAAGAACTGGCTCGACTGAAAGATCAGCTTGACCTGTTTGTGCGGGCCGAATTTCGTCAGAACAGCGAACTGGACGAGTTACTGCCCGGCCTGCGTCAGGTTGCCAACACCCTGGCCGTTCTTGGTCTTGGCATTCCCCGGAAGGTCGTCACCGAACAGATTGAACTGGTAGAAAAACTCTGCCAGCAGGCCGAAGTGGTCGACGATGGCACCCTGATGGACATTGCCGGTGCCCTGCTTTACGTGGAGGCCAGTCTGGCTGGTCTCGACAGCGAGCGACGCCCGGAGCAGTCTTCCGGCTCGGCCGAGGAAGCCTCCGCCATCAACATGGGCTCCCGTGAACTCGGAGAGGCCAGCGAAGCGCTGATCCGCGAATCCCGGAATACCCTGGAGCAGGTTAAATCCGCCATCGTCAATTTCATTGCCTCCCAGTGGGATGCCCGTGAAATCGAACACGTACCCGGACTCCTGCACAGTATCCGTGGCGGTCTGAGCCTGGTGCCACTGGATCGCGTTGCCGATATGCTCGCCTCAGCCGAGCGTTACGTCACCGACGTACTGCTCAGCAACAAACAGGTTCCGGACTGGAAACAGCTCGACACCCTGGCCGATGCCGTTACCAGTATCGAGTATTACCTGGAGAGACTGGCAGATGGCATCAGCGATAACGACGCTATCCTGCGCGTGGCCGAAGACAGCCTCGCCAGTCTCGGCTTCCCGGTCGGACAGGAGCCCACCTGGAGCCTGACGGAAGAAACCGAAGAGGCCCCGGCTGAAGTACCCGTGGCTGAAGAACCTGAGGCCAGCGCCGAAGAGACCACCGCACCAGAGGCCAAAACCTCTGATGCCGAGCTGCTGGATGATGAAATACTCGGCATTTTTGTTGAGGAAGCGGAAGAAGTTCTGCAGACCATCCACGAGTTCTATCCGAGGTTGCGCCAGGATCACGACGATCGCGAAGCTCTGACTGAAGTTCGCCGGGCTTTCCATACCCTCAAAGGTAGTGGCCGCCTGGTCGGCGCCACCAGCATCGGCGAACTGGCGTGGTCGGTGGAAAATCTGCTCAATCGGGTCATCGACCAGACCATCAAACCGACCGATGACATGTTCACCCTGGTGGACCAGGTCAACGCCCGTATTCCTTCCCTGATTGAGGACTTCCGGAACGGCGAGACCAGTGGCGACGTCAACGAGCTGATTGAACAGGCTGAAGCGCTGGCAACGACCCGACGCGCAGAAACCGGACAGGTGGCCGAAGAGACCACAGGCGAAGCAGAAACTGCAGACGAGGCCGCCGCCGAGCACGAAATCGAAATGCCCGAAACGCCCGCTACCGCGCCAACGAGCGAAGTTGAAGAAGCGGACGACAGTGACGATCTCATTGATGACGAAATCCTCGAGATCTTTATTGAGGAAGCTGGCGAGGTACTCGACACCATTCGCGAATACCTGCCCATGCTGCTACGTCAGCACGATGACCGCAGTGCCCTGGCAGAAGTTCGGCGGGCCTTTCATACCCTGAAAGGCAGTGGCCGGATGGTTGGCGCTACCGTGATCGGGGAGCTGGCGTGGTCGGTCGAGAACATGCTGAACCGGGTGATCGACGGCAGCGTGTTCATGAATGATGATATTGCCCAGCTGCTTCAGGATGTCACCGATTCGGTGCCGGCGCTGGTCACCGATTTTGAGAAACGCCAGGCGCCGAGCCTGAACACATCTGCCATGGAGGCGCGGGCCAATGCCCTGGCCAATGGCGAAATTCCCGATGCCACCGCCATGCCGCTGGTGGACACCGACACAGAGTCTGCAGAGGAAACAACGGCCGGTACCGTCACTCCGGAAGACAGCATTGAGTATGATGCCCTGCCCGGAGAAGACGAAGTGGATCCGGTGCTGCTGGATATCTTCGAGAACGAAACCGAGACCCATCTGCAGACCATCAAGGAATACCTGGAGGCTGCGGGCGACAAAGCCACCGCCGCCTACACGGACGATCTCTCTCGGGCGTTGCATACCCTGAAAGGCAGTGCCAACACCGCCGGTATCGCGCCGATTGCGGAAGTCATTACGCCGCTTGAGCGCTTTATCAAAGAATCCCGGGCCCAGAACAAACGGGCAGACCGCGACGTACTGGCGCTGATCAGTGATGCGGCGGGCTTCCTGACCCAAGGGCTTGCCCAGATTCGGGAGAATTCCCAGGCACCGCTGGCAGGCACCGACGAGTACCTTGAGCGCCTGCACCAGGTGTGTGAGCAGACACTCACCAGCCATGCCCAGGCAGACGACGAACAACCCGCCAGGAAATCGTCGTCACAGCTGGTACAGCTGTTCCTGGGTGAAGGCCTGGATATCGTTCTGGATGCCGAAAGCATTCTCGATCGCTGGTCTGAAAACCCGCAGCAGGACGAGGCACTGGCAACCCTCCGTGCCGAACTGGAGCAACTGACCCAGGGTGCGACGGACGCCAATCTGCCCGATGTTGCCGAACTGGCCGCCGCTTTGACCCGCACCTACACCGCGATTTCAGAGCAGGGCCTGCCGCCGGGCGATGATGTATTCCAGACCCTGCGCGCCGGCCATGAGCAGTTGATTAACATGATGGATCAGGTGGCGGCCGGGCTGGCTACTGAACCCAGCCAGGAACTGATTCAGGAACTTGAGGCGCTGGCACAGGCAACCGCAGCCGAGCCCGCAGAACCGGATGAGTTCGAGCAGCAGTTCACCGAGGATCTGGAAGAGATCGACCTCAGCCTGGAAATGGATGAACTGGAGCAGGCAACAGAAGAACCTGAGCTGACAGAAACGCCGCCACTGCCGGAAACGTCTGAAGACGATCAGGCCATGGACGACGAGCTGGCAGCAATCTTCCTGGAGGAAGCCCGCGACCTGATTGACAGCACCGCGGAAGCCCTGTACAGCTGGAGCGAGGACACTTCAAACCTGGACCTCCTGCGGTTGCTCCAGCGTGACCTGCACACCCTCAAGGGTGGCGCCCGACTGGCCGACATTCCGGCCGTGGGTGACCTGTCCCACGAACTGGAAAACCTGTTTGAAGGACTGACCGAGCAGAAATTCTCGATCAATGACACTCTGTCTGACCTGTTGTTCCGCTGCCATGACCGGCTTGCCGGCATGGTCGAGGCACTTGAAGCCAGTGAGGCGCCGAGGCCCGCGCCGGATCTGATCACCGAGATTCATGCCTACATCGATGGCGCCCGCGGCACTCGCCCGGTAACCGATGTACACACCGATGACTCTGCGGAGCCGGAAGACGAAGAGCTGACCCTGCCGGAGCCCGAGCTCGAGGAAAGCACCGAAGAAACTGAAGGTGCAGAGGAGGAAGAGCTCCAGGCCACCGATCTGTCCCATCTGGACCCGGAACTGGTGGGCATTTTCCTGGAAGAAGCCTACGACCTGATCAACTCCACCGGCAGTGCCCTGCATACCTGGAGCGAAGACCCCTCGAACCGGGAGGTTGCCGCCGAACTGCAGCGTGATGTGCATACCCTCAAGGGTGGCGCCCGCATGGCCGGAGTCGAGGCCATCGGCGATCTCACTCACGTGCTTGAGGATCTGTTCGAAAAAGTGGCCGAAGGCCAGCTTGAAGCCAGCGGTCAGATGACCGACTTGCTGTTTGCCTGCCACGACCGCCTGGCTCAGATGGTAGAGCAGGTGGCGACCCAGAAGCCGTGCCCGCCAGCCGAAGAACTGGTGCATCAGGTTCAGGCCATTCTGCGCGGCGAATCCCTGCCTTCGGAGGCACCGCCGCAGTCAGAGCCGGGTGAGCGCGACGTTAGCGAACTGGAAGAACTGGAAATCAGTGAACAGCCGGCGGCAGAATCCGAAGAATCCGCGTCCAGCCTTAGCGAGAGCCTGGAAGACGCCACCGACGACGATCTGGTTGGCATCTTCCTGGACGAAGGCCTGGAAATCCACGAGGCCATTACCGAGTGCCTCGACCAGTGGCGTGAGGAGCCGGAGGAACTGGCTGGCATTACCCGCCTGCAGCAGGAACTGCACACCCTGAAGGGCGGCGCGCGACTGTCGGATGTCGACCCGATTGCGGATCTGGCCGAAGCCTGGGCCGACGCCCTGGACCAGCTGATTGCCGGCGACCGGGGCCAGTCGGCCATGCTTGGCCTGAGTGACCGCGCCGCGGCCAGCCTGAAATCCATGCTTGATGCGCTGGAAGACAGTCGCAAGCCCGATGCCGACACGGCCCTGATCGACGCGTTGCGCACTACCGCACCAGCGGAGGACACATCCGGAACAGAATCGCCACAGCCAGAAACGGCTGAAGCGGACTCCGTGGATCCGGAAGTGCTCGAAATCTTCCTGGAAGAAGCTGGCGAAATCATGGACCAGCTGGAGCAGCTACTCGATGACTGGCGTCGTGAGCCGGCCAATGAGCACTTCAACCGGGAAGCACAACGGGCATTGCATACCCTCAAAGGCGGCGCCCGTCTGTCCCAGCTCTCCGAGCTTGGCGACAAGGCTCATGCTTTCGAGACCCGCCTGATCGATCTGGGCGGTAACGCGCCAACCGAGGAGCAATGGCAGGCCATCACCGGCGATCACGATGCCATCATCGCGCTGGTGGCGGATATCCGCAAACGCTTTGAATCCGGCGCACCGGCACCTGCCCCGCAGCCGGAGAAAGCACCCGAACCGGTTCGCGAAGAACCCGCGCCGGTGCCAAAGGCCTCCACTGCGGAGCCAGCCCCGACCAAACCGGTTCCGGCACCTGCGAAACCGGAGAAATCCGCGGCCCAGGCGCGCAAGAAAGCCGCCGATGCACAGAGAGCCGCCCAGGAAACCATTCGGGTATCGGCACCGCTGCTGGATGAGCTGGTTAACCTGGCCGGTGAAACCAGTATTACCCGGGGTCGCCTGGAGCAACAGAGCAGTGATTTCAGTTACACCCTGGACGAAATGGCCGCCACCATCGAACGTCTGCGGGAACAGCTGCGGCGCATGGATATCGAAACCGAAGCGCAGATCCTGTTCCGGGCCGAGCAGGAGCACGGGCCGGACTACGGCGACGATTTCGATCCGCTGGAAATGGACCGCTACTCCTCCATCCAGCAGCTGTCACGGGCCCTGAGCGAATCCACTTCGGACCTTGCTGATTTGCGTGAAACCCTGTCCGAGCGGGTTCGGGACACCGAAACCCTGCTGGTTCAGCAATCACGAATCAATACGGAACTCCAGGAAGGTCTGATGAAGACCCGGATGATTCCGTTCTCCTCCATGGTGCCCCGTCTGCGCCGCATCGTGCGCCAGATCAGTGGCGAACTCGGCAAGAAAGTCGATTTCGACGTACGCAATGCTGAAGGGGAAATGGACCGGAACATTCTGGAGCGGATGGTCGCGCCGCTTGAGCACATGCTCCGCAACGCGCTGGACCACGGCATCGAAACGCCGGAAGACCGCACCAAGGCAGGCAAACCGGCCACAGGTGAAGTGGTTCTGTCCCTGACCCGGGAAGGCGGTGATGTGGTGTTGAGGATGATGGACGACGGTAAAGGCATTCCGTCCGACGTTATCCGCGACAAGGCCGTTCGCCAGGGCCTGATGCGCGCCGACGAAGACCTCTCGGAAAGGGAAATCCTGCAGTTCATTCTGCAGCCGGGCTTCTCCACCGCCCAGCAGGTTACCCAGATTTCCGGTCGTGGCGTGGGCATGGACGTGGTTGCCAGCGAAATCAAACAGCTCGGCGGCAGCCTCGACATCGATTCCGCCCTGGGCCGTGGCACCACCTTCACCGTACGCCTGCCGTTCACCGTGTCGGTCAACCGGGCATTGATGGTGTCCACCGGGGAAGATTTCTACGCCATCCCGCTCAACACCATCGAAGGTATTGTCCGGGTCAGCACCTACGAGCTGGAAGAGTACTACAAGCCAGACGCCCCCATGTACGAGTATGCCGGCCAGCAGTATCGCCTGCAGTACCTGGGCAGCCTGCTCAACAGTGACCACCAGCCCAAGCTTCAGGGCCAGGCTCTGCCACTGCCGGTCATTCTGGTGCGCGGCGCGGAGCAGCCCATGGCTCTGCAGGTGGACCAGCTGATGGGTAGCCGGGAAATCGTGGTTAAATCCCTCGGGCCGCAGTTCAGTTCCGTCCGGGGCGTTTCCGGTGCCACCATTCTCGGTGACGGCAACGTGGTTGTAATCCTCGACTTGCCGGCGATGATCCGCTCCGACATCCTGTCCGAACGCCAGCGCCTGGCGAATCTGGAAAAGGCACGGGACAGCGCCCGCTACGAGGAAAAAGCCACGACGGTTATGGTGGTGGACGACTCCGTTACGGTGCGCAAGGTGACCTCCCGTCTGCTGGAGCGCAATGGCATGGAAGTGGTGACCGCCAAAGATGGTCTCGACGCCGTTGCCCAGCTTCAGGACCACCGGCCGGACATCATCCTGCTCGATATCGAAATGCCCCGTATGGATGGTTTCGAAGTGGCCAGCTTTGTGCGCCACGACGACAACCTGAAAGATACGCCGATCTGCATGATCACCTCGCGGACGGGCGAGAAGCACCGGGAACGTGCTCTGGCCATCGGGGTCAACGAGTACCTTGGCAAGCCGTTCCAGGAAACCGAGCTGCTTGACACCATCAAGCGGCTGACCGGGAACCGGTGATGGCCGGCCCTCACGGCCGGCCTGGCGTCGGGATTGTGTCCGATGTGGTGCTGCAACGGCATCGGCTGCAGGCGGCGACCGGAAAATTTGGCCTGGACGTCAGCTTCTCGGGAGATCCCGAGCGGCTGATGGACTACCCGGCGTTTCCGGACGCAGCCCTCTGGCTGGTGACCCTGGAAGACGAAGCGGATCATCCGGCACTGTTCGAGCATCTGCTGGAAAATACAGAAGCACCGGTCTTATTTGGCCTGGACCAGGCTCCCAAGCCCGGCACCACGGAATACTTCCGCTGGGAACGCCGGCTGCTCGACAAGCTGGAAAAACAGCTCGGGCATCTGGAGCAGCTGGATACCGCCAACGACATTGAAGAGCTGGCCGAGTCCACGCCAGATGCGGTGGACGCGCCTACGCTGCCACACTGGATAACGCCGGCGGCGCCGGGTTCGGTGGCTGAGGAAGTCTGGATTCTCGGAGCCTCGCTGGGCGGTCCTGCAGCGGTGAAGACCTTTCTCGATCACCTGCCGCCAAGGCTACCGGTCGGGTTTATCTATGCCCAACATATTGATGGCAATTTTACCGAAGTCCTCACCCGGGTTCTGGGCCGGCACGCCCATTATTCGCTGAAACGGGCCGAGGAGGGCTATCGGGTACGCAACGGCGATGTGGTGCTGATGCCGGTTGAAAGAGAGTGGTCCTTTGATCGCCAGGGCCAGCTGACGGAACTGAATCATCCCTGGCCGGGCCCTTATGGCCCATCGATAGATCAGGTGTTGCTGAACGTGGCGGATCACTATGGCAAACACTGTCATGCCATCCTGTTTTCCGGCATGGGCAACGACGGCGCTATCGCTGCACCCATGCTGAAGGCCTATGGCAGCCGCATCTGGGTTCAGGAAAGCACCAGTTGTGGTAATAGCTCCATGCCCGATTCGGTGGCCGCCACCGGCTGCACCAGTTTCTGTGGCACTCCGGAGCAACTGGCCAGGGAACTGGTAAAAGTCATTGAGAACAACTGCCTGCTCAAGGGCCGGCAAAAACGGGATTCCGCCTGAGGTAACAAGCAATGAGTGAAAACAGCCAATCCCTGTCCTGCGTCATGATACCGGTCTTGGACCGCCAGCTCCTGCTGCCCAACGTCTCCATTGCTGAGGTGGTGGATTTCAACAGCAACGATGCCGGCGCCAATACACCGGACTGGCTGGCCGGGTTCCTGGACTGGCGCGGGCTCACACTGCCGGTCATTTCCTACGATGCCGCCAACGGCAACAAGCTCACCATCCCTGGTGAAAACCGTGGCCGCATCATTATCCTCAATACCATCGGCCCGAATCACCAGAGCGCCCCGTTCATGGCCCTGGTCACCCAGGGCATTCCCAGCCAGGCGCGCCTGATGGAAGACCAGATCCGACAACTGGACGGCGACCCCGGCCCTGCGGATCTGATGCAGGTGGAAGTAGACGGCGAGCCAGCCTGGATCCCGAATCTGGAATACCTGGAATCCCTGGCCGTCGACGCACATCACTGAGCCTCCGGTCGGCATGGCGTGGCCGCCTGCAAATGTTATAATGTTGCAAATTTTGCAGGATCCACACCATGCCGGAACGCGCACTTCCCTACCGTCCCCATAACCATCAGGCCTGTGTCGCCCAGGCATTATCCGATGCCCATGCCATCTGCCGCGATGAAAACGCCCGCCTGACTCCGATCCGTGAACGGGTGCTGGAGTTGATCTGGCAATCCCACAAGCCGCTGGGCGCCTACGATATTCTGGCCAAACTGTCCTCGGATGGACATAACGCCGCCCCCCCCACGGTCTACCGGGCCCTGGACTTTCTGCTTCAACATGGACTGGTTCACCGGATTGCCTCGCTCAACGCCTTCGTCGGCTGTGCCCATGCCGGTGAACATCATCGCGGTACTTTTCTGATCTGCCGGCAGTGCGGCACGGTCCTGGAACTGGCCATGCCGGAACTCAATCAGGCCATCGAATCCGCGGCGCGCGCGGAAGCCTTCCTTCCTGACGACGTTACCCTGGAAGTGGCTGGCCTCTGCCCCCGCTGTCAGGGGGAGCAAACGAATGACTGACCCTCTGGTCCGGCTAGAACAGGTTACGGTGGCATTTGACGACCGGCCGGTGGTTGATCGGGTCAACCTGACCGTGAGCCGGGGCGATATCGTCACCATCATCGGCCCGAACGGTGCCGGCAAAACCACGTTGATTAAAACCGTTCTGGGGATTCAGCGAGCGACCAGCGGTCAATTATCAGTGGCGCCCGGTCTGGTGATCGGTTACGTACCCCAGCACCTGACTCTGGAGCCCACTCTGCCACTGAGTGTCCGGCGCTTCATGCTGCTCAGCAGGCGTGCACTGGCAGACTGCACGGCCGCGCTGGAACGGACCGGGGTCGCGCACCTGCTGGATGCGTCCGTCCACCACCTGTCCGGCGGCGAAAAACAACGACTGCTGCTGGCCCGGGCACTGGCCCGGAAACCCGATCTGCTGGTGCTGGACGAACCCGCCCAGGGGGTCGATATCAATGGCCAGGCCACACTCTACGATCTGATTCGCCAGCTTCGGGATGAGCTGCACTGCGGTATCATCATGATCTCCCATGATCTGCATCTGGTGATGGCGGCCACAGACCGGGTTATCTGCCTTAATCAGCACGTATGTTGCAGCGGATATCCGGAGGATATTTCCCAGGACCCGGCTTTTGTGGAAACCTTCGGTCATCAGGTTGCCGAGTCACTGGCGGTCTATCACCACCATCACAACCATCGCCACAACCTCCATGGTGATGTGGTCTCTTCCGCGGACGCCCACGAAGGTTGCAGCCATGACCATCATTGATGCGGTACTGGGCGACTTCTTCTGGCGGGCGCTGCTCGGCGGCCTGGGCGTGGCTTTGGTGGCCGGTCCCCTTGGCTGCTTCGTAGTCTGGCGTCGCATGGCCTATTTTGGAGATACGCTGGCCCATTCGGCCCTGCTGGGCATCGCGCTTAGTTTTCTGATCAGCGTGCCTTTGAATCTGGGTGTAGTGATCACCTGTGTGCTCATTGCGCTGGCCCTGGTGCTGCTATCCCGGACCCGCACCCTGGCTACCGATACCCTGCTCGGCATCCTGGCGCACAGCGCGCTGGCCATTGGCCTGGTCACCCTGAGCTTCATGCCGGATGTCAGGGTGGACCTGACCGGCCTGCTGTTTGGCGATCTGCTGGCCATGACCCGACAGGATCTGGTCTGGATCTACGGTGGCGCCGCCTTTGTCCTGTCTTTGCTGGCGCTGCTCTGGCGCGGCCTGCTGATGAGCACCATTCATGAGGAACTGGCACGGGTAGAAGGGATTCCGGTGGAACGCCTGCGGCTGGCGTTGATGCTGATGTTTTCGCTGGTGATTGCGGTGGCCATGAAGATTGTCGGCGTCCTGCTGATTACCGCCCTGCTGATTATTCCGGCCGCAACCGCACGCCGACTGGCCCACAATCCCGAACACATGACCGCCCTGGCAGTGGTCTTCGGGGTGGTGGCGGTGTCCGGCGGACTGACCCTGTCCTGGTACCTGGACACGCCGGCCGGACCATCGGTGGTGGTCACTGCATTTCTGGTGTTCCTGATGGTGTATGCAGGTGCCCGCCAGAGCCGGCACTGACCGTCCGCGCCACCAGTCAGCACAGGGCGGCGCCCGAATTGCCGGGCCGGTATTGCTGGTCTAAAGTTAGGCGGTATCCGAGCAGCAAAGGCCTCGCGGGAGCACACCAGCATGGACAGCGACCTTCGTAACACACCCGGCACCCGATTCCGGCTCTGGCCGGGTCTCTGGATTCCCGGGGTTATCCTGGGTATCGGCATACTGGTGTCAGTGGCACTGGCCAACACCCTGGCGCGAACTATCGCTGACCTTGGCCTTGAGGCCTACCATGCCAGGCATCAGGCTCTGGTTGCGACGATCGCAGCCCGTCTACAACACACGCCGGGGCAGCAATTGCCTGCATCGCTGACCTCAGCTTTGGCGACAGATCTGCCCGAGGGCCTGCAGCTTCGAATCGATACGCTCGCCAGACACACCAAACAGGCTGTGCTGGAGCTCGGCAACGTAGACGAGCCCCGGGATTCCGAGGCCCTGCGGACCGAGCTGACACTGCCCGGCAGGCACTGGATGGTCACCACGACGCCCAGCGCAGGGTGGATAGACCGGGCCTCGAACCAGGCGCGCTGGCAGCTTCTTACTGCAGGTGCCGGTATCTCGGTACTCGCAGCCTTACTGATGCTGGTCGCCTGCCGTCGACTGGCCATCCGCAATGCCAGAATCCGGCAGCAACAGGCACAACTCGATCGCGATCAACAACAGATTACCAATCTGCAGGTGGAGAAGTCTGTGCTCCGGCATGCGCTGAACGACAGCGAAGCAAGAAGCCGGGATCTGGTCCGGCTGGGCGGAGCGGTAATCGCCGAACTGGATCACCAGGGGCGCATCGGATTTGTGTCCGCCCAGATTGCCGACGTGCTCGGTCGCGCGCCCTCCGACCTGACCGATCAGCCGTTTGAACAACTGGTATCCGAACAAGACCGCAGCCGGTTCCGGGAAAGCCTGGACAGCGCCCGCAGCGAGGAAGACCTGACCCGAACCGATCTGGCACTGATCGGAGCCGACGACTCCCTGCCAGTGCAAGTATGCCTGCGCCTGAAAACCATCAAGGATCCGGTCCACGGCATTACCGGCTTTCGACTCAGTGCTACCCCCGGACTAGGATCAGAATAGACGGCCTGTGCGATCTACCAGAGACTCACAAGGGCTGAATCCGGTCCAGCAGACGCCCGCTCTCAACCAGTTCCAGAAACTCGTCACCCAAACGGTCACTCTCTGCAATCGCTCGACGCCAGGCTCGTTCGCGACCGGCATCATCGCCGGCGTATTTCTCGAAATCCTTGCGGTCCGGCAATTTGCGATCCGGCAGGGTTGCCAGGTAATCCGGTGACGGCGATACCAGCACGACATCCTGCAGCCGGCTGGCACCCCCCCGGCGCCAAGGCAGGGTTTTATCGAACCAGCCAGGAACCACACGATCCGTAAAGTGCGGATAGAGGATAACGCCAGGCTGCTGGTAAGGCAGGTCGAGGTGATAATCGAGCAGCCCGCCATCCCGGTATACACCCTCTGGCGCGCCCGGAATATTGCGGACTCCAGACATCACCAGAGGAATGGAAGCGGACGCCAGCAGGGCTGGCAACAGGTTGTCCCGGCTCAGGGGCACTTCATGACTGGGAAAATCCACCAGGCTGGAGACCGGCGCGCGGCCCCGGGCATCGTGCACAATGCCACGCTCCATAAAACGGCCCAGATGCCGGCGGCCGACCATGTTGGCGCTGATGGCCCGCATCAACCCGAGGCTCAGCCTGCCACGGGTATCGTGTTGCAACAGACCAAGACTGCGCACCACGACAATGCTCAACCGGTACCAGGGATGGCTGAGCAGAAAGTCTTCCCGGCCCCCCAGCAGCTCCTCCAGAAACAGTATGCTTTTGCGGGAGATTTCCGCAGCGCTGACGCCTTTGGCAAATCGCTGGCTGGTGTAAAGCTCCGCCAGGCGAGCCAACTGAGCCTTGGGATCATCCGATGACGCAATGGCGGCAAACCGCCAGCTGCCGATGGACGACCCGATCAGTGCCCGCTCCTGAGCCACCTGGGGTAACCAGTCACCAAATATGGCCTTGTCCAGCCCGCTGATTCCCAGCGCCTTCGGGCCACCGGCTGCCCCCGGAATCACGTGGACGTCTTCCGGCCCCAGCGGTTTCTGTTGCAAGCGCTGCAAAGCCCGGCGACCTGCTCGGATGGTCAGTGCGGGCTTCCGACTGTGAATCGCAGTCATTCCTTTCTCCCCTGAAATGTCCGGCGAGTGTATCCGACCGACCGGAGGTGGCCAACTGAACAGAATTCATGACAGCCATGTATATTCTGAATAACAGATGTCTCCAGAATAGTTTTTGCGAATACCGTCAATCCGTGGTTTTTGCTTTCGCTCGCGGGACTCCGTGCTAGACTTGAGCCATCGATTACAAACGGAAACATGCCGGTTATGAACAGCGGGAGTAGGCTGTGAATCTATTTGCCTCGCCAAATACCCTGGCAACCAACCCGACCCTGGCTGTTCTCGGGTTCAAGCGGCAGTTGGTCTATCACCTGCACATCTGGGCTTTCATTGCCGTCGCGCCATTGGTCATGGTGCAGTGGCAAAATGGCAACATTTTACTGTCATCCCTGCTTATCCTGTTCTGCCTGAACGCGGCCCTGGTGATCGCATTCCTGCGTTTTCGCAGCACCTATTTCTTCAAAGGCCGCCTGTTCCCCATACTGGCCGTGGTGTGCGCCGCCTATTCCACCCTCATCAATGGCCACGCCGGGCTCTACTGGGCTTATCCTGCGGCCATTGCCCTGTTTTTTCTGCTTCCCCTGCGTGAAGCCATTTTCTGCAATGTCGTTTTTGTCTCGGTCATGGCGGTGGTGTCTTTCCTCAAGTTTCCAGAGGCAGACTTCTGGCGTATCACTTTTTCCCTCGGTCTCAGTTGCCTGTTTGCCATGATCTTTGCCTGGCTGGTGGGGCGCCTGCAGGCCGAGCTTACCCGCCTGGCGACAACCGATCCACTGACCGGCTGCCTGAATCGCTCGCAGCTGGCCGACATCCTGAACAGCCAGATTCAGATGCGGGAACGCTATGAACGGGTGTCCAGCCTGGTACTGATTGATCTGGATTATTTCAAGACCATCAATGACCGCTGGGGCCACCTGGCCGGAGACAAGGTGCTCAAGGAAATGGCGCTGCGGGTACGCAAGCGGTTGCGGGAGAGCGATCAGCTGTTCCGTATCGGCGGCGAAGAATTCATGGTCGTGCTCCCGGAAACCCGGCAGAAAGACGCCGACACCCTGGCGCACCAGTTGCTGACCAGCATCAGCGCCCGGCCGTTTCTGGATGACATCCGGGTTACCGCGAGTGCCAGCGTGGCGGAAGTCACCCAGGGCGAGACCTGGTCAGTATGGCTCAACCGGGCAGACCAGGCTCTGTACGAAGCGAAATCCCGTGGCCGGAATCAGGTGGTGAACGCTCCCAGGCTCGCGAGCCAGGAGGACATCCTGGATCCGGCACCACTGGCAGACCCGGCCACCGGCGGCACCACACCGGCCTGAACTGGCTAGCGCGCCTTGCGAAACTCCCTGTAGGCGCTGTAGACATCCCAGGGTTGCTCAAAGTGGGGGTAATGCCCGACATTGCGCAACATCACCACATTGGCCTGAGGGATCAGCTCCCGATAACGCCGGGCCATGGCGGCGCCGGACACCGGGTCGGCACCACCGGAAATCAGTCGCATGGGCTGCTCCGCCTTTTGCAACGCTCCAACCCAGCGGTTGCGGTGACAACGACGCTCCTCCATGAACTGGATCAGGCGGTGCAACACGCCCCGGCCGTTGTTGTAGTTCAGCAAATGCCAGAAGTCGTCCATGTCCTGCCTGCCCGGCGGATTACGCGGCCCGAACAGACGTCGGAAGTTGCGTTCGAAGAGCGATCGGCTGAGCCCCCGGCCAATGAGGCTACCCAGGGGGCTGCGCAGAATCTTCTGGATAAACAGGGGATGGTGAACTTCCGGAAACAGACCACCGTTTAGCAGGCAGACACTGCTGATGGCAAACGACAGCTCGCCCTCCTGCTCCCGGGCCAGCAGTTCCTGGACGACGGTGGTGCCGTAGTCATGTCCGAACAGGTGCACCCGCTCCAGACCCAGGCCCTCTATCCAGCCCTGAATCAAATCCGCCTGATCTTCGATGCTGTAGGAATAATGCAGCGGTTTGTCGGAAAAGCCGAAACCGAGCATGTCCAGAGTCAGCAGGTTATGCTCGCGCACCAGCATGGGCCAGATCCGACTCCAGTCCCAGCTCGCGGTCGGGAAGCCATGCAGCAGAACGAGCGGCTCACCCTGCCCTCCCATGCGGCTGAAGATGGCATGCCCCTCGTAACTGAACCATTTGCCAGCCTGTTGCCAGCCTTCCAGCGTAAATGTTTCCTGGCGACCAGATGCCGCCACTTCTGAACCCGGTATCACCTGTTCCATGTGCAATCCATGACCGTACCCGAAACTCCCCACACTTTAGTGCAAAGCTGCGGCCGGGGCCATATCGCCTTTGGCGGCCTGTGCGGTGGTCCTTTTCTACGCCACAGACGTAAACCATGGAGATACCCGGCGAATTGCCTTAAGCTTTGGCCTTTTTCAGACACCCCAAACCGGAATCGATTATGTCTCTACCCCTTGATGATCTGGCCGATCACTACCGCACTATTATCCAGGGCCTGGGCGAAGACCCGGATCGAGAAGGCCTCCAGAACACGCCCATGCGTGCAGCCAAGGCCATGCAGTTCCTCACACGCGGCTACCAGCAGGACCTCGAAGAGCTGGTTAATAACGCCGTGTTTGAATCCGCCATGGACGAAATGGTGGTGATTCAGGACATCGAACTGTACAGCATGTGTGAGCATCATATGCTGCCCTTCATCGGCAAGTGCCACATCGCCTATTTGCCCCAGGGCAAGGTGCTGGGCTTGTCCAAGTTTGCCCGCATCGTCGACATGTATGCCCGCCGGTTACAGATTCAGGAAAACCTGACCCGGCAGATTGCCGAAGCCATCGAGAGCGTTACCCAGGCCAAGGGCGTCGCGGTGGTCATTGAAGCCCAGCACATGTGCATGATGATGCGCGGCGTAGAGAAACAGAACTCGCGTATGAAAACCTCCATGATGCTCGGGCAGTTCCGCAAATCCCAGGCAACCCGGACCGAGTTCCTGAACCTGATTTCCAGTAACCGCTGATATCCGACTGACTCCAGGGAATTGTTATGGCAAACGCCCAGAAACCACTGGCCCGTGTCCAGATCAAGAATCTTCTGCTGCGTGCCTATATCGGCATCAAGTAAGAAGAGATCAACAACCAGCAGGATGTGGTGATTAACGTTTGCCTGACCTACGATGCCTCGGAGGCTATCGAGCGCAATGAAATCTCTGCTGCGCTCAACTACCGGACCATTACCAAGCAGATTATCGCCCATGTGGACGGCCAGCGGTTCGCCTTGCTGGAGCGCCTGACCCACGAAGTTTTGACCATCGTCATGGAACATGGCGCCGTGCGTTGGGCCGAGGTAGAAATCGACAAGCCCCATGCGCTACGTTATGCAGAATCGGTTTCCGTGACTCTGGAAGCCAGTCGCGACTAGGAGAATCTGCATTATGCCCAGCAACAGCCCCGAACAGATCCGGGAGATTCTGGAATCGGTTAATACCATCGCCCTGGTGGGTGCCAGCGAGAAGACCAACCGGCCTTCCCATGAAGTGATGGAATACCTGCAGCACCAGGGCTATCGGGTGATTCCGGTTAACCCGCGCCTAGCCGGTCAGCAGGTTCTGGGCGAAACCGTCTACGCAGATCTCGCCACACTTCCAGAGCCAGTGGATATGGTGGAACTTTTCCTGGCTCCTGAGCGTACCGATGCCGTGATCGATCAGGCCATTGAGCAGAAGGTTCCGGTGCTCTGGCTGCAGATTGGTGTGATCAATGAAACCGGCGCTCAGCGTGCCGAAGCCGCCGGCCTGGCGGTGGTGATGGATCGCTGCCCCAAGCAGGAAATACCGCGGCACGGCCTGCGCACCCCGGCCAAACGCTGACCTGTCTTACTGTCCCTGGTGCATGACTGATCTCGGTAGCCGGCATGAAAACCGGCTGCCGAAGCTGAGCTGGATCAAGAGCCAGATCACAGTTTCAGATCGTAACTGTTACCAATTGCGACAGTCTGACATACTCTCTGAACAATAATTCGAAGACTGGCAGGACCATGTGGTTCCGAAGTAAACCAGGCAAGTCCAGAGCCGCCGCTAAAGGCCGCGATGTTCAGAGCACTCCCAAAGCGTCTACAGACGTTGTACTGGAACGGGTGCGTCTGCCCGTGGACCTGCTTCAGCCCGGCATGAAAGTGGTCAAGCTTGACCGGCCCTGGACCGAGGTCCCGGTTCTGTTCCAGGGATTCACTCTGCAATCCGACGTCGAAGCCCGAATACTGCGCCAGTATTGCGCCTGGGTCGTGGTCGAGGACGAGGCCGAGAGACTGGCTCCGGTTCTGGATCAGATCCCCCACCTGAAGCAACGCACCACCGAACCCCTGCAGGAAACCCGCACGCTCGAACAGGAACTGCCCCGGGCTGCTGACACCTGGAGCCGAACCCAGCAATTCGTGGAGAAGGTGATCCGGGACATCGAGCAGAACAACGATCTGGAGCTGGCCTCTGCCCGACCACTGATCCGGTCCTGCGTGGACAGTGTCAAAGCCAACGCCAGTGCCATGTTCTGGATGGCACGGATCAAGCACCGGGACGCCTACACCGCCGAACACTGTTTACGCGTCGCCATTCTTACCGTGGCCTTTGCCCGTTTCCTGGGCCTGCCCGAGGATGACCTGGAAGTGGCCGGCATGTGCGGGCTCTTACACGATATCGGCAAGTTAAGGGTACCGGACGAGATCCTCAACAAACCCGGGCCATTATCCCCCCGGGAATATGAGGTGATGCGGAAACACACCACCCTGGGCCATGAACTCCTGAAACAGGATCCAAGCCTGGACCCGATCATCAGCGATGTGACCCTGCATCACCATGAACGTATCGACGGCCGGGGTTATCCTCAGCAATTGCCCGAATGGCAGATCAGTCGGTTTGCCCGCCTGATTGCCATTGTCGACGCCTACGATGCCATGACCAGCGACCGCTGTTACCGTGACGGCATGTCACCAGCCGATGCCGTTCGCATCCTGTATAAAAATCGTGCTCAGCAGTTTGATGCCGACATGGTGGAGGCCTTTATCCGGATGATCGGGATTTATCCACCGGGCAGCCTGGTGGAACTGAATACCGGTGAAGTGGCCCTGGTGGTCAGCACCCACCCGGGACGCAAGTTAAAGCCGAAAGTGGAGATTTTGCTGGATAACAATAAACATCCAATCACGCCCCGGGTAATGGACCTGGGCAGCCAGACCACCACGGACGGCCCCGCCAGAGAAATCAAGGCGCCGCTGCCGGATGGCGCTTTCGGTATCTCTCTGGAAGGCCGAGTTAAACAGCTAATGGCCAAAACCATTGCAAATCACTCATAATCTGGCCGTGCCTGCCGTTAAATCAGGTGCACCCGAAGCCAACCACACCGGAGCATAATGTGGCGAAACCCGAGACATCCATCAGACTGGTCGTTCGTGCGCTGATGAGCCCGGTTTTCCCGGTTCTGATCTTCCTGGTGTTTCTGGGTATTGCCTCCGGGCTCCGGGTTGGCCTGATCCAGCAGAATACCCACCAGATCCAGACCAATCTCAGCAATGAAGCCAGAGCGCTCGCCAACAACCTTGAGCGCGAATTCATGGTGCACCTCGATGCCATCGGGCGTATGGCCATGCGCATGCAGGCCAATCCATCCCAGACCGAGGCGCTCTGGCGTGAGGATGCGCGCAATTATCTGAGAGACTTCGGGGTTTACCAGGCCATTGAATGGATTGACCGCAACTACATCATCCGCTGGCTGGAACCCCTGAGCGGCAACAACGATGTCATCGGTTTCAATGTCGCCTTCAATGAACAGCGGCGAGCGGCGCTATCGCGGGCTGCAGCCTCCGGACAGTACGATATTTCCGGCATCATTGACCTTCGACAGGGCGGAGAGGGTCTGGTGATCTATCATCCTGTCGGGCGGGGTGATGCCAATAACGGTTTCATGGCTGGCGTTTTCAGAATGAATACGCTGGCAGAGCAAATGTTGACCCGGCGGGTCCTTGAACAGTTCCAGGTCACCATCACCCAGAGTGACCAGACCAGTTATCTGCTGAACACCTCGTCGGACCTTGATAACTCGCTGAACCACACCGTACCGATCAACCTGCCTTCCCTGGACTGGTCACTGACACTCACGCCTTCGAGACAATGGGTCGAAGGCCAGCGCAGCAGCTGGCCTACCATGACCTTTACCAGCCTGCTTCTGATGGGCCTGCTCACCAGCCTTACTACCCTGCTCGTGCAACTCATCCTGAAGCGCAACCAGGCTCTGCTCAAAACCCGGAAAGAACTGGAACAGGAAATCGATCAGCGAGTAGCCATGCAGGTGGACCTGGAACGGCTGGAGTCGACCGACACCCTCACGGGTCTGGCCAATCGCCGCTTCTTCATGGAAGACCTCGCGCATACCATCAACATTGCCGATCGACAGCTGCGCCAGATCGCCCTGGTGATGCTGGATCTTGACCGCTTTCAGATGCTTAACGATTCCCTCGGGCATCAGTTCGGGGATGAGCTTCTGATCAAGGTGTCTGAACGCCTGAACGGGTTGAGCAATGAGCGGGTACTGGTCGCCTACTCCGGTGGTGACGAGTTTATGGTGTGTCAGCAGCAGGTCGATGACATTGACGATGTGATTCACCTGCTGGGCCAGATCAAGCAGTGTTTCGCCGCGCCGTTCGAGGTGCAGGGCGAGGCTCACAGTATTACCGCGACCATGGGTGTGGCGGTTTACCCCCAGAGTGGTCTGGACGCGGATGCGCTGTTACGCAATGCCGATATTGCCCTGTACCGGGCCAAGGAGCAGGGCCGTAATACCTACCAGTTCTATACCGAGGGCATGCAGGACCGCGAAGTGCTGCGTCTTGAGCTGGACCGTGACCTGAGCCAGGCGCTGGCCAATGATGAATTCGTGCTTTACTTCCAGCCCCAGCTCAATCTCGACACCGGCCAGATCAACAGTGTCGAGGCGCTGATTCGCTGGCAACACCCGGTTCGCGGGCTCCTGCCTCCGGTGGAGTTTATTCCGCTGGCTGAGGAAAGCGGCCGGATTACCGAGATCGGCCGCTGGGTGGTACTGGCCGCCTGCCGTCAACTGGCACGCTGGAAAGGTACGCCCTGTGAGCACCTGAGAGTCGCGGTGAATCTGTCTGGCCGCGAACTGGATGACGATTCCCTGATTGACCATATCCGTTCAACCCTGGCATCGGAGGCGGTGGATCCGTCGAGGCTGGAGGTGGAACTGACTGAGGAAATCTTTATCCAGAACATCGAGCACAACCTCAATCAGTTATCCCAGCTGCACCAGTTGGGTGTGCATCTGGCGATTGATGACTTCGGGGTTGGTTACTCGTCGCTGGGCTATCTGAGAGATTTCCCGGTCGACCTGCTGAAGATTGACCGGTCGTTCATTACCGACGTCACTGAGCGCCACGATGATGCGGTGATTACCCGGGCGGTGATCAATCTGGCCCACAACCTGGGCATTCAGGTAGTGGCTGAAGGCGTCGAGACGGAGGAGCAACTGAACTTCCTGAAAGCGCACCGATGCAATCTGGCCCAGGGCTATCTGATCAGCCGGCCGATTCCGGCGGCCGATCTTGAGCGGGCGCTTGCGGAAGGCATTCTGATTCCGGGCCTGCCCGTCGGTTCCGGTTTGTAATTACCGGGCCAGAACTCCACACTTCACTTTCAACGGTTTGTCACGAGAGCATTATGTCGGCCAGATATCTGACTTCGGAGCAGGATGCACAGCTTCGCCGCTGGGAGCGGTGGAACCGAAATTATTTTGTGTTTGCGTTTGTGGCGTTGATTGTAGTGCTGGTGTTCAGCAGTCAGTTGGGGCTGTCGTCCGGCGATGACTGGGGGTCGCTGGGGGTGTTGCTGGCGTTGCTGGTGGCGCCGATTGTGGTTCTGCAGTTGCGGCTGAGGTGCCCTGCCTGTGGCGTGAAAATTGGCTGGCAGGCGAAGCTTATGGCGCCGGATCAGTGCAAGTCCTGTGGTGTGTTTCTGCGTTCGAAAAGCTCTTCTTCCTGATATTCTCTCCGAAAACCTTTGACCTATGAGTTGGTCACAGGTTTTAGTCTACCTTTGGGCTTGAAGGCAGCTACGTTGGTGCAGGCCGCGCCGTGGCTGGATAAGCTTCCGAAAACCGCTGTGAATACGTCCCTGTACGCTTGCTCTCCGCCGTCCATGGCTCCGAGCATTTTCGGAAGCTTATCCAGCCACAGCACTCCGCTGACTTGATTCGTGGTTTCCGGGCAGCACTTTTTATCAATCCACGAGGATTGCCATGAAAGTCAAAGAAATCGCCACCGCCGCCGGGGTTAACCCGGATACCGTCCGGTTTTACACCCGGGAGGGATTGTTGCGCCCTACCCGGAATCCGGACAACAACTATCAGCAATACGATGCCGAGGATCTGCGCCGGTTGCGGTTTGCCCGCAAGGCACGGCAGCTGGGGTTTTCTCTGCCGGAGATACGGCAGATTCTGGAGCAGGCGGACGATCATCATTCGCCCTGCCCGATGGTTCGGGATGTGTTCCAGCAGCGGCTGGCGGAGGTTGAGCGGGAGATTTCGGAGTTGCAGAAGTTGCGGGCGCGGATGGTGTCGGCATTGTCCACCTGGCAGGACATGCCCGATGGTACGCCGGATGGACATACGATTTGTCGGTTAATCGAACATTGGGATGATCCTTCGTCATCATCCTGCTGTGAGGAGTCTTGAGTAATGAGTGAAGCATCGGTTCTGAAAACAGCGCTGAGTATTTCCGGCGCCTCTTGTCAGGGTTGTGCGAAGAAGATTCGTCATGCTCTGGAACCGCTGACCGGGAGCACCGAGCGGGTGGAGGTGAATCTCGAAGACCAGACCGTGGCCCTGCCTGAGAATGTGGATAGCGCCGAGGCGGCACGGATAGTAACGGAGGCTGGCTACCCGGCGGAGCCGTTGGTTCATAACGAACCCATCGGCAGTTGCTGCGCATCCAAAAATGGCAAGTCGGCCGCTGATAAGGCGCCGGACTCAGATACACCGGCCGCCTCGACCGACGTCGAGCCATCGGATGCCGGCGACGGGCAGATCGCGCTGGCGGTCAGCGGGGCCACCTGTGCATCCTGTGTGAATACCATTGAGAAGGCGTTGATGTCGGTCGCCGGTGTCACGCACGCCCATATGAATCTGGCGGACAGCACCGCGACCGCCAGCGGGGATGCCGATCCGCAGGCGCTGGTGCAGGCGGTGGAGAGTGCGGGGTATGGTGCCCGGGTGATTGAAGACGCGGATGCCGCGGACGACCGCAAGCAGGAAGAGGACAAGAAGCAGTACAAGGTGCTGCTGGTGAAGATGGCCATCAGTCTGGGGCTGGGCCTTGGGTTGATGATCTGGGGCATGGGCTTCGGGTCGATGATGGTGACCGAGGCCAATCAGCTTACCTGGATCAATCTGGGCATTCTCACTCTGGGGGTGATGATTGCCACCGGCGGGCATTTCTACACCGGTGCCTGGAAGGCGTTCAAACATCATAACGCCAATATGGACACGCTGATTGCTCTGGGTACCGGCACCGCCTGGCTATATTCGATCGTGGTGGCCAGTGCGCCGGAGGCGCTGCCAGAGATGGCGCGCCATGTGTATTTCGAGGCCTCGGCGATGATCATTGGCCTGATCAATCTGGGCCAGGCCCTGGAGTTGCGGGCCAAGGGCAAGACCTCGGAAGCGGTGCGCCGGCTGCTGGATTTACGGGCGAAAACGGCCCGGGTGATCCGCGACGGCCAGGAGCAGGATATTCCCGTTGAAGAAGTTCAGAAAGGCGACCGCATCCGGGTGCGCCCGGGCGAGAAGCTGCCGGTGGACGGGGTGATTGCCGAAGGCACCACCCGCATCGATGAAAGCATGCTGACCGGTGAGCCCATGCCGGTGGGCAAGGGCGAAGGCGATGAGGTCTCGGCCGGTACTCTGAACACCCACGGCTCGATTATTTATGAAGCTACCCGGGTGGGCAGCGAGACCGCGCTGGCCCAGATCATCAAGCTGGTGAAAAAGGCCCAGGGCTCGAAACCCGCCATTGGCCGGCTCGCAGACAAGATCTCTTCGGTGTTCGTGCCCACGGTGATGCTGATTGCCGTGGTGTCGGCGCTGGTGTGGTACAACGTCGGGCCGGAGCCGGCGGTGGTGCACATGATGGTGGCCGCCACCACGGTACTGATCATTGCCTGCCCCTGCGCGTTGGGGCTGGCCACGCCCATGTCGGTGATGGTGGGTGTCGGCAAGGCAGCAGAGTACGGTGCGCTGATTCGCCAGGGCGATGCCTTGCAGACTGCCGGAAAAATCGATCTGGTGATTCTGGATAAAACCGGCACTATTACCGAGGGCCATCCGGCGGTAACCCGGGTGCACGCGACAAACGGCGATGAGACGCGCCTGCTGGCATTAGCCGCCGGGCTGGAGCAGCATTCCGAGCATCCGCTGGCAGAAGCCATTCTGGACCGGGCCCGCGAGAACGATATTGAGCCAGAACCGGTCTCCGGCTTTGAAGCGCTCAATGGCAAAGGTGTGCAAGGCAAGCTTGATAGCGAACCGGTACGCCTGGGCAATCGGCGCTGGCTGGAAGCCAAAGGGCTGTCTGTCGAGGCTCTGGATGATGCAGCCAAAACCATTACCCAGGAAGCCGGCACGCC
The DNA here is from genome assembly GCF_002049515.1 of Marinobacter sp. tcs-11. NCBI lineage: Bacteria > Pseudomonadati > Pseudomonadota > Gammaproteobacteria > Pseudomonadales > Marinobacteraceae > Marinobacter > Marinobacter sp. tcs-11. The sequence goes on along the minus strand of NZ_LLYU01000001.1, from coordinate 514,728 downwards.
GCTGTTCCTGGCGGTGGGCCAGCAAGTATTGGGTGTCATCGGCGTGGCCGATGCCATTAAACCGGATTCCGAGGCTGCCATCCGGCGCCTTCACGACGCTGGCATCAAGGTGATGATGGTCACCGGCGATGTCGATGCCACCGCCAAGGCCATTGCGGCCAAGGCCGGCATCGATGACTACCGGGCCGAGGTGTTGCCGGAGGACAAAGCCGAAGTGGTCAGCGAAATGCGGGGTAAAGGCTACACGGTGGCCATGGTGGGGGATGGCATCAACGATGCCCCGGCGCTGGCAGCTGCGGACGTGGGCTTTGCCATCGGAACCGGCACCGACGTGGCCATTGAAAGTGCGTCCATCACCCTGATGCGCGGTTCCCTGCACGGGGTGCCGGACGCCATCGAGATCTCCCGGGCAACGGTGAAGAACATTCACCAGAACCTGTTCGGGGCCTTTATCTATAACTCCTTGGGTATTCCGGTGGCCGCCGGCCTGCTCTACCCTGTGTGGGGCATCCTGATGAGTCCGATCCTGGCCGGCGCCGCCATGTCGCTGTCTTCAGTGACGGTGGTTTCCAACGCCAACCGGCTGCGGCTGTTCAAGACCAGCCAACCCCAGGTATCAGCAGAGGAGCGGAACTGATGACAACATTTCTGGTCAATGCCGGTGGTCTCGCCCTGATGGCTGCCATTGTCTGGTGGTTCTGGCTCTCCGGCTCTAACTCGGACAACTCCGATCAACATCACTGAGGTAATCACCATGAGAAAACACACCCTGGCCCTTGGCCTGATTGCTGCAATGGGTTTTTCCACAACCGCCCTGGCTGGCGGTGCCGCCCAGAGCATCCATGTATACAAATCACCCACCTGTGGCTGCTGCGGCGACTGGATTGACCACCTGGAAGAGAACGGCTTCGATGTCACCGCCACCAACAGCGACGACATGGGCAAGATCAAGGCCGAAGCCGGTCTGATTCCGGGCCTGGGCAGTTGCCACACCGCCTTTGTAGATGGCTACGTGATTGAAGGCCATGTTCCGGCGGACGACATCAAGCGCCTGCTGGCAGAAGCTCCCAAGGCCACCGGCCTGAGCGTACCCGGTATGCCGGCGGGCTCTCCGGGCATGGAAATGGGCGACCGCAAGGATCACTACAAGGTGATTCTGTTTAACGATCAGGGCCAGACCCGGATCTTTAACGAGCACAACTGACGCCCGCCCCGCGGACTATTTTTCCTGGCCGGTTCTGCCAGATCTGACTCCCTCTGGCAGAACCGTTATACTCCGCTGCATCACACATTTTTAGCCAGGTTATTTCTCCATGCTCAATGCCGACGCTCTCAATCAGTTGCGCCAGCTGAAAACCGATATCAAGCAGAACAAGGTGGTCTTCCCGGGTACCGTCAAGCCCACCAACGGGCGCTTCGGCTTTGTGGCCCTGGATGAAGGACGGGACGTGTTCCTGCCGCCCGAGGAAATGCAGAAGGTGCTGCCCGGCGACCGGGTAAACGTTACCGAACAGGAAGTGGAAAAGGGCAAAACCCAGGGCATGGTGGACGAGCTGCTGGAATCGCACCTGACCACCTTCGTGGGCCGTTACCTGATCAAGGGCAAGGGCCACTTTGTTGCGCCGGAAACGCCGGGCATCAACCGCTGGATTTTCATTCCGCCGAAAGAACGTATGAACGCCCAGCCGGACGACTTCATCTACTGCCAGATTCATCGCCACCCGTTCAAGGACGGCAAGGGCCAGGCCAAGGTACTGCGGGTTATCGGCAAGGCCGGTGAACCGGGCATCGAACGGGCCTTCACCCTGGCCAACTTTGATTTGGCCGATGCCTGGCCGGAAGAAGTGCAGAAGCAGGCCGACGCCCTTACTGAGGAATCCGTTACCTCACACCGCGAGGGCCGGGAAGACCGCACCGAACAGCCCTACGTGACCATCGACAGTCCGGGCACCCAGGATATGGACGATGCCCTGATGGCAACCCCGAATGCCACTGGCTGGACCCTGTCCATCGCCATCGCCGACCCGACCGCGATGATCGAGCCGGGCAGCCCGGCCGAAGAAGAAGCCTTTAACCGCGCCACCGCCATCTATTTCCCGGGTGAGCCACTGCCGATGTTACCGGACGCCATCAGCACCCGCCTGTGCTCGCTGATGCCAGAGGTACCCCGGTTGGCCCTGGTGTGCGACCTGCAGGTGAACAACGATGGCAGCCTGGGCGACTACAGTTTTCGCCAGGCCGTCATCCGCTCCCAGGGCAAGCTGAGCTATGAGCTGGTGTCACACCTGATTGAAGGTCGGGAAGACGATGACATCAAGGCCTTGCCCGAAGCCGTCGCCAACAGCCTGGACCAGCTGCATCAGGCCGCCACTGCCCTGCGCAAATGGCGCTCGGAGCACGCGTTACTGAGCAATGATCGCCCCGAATTCCGGTTGCGTCTGGACGAAAACAAGCGGATCCGGGTGATTGAACCGGCAGTGCAGAACGAAGCCCACCGGCTGGTGGAAGAATGCATGGTTGCGGCCAATCGTTGTGCGGCCGATTTCCTGCAAAAGCAGGGGCAAGGCCTGTTCATCCAGCATCCGGGGCTGCGGGACGACCGCGCCGACAATATCCGTAAACTGCTGGAAGGTTACGCCCCACATCTGGCCGAACTGGATGCCACCAGTGCCGAAGGCTTCAAGGCGTTGATGAAACACACCGATGGCCTGCAGGCCGATGTGCCGGTCAAGTCCATTCTCTCGCGCCAACTGGCCCGGGCCGAACTGGGCTTCGAGCCTGCTCCGCATCAGGGTATGGGACTGGCGGCCTACACCACCTTTACTTCACCGCTGCGCAAGTTCTCGGACTTCTACGTGCACCGTCTGATCAAGGCCGCACTCTGGGATCAACCCATCAAGGCCCTGAACCCGCAGCAGCTGGAGAGTCTTCAAACCACCCAGTTCCGCGCCCGCATGGCTGCCAACACCCTGGAGGCCTGGCTCAAGAGCGATTACGCCAAAGGCCTGCCGGCAGATCCGATGGAAGGCACCATTACCCGCACCATGCCGTCGGGGTTTTTCGTCCGCCTGGATTGCAACGGCCTGGAAGGCTTTGTCAGTTGCAAGGATCTGGAGGGCAAGTTCAGCTTTGATCCGGTTACGCTGCGCCTGGTTCACAACAAGAACGGCCGGATCTTCCAGCTGGACCAGCGGGTAACCGTGAGTTTTTCCGGTGTGGACGAAGAGCGTCGGCAGATCAACTTCAAACTGCTCGAGGCCGAGGACATTAATCCCGGAACCGACGACAAGGGTTGAAAACCAGCCGGGCAGACACACCGTATCTGTTCAGAGGTCTTCTGTTTTCAGGAGGTGTGTTATGCCCATCAGTCCTCAGGAATTTCTGCGAAAGTACGGCTTCGACAAGGAAGAAGAAGAGCCCGACCACAGCCTGCGCCACAATGCCATGGAGCATGCCAGGCATTTGAAACGCCCCCATGCCGGCACTCCCCATGACTGGGAAGAGTGGGAAAGGTTCAAGAAGGAACACCCGGATCAGGTCGAAGACGACGACTGACCCGGGACGGCATCAGCTAGGGTTCTGGTCCTGCCGGGCCAGCATTCGCCCCAGCCGCTCGTCTTTGGCACGCCACAGATCGCCCAACCAGTCCTTGACGTTGCGGCGGTGCTCGGCGTCCTCAGAGTAATCCCTGCCCTTGAGGTGTTCCGGAATGGCCTGGGTATCAATGGTCATCCGGATCTCCGGCACCCGCCCACAAATGAAGTCCCAGAACGTTGGAGCGCCATCGGGATAGGCAATCGTGACATCTACCAGGGTATCAATGGAATCACCCATGGCATCCAGCACAAAGGCCACTCCACCGGCCTTGGGCACCAGCAAATGCTGGTACGGTGACTTCTGCCGGTCGTGCTTGGCCGGGGTAAAACGGGTGCCTTCCACAAAGTTCATCACGCTCACCGGCGTGTAGCGGAATTTCTCACAAGCCTTGCGGGTCGCCTTCAGATCATCGCCCCGTTTTTCCGGGTGCTTGATCAGGTATTCCCGGGTGTAGCGTTTCATAAACGGGAAATCCAGCCCCCACCAGGCCAGGCCGATCACCGGCACCCAGATCAGCTGCTGTTTCAGGAAGAACTTCAGAAACGGCGCCTGGCGATTGAACACCCGCTGCATGGCGAGGATATCCACCCAGCTCTGATGATTGCTGAGCACCAGATACCAGCTCTCGCGCTTGAGCTTGTCGGCGCCTTCCACGTGCCAGCGGGTATTGTGGGTGAGCTTCATCCAGCCTGTATTGCAGGCCACCCACGACTCCGAAATCCAGATGATCACGCGGGTGCACAACACCCGGAAACCCTTGTGCGGAATCACCAGCTTGAACACCGCGGGGATATAGAGCAGCAGGCACCAGAACACGGTGTTCAGGCCTAGTAGCAGGGAATTAAGCACGCCAATAACGGGGGCAGGCAGGAAACTGAGCATGGGCATCCTGTTGTGGTTGTTGTTTCCGAAGCCCGCAATCATAGCAACCTGGCAGCCGCTTGGGCAGTGGCCCGAAGTGACCAAAACGCCGACCGGATGTGACAGTCTTGCCATGGCTGGGGGAATGAATCCACTCTATTATCTGACTCCACACGCACCGCAGCTACACCGGACACCCTATGCGCAACCCCCTGAAATCCGCTATCAAGACCTCCTCCGGCCTCGCCCGCCAGAGCGCACTCTACGCTGGCAATGCCTTCGACCGGATTTTCCGGGCGGCCAGCCTGGTACAGGCAGGCCAGACCCCGTTCGAAACCCTGCACAGCAATGGGCTGGTGAGCCTGCGATACTATCCGCCTCTGGAGGAGGATTTCATCGAACTGGATGGCATGGTGATCCCGGTAGAACGCAAGACCCACCGCACGCCGATCGTCATCATTCCTCCTCTGGCCGTGAATATGCTGATCTATGATCTGTTTCCCCAGCGAAGTCTGGTGCGTTTCCTTCGAGCCAGAGGATTTGAGGTCTATCTGATCGACTGGGGTATGCCGGGCCGGGAACATACTCACTACAACATGCATACCTATGTTGCCGAATTCCTGCCGGAGTATCTGAATCGGGTCCGGGAACACAGCGGGGAACAGGAACTGTCACTGCATGGCTGGAGCATGGGCGGCATGTTCACGCTGTTCTACTCTGCCCTCAGCAAGGACCAGCACATCCGCAACGCCATCGTCCTGGGCCTGCCCATCGACAGCCATGCTTCCGGCCTGATTGGCTGGATGTATCAACGAATTGCCGATGTCGCCGAACTGGTTCGCAAGCGCACCGGCTTCCGGCTCCACGACATGAAACCGCACTGGTTCCACACCCCGGGCTGGGCCAACACCATCGGCTTCAAGTTGACCAACCCGGTTGGCAGTGTGATGGGTTACTGGGAGTTGATCGTGCGCCTGGGCGACCGCGAATTCGTCACCAACCATGCCACCACCTCGGCCTTTCTGGACCGGATGGTAGCCTACCCCGGCGGCGTCATCCAGGACACCGTGGTCCGGGTCTGGATTGATAACCAGTTGGCCAAAGGCCAGATCCAGATTGGCGACGACTTCGCTCGACTGGAGAACGTAAACGCCAACTTACTGGCCATCGCCGGCCAGGAGGACACCCTGGCTACACCCGGTGCCGCCAAGCGAGTGATGGACCACGTCAGCTCCACGGATAAGACCTTCCGGGTGGCCCCCGGCGGGCACATGGGGATACTGGCCGGAAGCAAAGCGCCCCGGGCGTCCTGGCTTGAGCTGGCCGACTGGTTGGCTGCAAGGTCTGACTGATACTACTTTCACAAGCGGCAGGTGGCAGGGAGCGCTTTCCACCGCTGACTTTCCGTCTTCCCTGCTTTAAACTGCCACCCATGAAACCTGTTGATATGTTGAGCCTGGATCTGCGATCCCTGGCAACGTTTGTGGCGGTTCTGGATGAGGGCAGCGTGTCCCGGGCGGCGGTTCGCCTGGGCGTTACCCAATCGGCCGTGAGCCACACCCTCGAGCGCCTGAGACAGGCCTTCGGCGACCCCCTGTTTGTGAAATCAGGGCGCGGCATTGTACCCACCGACTACGCCCTGCGCACCGGCCCCCACATCCGCCAACTGCTGGATGATCTGCGCACCCTGCCCTCCGGGCCGCCCTTCGAACCGGCGTCGGCGGAATTCACCTTCACCATTGCCGCCAACGATTACCAGCGGGATCTGCTTCTGCCCGGGCTGCTCCGAATCCTGCGGCAGCAGGCCCCGGGCATCCGGCTACAGGTGATTCCCTCCGGCATCCCCAACGCCGACATGCTGCGCAAAGAAGCCTGCGACCTGATCATCAGCCCGCACGCACCGGAAACCACGGACATCATGCAACGGGGCCTGATGGCGGACCGCATGGTAGTGTTCTATGACCCAAACCAACGCAACGCGCCGACAGATCTGGCCGAATACCTGAAAGCCGATCACATCGCCCTGATGTTCGCCACCGGCGAACGACCCGGCTTTGAAAACACCCTGCACGCCAAGGGCCTGGACCGCCGCAACGTGGTCACCGTCTCCAACTTCTCCGGCCTGCCCGAATTCCTCCGCGGCACCGACATGCTGGCCACCGCCCCGGAACGCATGAGCGCACAACTCATGCGGGACTTCGCCTGGGTTCCACTTCCCTTCGACTACAAGCCCTTTACCCTGCTGATGCTATGGCACCGAAGGCACCAGAATGACCCGGCCCACCGCTGGGTACGCAACCAGGTGAATTCGGTTGCAGCGACCATGAACGGGCTGAACGATTAATCAATCAGTTTTGTTCATGTATTGCATGAGGCTACAAGCCGTTATCCAAACGCACCATAAACCCTAGACTTCACGTCAATCGTCGACCTAGCGCAACTCTAAAGTCAGGACAAATAGTGTTAGCACTCACAAGCATCTGGACAACCATACTGCTGGCCGCCGCCGTCGCCCTCGGGCCACTGGCCGTGGACATGTACCTGCCAGCATTGCCCCAGATCGGCGCCGACTTCGATGCCGGCACCGATCAGGTCCAGCTGACTCTGAGCGTCTACCTGGCCGGCTTCGCCATAGCACAACTCATCTGCGGGCCGCTGGCCGACCGCTTCGGCCGCAAACCCATCATGATCGGTGGCTTCCTGCTCTTTACTGTTGCGAGCATCGGCTGCGCCCTGGCCAACAACATCGAAACCCTGCAGCTGTTCCGGTTCCTGCAAGCCCTGGGCGGCTCCGCTGGCCCTGTGCTGGGTCGCGCCATCATCCGCGACATCTATACCCCTCGGGAAGCCGCCAAAATCCTCGCCCTGCTGGCCAGCATCATGGCCCTGGCACCGGCGGTGGCCCCTACCCTGGGCGGCCTGATGGTTAGTGGTCTCAGCTGGCACTGGATCTTCATCGCCATGGGCGGCTACGCCCTGGTCATGGCCGCGGTCACCGCCTTTGGCATCCCTGAGCCCCTGAAACCGGAGTATCGCCAGCCCCTGCGCCTGTGCCACCTGTTCGCCAACTACCGGCGCATCAGCACCGACGCCAGCTTCATTGGCTACACCCTGACCAACGCTGCCATCTACGGCGGGCTGTTTGCCTTCCTGTCCGGCGCGTCCTTCGTGCTGATTGACGTACTGGGGGTTCAGCCGGAGCACTTCGGCTTCTACTTCGCCGCCATCGTGGTGGGCTACATCGCTGGTAATCTGGGCTCCATCCGACTGGCGCGTTACCTGGGCCCGGATCAGATCCTGTTCTACGGCCTGGTCACCGCCCTGGCCGGCGGCGCCATCATGGCGCTCCTGGCCTACCAACAGGTTTACAGCCCGTGGGCGGTGATGATTCCCCAGGCCATCTTCATGGCCGGTACCGGCCTGGTACTGCCCCAGTGCATGGCCGGCGCCCTGGCCAACTTCCCCACCATGGCTGGCTCCGCCTCCGCGCTTTTTGGATTTATCCAGATGAGCGCCGCCGCCATCGCCGGCGCCATCGTCGGAGCCCTGCACAATGGCACCCCTCTGGTGATGGCCACCGTCATCGCCACCTGCGCCGGACTGGCCATGATCGGCTACCTGCTGCTGGTACAGCGCTACCCGGCGAAAGCCTTCGAAACCGGAAAAGCCAGCGCCTGAAAGGCTCGCACGAGCATGATCTAGCTAAAGTCGGGGATGAAAAGTCATCCAAAGTAAGCTACACAGAGTAAGTTGCAGAACATAAAGCCAAGGAACTCTCAACAAACTCAGGAGCAGCATATGAGCAACGTCACCCTCGACGGCAACCCCATTGAACTGAGCGGAAAATTCCCCCAGCCGGGCGACAACGTACCGCCCTTCACTCTGACCAGCAGCGGACTGGAAGAAGTCAAACTCGACAACTGGGCCGGCAAACGCAAAATCCTCAACATCATCCCCAGCATCGACACCGGTGTATGCGCCGCCAGCACGCGCAAGTTCAACGAAAAAGCCGGCAACCTCGACAACACCGTAGTACTCGTTATCTCCGCCGACCTGCCCTTCGCCGCTTCCCGTTTCTGTGGCGCCGAAGGCCTGAAAAACGTGGAAACCCTGTCCACTTTCCGCAACTACAGCTTCCAGCAGGACTACGGCGTGGCCATCCAGAACGGCCCCCTCGCCGGCCTCTGCGCCCGCGCGGTGGTGGTACTGGACGAGAACAACAAGGTAATCCACAGCGAACTGGTCAACGAGATCAAGAACGAGCCGGATTACGATGCGGCTTTGAGTGTGCTCTGAACCGAACCAGCTACTGACGCCTCATCAGTAGAGTGCCCTGATACGTTCCGGAGTATTCCAGAACGTTGGGGCGGTCGGGGGCGGAAGGCTTTCCAAAAATTTGTGGAGCCATGGGTGAAGAGCGAAAAGCTCTTCACGGGCCGGCCAGGGATGGCCTGCCCTGGACCCTCTGCGCGACGCAGGAGCGATTAGCGCTGAGGGGCGGAACACAAGCGCCCATGGATGGCTTGAGCGCTTTTTGGAAAGCCTTCCGCCCCCGAGTGCTTCCACCAATGCTAGAATCCCCGCCACACTCAATACCAAGGCCCTCAAGCTAACGTGCAAAACCACCTGCAAAACGCCTCCCTGGGCCGCCAGCTCTACCACATGACCTGGCCCATGCTCTTCGGCGTGCTCTCGCTGATGACCTTCCAGCTCACCGACAGCGCCTTCGTCGGCCAACTCGGCCGCGACCCGCTGGCAGCGCTGGGCTTTACCGTGCCCATGCAACAACTGGTCAGCGGCATGTACGTAGGGCTGGGCATCGCCACCACCGCCATCATCTCCCGCACACTGGGCCAGGGCGACGACATGCGCGCCCAACGCCTGGGCGGCCTGGTGGTCGCCATTGGGGCCGGCCTGGCTTTCCTTCTATGCCTGTCGGTCTGGCTCCTGCAAAACCTGATCCTGGACCTGCTCGGCGCCGAACAGGCCCTGCGGCCAGTCATCAGGGAATACTGGGCACCCTGGCTACTCTCCGCCTGGACCGGCGCCATGGTCTACTTCAGCTACGCTGTGTGCCGCGCCAATGGCGACACCCGCCTGCCGGGCTACATGATGATCATCACCAGCCTGCTCAACATCGCCCTGGACCCGCTGTACATCTTCGTGTTCGGCTGGGGTCTGCCCGGCGCCGCCTGGGCCACCATCACCGCCTTCGGCATTGGCGCGCTGATCGTCTACCCGACCCTGCTCAAACGCCAGTGGCTAAGATTCGACCTGCTCCAACTGCAACTGGCTCAGGCTGTACGCCAGCTTGGCGGCATCATGGCGCCGGCCATGGTCAGCCAGCTGATGCCACCTATCTCAGCCATGCTGGCCACGGCACTGGTGGCAGGGTTCGGCTCTGCTGCGGTGGCCGCCTGGGGGCTGGGCACTCGTCTGGAGTTCTTTTCCATTGTGGTAGTGCTGGCCCTGACCATGTCCATGCCGCCAATGATCGGCCGCATGCTGGGGGCAGGAGAAGTCGAGAAGATCCGCAAGCTGGTTCGCATTGCGGTGCGCTTTATCGTGATCTGGCAGCTGGCCATCGGGCTGATCTGGCTGGCCGCCTCCGGCTTCGTCTCTGGCCTGTTCAGCCGCGATGCCGGAGTGCAGGACATTCTGGTGAGCTATCTGCTGCGAGTGCCACTGAGCTACAGCGGGCTTGGCGTGTGTATTCTGATGGTGTCAGTGAACAACGCACTGGGCATGCCCATGCGCGCACTGCTGATTTCCACTCTGCGGTTATTCGCCTGCTATCTGCCCCTGCTCTGGATTGGCGGGCAACTGGCCGGGCTGACCGGGCTGATGTCCGGCGCTCTGGTGGGCAACCTGCTGGCCGGCACCATGGCCTATAGCCTGTATCGCCAGGGTATGAGCCGGTTGCGCCAGCAGGGGTAATACTCAGGCAAACCGGGCGCGGAAGCTCTCGGGCATGGGGGTTACTTCCCGGCTCTGGTAGTTAAAGAACACGAAACCGTACTTGGCCAGCGCCACTGGTTGCCCGCTGTCGGCCTTGGTGACCCGGAACACGAAATCACCGCCGTATTTGTTGAAATCCATCAGCCCCACTTCAAAGCGCAGCAGGTCCGGGTAGAAGGACTCACCCTGATACATGGTCGCGAGATCCGTGACGATGATGCCCACACCATCGTGGCCCGCCTCTTCAATGCCGTGCTCCACCAGGAACTGGGCGCGCGCTTCAGACAGCATGGAGATCAGCGCGTCGTTGCCCAGGTGGTTGGCGCCGTTGATGTCGGTAATGCGGACCGGCAGGCGGGTTTCGAAGGTGAAGGCGGTGTCGGGAAAGTCGAGTTTGATTCTGGCCACTTTGGGGTCCCCTGGGGTGCGCTTGGTGCGATTGAGTGATGGGGGTGCATCATACTCCGACCTTTGTCGCTTCTCATCCTGTGGGTTGTTCGGGTATCTTGCTGTAAACGTCGTAGCGCCGCGAATGCTGGTTCGGTCGGCCGTAGAGATAAGCTTTCCAAAACACGCTGTGTATACATCCCTGTACGCTCTGCTCCGCCATCCATGGCTCCGCAAGGTTTTGGAAAGCTTATCCCTACGCCCTCATCCTGGCCTTGAACGCGCACCATAAAAACAGCAAAAAGACAGAGAGCCTTATGAACATCCGCCCCGCCGCCACCCTGGTTCTGACCCGTGATACCGATAACGGTATTGAAGTCCTGCTTCTGCAACGCACCTGGGATGCGGTGTTTCTGCCGGGTTATTACGTGTTCCCGGGGGGTGCGGTGAATGCGCAGGAGCCTGAGGGGCGGGCTCATGTGGTGGGTGTGGAGGATGCCGACATCAGTCAGACCATGAGTCTGGATGAAGGCGGGGCGGATTACATGCTGGCGGCGGTTCGGGAGTGTTTTGAAGAGGCGGGGATTCTGCTGGCTCAGGATGCGTCCGGTCAGTTGATTGGCGCCGATCACGGGGTTCACAGTGAGCGAATGGCGTTGTTTCAGGAGGAGATTTCGCTGGCGCAGTTGTGCGCGAAGCATGGTTTGACGGTGCCGCTGGACCGGTTGGCGTATCTGAGCCACTGGGTGACGCCACCGGGGCCGCCGCGCCGGTTTGATACCCGGTTTTTTGTGGCCGTGGCGCCGGAGGGCCAGGTGGCGAGCCATGATGGTACGGAAACCATTGATCACGTCTGGATTGCGCCGGCTCAGGCGCTTGAGGAACATCGGGCCGGTGCCCGGTTGCTGGGGTTACCGACGATCCGGACCTTGCGGGTACTGAGTGAGTTCGGCACGACCGGCGAGCTGATGCGTTATGCCCACGCCAATCCCCCGGAGGCGTTTCCGGATCAGCCCTGGCCGGCGGTGCGCAAGGGCAAACCGGTGATGCTGGAACCCAACGCTCCAGCCTATGACGAGGCAGTCAAGCTGGATCCGGAAGGTGAAGGATCAACCCGTGCGGAGATTGTTCCCGGGGAGCCGGTGGAGGTTGCCGCCGGGGTGGTACGGCTGACCGCGCCGAACCCCGGGATGATGACCGGCCCGGGCACCAACACCTATATTCTCGGCCATCAGCGCTTTACGGTGCTGGATCCGGGCCCGGCGAGCGAGGCGCATATCGAGCGGATTCTGGAGCTTACCGGTGGTGTGGTGGATCAGGTGGTGGTTACCCACACCCACATGGACCACTCCCCGGCCGTGGTCCAACTCAAGGCCCGCACCGGTTGCCGGGTATTTGGCTGGCCAGCGCCTGAGGGCGCGGGGCAGGATCAAGGCTTCACACCGGATGATCAACCCGGGCATGAAGACCTGATTGTGACCGAAGCGGGCGTCCTGAAGGTTTTGCATACCCCGGGCCATGCGTCGAACCACCTGTGTTATCTGTTGCTGGATCAGGAATTACTGTTTTCCGGGGATCACATCATGCAGGGATCAACGGTGGTGATTAACCCGCCGGACGGCGATATGAAGGCCTACATTGATTCCATGTACGATCTACTGGCCGAGCCTGTGCGCTTCATTGCACCGGCCCATGGTTTTCTGATGGGCCAGCCTGCGGCGGTGATGGATTACCTGATCACCCACCGGCTGTCCCGGGAACACAAAGTGTGGCGGGCTCTGGAGGCGCTGGCACCGGTCAGTCTGAAAGACCTGACCGCCAGGGCCTATGACGATGTCCCGGCCGCCATTCACGGCCTGGCCGCCCGCTCAGCGCTCGCGCACCTGCTGAAGCTGGAAGCCGAACACAGGGCGTTCGCCGACGACGGGCTCTGGCACGTGGTCGCGCCAGACTGAGCCTACTTCTTGGCGATCACCCATACCGCGTGCACGATGCCCGGAATGTAACCCAGGATGGTCAGCAGGATGTTGATCCAGAAATGCTTGCCGATACCAACCTGTAAAAAGACGCCTAACGGCGGTAACAGAATTGCTACCAGAATTCGCAAAAGATCCATTCAGTTCTCTCCTTGACGGGCGTAAAACAGTCATATCACTGCAAGATAGCAGTGGTATGACATTTCACCATATTGAACCGGGTAAATTCGGCCCGGTTTCATGAAAGTGGCATTAAACCTCTGTCACAGCCGTATTCATGATTGAGGCTCATCCCTATCCTTGGGGCCACATCGTCAGGTAATTGAGGACTTATGCTGAGAGCAAGGCTCAGATATTCCATCACTAGCGCACTCACATCATCACTCCTGGTTTTGGCGACGCCCGCCGTGCTGGCCGAGGCAGTCAGTTCCAAGGCAGACGCCACCGCCCTGTTGGTGGCCGATCTGGCGGAAGATGAAAACGTTGAGGATGTTGAGCACTCGGAACCCCGCCGGGGCTCTGCGCAGGCACGCGCCCAAGCTGAGACAACCAGCGAACAGAGCAGCCCGCAGGCCCCCCCGGTGGAGGCACCGGAGGCAGCCAACAAGCCCCGTGAAATTGCACCCAATATCGACCTGAAAGAAGTGGCCCCGCTGCCGGAGCCGGAGCCCGAGGCAAGCGATTCCGGGGATTCTGCCGCGCAGCCGGAACCTCAGGCCGAAACACAATCCGGCACAGCCGACGCGGCCGGGAGCAACACCCCGGTGTCCCCGGACGATGTTGCCGAGAAGGAACCGGAGCCCGCAGCACCCGTGCCCGCAGAGAGTTTCACACTGCTGGGCAAGGAAATTCTACCCGGTACTGCGACACGACTGGCCTGGTCACCAGGCATTCAGATTGCCGGGTTGTCCCAGATTACCCCGGTACTGGTGGTCAATGGCGTTAACCAGGGCCCGACCCTGTGCCTGACCGGCGCGGTTCATGGTGACGAGCTCAACGGCATCGAGATTGTCCGTCGCAGCATGTACGACCTGAACCCGGAAAAACTCAGTGGCCGGGTTATCGGCGTGCCCATCGTGAACCTCACCGGCTTTCAGCAGGGCAGCCGCTATCTGCCGGATCGTCGCGACCTGAACCGGCATTTCCCCGGCACCCCGGACGGCACACTGGCAGACCGCGTTGCCCATTCCCTGTTTAACAACGTTATCCGGCACTGCGACATGCTGGTGGATATTCACACCGGGTCACTCAAGCGCACCAACCTGCCGCAACTCCGGGCCGACATGAACAATCCGGATGTCGCCGAATTCACCCGGGGCTTTGACCGGATGGCCGTGGTTCACAGTTCCGGTTCACCCGGCATGTTGCGTACCGCGGCTACCGAAGCAGGAATCCGAACCGTGACACTGGAGGCCGGGGAATCCCTGCGCATCCAGGAACACCAGATCGAAGCAGGGGTAAACAGCCTCAATAGTCTGATGGAAAAGCACGGCATGATTTCCCGCATGTTTGTCTGGGGCGATCCGGAGCCGGTGTATTACGACTCTACCTGGATCCGGGCCCAGCATGGCGGCATCCTGTTCAGCGAAATCAAGCTGGGAGCGACGGTATCCGAGGGCGAGGTACTGGGTTATGTCGCCGATCCAATCACCAACGAACAGCATCCGATTCGCGCCTCCTCGGACGGCCGGGTCATCGGCATGGCGGTGGATCAGGTGGTGATGGCAGGGTTTGCCGCTTACCACATAGGTACGGAGGCACAAGTACCCGGAGAGTAGTATGCTAGGCGTTTTCTATGGGTACGGAACCAGCAGGAGACGGGGTGTCTGACCTGAACGCCACAACGCAAAACTCCGGGCAAACCCTGGCCTATGTCGGTCTGGTGCTGACACCGTTGTTCTGGGCCGGCAACGCCGTGGTGGCCCGGGGCACAGTCGAGCACATTCCTCCATTGTCCATGTCGTTCTGGCGCTGGGTACTGGCCCTGGCCATTATCCTGCCGTTCGGCTTACCCGGTATCTGGCGCCACCGGCAGGTCATTCGTCAGCGCCTCGGGTCCATGATTGCACTGGCCACCTTCAGCGTTGCCGCCTTCAATTCCCTCCTCTATGTCGCGGCCATGACCACGACAGCCACCAACATCGCGCTGATCAACGCCACTATCCCGATTTTTGTCGCACTGCTGGCCTGGTTGTTATTGGGTGACCGGACGCGCCCGATTCAGATACTGGGCATTGCCATGGCCCTGGCCGGCATTCTGTGCGTGATTGCCCGCGGCGATGTGTCCGTGCTGACCGGCCTGCAGGCCCAGCCCGGCGACCTGGTGATGGTGGCTGCGGTGTTCAGCTGGGGCCTGTTCTCGGTGCTGTTGCGCCGGCAGGCGGTGCCACTGCCGGCACTGACCTTCCTCACCACGCAGATCCTGCTGGGCACCCTGATTCTCGCGCCGGTTTACCTGCTGGACTTTCTGTTTTTCAGCGGCGGCTTTGCCCTGTCACAAAGTACCGCCCTTCCTCTGATCTATTTTGCGATTTTTCCGGGCATTCTCGCCTACGCCTTCTGGAATCATGGCGTACACAGTATTGGCCCTGCCCGGGCTGCCATTTTCATGTACCTTACGCCGGTTTATGCCTCTGTGCTTGCGGTGGTTTTCCTCGGGGAAAGCCTCAGCCTGTTTCATCTGGCGGGTGGACTGCTGATACTCGGAGGCCTGATACTGGCGACCCGAACCGGCCGGCGTCTGTCCCGCCCGCCTGTCACTGCACTGGATAAAGGAGAGCTGAATGACTAGGCAAACCGCCTCTGCATATTCCTGGCCGGCCATCATTACCCTGATGCTGGCCGCTCTTTCCCTGAACGTCGCGGCAGCCCCCTGCGACCCGGATGAGTCCAAATGGGCGCCATCCCGCTACTACCCGGCCGGAGCGGTAGTGCACCATGACGGCGAGTGGTACCAGTCCCGGGAGCTACACCAGGGCCTGGAGCCGGGTATTACCTTCGACTGGAAACAGCTCGATTCTGCACCCGAATGCTCCGGCGAGGCAGCGCCCCCGGCCCCGATCGACAAGTCCGATGTAGAAACCGGGCGAACTGCGCAGACAGGCACGGTCACCGGAAGCCCGGATTCACCAGCCTCGGAATCGTCCAGTGACAACGAACTGTGCGAGCAGCCCGACCAGTGGCTGTTCTCGGAGAGCTACACCGTGGGCAGCGAAGCCAGCCATGGCGGCAAGATCTGGAAGGCGATCCGCCCGACCAGCGGCGATATGCCCGGGATGAATACGCCGCCGCACTGGCAGCTGGTTGAAGATCACTGCTCCCTGGAAAATCAGCTGCCCTGAAGGGCCGCCTCAATACGGTCGAGAATCTGCGCCAGTACCGCTCTCGGGCAGCCGATGTTCAGCCGCATGAAACCGCTGCCCTGGCTGCCGAAACTTAGCCCCGGATTGAGGCCAACCCCCGCCCGTTGCACGAAGAAGCGTTTCAGGGCGGTGTCGTCCAGCTGCAGGCCCCGGCAATCGAGCCAGATCAGGTAGGTGCCTTCCGGCGCCGCGGTTCGGATGCCCGTGAGTCGGCGGTCAACCTCCTGCACCACGAAATCGCGATTGCCCTTCAGATAGGCCATCAGATCATCCCGCCAGGGACCACCATGGCGATAGCCTGCCTCGAACCCGGCGATGCTGAACGGGTTACACTGCGGCAGGTGCAGCCGTTCGAACACCGTTTTCATGGCCTTGCGGTGCTCCGGATCCGGAATCACCAGGGCCGACAGGCCCAGCCCCGGCATATTGAAGGTCTTGCTCGGCGCAACCGCCGTTATCAGCGCATCATCCCCTTCGGCCAGGGTCGCCAACACCCGATGAGCAGGCTTGTCTGGATAGGTAAGATCGCAGTGAATCTCGTCCGACAGCACCACCAGGCCATGACGGCGCGCGATGTCCAGCACCTGAACCAGTTCCGCCTCGCGCCAGACCCGTCCGACCGGATTATGGGGCGAACACAGCAGCAATACCTTGGCCTCCGGCCGGGCGGCGCATTGCTCCAAATGCTCCAGATCCATGCGGTAGTCACCGGTTTCGTCTGCCATCAACGGATTTTCAATCACGGTCCGGCCGGTATCCCTGACCGAGCTGAAAAACGGCGGGTACACCGGCGGCTGTATAATCACGCCCTCTCCGGGTTGGGCAAAGGCCAGGCAGGCCGCGTTGAGGGACGGCACCACCCCGGGTGCCATGACAATCCAGTCTCGCTGGATGCCCCAGCCATGACGGCTTTCAAACCACTGGATCATGGCCTCATAAAGGCTGTCCGGGAACAGGGTATAGCCATATACCGGATGCTGCGCCCGCTCGGTCAGCGCACGGGTGACCGCTTCCGGGGCCGGGAAGTCCATATCGGCGACCCACGCCGGTATCACATCGTCACGGCCGAATACCGCCTTGCGGGCATCAAACTTTACCGAACAGGTGTGCTCTCTGGCGATGGGCTGATCGAAAACGCTGCCATTCATGGGGGCTCCGCTTGCTGTCTCCGTGAAAACGCTATTGTGGTGGCCCGGTGCCGCCGTCGCAACCGACGCTTTGGCTCCGGCTTTGGTCGAAGAGCCATGAATTTCGCTTGCCCAATCCACCCGATGCTTGCGAACCTAACGGATTAGTCACCTGCGTTGACCAAAAACAATAATCGGAGCCCTTCCATGATTGGCCAGATTCTTTCCACCATGCTGCCGGTATTCCTGATTGCCGGCTGCGGCGCCTTGTACGGGCGTTACCGGACACCGGATATTCAGGGCCTGAATGTGCTCAACATGGAACTGTTCGTGCCCATGCTGGTGTTTGCGGTACTGGCAGACCAGCAGGCGCCCTTGCAGGAATACGGTTGGCTGGCGCTGGCCGCCACGGTGGTGGTTCTGGGGTCCGGTGTGATTCTGTATCCGGTGGCCAGGCTGCTGAAGCTGAACCTGAAAACCTTCCTGCCACCGATGATGTTCAACAACTCCGGCAACATGGGGATTCCGATTCTGGTGCTGGCATTCGGGGATGCGGCGCTGCCTGCGGCCATTGTGCTGTTCATCGTGGAAATGCTGCTGCACTTCTCGGTAGGCCTGTACATGCTGGACCCCCACACCTCCATTATCCGCCGGCTACGGTTGCCCATCGTATTCGCCAGCATCGCCGGCCTGGCGGTGAATCTCAGTGGTATCCCGCTGCCGGGTTGGCTGCTGGAAACCCTGAACATGCTTGGCGGCGTGTGCATTCCACTGATGCTGTTTGCCCTGGGCGTCCGCATGCTGGATGTCGATTTCAGTGACTGGAAACTGGGGCTGATCGGCGCCATCGCCTGCCCGCTCTCCGGACTCATTCTGGCCTGGCCAATGATTGCACTGCTGGATCTGCCGGGGCTGCAGGTCGCCAGCCTTTGGGTCTTTGCCGCCCTGCCACCGGCCGTACTGAATTACATGGTGGCCGAACAGTATCAGCAGGAACCCCACGCTGTGGCCTCCCTGGTGCTGCTGAGCAACCTGGGCAGTCTGGTGGTGATGCCCATTGTGCTGGGCTTGGTATTTGCGGCGGGCTACGTGTAAGCTTCTCCGCAATCCGGAGAGTTGATCAATGTCAGAAACCCTTGCGGTGGTCCGCGCGTCCCGCCCGAACTTTTTACTGCTCGCCCCATTGTGTGCCGGCCTGGGCCTGGCCGTCGCCTGGCAACAGGGCCAGGCGCCCGAACTTTTACACACCTTTCTGGTTTTCCTTGGCGCCGTACTTGCCCATGCGGCGGTGAATCTGCTGAACGAATACGACGATTTTCGCTCCGGCCTCGACATGATCACCGAGCGCACCCCGTTCTCCGGTGGCAGCGGCGCCCTGCCCGAGGTGCCGTCTGCAGCCCGGCGCGTGCTCTGGGCAGGTCTGGGCACACTCGCGGTGGTGGTGACCATCGGTCTGTATTTTCTCTGGCTGCGGGGTCTGCCTCTGCTGGTGCTCGGAGCGGCCGGTGTGGTGCTGGTGCTCACCTATACCCGCTGGATTACCCGCTCCCCACTGCTGTGCCTGCTGGCACCGGGCATGGGGTTTGGTCCCATCATGGTGCTGGGCACCGTTATCGCGCTTGGGGCAAGCATCGATACCACCGCCCTGCTGGTGTCTCTGGTGGCGCTCTTGATGGTCAGTGAGCTGTTGCTGATCAACCAGATACCGGATGCCGAGGCCGATCGAGCGATTGGCCGGCGCCATCTGGTGATTACTCTGGGCCCCGAAAAAGCCGCCCATCTGGTGGCTGGCCTGTTGCTTGCCAGCTATGGTGTCATCGTTGCCGGTGTGGTCAGTGGCTATCTGGCAATGACCAGCCTTATCGCCCTGGCACCGCTACCGGCAGCAATCTGGATCAGTCTTCGACTGCCTCGGGTACTGGCGATGCCAGACCAGCTCAACCACGTGCTGGGCGCCAACGTGGCGGTACTGCTGTCCACACTGGCGCTGCTGGTAACCGGGCTCAGCCTTTGAGCCTGAACCGCTGGGGCTCCGTAAAGAATCTGTAAATCAAGAATTCGATTCTCCCACGGGCTTTTACCTCGCTAACCGCTTGCAACTGACTGAACTTTGACCGATGGTAAGAATCAAATCTGTCTGATTTCATTCATGATATGGAGGTCTGCCCATGAGCGTTCTGCTCCTCGTTATCAGTGCCCTGGTACTGATTTACTTCAGTATCGGTGGCAAAACTGCCGCCCTCATCATGTCCGTCGCTACCCTGATTGGTGTCGCTCAGGACGACTGGCACATTCTGAGTTTTCTGATCGGCGGCATCCTGCTGGCTTTGGCACTGCTCGTAACCCTCCCTGGCGACCTGCGCCTGGATAAACTCAGCCGGCCACTGCTGGGCTGGGTTCGCAGTCGCTTACCAAAACTGTCTCCCACCGAACAGGAAGCCCTCAACTCCGGCTCCGTTGACTGGGACGGCGAACTGTTTTCCGGCCAACCTGAGTGGAACAAGCTGCTGGATGCCGCGCCCGCTCATCTGACCAGTGAAGAACAGGCGTTTCTTGATGGCCCGGTGGAAGAACTGTGCAAGATGCTGGACGACTGGCAGATCACCCACGAACACTACGATCTGCCGGACAAAGTGTGGAAGTTCATTCGCAGCAAGGGCTTCTTTGGACTGGTGATTCCCAAAGAAGACGGCGGCCTGGGTTTTTCCAACACCGCCCATTCCGAAATCGTCATGAAGATCTCCACCCGCAGCGTGTCTGCAGCGGTGACCGTGATGGTGCCCAACTCCCTCGGTCCCGGCGAGCTACTGATGCACTATGGTACCGACAAGCAGAAACAGCACTACCTGCCTCGCCTGGCCGGGGGTGAAGAAATCCCCTGCTTTGCCCTGACCTCTCCGGTCGCCGGCTCCGATGCTGGCGCGATTCCGGACAAAGGCATCGTCTGCAAGGGCGAATGGAACGGCAAGGAAGTGCTGGGCCTGAAAGTGACCTGGAACAAGCGCTACATCACCCTGGCGCCGGTCGCTACACTGATCGGCCTCGCCATCAAGGTTTACGACCCCGAGCACCTGCTTGGTGAGCAGGACGAGATCGGTGTCACCTGTGTGATGGTGCCGCGGGATACCGACGGCGTGAATGCCGGTGCCCGCCACCTGCCCATGAACACGGTCTTCATGAACGGCCCCACCTGGGGCACCGAAGTTTTCATCCCCATGGAACAGGTAATTGGCGGCCAGGACATGCTCGGCAAGGGCTGGAAAATGTTGCTGGAATGCCTGTCCATCGGCCGCTCCATCTCCCTGCCCGCTCTGGGCACCGGCGCCGGCAAACTGGCCAGCCTGGCGACCGGTTCCTACGCCTACACCCGGGAGCAGTTCGGCCGCTCCATCAGCCAGTTTGAAGGCGTACAGGAAGCCCTGGAACCCATTGCCGGCTACACCTACATGATGGACGCAGCCCGCCTGCTGACCGCCGGTATGCTGGACCGGGGCGTTCGCCCGTCGGTACCTTCAGCGGTGCTGAAATACCGCAACACAGACCTGATGCGGGAAGTGATCAACCACGCTATGGACGTGGTCGCCGGCCGGGGCGTGATCACCGGCCCCCGCAACTTCCTGGCACGGGCCTACCAGGCCGTGCCTATCGGCATTACCGTGGAAGGCGCCAACATCCTGACCCGCAGCCTGATGGTCTTCGGCCAGGGCGCCATCCGCTGCCACCCCTTTATTGTTGAGGAAATCGAAGCGGCGGGCATGGACGACGAAGACAAAGCGGCGAAGAAGTTCGACGGCATCTTCTACCGCCACCTGGCCCACACTACCCGAAATGCCCTGCGTGCCTTCGTTCTGGGCCTGAGTAAAGGCTGGCTGGAAAGCGCACCCCGCCAGGGTGACATCCAGAAATACTACCGCCAGCTGGGCCGTTTCTCGGCCGCCTTTGCCCTGATGACCGACGTGACCCTGCTCACCGTCGGCGGCGGCCTGAAAGCCCGCCAGCGGCTGTCTGGCCGCATGGCCGACTGCCTGGTACAGCTTTACTACGCCACCGCCGTGATCAAGCAATGGCATGAGGAAGGCTACCCGGACGACCAACGGGATCTGGTGGAATGGTGCCTGCAAACCTGTCTGCACGACCTGCAGGACTCCATGCGTGAAGCCATCATAAACTTCCCGGTCCCCGCCCTGCGCTGGCCGCTGCGTTTGCTGGTGTTCCCGCTCGGCGCCACCGGCCTGAACGGCCCGGATGACAAGCTCGGTGCCAAAGTGGCGGCCACCATCGTGAAAGACACGCCTGTGCGCCAGCGCATCAGCCGGGGAACCTTCATAAACGCCGATCCGAACGATCCGCTTGGACGCGTACTCAATGCTTACCGACTGGCGAACGAAACCGAGGAATCCCGCCACAAACTTCACGAAGCGATCCGCAGCCGGGACGAAGACGAAGTGGATGGCATTGCCCTGCTGATGGGCCACCAGCGCAAGGAACTGGTGGACTGGGCCTGTGCCCAGGGCATTGTCAAAGCGGATGAGTGCCCGAAACTGGAAGAAGCCCTGACGGCACTGTACGACGTCATCCGGGTGGATGCCTTTGATGCCGACGGATTGAAATCCCTCGCCAAAAGCGCCAAAGGCAAGCGCAAAGTGGTGGAACGGCCGTCCAAAGGCTGAGCTTCGCCACCCTCTCAATGAGGGGCGGTCACTCGCCCCTCAAGCCACCCCGAATTGCCTCATCCACCAACCACCGGCGCAACGTCTGAATCCCGCGCTCCCGCCGCCGGCTGGTTTTCCAGGCAAAGTAGAACTTGTCGCCGGTTACCACCGAATGCGTAGGCAACCGCACAAAATCTTCAGAATCCTTCCGCGTACTCAACATGTAGTCATTGGTCAGAGCAATCCCCTGATGAAACCGCGCCGCCTCCAGCGACAACAGCATATGGCTGGAATGCAGCAGCCGACTGGACGCAGGCAGCCTCAAACCGGCCTCCTGATACCAGGCCTCCCAGTCACCGCCCTGCCTGTCATAAATACTGTGAGTCGACAGCAACGGAAACCGGGCCATCTCTGCCGGCGATACCGGCGGCTCATCCCGCCGCTCGGGCTCCGCATCCCGCCCCAACTCCCGCCGTATACGCTGCCAATAATCCTGACTGCATACCGGAAACAACCGCTCCTCATACAGCAGATCGTAACTGTAGGCCCGTGAATCCCGGTGAATCGTAATAAAACAATCCGCCACCCGGTCCGACAACACCGGATTCTCGCTGCTCATCTCCAGAGCCAGATCAATCTGCGGATGCAAACGCCGAAAATCCGGCAAGCGCGGTGCCAGCCAGCGCACCGCAAACGAACTGAACACCGACAACCGCAACTGCGACTCCTCATGCCCCAGGAGTTGCTCACTGGCCCGTTCGATCTGGACCAGCGCAGAACCAATGGCATCGAAATACTGCCGCCCCTCATCGGTCAACGTCACCCGACGACCGGAGCGCCAGAACAACCGCTCGCCCAGATAGGTTTCCAACTGTTTGATCTGGTGACTGACTGCGCTCTGGGTGATGGCCAGTTCTTCCGAGGCCGCTGAAAAACTATTCAGCCGGGCGGCAGCTTCAAATACTGGGAGAGCTTTCAGGGGTGGGAGTCTCATCGTTGCTTGTTATCTAATTTTCTAATGGATGGGTAATATTCATCATTTTATCGGATATTAGCATCACATTAGACTCACCGCAGAGTCTCGGGGATCAGGTCGGGTAGCCCCTCCGAAAATGTTCGGAGCCATGGATGGCGGAGACAAGCTTACACGGACGTACTCGCAGCGGTTTTCGGAGGGGCTACCCGACCTGATCCTTCCGCCAAACCATCAAGGCCAGGATTTAAAGGAGAGCACAAAGTGTCAGGCAAAACCGTCAACAGCGCCATTCTGCTGCTGGTCATCGGCAACGCCATGGCCATACTCTCAGACGTCTTCATCAAGCTCCTGGACCCCGGCGCCCCCGTCTTCCAGTTCGCCTTCCTGCGCTGCGTCCTCACCCTGGTTTTCCTGCTCCCGCTCGCCCGCAAACTCGACCGCAGCAACCTCCTCGGCGGCCTGAAAATCCACGCCATCCGCGCCCACATCCATCTGGTCGGTATCGTCTGCATGGTGGTGGCACTGACCAACCTGCCACTGGCCACCGCCAACGCCCTGTTCTACGCCGCGCCCATCCTGGTGATGGTACTGTCCGCCGTATTCTTCAGAGAAAAACTGACTCCGCTCAGTGTGACTGCTGTGTTCAGCGGCTTTGCCGGCATCATCGTCATCCTGCGACCGGTGGACTTCAACTGGGCCGTCATCGCCGCCCTCGGCTCTGCCTTCGCCCTGGCCATCAACGCCGTCATGGTGCGCCAGTTGCCCAAGGAACAAACCACCGTCCACAAACTGTTTCTGAACTACCTGCTGATCGTCCCGGCGGCCGCCGCCCTGGCACTCTGGGAAGGCGCGGCCTGGAACCCGCAAATCCTGATCAGCGCCGCCGGTTCCGCCCTGTTCATCCTGGGCTACAACATCACCGTGTTGCTGGCCTACCGGCAGGTAGATGCCAACCAGGTCACCAGCGCCGAATACACCGGGCTGATCTGGGCGGTCGCCATTGGCTGGATCTGGTTTGGTGAGGTACCTGACCTGTGGTTCCTGGCGGGCAGCCTGATGATCGTCGTGCCGCTGGTACTGATTGGCCTGCGGCACCGGAAGCGGTCACCCGCCCGGGGATTCAACCCGGCGGAGCGGGAGACCGCCGGGGAGACAAATCAACGGGGTAGCCGTTCTTCCGCCCGAAGACAGGCCTCGATGGCAAAGGTGTGTGAACAATCATCACCCAGCTGACGCAGCGAATCCGCCAGCCTGAGCAAATACTCCGAATTGGGGCCGCTAGGCCCCGTGGCGAGGGCAATCTGCCGCGCAATATCTGCTTCCGGTGCCTCGCCCAGAAAGGCCTCATTGTCTTCCGTAGCGATGTACACCAGCCCTTCTGCATAACTGCCATCGTCAAAGGTCATGGTGGTACTGAAGCGCAGATAGCCGTTCTTTTCCCGCACATCCAGATACTCGAAGACGTTGGGTGACACCCGATAGGCTACGCCCTTGCATACGGCATCGGGCTGCTCAATCAGCGTGACCACCCGCCCGGGCGCTTCGGGGGTGCCACGGTGATCATGAGAACCCTGCCAGAACCGACGAGCCCAACCGCGAATGGCTGCCGGGCGCTGCTCCAGGAACGGGAAATCCACTTTGTAGATCAGCGAGCCATAGCCGAAGAGCCAGATGGCCTCGATGCCATCAAAATTGAACCGGCTGCGATTATGCTCAATGGTGTTCGCGGGCATGACTCATCCCATCCAGAAATAACGACCGGATTGTCTCAGGCGCCCGAGGTACTGGCAATGAAGCCGGCAATACCGGTCAGCACGATTTCTGCCGCCATCGCGGAAAGAATCAGGCCACTGATCTTCGACATAATGTTCAGGCCGGTCTTGCCCAACGCTTTCTCCAGATAACCGGACAAGCGCAGCAATCCCGCCAGAATCAGCAAACCCGACACCAGGCCCAGCAGACCACCGGCCACTTCCGGCACCGCTTTAAGCTCGGCGCCGTAAACCATGATGGCACCAATGGTCGCCGGGCCAATCATGACAGGAATCGCCAGGGGCACCACCGCGATGTCATCCCGATCCTCTTCGGGCAGCCCGGTGGCGTGGTTACGAGTGCCACTGTTCACCAGACTGATGGCGGTGAGGAACAGCAGACTACCGGCACCGATGCGGAAGGAGTTCAGGGTGATGCCAATGGCGTTGAACAACAGCGGGCCGGCGAAGAACAGGATCACACCCAGAATAAAGGCCGAGACACAGGCCCGACGAATGATGGAGGTTTTCTCCGCCATCGAGAGCCCCCGGGTGAGGGCCAGGAACATGGTGACCACGAAAAATGGCGCCAGCAGGAACAGGAATCGGATGGTGCTGCTGAGATAGGTAGAGAAAAACGTTTCAAACATTCGGGCAAATCCGGCACAGGGTTAAAGCCGGTAAGCATAGCGTCCGAAAGGCTTTTTTGCCGTAAGGAAGAGAACCTATGGGTACTCAACGTTTCTTGATGGACGGCTTGCGGGGCTTGCCCGGTTTCGATGGCTTACCCTTGGACCCCGGACCACGGCCACCCGGCTTTGGGCCGCCACCGGGTTTACCAGAGGGCCGTTTACCGGGCCCGGAACCGGGGCCTTTTCGCCCTTTACCAGCCGGTGACTTCCCGCCAGCTTTTGCACCACCCCGCGCCGGTTTGCCTCCGGGCCCCGGGCGAGCGCCCCTCGCACCCGCAGGCTTCTTCCGGGGTTTACTGCCAGCAGGCTCCGCCGCCTCAGACGAGGAATCCCGGATGGCATCGAACAGTACCGCCAGTTCCTTCTCGGTCAGATCCCGCCAGGCGCCCACGGGCAATCCCTGCAGACTGACATTCATGATGCGCACCCGCTCCAGCCTGGTCACCTCGTAGCCAAAGTACTCCGCCATACGGCGAATCTGGCGATTCAGACCCTGAACCAGGGTAATGCGGAACACAAACCGGGACACCTTTTCGACCTTGCAGCGCTTGGTCATGGTACCCAGAATCGGCACACCGTTGCTCATTCCCTCTACGAATTCCCGGGTGACCGGCTTGTCGACCGTGACCAGGTATTCCTTCTCGTGATTATTGCCGGCGCGCAGGATCTTGTTCACCAGATCGCCATTGCTGGTCAGGAAAATCAGCCCCTGGGAATCCTTGTCGAGCCGGCCAATGGGAAAAATCCGTTCACTGTGGCCGACAAAACGCTGGATGTTGTCTTTCTCCGCTCTGTCCGTGGTGCTGACAATACCCACCGGTTTATTCAGAGCAATGAACACCAGATCTTCTTCGTCTCTCGGCTCCACCACCTGGCCATTGACCTTCACCACATCTCCGGGCAACACCTGATCGCCCACCTGGGCCCGGCGACCGTTGATGTGCACGTTGCCCTGCTCGATGAACCGGTCGGCATCCCGACGGGAGCACATACCGCTCTCGCTGATGTATTTGTTCAGTCGGGTTGAGGTTCGGTTGGCCATGACATCCTGCCGGTTTCAGATGATGGGTGAATGCGTGCCGGGCAGCACGCAACCCGCGCATCATCCCATTGCATCACCGTGACGGCAACTGCCGGTCACCGCCTGCGGAACGGGTAGAACAGCTGCCCCAGATAGGAACCCGGCAGTTTCTGGGTTGTGCCATACTCCGCTGGCCAGTGCGCTTTCGGGAAATGATAGGTGCCGAACAGTCGGTCAAAGAGCACCGTGTGTGCTGAATAATTGGTATCGATGGCCGGCTTCTCTGAGCTGTGGTGCCAGTGGTGGAACTGCGGCGTTACCAACAGGTACTTGAGCGGCCCCCAGGGCACATTGAGATTGCTGTGAATGATGATGGCCTGCAACGCGGCAAACGTGACGTAGAGATCCAGCGCTTCCTTGCTGGCTCCGAGCAGATACAACGCCAGCATGACCAACCCCCGCTCAATAAAAATCTGAACCACATGCGCGCGGGAGCCCGCCAGCCAGTCCATGGTTTCCACCGAATGGTGGACGGCATGGAACAGCCACAGCCGCCGGACTTCATGGAATACCCGATGCTCCCAATACAGCACGAAGTCGGCCACCAGAATCAGCAGAACCACCTGCAGCCATAGCGGCGTGCTCTGGATAGCCGCCTGAAGACTGTCGCTGGCCACCCATTCAAAGCGCGTTACCAGGAAGTTGCCAAAAAGCAGAACCGCCGAGATCAGCAGGTGATTGAGGCAGAAGTAAAAGAAATCCAGCCCCCACTGATCCCGCAAGATGACCTGCTCCCGATACTTCGGAAAGAGCTTCTCCAGGCTGGTAAAGACAATGGTGGAACCCAGAAAGGCCAGAATCAGCCAGTCCACGCCAAGAGACAGAGGTTTCGGCTCCACCGGCCCGACCGGCACGTTGTAGCCACCCAGGGCAAACGCGATCAGCGTCATGGCAATACCTGCAGCGCCAAGCCGTTTGCGCCGATCAAGAATGAAGGTGGTAATGCCGAAAAACAGGGAGAACCACATACCGTACTTCAGGACATCCTGAAGCGCCTCGGCATCATACGCGGCACGAAGATCAGTGGTGGTCAGATAGGAAGGGAACAGGTAGGCGAGCACCGCCGCCAGGCTCAAGCCACCGAGAAATATCGAAAAATACCCGGGGATTCGTCCGTTCCGAAAGCGAAGTTCTTTGTCCGGGCGGGGCACTACCACCCGCTCGCGGTACTGGTAATCGGTATCCTGTTCCGTATTCATGCGTTCCCTGCTGAAATTTCAGGCTTAGCAACAAGCGCTGAATAACCAAGAGCGCCAGTTCATGATCCGTGTTCCAGTGGATCGGGGTGCTTATGGTATTTCAGGAACGCGAAAACTACCAACCACTCGTTGGGATTCCGTGTTGATCCAGGAAATCCCCATGTTGTTCCAGATACTCTTCGGTGTTTACACGGTAGATGTCGGGGTCCCGATCCAACTCGTTCGCCTGGAATCGGGCGAGCTCTACTTCATTGCCGATCTGGTTCATCATCCAAACCACCACTTCACCGCCGGGAGCGAGGCCAAACACAATGAAATTTCTTGGCTTCATTACGCCACCGTGCAGCTCGGTTTGTAATAGTGCAGGCTCTCGCATTCTGTCCTGCCAGGCTCGGGGAACCTTAATGATTCGCTGATAGAACTTTTGCTCTGCAAATGAAAACCATTGGATGGCTACATAATCAGGAAACAGATCCATTCGACCGGCTATTCCGGCTGGGCCGGACGGTCCTTTCCAGCAGCAGCTCATTGAGCCAGCTGGATGATACCAACTACGTTCACCTGATCGCTCGAACTGGAGATGCTCAACCCAGACATCGTAGTGTTTCGGTGTGGCGAGTGAGAAATACCAGGAGATGTCGTTCTCCGCGATTGGCTTATTACTGCATCCGGCTACGGAATAAATAGCCAATATAAATAGAAGTTTAAGAAAGTTGTTCCGGCTCATGCTTTTCCGATTCCCTGTTGGTAATGGACCGTTCTCTTTCTCGTTGGGGTTGGTCGCAATGGATGCCCCCAAGGCTGGAAAGGAAACTCCATCGAAACCTCCTGTTCACCAAGCATAAACCTGATAGGGTTATAGTGGCTTGAGCAGTGGGTATAGCGCTGCTTTAGCAGCATTCGTTGTTTTGGGACCAGTTGGGGAGCGTCTACTCCGTTCACTATCTGCGATTTGAGGCTATCACAGATAGCTGCAAGCTCTTCCGGATAGCTCCAAGAATCCTCATCCGGGATCGCATCAAATAGTAGTCCGGCTTCCTTGGCCATTTCATACATCAAGTTCAAACAAAGATTGGAGTATTCACCACTGACTCTTCTCCTCATCTTCAAAGCAAGATCAACCCGGCCATCGGGCGCTGGGTGCTCACTGCGTTTCTGTGTAATTTCGAGGGTGGGTGCGGTGCCATCACGCATTGGCAGGCTGTAATCCCCAATCCAGCCCTCGGACTGGATCTCGACCATGAGAGCCTCAAGGTTATCCCATTTCATGGTTTGCTCTGGTCGTTGAGTGTCGGAGCCTCTGATCTCCATAACGGGTGCAAGAAGCAACTCCTCATCCTGAAGCGAATGGTACCCTCCCCCCACATCAGAATGAGCGCCCGGCAAGCTTATCTCACGAAAGTTTTCGGGTAGTCGGCCATCAGAATCTCCAACGCTATTTAGGGCAAAATTAGCTCTTATTTCATCGCGCGCGACAAAGTGAACTACCTTCCCAATCTTGGACGAATCCAGCTTGAGTTCAACAGGATCGTTTTCTCCGTCTGAAGCGGAGAAATCTCCGGCTCTGAGATTCACAATTCCGGCAACGGTATCAAATAGTCCTAGAAAGCGAACCTCAACCTGCTCAGGCCAGCCGATCCCTTGTTTAGAGAGTGCCCTACCAAATTTTCCCGCACGACCTCGAAGAATCGAATTTGCCGCATGACGAGCCGCCGCCGCACCTCTGCTGAAGCCAAAGAGATCAATAGAGAGCTTGGTCACGGGTCGACCACGCAGTCGAAGATTCGCAATCGCTGCTGTGGAGTCGAATAGACGATTAACCTGTGAAACTACACCCGTTTTACCCAACCCTGTTGCCGAATCGAGCGTGGAGTCTTCACCCCCATTTTCAGTACCCACTCCATGGCTATACGTCTTCATCATCAGGCTTGTCATTTCGCCATCTTGTGTCTCGCCCTCCCTGTACAGATCAAACAACTTAACCACATTGGTCGGCGCATTGGCGTAGCTGTCACCTAATTCCAAAGCAAGCCGATCAGCGCACGCTTTGGCCGCCTCTGGATCCGTTTGTTCGAGAACTTCGCATTCTCTTACCTGCTCCCGAAAGAGTTCGATATTATCGATATTGTTCAATGTCCCATCGGTGAACAGCCCCATTACGAGGTGCACTCCTCGTTCCGGAAACGTGGAATTATGCTGCTCTCTCATTGGCAGAGGCGCAATGTTGGCGGAGCCCCCTATCGGAAGAGATAAGCGATGTTCATCCTGACGAGGTTGGTCTCCGCCAACGGATTCTGCGAACTGGTTCCACTGTTCAATCTCATTAAGACTGGATGCCCCGGTGGCAGACATTTTCTGAAGTGTCTGCGGCGTAATCCGGCGTCGATTCATTTCAGCGACGAGTTCCTCTAATCCAGGAATTCCCCGGCCAAAGGTCCCGGCACAGTTCCAGAGGCCCGATTCCTCCGCCTCGCTACCTGGCCTCCAGGCGACTAATGGAGCCGAAACCGACCCACTTTCGATGTCGGAATAGACAAGGCATAACTCACCGGCCTCAATCTTCGAGACCAGTTCCTGATAATGGATATCAGATCGGCTATGCGTAAAAGGGGGGGAATAATGAAAAAAGAGGGATGCTGGAATAGGGGTTCCCCTGCGGAACAACTCCCGGATTTTTTCTGCGGCAAAGAATGGACTCTCCAACCGCAACAGATCCTGCGGTTGGAGATCATAGTGATACTTAAGAAACATGACCTTCCTTGTCCTGGACAATAGCGGTAGCGCTATCTGATAAAAAGTGAGCGCAATCCCTGGCTCACGACGCCGTATAAAACTAAGTCATTGGATTTCGTTGAACAAGGTATTCTGTCTCAATTCAACTTCATAGCGACCGAAGCTTCCTGACTCGGGCGCCCGATTATCTCTCGTTTTAACTCGCCAACGCCGGCTCCGCACCCTGCTCCATCACCTCCGCTGATTCACACACATACTGCTCGGCATCAAACCGTCGGGTCTGCTTCCGGAACTGCCAGGTGAAGCCCGGCCACAAGGTGGTGTTCTTGCCGTTCTCGTTCACATACCAGCTCTTGCAACCGGTCTGCCACACGGAGTCGCCCAGTTTGGCGTGTATAGAGGCGTTGTACTGGCTGTAGGCATCCTCTTTCACTTCCACGCTCTTCCAGCCTCTGTGGTCCATCTTCTTGATGGCGTCCAGCACGTACTGCACCTGGGACTCGATCATGTACACCATGGAGCTGTGGCCCAGCCCGGTGTTGGGACCCATCAGCATGAAGAAGTTTGGAAAGCCGGCCACGGTGGTGCCTTTGTAGGCTTCCGCACCCTCGCGCCAGGCGTCGAGCAGATCCTGGCCACCACGGCCGAAGATCATGCCCCGGGGGATGGGTTCCTGGGCCTTGAAGCCGGTGCCATAGACAATGCAATCCACCGGGCGCTCGGTGCCATTGTTGTCGATGATGGTGTTACCTTTCACTTCGCGAACGCCGTCTGTCAGTACGTCCACGTGTTCCTGGTCCAGGGCCGGGTAGTAGTTGTTGGAGATCAACACCCGCTTGCAGCCGAAGTGGAAATCCGGCGTCACTTTCTTGCGCAGTTCCTTGTCCTTGATCTGGTTGCGGATGTGTCGACGGGCCTGCAACTCACCGACTTTCAGAATGCGCGGGTTACCCACGAAGCCAAGCACCCGGGCTTCCAGCATCCAGTAAATGCTCTGGCGGAACGCATTCAGGGTTTGCGGGAACCGGCGGAACATGGCCCGCTCCAGTGGCCGGATTTCCCGGTCAGGCTTGGGCATGATCCAGGGCGGCGTACGCTGGTAAAGGTCCAGATGGGCGGCGTCTTTGGCAATTTCCGGCACGAACTGGATGGCCGAGGCACCGGTGCCGATAACCGCCACCCGCTTGCCACGAAAATCGTAGTCATGGTCCCAGTTCTGGGAATGGAAACTGGCCCCTGTGAACGTGTCTATGCCCTTGATCTCCGGATACGCGGGGGTGCTCAGGCCGCCCATGCCGGACACCAGAATCCCACTTCGCAGCTTGCGGATTGGCGGCAGGGCCTTGTCGCTGCGATCCAGTTCATCCCCGGGCTTCAAACCTTTCTTTTCCATGTAGTCCCAGAGTTTTGCACTGTTGCAGGTTTCCACAACCCAGCCCGAGGTGGCCTCATCCCAACGGGCACCCGCCACGTGGGTATTGAAACGAATGTGATCCATCAGGCCGTATTTCTCGGCGCAATGCCGCAGGTACGCCTGAATCTCCGGCTGGGGAGCAAACATGCGGGTCCAGTTCGGATTCTGCTCAAAAGAGAAGGAATACAGCGCAGATTGAACATCGCAGGCGCAGCCCGGGTAGTGGTTGTCGTGCCAGGTGCCGCCGACGTTGTCGCTCTGCTCCAGAATCACGAAGTCGTCAAAGCCGGCCTCTTTCAACTTGATGGCCATGCCCAGGCCGGAAAATCCGGTGCCGATAATGGCGATCTTGGCGGTTTGTTTCATTGCTGCACTCCTGTGTGGCCTGAAGGGCCTTGCCTGTTGTTGTCGGTGTGGTCATCATGACCAGTAGACACATGTATACCGGTCAAAGTAGACACCTGTATACCCGCGCACACAGGAATGGCCCTGAGTGACAGGTTGTTGGCCCAATGCCCAAAGGAAACACGACTCGATGCAACGACTTGCCGGCGGAAAACTGAAACTGGTTCAGGCCGCACTGAGGCTGATTACCCAAAGCCGCAGCCTGACCTCACTGGGCCTGCGGGAACTGGCCCGGGAGGCGGGGTTAAACCCGAACACCTTTTACCGGCACTTCCGCAATCTGGACGAATTCGGTTTGCAAGTGCTGGGGTATATCGCCGAGGACATGAAAGCCGGCGTGCGGCAGTTGCGGCAGATGGCGGATTCCTCGGAACAGGCCTCCCACGACACCGTCACCTTTGTGTACCACTACTTTCTGGCCAACCCCGCGGCAACCACGGTGGCTGTCAGGGAACTGCACGGCCCGTCGCCCGTATTACGCCGGGCTCTCGAAGCACAGCTGGACGCCAGCGCCCGGGAAATGGCCGAGGATATTCTGGAACGCGGGCTGGTGCCCGGTGTCGATGAGGTGGTGGTACAGGAGATTTCCAACATGACCATCCGCTACATCCTGTTCCGGGCCATGGACTATATCGAGAAGCCCGAGCAGCGGGAGCGGATTCAGGTGGAAACGGAGCGGTTCATCAACCGGCAGTTCCGGGGGGCATTAATTGAGGAACTGGATTCCGGGCAGATTCTGGCGCTGAAACAGGCGCCGGCCGCTGACTGAGGTCAGGCCGGCGCCCGGGAGCTTTTATTCGGTAGTGTTGTATACGTAAGAGGATACCGTGCCGTCGTTATTGAAACGGACCACCAGATCCGTGGTTTCGTCGTCACCAAAGGCGGACCAGCGATACTTGCCGTAAGTCCAGGTGCGCTTGCCGTCTTCAATACCGGTGCGCCAGGGCTCACCGAACATCTCCTGTATCTCGGCGCGGGTCGTCTCACCGATCGTTATCTGGTCGACATTATGAGTCGCAAAATCCCGGCCAACGCTGGCGCAACCCACCAGGGTGACCAATACCGCAGCCAGCCCAGCCAGTTTAAGATGACGCATCAAAGCCATATCCAACTCCTTGTCTGGTGAATAGCAACAATCTGCCTACAGCATAGCGTTTCTGGCGATTGCTGCGATTACGAACCGGACAGATTTAAGACACAAAAAAGCCGCGGGCCCGAGGGCGCGCGGCAGGCACGATCGAAGGGGTAGGTTCGATCAGTAGAGTTTGGCCAGAGACTTCCTGGCGAAGGCTTCCACTTCGTTCAGGCGGCCTTCTTTCACTTTCACCAGCCATTCAGGGTCCTGAAGCAGGGCGCGGCCAACGGCGATCAGTTCGAATTCATGGTTGGTCATGCGCTCAACCAGCTCATCGATGCCAGACTGCTCCACCGACTCTTTCTTGCTGGCGAAGGTACCGCTGATGAAGTCTTCGGTCAGGCCCACACTGCCAACCGACATGGTCGGTTTGCCGGTGATCTTCTGGGTCCAGCCGGCCAGGTTCAGATTGGAACCTTCGAACTCCGGTTCCCAGAAGCGGCGGGTGGAAGCGTGGAAGATGTCGACACCGGCATCCACCAGAGGCTTCAGGAAGCGCTCCAGTTCTTCGGGGCTGTTCACCAGTTTCGCTTCGTAGTCCTGCTGCTTCCACTGAGAGAAGCGCAGCATGATCGGGTAATCCGGGCCCACGCGGTGGCGCACTTCCTCGACGATTTCCACCACAAAGCGCAGGCGGTTTTCCAGGCTGCCGCCGTACTCATCGTCGCGCTGGTTGGTGCCTTCCCACAGGAATTGATCCAGCAGATAGCCGTGGGCGCCGTGGATTTCCACACCGTCGAAGCCCAGAGCCTTGGCGTCCTGGGCGGCATCACCGAAGGCCTTGATCACGTCCTGAATGTCTTCTCTGGTCATGGCCTTGCCGTTGGGCTTGCCAGGCGCAAACAGGCCTGAAGGGCTGTAACCGGGAACAGAGGGATCCGGCTCGATACCTTCCTTGCGTACCGCGCCCACGTGCCACAGTTGCGGGAAAATGGCGCCGCCGGCTTCGTGCACGGCATCCACCACTTTCTTCCAGCCCGCCAGGGCTTCGTCGCCATAGAAGGCCGGTACGTTCGGGTAACCGTTGGCAGCAGCATGATTCACGACAGTGCCTTCGGTAATGATCAGGCCAACACCTGCCTCGGCGCGGCGGCGATAGTAGTCCACCACATCCTGACCGGGTACACCCTTAGGCGAGAAATTGCGGGTCATCGGCGCCATGGCTACGCGGTTGCGCAGCTTGAGGTTATGAAGTTCAAACGGCTCGAACAAAGGACCAAGATTCATACTCATGTGATGTGCAACCTCATCAATTTGGTTTCGTAAAGCAACCCTATTAAATCCGGTTTCAAAATGCAACCCTATTCGGTACACTCCCCTACATGGCCAGAAAACGTTTTGATGACTCCAACTGCTCCGTCGCCCGCGCCCTGAATGAAGTGGGGGACTGGTGGTCGCTGCTGATTGTGCTGCACGCTATGTACGGCACCCGCCGGTTTGTGGATTTTCAGCAGCAACTGGGGATTGCCAAGAACATTCTGTGTGACCGCCTGGCCAAGCTCGTGGACAACGAAGTCTTGCGCAAAGTAGATGTGGGTGAGCACGGC
The DNA here is from genome assembly GCF_002049515.1 of Marinobacter sp. tcs-11. Lineage (NCBI taxonomy): Bacteria > Pseudomonadati > Pseudomonadota > Gammaproteobacteria > Pseudomonadales > Marinobacteraceae > Marinobacter > Marinobacter sp. tcs-11. The sequence continues at coordinate 479,875 of NZ_LLYU01000001.1, read as the reverse complement.
TCACGCTTTGAGTACCGGCTCACTGAGAAAGGCCGCGACCTGTTCCCGGTGGTGGTGGCTCTGCGCCAGTGGGGCGACAAGTGGAACCCGGCGCCAGACGGTCAGCCTCTGGATCTTCGGGACCGCGATAGCGGCCAGCCAATACAGCCAGTCACCGTGCAGAATACCCAGGGTCAGCCCCTGTCCATTCGGGACGTATTTGTGCCCAGCGATGAAGACAAGCCCCTCGACGAAGCCCAGGGCTGACCATCCGCAATAGCCGCATTCCCACCTTTTCTTGAGTTGAATCAAGACTTATTGGCCAGTCGCGCTGCCTTCCGCCATTTCTTGCGCTAAATCAAGATTGCCTGTCCGGATGTCATTAAATTGAAGCCATCGATCTTTCATGGATAAGGAGATGGCTATGTCTCGTGGTTTTAAACTCAGTGTTCTGGCTGCGGCCGTAATGGCAGTGGCTCCTGCAGCTCAGGCTTTTGAAGCGGGTGATTTTGTTGTACGCGCGGGTGCTGTGCATGTCGCGCCGGATGATTCTAGTGATGTTATTACCGTAGGCTCTGTTGCTGCTCTCGGTGACGACGCCCGTGTTGCAGTAGATTCCAACACACAGTTGGGTATTCGTGGCACCTACATGTTTACCAGCAATATCGGCTTGGGTGTGCTTGCGGCAACGCCGTTCAAGCACAACATCAGTGGCGCTGGCGATATTGCAGCTCTTGGTAAGATCGCTGAGACAAAACACCTACCACCGACCATAACTTTGCAATACTACCCGATGGCGAGCTCTTCTGCGGTCCAGCCTTACGTAGGCGTTGGTGTTAACTACACCACTTTCTTTGAAGAGAAAACCTCTGGCGCGCTGGAAGGTCTTGATATTGAGCTGGACGACAGCATCGGTGTTGCTGCAGAGATTGGTGTTGACTATATGCTAAGTGAACAGTTTGGTCTGAACGCCGCGATTTGGTGGGCAGATATCGACACTGAAGCTGAAGTTGAAGGTTTGGACAAATTCGACGTAGAAATCGACCCCATGGTCTACATGGTAGGTTTCACCTACAAGTTCTGATCCGCACTCCCGGTAGCTCCCACGGTCTGTCGGCTACCGGATGGTGCGTTCTCCTGCGCGGGGCTTCGGCCCCGCCTTTTTTATGTCAGGAGAAACGGTTTTCAGGCGCTCTGGCGTTGAGCCGGGCGACCACTTCTACCCTGCCCCTGGCCTCGGCCCTGTCCTTCGCCCTGACCACCACGGCCACGACCGCCGCTACGACCAGCCGGCTTCGGGCCAAAGTTCTTACCATTGCCACCCTGAGGGCGACGATTCCGCGCCTTGCTCGGGTCTGCTTTGGCCTTGGGCTTCAGCGGCAGGTTGTTTTTCGGCTCGAAGCCTTCCACTTCCTTGCGCGGAAGCTGCTTCTTGATCAGCTTCTCGATACCCGCCAGCAGCTTGCCTTCGTCGGCACTGACCAGTGACAGGGCATGGCCACTTTCACCGGCACGACCGGTACGGCCAATACGGTGCACGTAATCTTCCGGCACGTTCGGCAGTTCAAAGTTCACCACTTGCGGCAGCTGTTTGATATCCAGGCCACGGGCAGCAATGTCGGTGGCGACCAGTACGCGCACTTCACCGGCTTTGAAATCCGCCAGGGCACGGGTACGGGCACCCTGGGACTTATTGCCGTGAATGGCGGCAGCCGTGATACCGTCTTTCTCCAGCTTCTGGGTCAGGCGGTTGGCGCCGTGCTTGGTACGGGTGAAAACCAGTACCTGATCCCAGTCGTTGTCACGCACCAGCTTGCTCAGCAAGGCTGTCTTCTGGCTCTGGTCAACCGGGTAGACGGACTGCTTCACTTTCTCGGCGGTGGTGTTACGGGCCGCCACTTCCACCTGCACCGGGTTATCCAGCAGGCCCTGGGCCAGGGTGCGGATTTCGTTGGAGAAGGTGGCGGAGAACAGCAGGTTCTGGCGCTTGGCCGGCAGCAACGCCAGGATCTTGCGAATGTCGCGGATAAAGCCCATGTCCAGCATGCGGTCGGCTTCGTCCAGCACCAGGATTTCCACTTCGTTGAAGCGCACCGCGTTCTGCTGGTACAGGTCCATCAAACGGCCCGGTGTGGCCACCAGTACGTCCAGGCCCTTGCGCAGCTTCATCATCTGCGGGTTGATCTTTACACCACCGAACACCACGGCGGCCTTGGTGGGTACGTATTTGCTGTAAAGGTTCACGCTGTCGTGTACCTGGGCGGCCAGCTCACGGGTGGGTGTGAGAATCAGGGCGCGGGGGCCTTTGCCAGTGCGGGGGTTTTCCGCCAGGCGCTGCAACAAAGGCAGGGTAAAACCGGCAGTTTTACCAGTGCCGGTCTGGGCCGCGGCCATTACGTCTTTGCCAGACAACACCGCAGGAATCGCCTGCTGCTGGATGGGAGACGGGGTTTCATAACCCTGATCGGCGGTGGCACGGACCAGCTGCTCGGACAAACCGAGAGAAGAAAAACTCATATACGATGTACTCTTGATTGATTCTGCCTCCACGAACACCGTCGTCGGCGAATGCGGGCAGATGCCATGAAAGTCATGGAATAAAAGACGACTACGGTCACGCGCCGGGTTCGGGGTGACGTCCTCTGACAGGTCGTATGAAATGGTTCGCAAGGCGGCCTTGAGCCGAAAACTGCGGAATCCCTAGAGGCAGGATGCAGGCACGGTAACAGAGCACCCGGCAAATAGCTATAGGTGGTTTTATTGGCCGGCCTTCATTTTCACGGTGGCAAATGGAACTCTGACAGGGCCCGCCGGTCATTAGCCGCCGTATGCCCCTAAAAACTCACTGATTTCCGGAGATTCCATGCTCAGCGTCGGCGTTGGCCCTCTCAGTCTGTCGATCGGACACCTGCTTCTGGTTCTGGCCTTCGTGGTTGCACTTATAGTTGGCGCACTGATCGGCCGGAAAGAGAAAACGCCGGTCGCTGGTACGCTGGCCGATATCTTCCTGGTGGCCATGGTCAGTGCCCGCATCGGCTTTGTGGTGCGCTACTTCAGCGAGTATCAGGGCAACTGGCTGGGCATGATCGACATCCGCGACGGCGGGTTCGACCTGGTGACCGGCCTGATTGCTACGTTGGCCTTCACCGGTTACCTGATGTGGAAACGGGCGGCCATACGCCGGGCGCTGGGCTCGGCGGTCGCTGCTGGCCTCATCATCTGGGGCGGTATGTCTGGCATTATTGCGCTGATCAACCAGCAAACTCAGGGATTGCCGGAAGTGGCCCTGACCGATCTGAACGAACGCCCGGTGGACCTGGCCAGCCTGGCCGGTGACAAGCCCACGGTGGTCAATCTCTGGGCCACCTGGTGCCCGCCGTGTATCCGCGAGATGCCGGTGCTGGAAGACGCCCAGCAACGCTACCCGAACGTGAACTTTGTATTCGCCAATCAGGGCGAACACCCGGAAACCATCCGCAAGTTCCTGATGGCACAGAACCTGAACCTGAGCCACGTACTGAGCGACCGCCAGAACCGGTTTGGCCGGGTAGTCGGCAGCCACGGCCTGCCCACCACCCTGTTCTACAACTCGCAGGGCCACCTGGTGGATACCCATATGGGCGAACTGTCCCGCGCCAGCCTGGCCCGAAGCCTCGAGCGCTTCGACCCAACTTACCTCAGGCCAGCCACAGGGTCAGACTGAAGCCCAGAAGACTGGCCGCGCACAGACCCGAAAGAGACAATGCCAGGCTCCAGCGGAAGGAGGCATCCCGGGGTCGGTATCCGGTCAGCCGTTCCATAATCAGGGCATTGGCGGCAAAGGGGGTCCCGAAGGCGGTAATACCCCAACCCGTTACCATGGCGATGGCCAGGCCGAGCTGAGCTGCGGTTGGCCACAACGAGCCCAGAATACCGCCGACCAGGGTGGCGATAATAATCGGGTTCATACCTGCCAGCCCGGCAGCAAAGAACACCCAGGGCACACCGGCTGCCAGTATGCCCCATAGCCACACCGGTAATTCCGGCTGACCGCTGATCTGGCCCAGTACCACACCACTGAGTACCGCCCCGATAAACGCCGAGCCACCAACAATAGCCAGTTCGTTGCTGACGTTGGCCATGCTGGTCATAGGTGGATTTTCCCGGTTCAGCCAGCCCAGAATCCTGTATAACAGCACCGCAGCCAGACAGCTCAGGGCCACCGCATGGGCATAACTCAACCCGAACCGGTGGCTAAGCCAGAGTACACCCACACAGATCGCCAGAATCAGTCCGCCAAACCGCAACCAATTACTCGCGCCAGCACGGTTAACGCTCCGCTCTGTGCTTTGCAACGGCTCCGGTTCTCGCCAGCGTAGCCCGGCCAGCACCATCAGCACAGAAAACGGTACCGCCAGTGACAGTAACGACAGCAGGCTCACCTGCGGCAGCAGGGTCAGAGTCAGCACCACAGAAATGGACAGGGGCGAAAACATGGGGGCGACGCCAAACCCTCGCAAAACAGCCCGGGTGGCATTGCGGGTAGACTCGGAATCGCCGTTGCGACGGATGCGCTCGCCCACCAGGCTGCCCACCACCGCCACCGAACCAAAGTTCAGGGGAACAGACACCAGCGAAGTGCCAAACGCGAGGCTGAGGTATCGGGCCAACGGCTCACCACCAAACAGACTGACGGAAATCTGTTGCAGGTCCTCCGTACGGGCCAACACATTCGACAGCAGCATCACCGCCAGCATCAGGCCGGCCAGCCGGGTCATGTTGCCGGAGGCGGTCTCAATCAGCTCCGGGTCATAGCCCAGGGCGAAAACGAACATGGCCAGGGCCACCACAAACACCACCCGGGGCACATTGCGCATGTCCTGCCAGCCCAGCAAGACGGTCGCACCCGCGGCGGCAGCACCCAGATAGGTCATACCCGGCAGGCTCGCCAGAATGGCAGAGAGTAAGGCAACGTAGGCTAACGCAGAGCGAAGTGGCAGCAAGACCGTTTCCCGGACAGATCAAAGGAACCCGAATAGACCACCTATGTTAAGGAAGCTACTTTTACCGCGCCATCAGCAATTATGAGGATGGCCATCAAACCAGCCCATGCTCCCTGGCACTGGCCTCCAGGCGGGCCTGCTCCTGTTTCAATAACGCGCTGACGGCCTTCAGTTCGCGAATCCGGGCATCCACCAGAGCCCTCTTGCGGGCCATCACCGCCGCACCCTGCAGGCAATCAATCCGGTCCGAGCGAACCGCATCCAGCAACTCACGGATTTCGTTCAGCGAAAAACCCAGGCTCTTGAGTTGCCGCACCATCGCCACACGCGCGACGGCCTGCTCCGGGTAGTCCCGATAGTTGTTTCCGCTGCGGCCCACCTCCCGGATCAGCCCCTGTTTTTCGTAGTAGCGCAGGGTATCCCGGGTCACCCCGGTGCGCCTTTCCAGTTCCGATATCCTCATGCCAAGCACCCTCCCTGTTGACCTTCGAGCATACTCCATACTTTAGGCTGCGTTCGACTCAATGAACAAGGAACGCACCATGACCATCCTGATCACCGGCGCCACCGGTTTTATTGGTAAATATCTTTGCCTCACCCTGTTGCAGCAGGGGCATGACGTGCAGGCACTGACCCGCTCCAAGTCCAGCCTGACACAGCTCACCGGCTTTCTCGAACAGCAGGGCGTCGCCATGGAGCGGTTTTCCGCCCTGGAAGGCGATCTGGAAAAGCCGGACCTGGGCCTGGTCACCTTACCGGACCGCATCGAATGCATCGTGCATCTGGCCGCCCGGTTCGCCTGGAACCTGTCCGAGCATGAGGCCCGTCACACCAACGTTACCGGCAGTCTTCGGGTGGCGGAACTGGCCCGCCACCTGGACTGCCGGCTGGTGTTTATCACAGGGTTCATGCTCGCCAACGAGGCACACCTGTCACGCCAGGGCATTCAATTGAGTCACCCGGAGCAGACCGACTGGAGCCAGGTGTACCGGCAAGCCGGTGGCTATGAGGCCAGCAAACTGGAATCCGCATTCCGCTTGCGGGAATTCGTGGCAAAGCACGGGCTGGATGCGGTCGAAGTACAGCCGGCGACGGTGGCGGGCCACCGTTCAACGGGGGACCTGGACCCGGCCCAACCGCTGTACAGCTTGCTCGACAACCTTTACCACGGGCGACTGGCCATGATTCCGGGGTCGCCAGAGCACTGGTTGCCATTGATTCCGGTGGATAGCCTGGCGCAACTAATTGCAGCGGCCTGCACGGCCAATCGGGTGCCCGATACGCTGTTGGCGCTGGACCAGAACACGCCCAACCTGGCGGGACTGTTACAGGCCGCTGCGCAACTCCTGGGCAAGCCTGGTCCCCGCAGGCATCTTCCTATCGGCGTGATGAAAGCTCTGCTGGCCATACCTGGCTTGCCCGGGCTGCTGAAGGTGGCCCCGGAGTCCCTGGCGTTTATTCAGACCTGCCGTTTCGACACATCCCGTACAGAGCAGTTTCTGGCGCAGCAGAACGTGCATTTACCGCCGTTCGCTCAGTACCTGGAGGCAAGCTGCCGACACTACTGCCAACGTCTCGGTGTCGGCGGAGGAGCGGTAACAATCGGGGCCTGACTCAGGCCCCGAACAGAGCCGAACGCAGCGGGCGAAGGAAACCGGATGAACGGCCTTCGCTCGCGCGACTGGGTTGGCCATCAAACTCAAGATAGCCGTCTTCGATGGGATCGAAGCGCAGGATCTTCACATCCTGCAGATAGTTCTGGGAGGCTTTCCACGGGCCGTGGGTGCCCTGACGCGGCAACCGGTCTTCTGCCCGCTTGATGTAACCCGCGTCGAGGGAACCGAGAATGGTATCGTCTCCTTTACTGTTCTCGGTATCTCGTGCCACGGCCACCTGATGGCCGTTACGATCCATGTGGTTGATCAGCCGGCACAGGTACTCACTGGCAATATCGGCTTTCAGGGTCCAGGAAATGTTGGTGTAGCCAAAGATCATGCCCGCGTTGGGTACGCCTTCCACCATCACATTCTTGTAGATCACCTTGTCCTTGAGCGCCACCTCCTGGCCATCCACCCGGGGCGTGATGCCGCCCAGCATCTGGATGTCCAGGCCGGTAGCCGGAATGATGATGTCGGCTTCCATCTCCTCACCGGACTTCAGGCGAATGCCGGTTTTGGTGAAGCGTTCGATATGATCGGTCTTGATGGAGGCGGTGCCGGCTTTAATGGCCTCAAACAGGTCGCCATCTTTCACTACACACAGACGCTGGTCCCAGGGGTTGTAGTCCGGGCTGAAGTGGCGCATGTCGGCCTTGCCCTTGAGTTGGCGCTTGATGATTCCCAGGAACAACCGGCGCATGGCCTTCGGGCTCTTGCGCGAGCGCTCATACAGCAAACGGGAGATGGAGATATTACGGGCACGGGTCAGCCGGTAGGCGGCCTTTTCCGGCAGGACTTTCTGCAAGGCCAGGGTGACTTTATCGGTAGATGGCAGCGGCATGAGATAAGTGGGCGAACGCTGCAACATGGTAACGTGTGCGGCCTTCTCCGCCATGGTGGGCACCAGAGTAATGGCCGTGGCACCGCTGCCGATCACCACCACCTTCTTGCCCGTGTAATACAGGTTTTCCGGCCAGTGCTGGGGCTGGACAATCTGCCCCTTGAAGTCGGCCTCGCCCGGAAAATCCGGTTTGTAGCCCTGATCATAATTGTAGTAGCCGGTACAGCCCACCAAAAAGCTGGCGGTGAAGGTTTCCCGATCACCGGTCTGCTCGTTCTCGGCCGTCAGGGTCCAGCATTTGTCGGCACTGGACCAGTCCGCAGTTTTCACGGCCACGCCATAACGAATGTGGCGCTCGACATCGTTCTCTTTCGCGGTTTCCGCCACGTAGTTCTTGATCGAAGCGCCGTCCGCCAGCACCTTGCCCCCGGTCCAGGGCCGGAAGTTATAACCAAAGGTGAACATATCGGAATCCGAGCGAATACCCGGGTAACGGAACAGGTCCCAGGTGCCGCCGAGGGACTGGCGGCGCTCCAGAATGGCGAAACGCTTGCCAGGGCATTCCCGTTTCAGGTGGCAGGCCATGCCGATGCCGGATACTCCGGCGCCAATGATCAATACATCATAATGCTGTTTAGCCATATCCTGCCCTCTCGGAATCCGATCCGTTTCTTGTAATCACGTGTAGAGAATCACGATAGCGCAGGCCGACAGCTCCGGGAATTGGCCAATCTGCGCTCAGGATATGGCTGTTTGAGTCAGTCGTGGTGACCGATTGGCCCCTCTTTGAACAGGAATTCCCGAAGGTACTTGTCCATGGTCGGATCCTTCCGCCGAATCCACTCAAGCACCATGGCCGCGTGTTCTTTCTCCTCGTCGCGATTATGTTCAAGAATCGCTTTGAGTTCCGGATCCTTGCAGGCATCCACCCGCTGGTTGTACCAGTCAACGGCTTCAAACTCTTCCATCAGCGAACTGACGGCCCGGTGCATATCACGGGTGTCGTCTGTCAGTTCACCCACCGGCTCATGATAACTGTCGTTTGCCATGCATCACTCCTGATTGGCGGTTACTAGGTGCCCGTTGGCACCCTTAGACCATAGCCAAAGCCAGCGACGACGACAAACTTACCCGCGCTCTTCTCCCGACCGTGGCGCCTGCAGATCAAGCCCGGGATATTGTTTCTGCAACCGGTACAGCCGGATGATGGTAATGATGTTGGTAACCAGCACCATGCCCTCAGCCAGAGTACCGCCGACGGATCCGATCACCAGGTTATTGAGCATCCAGGCCAGCGCCGCCAGCCCCAGAACAATACGAAGGGGAATACCCCGGAGCATGAACATGCCCACGGTGCCGAGAACGGCGGCGGTGAGGGGAAACACATCGGTAGCAGACGTCCAGGTTGCCCAGGCCACCAGCAGATTGACCACCAGCATGACCGCCATGATCAACCCGTTGCCCTGGTACCGGCGCGCCAGGGCGATGCGCAGGATCACCAGTACCGTCAGGGCCGCCGCCGTCCAGCTCTGAAAGAACGCGAACATCAGGGCGAAGGCCACATTGGCCGAAATCAGCAGTACCAGGAGGCGGTCGTCGTTCTTGTTGGCAAAACCGGCAATACAGAACCCCAGGGCCACCAACCCACACAGCTGCCCCAGCCCCTGGCTGAGCGTAAGCCCGGCAACCAGTTCTGTCATAGCGGTAATCCCCTCTCCCGATGCTGCACCCCAGCCTGCCACACTTACCGGGTTTGAGCCATGCACAAACCTGTGCCAGAGTGCTTCCACGTTGATATCAAGGACCCGCGCCCTATGAAAACCGTCTTCTCCCCGTTGCACAGCCGGCGCCATGTACGCACCGAACTGGATGGCGGCCTGCTGATCGAACCCCATGAAAAACCCTCAAGAGCCGAGACCATCCTGGCCAGGGTGAAAGACCAGGCCCTGGGCGAGATTCTGGAGCCGGAAGAATTCGGGCTGGCGCCGATCCAGCGCGTGCACACACCGGATTACGTGGCGTTTCTGGAGACCTGCTGGCAGGACTGGCTGGCTGCGGGCAAGCCCGGCGAAGCCATTCCCGCGGTGTGGGCAGGCCGGGGCATGCGCCACCGGATTCCCAAGGACATTGATGGCCGCCTGGGCTATTACAGCTTTGCCGCCGAAACCTCGATCTCGGAGGGCACCTGGGAAGCCGCCCGCGCTTCCGCCAACGTGGCCCTGACCGCCCAGAAACTGGTGGCCGATGGTGAGCGCGCTGCCTTTGCCCTGTGCCGACCACCCGGGCACCACGCCCACGCCGACCTGTTCGGCGGCTACTGCTTCTTCAACAACGCAGCTATCGTGGCGCAGGCGTTCCGGGACCAGGGCTACGGCAAGGTTGCTATCCTGGATGTGGATTTCCATCACGGCAATGGCACCCAGGCCATTTTCTATGACCGGGCCGATGTCCTCACTATCAGCCTGCACGGCGACCCGGATCTGGTGTTCCCGCACTTCCTAGGGTTTGAAGACGAGCTGGGGGAAGGCACCGGCGAAGGCTACAACCTGAACATCGTCTATCCGCCGGGAACGCCCTACAGCACCTGGAGCCAGGGCCTGGAAACCGCTTGCGAGCGCATTGAAGTGTTCAAGCCCGATGCCCTGGTGGTGGCGCTGGGCGTGGACACCTTCGAGCACGACCCCATCTCGTTCTTCAAGCTGGCCTCGGAAGACTACCTCAGCCTGGGGCAGCGCCTGGCGCAGCTGGGTTTGCCCACCGTGTTTACCATGGAAGGCGGCTACGATGTGGACGCCATTGGCGTAAATGCGGTCAATGTCATGCAGGGCTTTGAGGGAAAATCCTGAGTAATACTGGCGACCGGAGGGAGCCCCTTCCTCCGGCGCGCTATCTGCCACCCTGTTTCATCAACGCCGCCGAAAAGCCGTCCATTAATCGCTCGGCACTCACAGGCACCTCGCGGAGCTGCGAATTGAACACCCGACTGAAAGCCCGGAAATCGACAGCTTTCCAGTTTTCCGGCGCAAGCATGTGGGCGATGTCGTCCACGTTGTCGGCAGTCGCAGCCTTAAACTGGTAGTGCATCGAGGCCGATTGTCCGCTATCTGCAAAATCGTATCCCCGGTGATAGTCGTGCACCAGCAATAACGCCAGCCCTCCACCCATGAAATGCCGGCCAAGACTGACATACAGATCGCCCGCGCGAATCGCCGCAAGCGCTTCCGGCTCCCAGTCAATGCCACCCACTACCAAGTCATTGCCGGGACGTAAGCCCGCGCGCCTGGCAGCATCCATGGCGCCAAGCGCCATGCCGTCGCTGGCGCTCCAGATTGCAGCCGTATTCGGATACCGCCGCAACAGCACCGATGTTTTGTCTCTCGCCTCCAGCTCGCTCCAGTCGGCACGAACAGACTGCAACAGTTCCGAGCCTGCCCCATCCGTCGCCTCAAGCAGCCCGAGACTGCGATCACGAGCTGCAGAGGAATCCAGGGTGCCAGTCAGTGCAACAACAGGTACCGGCTCATCAGACCTGACCAGGTTGAGCACCCGTGCTCGCTGGTCGAGCATCCTGGCCAGTAGTTGACCACCGGAGACATTATCGACCCCCAGATGGCCAATCCAGTTCTCCATTTTTTCTCTGGGCGCAGAACCCACCTTCTCTCGCGCGGCCTCTGGCACCGCAGTGTTAAACGAGAACACCTTAACGCTTTGCCGGCGCGCATAATCCAGGATCTGCGCGGTTACCTGCTCCTTCCACATGATGATCAGGTAATCGGGTTTCTCCTCCCGACTGAGAACTTGCTGGACCAGCTTCAGATAACTGAGCCGATGCCGCCCCTCATCGAACAGGACGTCAAACTCAACCTCCAGGTCCGCAGCCACCTGCTCCATGAAACCTGCAACCATGTGCCAGAAACGGGATGTATCCGGTGACAGGAACACCACATTCGGGAGCGTGTCCGACGCACTCGGGTTTGGGAGCGTATCCGCATCCGCCACCCGACTAACGGTGCCCAGAAACAGGCTGATCATCAGTACAACACGTAAAACCATGCAGCTCCTTAGCCGTCGGCAAATCTTGCCGGTCAGTATAACGAACAATACGGTATCCGCATCGACCTCTCCCCAGCCGATCGAACCCGGTGCCTCTGGTCACCCGGATTGGTGGAAAATGTCATTGCCTGTAGCTTGCTAATCGGGAGATCATCAGCCAACCATGCGCAAACTCTGGATGCCCGGAATGGAAAACTACCTGAGAGCCACCCCCTTCTTCGACTACGACCATCCCGCCGTCGAGGCCTGGGTTCAGCAGCACCTGGCCGGCGTAGCGGACGACCCGGTGGCACAGATCAAGGCGCTGTATCTGGCGGTGCGCGACAGCATCCAGTACAACCCCTACGTGTTCAGAACCGAGCCACGCACGCTCTCGGCCAGTTACGCGCTGGAATCGGGCGAAACCTACTGCATTCCCAAAGCCGTGCTGCTGGGTGCCGCAGCCCGCTCCATCGGCATTCCCAGCCGGCTGGGCCTGGCGGATGTACGTAACCATCTGTCCAGCCCGAAGCTGATTGAGTGGCTGCGTTCCGACATTTTCCGCATGCACGGCTTTATCGAGCTGTATCTCAATGGTCGCTGGGTGAAAGCCACACCGGCCTTCAACCGACAGTTATGCGAGCTGATGAAGGTAGAGCCCCTGCCATTTGATGGGGTGAACGACTCGGTCTTCCAGGAATTCACGGAAGACGGCCAGGCGCATATGGAATACATCAATGATCACGGCGTGTTCGACGATGTGCCCTTCGATTTCATCGTTGACGGCGTTCGCCGGGCCTATGGCCACCTGTTTGAAGCGGATGGCCAGCCCCAAACCATGACGGGCAGCCTGGAACAGGACATCTCGGACCGTTCCTGAAGCCATAAAAAAACCGGCAGCCCACTTCCCGTGGGCGCCGGTTTCAGGGGTCAGCCTGAATTCAGGCTTGTGTGAACAACTTACTCAGCAGAATTACGGATCAGGAAATCGAAGGCGCTCAGGGCAGCCTTGGAACCTTCACCCATAGAGATCACGATCTGCTTGTAGGGCACGGTGGTGGCATCGCCTGCCGCGAACACACCCGGGATCGAGGTCTCGTTACGATCATTTACGATGATCTCGCCGTGCTGGCTCAGTTCGATGTCGCCTTTCAGCCACTCGGTGTTCGGCACCAGGCCGATCTGAACAAACACGCCTTCCAGTTCAACGTGATGCGACTCACCGGTGGTACGGTCGGTGTAGTTCAGGCCGCTGACCTTGCCATCGGTACCCACCACTTCCGTGGTCTGGCCAGACGTAATGATCTTCACGTTGTTCAGGCTACGCAGTTTCTTCTGCAGCACTTCATCGGCACGCATCTGCTCGCCAAACTCGATCAGCGTCACGTGGCCGACAATACCTGCCAGGTCGATGGCCGCTTCCACGCCGGAGTTACCACCGCCAATCACCGCTACGCGCTTGCCTTTGAACAGCGGGCCGTCGCAATGCGGGCAGTAGGCCACGCCCTTGTTGCGGTACTCTTCCTCACCCGGCACACCCATCTGACGCCAGCGGGCGCCGGTGGACAGAATCACCGTGCGAGCTTTCAGAGAGCCGCCGTTGGCCAGGCGTACCTCGTGCAGGCCTCCGGTCTGCTCGGCCGGAATCAGCTTCTCGGCACGCTGCATGTTCATGATGTCGACTTCGTATTCGTTGACGTGCTGCTCCATGGCCGCCACCAGTTTCGGGCCTTCGGTGTAAGGCACAGAAATCAGGTTTTCGATGCCCATGGTGTCGGCCACCTGGCCACCAAAACGCTCAGCCGCGATACCGGTCGCAATGCCCTTTCGTGCGGCATAGATAGCCGCAGCAGAGCCTGCCGGGCCACCACCGATCACCAGAACGTCAAACGCATCTTTCTGGTTGATCTTACGAGCTTCTTTTTCAGCCGAGTTGGTGTCCAGCCTGGCCGCAATCTCTTCCAGCGTCATCCGGCCCTGGCCCCAGGGCTGGCCATTCAGGTAAACACTGGGTACCGCCATCACTTCACGCTGCTCAACTTCGTCCTGGAACAGGGCACCGTCAATGGAGGTGTGCTTGATGTTCGGGTTCAGCACGCTCATCAGGTTCAGGGCCTGAACCACGTCCGGGCAGTTCTGGCAGGACAGCGAGAAGTAGGTTTCAAACTCGAACTCACCTTCCAGCTCCTGAACCTGCTGGATCACTTCCTGAGACGCCTTGGATGGATGGCCACCCACCTGCAGCAGGGCCAGCACCAGCGAAGTGAATTCGTGGCCCATGGGAATACCGGCAAAGCGAACGCCAATGTCGGTGCCTACACGATTGATGGCGAAGGACGGACGACGCACCTCAGTCGATTCCTCGGTCCGCAGGCTGATCTTCTCGGACATCGGCTCGATTTCTTCCAGCAGCTGCTTGAGCTCCTCGGACTTCTTGCTGTCGTCATAGGCTGCCACCAGCTCAATCGGCTGCTGCAGCTTTTCCATATAGGCCTTCAACTGTCCTTTGATATTGGCATCCAACATGTTTGGTATTCCCCTTTATGTCGTGAAACTAAGTTTCTGAATTCAATAATGAATCGTTATCTGAAGTTATGATTAAGATACGGCCAGACGGTTCGTTGCTCAAATTGATTGACCCAAACCTTCTGATAGGCCATACCTATAAAATTCAGTCGTAACGATTGATAGATACAAAAAAGGCCCGCAGTGCGGGCCTTTCTGTAAGTTTCACCGAATCGGGGAAACTTAGATCTTGCCAACCAGGTCCAGAGACGGAGCCAGAGTTTCTTCGCCTTCTTTCCACTTGGCCGGGCAAACTTCGCCAGGATGGTTGCGAACGTACTGGGCGGCTTTAACCTTGCGCAGCAGGTCGTCTGCGTCACGGCCGATGCCTTCGGCAGTGATTTCAACAGCCTGGATGATACCGTCCGGATCGATCAGGAAAGTGGCGCGGTCTGCCAGGCCCTGGCCTTCACGCATAACACCGAAGTTGTTGGTGATGGTGCCAGTCTGGTCGCCAACCATGTAGTAGTTGATCTTGCCGATGGTCTCGGAAGTGTCGTGCCATGCTTTGTGGGTGAAGTGAGTATCAGTAGATACAGAGAACACTTCTACGCCCAGCTTCTGCAGCTCTTCGTACTTGTCAGCCACATCGCCCAGCTCGGTCGGGCACACGAAGGTGAAGTCGGCCGGGTAGAAGAAGAAGATGGCCCACTTGCCTTTAACGTCGGCTTCAGAAATTTCTACGAACTCGCCCTGCTTGAATGCGGTGGCGTTGAACGGTTTGATTTCGCTGTTAACGATACCCATCTCAGAATAACTCCTGTCGGTTCATTTAACTGATGGTTTGGAAACGATGCACAAGATACGGGTTTGACCATCTGAGTGAAAATTGATTATTTCCAATCTCAGCATAGGCATAGCCTATATACAGCCATCAACTTCGGCTAAACATGGCGGCCAAAAGCCTTCCGGGCCTTCAGCCACCTGCCATTGATATGGGGCCTTAACCTGCAAGTTCAATCTTGCGGAAGTCCAGAATATTTTCTTTTGGTGACGTTTGGATGGCAGCCACCTCTGAACGTTTCCTGAGCAGTATATAACCAAAGCAACCAAAGTAGAGTGCAATGACCAGCGCACCCACCCACTGAATCCGCAGGAAATCCAGCTTGAACAACATGGTCAGCCCGACCATGGCCACCAGGTTGAAGAGCACATAATTCACCCGCCCCAGGCGTTGCGCCGTCAGGTTCAGGTTATCGGTGTAGAGCCGGATCAGGGAATCCAGGGAGTTGATGACCATCAACACGCCCACCGAGATCATGGCGATGTTGGTGAAGGCGGCAATCTTCAGCCCCTCCGCGTGATAGTAATAGAGCACGCTGAACCACACGCCAATGGCAACGGACGGCACGACCAGCATGGCAATCAGCAGCTGCCAGGTTTTGATACCACTCACGAAACGCGCGGTGAACTGACCAATCATGATGCTCCAGGCAAACCACCAGAACAGATAAAACTCGTGGTAGTCGTTGATGGGCAGGACAAAGTGATGGATGTTGGCAAAGTACTCACCGAGCATGCCGGCGGTGCCAAAGAAATCTGCCGGCGAGCCTTTACCCAGAACAAATGCCCGGAACCACATACCCGCAATCAGGGTAATGAAAAGCACACTGGAACCAACACTCAGAATGCGGATGTATTTGACCTTGGAGCTGGAATACACCGCCAGCGCAATGGACAGGAACACGATGAGGTAGAACGCCGGCACCACCGATTCACCATCGCCCAGTTGCGGCAGATACCAGGGCAGATTCACCAACAGCAGGTAAGCGGTGAACGCGCAGGTGCCGATAATCACCACGTTGTTGACCAGCTTCACCATCGGAATCTCGAAGAACTTCACCCGCGGCTCAATGATGGCAAAGTAAAAGCAGGTCAGGAAATAGAAGCCCCAGATCAGGAAGGCCCAGAACCCGAACTCAATGGCCAGCGGGTTGGCAAAGGCGTATTCCGGGTTTTCAGAGACATTGCCGTAACCACCGAACTCGGTGAGAGGGAACATGATCAGCCCCACATCCAGACCGGAGGTGAACAGGATGGCAATGAAGGTCAGCGTGCGAACCGGCGTAACGCCGATGCACTGCATGTCCCACCACCGATACAGAATCAGGGCGATGGCGGCGAAGGTAAAGATCAGGCCTGTGGATAACCAGAGTGTCATGCGATCTCCCTCCGGTTGTTCCTTGTCATTGTAGTGCACAGCATGGGTGTTCCTCCTCTACTTTTAGGAGCCTCTGATCAACTCCAGATCGACTCTGCGAGCCCTGAGAGCTTCAGATGTAAGGCGCAGTTCGCAGCCAATGGCCGTAGCCCTTGGCAAGAGCTGCAACACAGCAGATGAAGCTCTCAGGGCTCGCCCTACGGGGCCTGCAGAGCGATCCACACTCCGCGTTGCGACTTTTTGAAAGGCAACCAGCCTTCCTGCAAAGTCGCGTCTTGATTGTGAACCGCTCTGAAGGCCAGAGACGATTTGGAGTTAATCAGAGGCTCCTTTTGCGCTGCTTCTTTCGAATCGGACACAAACCCAGGACTTGCCTATCAGTCGCCCGAAAACGGCGGGATGCCGTCGCGCTGATAGGGAAATCCTGAGGGCTTGCTACCCGGGCACCTTGCGTACCCGGGCCGGGACTGCGGTCGCTAGGCCAGCGACCGTTTCGCTTGTCCCGGACGTTGGCGCGCCTGCCATTGGTCATCCATGAAGACCGGCGCGTCCGAAGGTTGCAGGGGCTCCCTGCCCCGGATAAGGTCGGCTGCCCGCTCGGCCACCATGATGGTGGGCGCGTTCAGGTTGCCATTGGGTATGGTCGGGAAGATGGACGAATCCACCACCCGCAGATTCTGGATACCGCGCACGCGGGTTTCCGGGTCTACCACCGCCAGCGCATCAGTGCCCATCTTGCAGGAACAGGACGGGTGATAAGCGCTCTCCACCGCCTGGCGCACGAAGGCATCGATCTGCTCATCGCTCTGCACATCCACACCGGGCTGGATTTCCGCACCACGGTACTCGTCCATGGCCGGCTGGCTGATGATCTCCCGGGTCAGGCGCACACAGTCGCGGAAGCCTTCGCGGTCGGCCTCGTGTTCCAGGTAGTTGAAACGAATGCGCGGGGCCTGTTTGGGGTCGGCAGACAGCACATGCACAAAACCCCGGCTCTTCGGCTTGTTGTGACCGATGTGGAGCTGGAAACCGTCGCCATCAAAGGCTTCGCGGCCGTCGTAGCGCATGGCCGCCGGCAGGAAATGGTATTGCAGGTCCGGCCATTCAACGCCGGCCTTGGAGCGGATAAAACCACAGGACTCAAAATGGTTGGTGGCCCCCAGGCCATCCTTGCGCAGAATCCAGCGCACCCCGATCTTGAGCTTGTTCCACCAGTCCAGTTTGCCATTCAGGGAGACCGGCTTCTGGCAGCGGAACTGGAAGTAGAACTCCAGGTGATCCTGAAGGTTCTCACCCACGCCCGGCAGCTCATGCTTCACCTCAATACCAGCCTGCTCCAGCACCTCGCGCTTGCCAATACCTGACAGCTGCAACAAATGTGGCGAGCCAATAGAACCGGCCGACAGAATCACTTCCTTGGCGGCTTTGGCCTCCTGCACCTGACCACCCTGCTCATAACGCACGCCGGTGGCGGTTGTCCCTTCCAGAAGTACCTTATGCACCAGGGCATGGGTGACCACCGTCAGATTCGGCCGCGCCATGGCCGGGCGCAGGTAGGCGTTGGCGGTGGACCAGCGGCGACCGTTCTTCACGGTCATGTGCATGGCGCCAAAACCTTCCTGGCGGGCACCGTTGTAATCATCGGTCTCCAGATAACCGGCATCGACGCCGGCCCGGATGAACGCCGTATACAGCGGGTTTCGCATGTTGTTGCCGTTGTTCACACCCAGGGGGCCGGCCCCCCCCCGGTAGGCATCGCCGCCGAAGGCCCAGGTTTCTGCCTTCTTGAAATAGGGCAGCACGTTGCGGTAGCTCCAGCCGTCGGCACCTTCAGACTGCCACTCGTCGAAATCCCGGGCATGGCCACGGACATACACCATGCCATTGATGGATGACGAACCACCCAGCACCTTGCCCCGGGGGCAATGCATACGGCGATTGTCCAGGTACAGCTCCGGCTCGGTCTCGAACTGCCAGGCGTACTTTTTGGTGTTCATGGGAATGGATAGCGCGGTGGGCATCTGGATGAAGATGCTCTTGTCACTGCCACCGGTTTCCAGCAGCAGCACCCGGTTTTCACTGTCCTCGGTCAGACGGTTAGCCAGCACGCAACCGGCTGAGCCCGCACCCACAATGATGTAGTCGTATTGGTTTTCTTTCATACGCGTTCTCCTCTGTGGCCTGCGGGGTTAAAACGGGGCGTCGATGTCTTCCATGCCCACATACACCGACTTGATCCGGGTGTAGTGCGCAATGGTTTCGCGCCCGTTCTCACGGCCGATACCGGAGAGTTTGTAGCCACCCACCGGCATTTCCGCCGGCGAAGCACCGTAGCTGTTGATCCAGCAGATGCCGGCCTGAATCTGGTGAATCACCCGGTGTGCCCGGCGGATATCATTGGTGAACACACCCGCGGCAAGTCCGGTATCGGTATTGTTGGCCCGGGCAATCACCTCGTCTTCATCGCGGAAGGTGAGCACAGACATCACCGGCCCGAAAATCTCTTCCTTCACGATGGTCATGTCGTCGGTGCAGTCGGTGAAAATGGTCGGTTCCACGAAATAGCCGCCCTGAGAATCCTCCGGCTCAAAGGCCCGTCCGCCGTGGCTGAGCGTGGCGCCTTCGGCCAGCCCTTTGCTGATGTAACCCAACACCAGTTCCTGATGCTTTTTGGAGATCAGCGCGCCGAAGTTGGTGTCCGGGTTCATCGGGTCACCGGCCTTGATGTTCTTGCGTGTGCGCTCCAGCAGGCGCTCGATAAAGCGCGGGTAGAGGTCCTCGTGCACAAACACCCGGGTACCGTTGGTGCAGATCTCGCCCTGGGTGTAGAAGTTACCCACCATGGCGGCGGAGATGGCGTTCTCCAGGTCCGCGTCGTCAAAAATGATCAGCGGCGACTTGCCACCCAGTTCCATGGTCACGTCTTTCAGCGACGACGCGGCGGCGGCCATCACCTTCTTGCCGGTGCCCACCTCACCGGTGAACGACACCTTGGCAATCTCCGGGTGATGGGTCAGCCACTGGCCAACTTCAGCAGCGCCCTGCACCACGTTGAACACGCCCGCCGGCACACCGGCTTCGATAAAGATTTCCGCCAGCTTCACCGCGCCCATGGGCGTTTCTTCGGAGGGTTTGAAGATCATGGCGTTGCCGCAGGCCAGGGCCGGGGCCGACTTCCAGCAGGCGATCTGGATCGGATAGTTCCAGGCACCAATGCCCGCACAGATGCCCAGCGGCTCCCGCCGGGTGTAATAGAAATCGCCCCCCAGATCCTGCTGGTTACCTTCGATGGACGGCGCCAGGCCGGCAAAGAACTCAATGGCATCGGCACCGGTCACCACATCCACAGCTTCCGCTTCCTGCCAGGGTTTACCGGTATCACGCACTTCCACTGCCGCCAGCTCGTCATTTCGCTCGCGGAGCAAGGCCACCGCGTTCAGCAGAATGCGGCTGCGCTCAATGGCGGGTGTGGCGGCCCACTGGGCAAAACCGGCGCGGGCGCTCTCGATGGCGGCCTGTTGCACAGACTCATCCGCCACTTCCACTTCATAGATCACCTGGCCCGTGGCCGGATTCATCACCGGGAAGGTCTCGCCGGTGCTGTTGGCCAGAAACCGGCCGTGGACAAAGTTCTGAACCACAGGAAGAGATGCAGACATAGCGCGTTGGTAACCTCTGTTCGGTGTCTTCAGGCCTTGTGGGCCGTGGAATTCAAATTGGCTCAGGCGCCAGCCCGGGCCAGTGTCTCGTGGACAAACTGCTTGCACAGCCGCTCGCCGGCTTCAAAGCTCTCGGCCGGGTCCAGGCTCAGGGCACTGCGCAACCAGAACCCGTCGATCATCGCCGCCGTTTGCCGGGCCGCCGCTGTCGCCTCGGCCTGCGGCAGCACCTGCGCGAAGGAATAACGCAGGTTGCTGTACAGCCGGGCGTTGTTGATCTGCTGCAAACGCTTCAGCCCCGGCTCGTGCATCGAGCGGGCCCAGAAGCTGAGCCAGGTTTTCGCCGCCAGCGCCGACCGCTGGAACTCGGAAAAGTTGGACTCGATGATGCAGTCCAACCGCTGGGCCGGGGAGCGATCGGTTTTCGCCATGCGCTCCCGCAGCTCCTTGCCTAACTGGTCCAGCAGGTAGCGCAAGGCGGCCTCAATCAGCCCCTGCTTGCCCCCGAAATAGTGGCTGATGATGCCGGACGACATTCCCGCCCGCTTGCTGATGCTCACGATCGTGGTGTTCTGCATCCCCAGTTCAGCGATGGACTCCATGGTGGCGTCGATCAGTTGCTGGCGGCGGGTGTCTTTCATTCCGACTTTCGGCATGGGCTTTCCATCCAATCTTTATTAATTGAACGTTCAATTAAATTAAAGGCTACAGAAACGTGACAGGGATTTCAAATTTGATCAGAAAACCACCACACCACCTCATCAAACCGGATCTCTCTTCCACCAAAGGTTGCTGGCAACCGCCGGCCAGTCAGGACACAATCGGGGCAACCGCGAACAACAAGGAGCCACTATGAGTACCCTGCCCCAACTCACCGATGCCCTGCTGACTCTGGAAAACCGAGTGGCCACGCTCACCATGAACCGCCACGACCTGCGCAACGCGCTCACCGGCTCCCATCTGATCGACGATATAGTTGCCACGGCCGAGTGGGTGAACAGCTGCGAGGAGGTATCCGTGCTGGTGATCACCGGTGCAGGCTCGGCCTTCAGTGCCGGGGGTAATATTCGCGATATGGCCGAACGGGGCGGTGACTTCGCAGGCGATCCGGCGGAATGCGCCGAGCGCTACCGAAAGGGCATCCAGCGTATTCCCCTGGCACTGGACGCCGTGGAAGTGCCAGTGATTGCGGCGGTGAACGGCCCCGCCATCGGCGCAGGATTTGATCTGGCCAACATGGCGGATCTTCGCCTGGCCGCAGACAACGCGAAGTTTGGCGAAACCTTCCTGAATCTGGGCATTATTCCCGGTGACGGTGGGGCCTGGTTCCTTCAACGCCTGATCGGCTACCAGAAAGCGTTTGAGCTGACCCTGACCGGCCGCGTGATCGACGCCAACGAAGCCAGACAGCTTGGTATCGTGATGGACGTGGTGCCTGCCGATCAGCTAATGGACGCGGCCATGACACTTGCCCGCAGTATCGCCCAGCAGCCCGCCAAGGCCACCCGGCTGACCAAGCGCCTGATGAAAATGGCCCAGCGCACGGAACTGCGGGATTTCCTGGATATCTGCGCCTGCTTCCAGGGCATGAGCCACAATGAGCCGGAACATCTGGAAGTGGTGAACCGCATGCTGGATACCCTGGCCCGAAAGCAATGAGGCAAACGCCCAGCCACGTTAATTACTTAGAAACCTGACACATTTTGCTGCATTAAAACCCACAACAACGGCTTTTCTCGCCCGCCAGCATTGCTAGACTGACAGAGTTAAGAAAACAACAAACAGTCTCGGGTTGACGAGCGAGGTCGGCTTTCGGTGAACCTGCTACACACGTGTCGCATTCTCCTGTTGTTGCTGCTTTTGTGCAGCCAGGCCGCCTTTGCCCGTTCAGCCACCGTCGTCATCGGAGCAGACCAACCTATCGCCAGCCAGTTCCAGTACTGGGAAGACAGCGATGGCCTCGCATCTCTGCAGGACGTGCTCTCACTGCCGGCCGGCGACTAGCAACACCAGCCCGACGGCAAAGCTACCCTTGGCATTACGTCATCGGCCTAATGGCTGCGCGTGCCCACAGAGAACGCCACATCGGCCGGGCTCAACCTGGTGGCCGAACTCGGCTACTCCCAGTTGGATGATGTCCGCTTCTACCTGCTGGACGGCTCGACGGTTCTGCGAACACTGGAAACCGGCGATGACCAGCACCAGAATACCGCTCCAGACCAACAGGCCCTTCAGCAAAACCGTCATCATTATCCGCCGTCCTTCCACCCGATAGCCTGCATCAAGTCGCCTTTGGTAAACCGGAGAACTCCGGCACATCGCCCAGCGCGCGATCCCAGGCTGCCCGGCTCGACGTGAAAAGATGCGCGGTAGGCACCCGGGAGAGCTCCGAGTCCAGACACCCGGCAGGCACTACCAGCAAACCCGGAATATGGGTGTTGGGCACTGCCGAACCACAGGTCCGGCAAAAACACTTTTGGTGCCGGGTGCCCGGGAGCGTAAAGGAGGCCACGGCCTCCTCACCCGACAGCCAGACCAGCCGGGCCGACTGGGAGAACAGGTTTGCCGCGTGGGCAGACCCGGTGTCCTTCTGGCAATACCGGCAATGACACAGGTAAAAGCTGTCGAAGTCTCCGTGCACCTCGAACTTCACGGCGCCACACAGGCAAGAGCCAACATAATCCGTCATCGCATTTCCTCCCATCAGTATTCAAGGTATCAACCGGTGTTCGCGTGCATGCAAAGCTTCGGCAAAGGCACCACCAACTGGCTGCATGGCGCAGGCTATTTTCTGATCGGCGGTGGCTGTGTGCTGCTCGGCCTGCGCCATGTAATCTACGATTTCCTGTCCATCGTGATTGCCAATATCGCAATCATTATGGGCGTTGTGCTGATTTACCGGGGACTGTTTCGTTTCCTGGGTATCACGCTGCGCCATGAGCGTTGGCTAAGCACCACACTGGTGGTCCTGCTTGCTGCTTTACTGTATTTCTATACCTTTCATATTCCAGATATAAATATCCGTATACAGGCCTTCTCTATGGTCTGTGCAGCGATCTGCCTGATCGGTGCCAGCGGACTGCTGAAACACCGGGACATCCGCAACCGCATGGTCGCCAAAATGCTCATCGCCATGTTTTTGCTGATGAGTAGCTTGTTTATTTTCCGCTTTTTCTGGTCGTTCTACGCCATACCGCCTCAAGATTTCATGAGGGCTGGGTTGCTCAGCGCCTTGACGATCATTGCCGGAGAACTACTGGTTATTCTGTCATCCTTCTGCACGATATGGATGGCGTCCGATGAGTTGCAGGATGAACTCTCCGAAATCGCCAGGATTGATCCTTTAACGGGGCTCTACAACAGGCGGGCATTCGACGAATGTTGTGACATTGAGTTCAGCCGTGCGCAGCGTTCAGGTGCGCCCTTCGCCATTATCATGTGCGACCTGGACCACTTCAAAAACGTGAATGACGAGTATGGCCATCATGTAGGCGATGAGGTATTGAGGCGCTTTGCCAATACGCTCAAAGAGCACATACGAAAGCATGACGTGGTGGCGCGTTTCGGGGGCGAAGAATTTGTTCTGCTGTTGCCTGGTAAAGACACCGAGCAGGGATTAGAGGTGGCGGAGAAACTCAGAGCCAAAACGGCAGACACCCAGATCACGATTGGTGATGATGTCTGTTTAACGCTCTCGGCCAGTTTCGGAGTGGCTCACTACGATTCCAGAGACCGCGAGTGGAGTGCCGTGCTGCACCGTGCGGACAACGCGCTGTACGCCGCCAAAAAACAGGGGCGTAACTGCGTTGTCGATCTGGCAACGAAAAACCCAGGCGAGGAATGCCTTTCGCGAACACCCACCGTCATTCGTATTTAACGGGACTTCCGGGCAATAAGAAAAAGGCGTCTCTGCTGCCCAAGCCCGACAGGCTTGCCATCATGGTGACCAGTACGGCATCCCGTAGCATCGAATAAAAAGCTGTGGTCAGGTCAACCGCGTTGGGAAACGGCTCCGCTTACGCTACTGGCTATCAATTCTACGAGTGTAGATCGTCCTGGTTCCAAAAACGGATTTCCGGTTCACTATTAGAAACGGGACAGTGGGGATCGCAGACAGGAGTATGAAAGTGCAAAAATCGTTGATGTAGGAGTTTGAACTGACCGGAATCTGAACCACCTCTCCAATGACCACCAAAAACACCAAAATCATGGCCAGATAATAGACCGGGCCGAACCGTAGATGAAGGATGTCGTCCGACTCACCTGCCTCACTCAAATTGGCGCTGCAAAAAGGACAGAGAAAGCCTTTCCGAAAACCCTGATCACCGCCATCAACAGCCTCTCCTGTAGGGAAGAAACGTTCACAGGAAACACAGAGATATTGCTCTTTCAAAGCTCACCATCCTCATGGTTGGCCTCAACTCACCAGATCTTACAAGATGGCTATGTCTTTGGACCGGCCTCGTTCCCGGTACTACTGTCCAACAGGAGGACTCTGAAGACACTGACGCTCAAAAACCGGACAATCTAAACTGATAAAAAGCGGTCAAACTTCGCTGTTGTTGACACCGGGAACGGGTTAAATGCCGTAGTCGCGCTCAACCCTCGCAATACGAACCCGAAAGGTGGAGTACCAGGTTTGGTGGCCAAGCCTCTGAGCTTCTCGGTGCTCTGCGTTCTTTTTCCAGTTGGTGATGGACTCCAGGCTCTCCCAGTAGGAAACGGTGATGCCTAATTCCTCACGCACCGATTCCATTCCCAGGAACCCTGGCTGGCTTGCAGCCAACTCAACCATCCTGTCTGCCATTGCCTCGTAGCCATTGTCGCCCTCAGTGCGATGGCTACTGAAAATAACCGCGTAATACGGCGGCTCAGGGGTTTTTGCTATCTCCGACATAGATCCCTCTGGCATTTAACGCCCGGCGTAACCGGCTGGCGTTGGAGCATCAGCGGACAATCACATTCGCATTGACGCCACAGTTAGGCACTTATTCATGAAGCCATGGCGCATAACTCAGGCCAATCAACACACCCTCGGGGCTCATAAACCGTGCCACCGTCTGCCCCCAGGGTTCAGTGCGGGTTTCATGAACGAATTCCTGCCCTCTTTCCTTCATCTCTTGCACGGCCGCCTCTACAGCCGCTGCATCCGGCAACTCAAATTCGATGGTCGCCGTCGGCTCCGGAATATAATCGGGCCATTCCTCCTGGCCAAAACAAGAGGTAGCTGCCATCGAAAGGGGCCATACTCCGAAATGGTTCGCTCCGGGGAATTTATCCATGAAACGATAGTCGTCCATCTTCTCCAGCGGCAGGCCCAGCGCATCCTCATACAGAGACGCACTGGCCGCAGGGTCTTTGGTTATGGACGCAAAACCTGAAATGCACTTGATTTCCATACAATCCCTCCGTGGTTTATGGAGCACTTTGAGCCAAGGGCTTCCCTAGCTATAGAAGGTGTTTACTGAAGTGGGGGAAGTCCAGCGTCCCGTTGACCACCTTGTTAACCCCTGAGTTCGAGGTCTTCCCGAATAACCTCGGGATGACGAAACGCAATCTCGATGAGCGCCTTTGCCGGCCCTGAAGGTTTACGTCGCCCCTGCTCCCATTCCTGTAACGTTCGCGGAGAAATATGGAGTACCTCGGCAAACTCCCGCTGTGTAAGGCCAGTCTTGCCACGCGCCTCTGCGACCTGATTTGGCTCCACACGACTGACGCGCGCAGCCTTGCCCGCTTTCATTTCTTTAACAGATTGGAGGAGCTTATTGCCAAGCTCCTCAGCACTCAGAGTCTCATTACTCATTTTCCAATACCTCACGAATCGACTTCAGGATATGCGCGGGTATGTTCTCCTTGACGGCCTTCTTGTAGATCACCAATAACCAGATCTCACCATTTGCCAATCTGGTGAAGTAGATGACTCGCACTCCACCACGGCTACCGCCGGAGTTATACGCCCGTGTTCGAGCCACCCCTGCTCCATGTTGGGGGCGTATAACTCCGCCCGCCCTGTTTTCCTTTTCAAACTTATCAGAAGGTTAGCAACAATTTCCGGAGCCTGCCCGGGGTTTTGCGAACGCGTTCGTATAACTCCGGTTTTTAGGCAGGTTTTTGCTGCAGGGCCCGGCCCAGGGAATGGAAGTAGGTTCGGAAGGCGGCGTTTATCCGGTCGCGCTGTTCGCCCTGTGGGTATAGCCCCAGGCGGGCTTCTTCGCTCTCTTTGGTGCCCTTCACCAGAAAGGCGTTCTTTACTGCAGCATCCTGGATGAAGGCTTCGAAGGCTCGGGCACAGAGTTCTTCTGGCTGGCTGTAGTAGTGCCCGCCGGCGGCTTTGTCGGCTTTTGCGGAGTTCTGGAACAGGGGGCTGGGGTCTTGGCCGGTGTCGTCCAGCAGGATGGCCTGGTAGCAGGCTTGCAGGCGCTGGTTCAGCGGGTGATGGATGGCGTCCTGGCGGGTGAGCCATTGGCGGGAGGCGAACTGGCCCCGGGGTATGTTGGGGAACAGTTTGTCGCCGATGTAGTGGTCGAAGGCATGAAACCATTCGTGGGCGATGCTGCCGGGGCCGGCGTTTTTGGCCAGGGCGAAGCTGCGGGTGGCGGGGGTGTAATGGGCAGACACCCCGGGGCGGCCACCAATGCCGTATTGCAGGGCCAAAGTGCCACGCAGGGAGATCAGGCTTTCGGTGCCGCCGAGGATGGTCATCAGGTCGCACAGGGCGTCGTAGAACAGGGCGGCACTGTGCTGTTTTTCAGGCTCGGTTACCCAGCGGCCAATCTCGACGGATCGAAACTGGAACCGCCGGCGCACGTCTAGAAAGCTGACCGGTGCCCCGGCGCGGTGGTCGGGGCCGGTTCTGTAGAAGGGTCTGGGCATGGCGGCATTGTACGAAGGCGCGGGCGGCTTGTCTCAGTTCAGGTGCTGCCGTTGGCGGCCAGCACCCGGTTGGCGCACTCGCCGCCGGTTTCCAGGTCCGTCAGGTTGCTGAGTGTTGTGTGGGCAATGCTTTCCAGGGCGTTGCGGGTGAAAAACGCCTGGTGGCCGGTGATGACCACATTCGGGAATGTGAGCAAACGGGCGAACACGTCGTCTTTCAGCACGATATTGGAGAGATCTTCGAAGAACAGGTCGCTTTCTTCCTCATATACATCCAGCCCCAGGTAGCCCACCTGGCCGGATTTCAGGCCTTCGATGATGGCGGCGGTGTCCACCATGGCGCCCCGGCTGGTGTTGATCAGCATCACGCCTTTTTTCATTTTGGCCACGGCCGCGGCATCAATCAGGTGATGGGTGTCCGGGGTGAGCGGGCAATGCAGGGTCACAATGTCTGCTTCCCGGAACAGTTCGTCCAGGCTCACATATTCCGCGCCCAGCGTTTGCGCCTCCGGGTTGGCGTGCAGGTCGTAACACAGCACGCGGCAGCCGAACCCGCGCATGATGCGCACCACTTCCACGCCAATCTGGCCGGTGCCCACCACACCCACGGTGCGGCCCCGCAGATCGAACCCCAGCAAGCCGTCGAGGGCAAAGTTGCCATCACGAATGCGGTGGTAGGCCCGGTGAATCTGCCGGTTCAGGGTCAGGATCAAGGCCACGGTGTGTTCGGCCACCGCATAGGGGGAATACGCCGGTACCCGCACCACGGCGATGCCCAGGCGTTCGGCGGCTTTCAGGTCGACGTTGTTGAAGCCGGCGCAACGCAGGGCCACGGCCCGGGTGCCGCCGGCGGCCAGCTGTTCCAGTACGTTGGCGTCCACCTGGTCGTTCACGAACACGCATACCGCGTCGAAGCCTTTGGCCAGCGCCGCAGTGGCCGCATTCAGGCGTGGTTCCAGGAACACCAGTTCATGCTGGTGGCTGGCCTGGTTCGCCTGTGCCAGGAACTGTTCGTCATAGGGCTTGGTGCTGAAAACCGCCACTTTCATGGGATTGGCCTCATCCGGTCTGGGTGGGTACGGGGTTCTTCAAACATAAATCAAATGCCCGGCGGCGAGCCACCGCAATTTTATTCAATACCGGTTACAAGGCTCCGGGCACACTGGGCGCCTCCGTTGGTTCACAGAGTGCTGATGCTATGAGTCTGTCTATTATCCTGCCGATGTCGGCCTTCGCCCTGGTGGCTTCGGTATCGCCGGGGCCGGTCAATCTGGTGTGCCTGAGCAGTGGCACGCGCTATCCGGTGTCTCAGGGGCTGGTGTTTGTCACCGGGGCCACTCTGGGGTTTATCGCGCTGTTTATGGCGGTGGGCCTGGGCCTGAATTCGCTGCTGGAACACGCGCCCGGGTTCGAGCGCTGGTTGAGCTGGGCTGGCGTCGCCTTCCTGCTGTACTTGAGCTACCAGCTGGCCACCGCCGATGGCCATCTCAGTGAGGATGAGGCACGCCCGGCCCCCGGCTTTGTCACCGGCGCCCTGATGCAATGGTTGAACCCCAAGGCCTGGCTTGCGTCAGTGGCGGGTATCAGCGCGTTTACCGAGGGCGGCGACAGCACCCTGCTCTGGCTGTTCGCGGGGCTGTATCTGCCCATTTGCTGGCTGTCGCTGGCCAGTTGGGTGTATGTCGGGGTCGGGCTTCGCCGGCTGGTGCAGCAGCCGCGAATCCTGCGCGGGTTCAACCGGGTTCTGGCGCTGTTACTTGCCGGAAGTTGCGTGTTCCTGCTGCTGGATTGAGGGCTGGCGATACTGGTTCGGGGTGGCCGCCACCACGCGTTTGAAGGTTCTCTGGAAATGCGCCTGGTCGGCAAAGCCGGCGTTGAGGGCCGCGTCGGCAATACTCACGCCGCGTTTCAGTTCGCTCTGGCCGTGCTGTATGCGGCGGTTGATCAGGTAGGCGTGGGGCGTTAATCCGTAGCTTTGGCGAAACGCCCGCACCAGATGCCCCGGGCTGTAGCCACTGAGCCCGCACAGGTCGTCCAGCGATACCTCATCGGTACAGTGGCTGTCCAGGTACTGAGCCACCGCGGCCAGGGTGCCCGAGGGGCGCGGAATACCCCGGGCCGGCGCTTCCGCCAGGCTCTGCATCAGGTCCAGCAGATACTCGGCAACCCGGCTCTGCTTTTCCAGCAGGTCCCGGCCCGGGTCCAGCAGGCAATCGGCCATGGTGCAGTAGTCCTGGTACTGGCGGGGGTCGGTGATCACTGCCGTGTCCAGATCCTGCCAGTCTTCGCTGGGCAGCAGGCCCGCCTCAAATCTGAGCCGGGTCAGCCAGGCGGTATCCACATACAGCATCAGATACGCCCAGGGCTGGTTATCAATGGGATTACAGGCGTGGGGCCATTCCGGGTTCATCAACACCAGCGTGCCGGCGCTCACGTGGTACTGGTCGGTGCGGTACAGGAACGTGCTTTCACCGCCGGTGATGGCGCCGATCGACCAGTGCCGGTGGGTGTGCAGGGCATAACAGACCTCGCGCCCATCCGCGACTTTGCGCAGTTCCACATGGGGCATGCGGGCGTCGCGCCAGAAGATGGGTGTGCGAGGGTCGGTCATGGTGGTTGCCTCAAAGCAAATCGGCCAGGCCAGTGCGTATGGCACTAGCCTAGCAGAAGCTCATCCAATCAACCGCAACCGGTAACCCTTTATTGGCTTTCTGCCCTGGCAAGCAACTCATAAAAACTCACGTTGCGTTCCAGTGCCTGCCTGGCAAGGTCGCATCTCTCTCTTACCGCCACCTTACCGGCTCCGGCTTCACAAAGCTTTTCCTTCAGCGCACTCACGCCAGGAACCTGATACCGTTTGGACAAGTAGTATTCATCGGCCACGTAGGCATCTGGCAGGTCGAGATCCGCGAGCCTGGACACTGCGTCGTGCATGAGCCGTTTTTTGTCGGTATCCGAGAGGCCAGATTGCTGGTCCAGAAACCGGGTGGCCTCACTGAGAACACTGAAACTGGCATCGGGTCTTGCGATGAAGGCTTCCGCCATTTCCCGGGCTTTTTGTTGCTCACCCCGGGCCAGCAGAGCACGAAACTTCAACAGTTGCAGATGGAGATTGTCGGGCTCGCTTGCCAGGGCACGGTCAACCAGTTGCGCGTAGTCTTTACTGGCGGGCGGGTAGGTGTGGATGGTTTTCAGGGACGTCACAGGCGCCAGGGCATCGACATCGATCTGAAGGTCCGTAAACGAGCGTGCCAGTATTGCGCCATCCAGATCGTAGATCACCATCCGGACAATAGTCCGACGCTCTTCCGATGACAGATACTCGCGACCGCCCATATCGCTGGCAACAGAAGACAGCCATTTCTGGAGCTGGTTGTCGCTGACTTCCGCCTCCTGCTTTCTGGCTTTCAAGGCAGCTACGGTCATCATCTCTTCGTAGGCACTGCCGGCTACGGGTATTCCCTCTTTGTCATTCTTGAGCTTGGTTAACAGCGCAATCATGGCCATTGGGCTGTATCGGGATTTTTCCAGAATCTTCACGGCCAACAAATCCGCTTCGGTTTCCTGCTGCCGGTTCCATTGGGTGAATCCTGCCGCCGCCACCAGGGCATCGGTCGATCCGCCCATGCGCAGGGTGGTCTCACGGGCTTTGTCGTCATTACCGAACAGGGAAATGGCCTGGGCCAGATCAGTTATGCCTTTTGTTGTGCTTTGCAGTTCGTTCTTCTGGTGATGATTCAGCCATAGATGAGAGAGTTCATGGGCCAGCAGTGCGGCCACCTCATCTCGGGTATCCAGATATTCCAGGGTTCCTGCCTGAATCACGACGGTACCCTCAGGGTAGGTAAACCCGCCGAAACTGTAGCTCGGGCCCACCCGAACCTGACAATGACAGGGTCCGCCGTACCAGCTTTCTGCCAGTTCCTCGGCAATGGCCTGCAATGCCGGGGTGACATCACGGGCATTCAATGGCGCCACGCTGTCACTGCGCAAACGAACCGCATCCTCGGAAGGATCCTGCCCAGCCGCCTGATACTGATCGGCCTGGACAACAAGCTCATTGATTTCCTGCTGCCGCATCTCTTTGTTGGTGCTCCAGTCTTTCGACTGGTAAGGCGATGAGCTGCAGCCGATCAAGCCGAAACACACGGCGAGTAAAACAAGCGCTATTTTGTGCTGGCAGTTCATGGGCAGTCCTCCCCTACGCCACGGGCACTGGCCACCTGATGGTCATCCGCAAACACCACCTGTGATTTATCGCAGTAAATAACCGGCTGTTTCGAATCGCTGGTAATCACCTCCGGAACAAACACCCGATAGGTGCCCCCCGGCCCTTCAAACAGGTACTGGCCCCGCTCCTTACCACTGATCGTGACGGGCAATTGCAAACCGAGCTCACGTGCCGGTACAAGCGAGCCATCCGGTTTGCTGACGAAGGCATTCTCCGGGTCATGAAAACCCTCAATGGACTGAGCCTCTGCCAAGGCCGAACTGCACAGCAGTGCAAGCAGCCAAAGCCATCGCTTTCCGTTCATTTTCCATCTCCTTTCTTTCTTTTCTGACTGCGATCAACAGTAACGGTGTCAAACCGATCAGCTCTGCCAGGAAGCCAGGGGTGCGGTGAAACAACAGTAAAACGCTGTAGAGCACACAAAGGCTGAGGACGATGATGATCAACTCAGCCAGCTCCACCGCCAACTCTGGCCATTCCGCTCGACGCTCGTCGCGCCAGCGCCATGCCAGAACCCAGCGCGCGAGCATGAGGATGAGAAAAAGGATCAGCGGCCAGGACAGCAACAGATCGACCGGAATGGTCCACCCTGGCAGGCCAATCCCGGCGAGATTCCATTCCACCCCGATCGGTTTCAGATAGTCCGCGCCGTAATGCAGTAGGTTGCGAAGTGCTTCGGCATGCAGATAAACGCCAGGCAACTGCCCCGCAATTGGTGGGTTAAACAGATCTCTGGCCGAGGGTAAAGACACACCCACAATCGCAATCCGATTATGCAGGGGCATCTCGGTGAAGAAATCATCGCAGTTTGGCGCCAGGCAAAAGGCATCCCGAAGGGTGGCAGTCGGCACCGGCGGGCATGGCTTGGCACCGTTGTTACTGACGGATTCTGCGCGAAGGATATTCCTGGCCCAGTGCCAGAGTGAGCTAAATCCGCCATTGTTTTCGGGCGTTGCACGGCAATCCAGCGTTGAGGTGATACGCTGCGCCGGCATTCCCCAACTGAGATGCATACCGGGAGGCTGGGGTACCATCCAGGCCTCCGCTGCCTTCGATAGATCACCGCAAGGCCTGGACCTCGGTTGCTGGCAATAGATCTCATATCCCGCAACAGCCAGCGTTGGAACCTCACCGTATTCAGGCAGTGCTCGCCTAATCGGATAGTGTGAGCCATAGCCGGACCAGCCAACCAACCCGATATCAGAAGCTGCTGCAATGAGTGGCTGAATTGAGGGTTCAAGGTGGCCCGGATGTTCACCAGCACTCATGACCAGGGCCAAACCCGTGTGCTCCCGAAAGTACTGCAATCGGGCCACAAGTAGCGGAAAGCTGTCATCCAGCTGGCGCGCACGATAGAAGGTGATGTCGAGAATAATCGTGCCATACCCCAGGCGGCGAAGGGCGTCGATCAGAACCAGGTGGTCGCTGTAGGCCAGAGGCCAGTCATTGGCGCTCAGGTAACCATTTTCTTCGTGGGAGAGCCGGCGGATGGAGGCGTCATCAATCAGAATGACATCGACCAGGTCGGCACCGCTGGTCGTCACCGCCTGGTCATATAACGGTGAAAACAGCCGATCAAATCCGTCACTGATCGCTTGGGTGCTTCTTGAGCTGATGCCAAAAGGATCGGCAAAAAAAAGAAAGTAGCCCACCACCAGGAGCGCCCAGTGGCGGCGAATCATTCCGGCTAGCGATGTGCCTGCATGTAACGTCTGCACTCTGGCCTCCGCACGGGGATGCAATCCCACGCTGCCCGCACTGCGGAAGCGAGCAAGTTATGAGTGCTTACTCAAGCAACAATCAGGCCTATCGTAAAAAAACACGCTTTATCTGGTCAGTTAATATACAGACCAATGCTATTTCTATTCTGTTTTGTAAAGAACTCTGACAGATACCCACTTCTCAGAGCAGGTATCTGAATGCTCAATTACCACTCCAGCTGCGCGCCGGTCTGATACTCAATCACCCGGGTTTCAAAGAAGTTCTTCTCCTTGCGCAGGGTGGCCTGCTCGTCCAGCCAGGGCGATACGTTCTTCGCCCCCGGGAACGGTTCTTCCAGGCCCACGGTGCGGGCCCGGCGGTTGGCCACAAAGCGGAACTGTTCGCTGTGGTATTCCGCCGAGTAACCCAGGATCGGGTCCCGCAGCACGTAGTTGGCGTAAGCCATTTCCGCGGCTTCGGATTCGTCCCACATCTCACGCACCGCTTTCGGGTCCAGGGTGATTTTCTCTTCCTCGAGAATCTGGTTCACCACTTTCAGGCCGAAGGAGAAGTGCATGGCTTCGTCCCGCAGGATGTACTGCAACTGTTCACCGGTGCCCCGCATCAGGCCCCGGCGCTGCAGGGCGAAGATGGGGCTGAAGCCGTTGTAGAACCAGCAGCCCTCGAACACGGCGGCGAAGAACAGGTAGGACATCACGAAGTCCTGCAGCTCGTCCGGGTTGCGCAGGTTCATGTCGGAGCGCATGGCGGCGTCCAGCCGGCGGTTGGCCAACTGGATTTTGCCGTTGATCTCCGGCACCACGCGGTAGCGGTTGTAGATCTCGCTCTGGTCCAGGTTCAGTGTTTCAATGCAGTGCTGGTAGGTCCAGGTGTGCAGCGCTTCCTCGTACACCTGGCGGGCCTGGTAGATCTGCAGCTCCGGCGCGCTCATCTTCTCCATCACCGCCAGGCCGATGTTGCGCATGGCGAGGATGTCGGAGGTGGTCAGGTACGCCAGCACGTTCTCGTACACGTGTTTTTCCGCCGGTGTCAGCCGGTGGTGGTAGTCGTGAACGTCCTGCGCCATGTTCACGTCCAGCGGCGTCCAGTGGTTCTTGTTGGCGTTCATGAAGTACTCCCAGGCCCAGGGGTACTTGAACGGTGCCAACTGGTTGATGTCGGTCTCGCCGTTAATCACCCGCTTGTCGTCGACATTCACGGGCGCCGGGCCGCCGGTGGCGGCGGCAGCGGTTTGCGCTTTTGGTTCGTCGTCCCAGTCCAGCATGTGGGTGCCTCCCAAATAAGTAAATGGTTACTGACAAGCTTCGCAGTCGGGATTGTCGATGCTGCACACCTGCGGCTGTGGCGCCGACACCGGCGCGGTCTTCTCGGCGCCAGTGGCCCCCAGGGAGCGCAGGTAGTAGGTGGTTTTGAGGCCACGCTCCCAGGCCAGCTGATACAGGGCATCCAGCTTCTTGCCGCTGGGCTCGGCCATGTACAGGTTCAGACTCTGGGCCTGGTCCAGCCATTTCTGGCGCCGGGCCGCCGCTTCCACCAGCCAGCGCGGGTCAATCTCGAATGCTGTGGCGTAGCGGGCCTTGAGCTCCGCGGGGATGCGGTCGATCTGCTGCACACTGCCATCGAAGTATTTCAGGTCGTTCACCATCACGTTGTCCCACAGGCCTTCGGCCTTGAGATCACGCACCAGCGAGGGATTCACCACGGTGAACTCGCCGGACAGGTTCGATTTCACGAACAGGTTCTGGTACGCCGGTTCGATGGACTGGGACACGCCCACGATATTGGAAATGGTCGCGGTCGGGGCAATGGCCATCACGTTGCTGTTGCGCATGCCGTTTTTGGCAATCAGCTCCCGCACCGGGGTCCAGTCGAGGCGGCTGTGGGTATTGAGCGACAGGTCGCCGTCCCGGCGGTTGTCCTTCAGCAGGCCCACCGAATCCATCGGCAGGATGCCCTGGCTCCACAGCGAGCCGTCGTAGGTGTCGTAGGCGCCCCGCTCACCCGCCAGCGTGGCGGAGGCACGCAACGCGAAGTAGCTGAGTTGCTCCATGGCAACGTCGGCAAACTCCACCGCTTCCGGGCTGGAGTACGGCAGGCCCAGCTGGTACAGGGCGTCCTGGAAGCCCATCAGGCCCAGGCCCACCGGGCGATGCTTCAGGTTGGAATTGCGCGCCTGGGGCACGGCGTAGAAGTTAATGTCGATGACGTTATCGAGCATGCGCACGGCGGTGTTCACGGTGCGTTCCAGGCGCGTGACGTCCAGCTCGCCGTCCTTGATGTGGGCAGCCAGGTTCACCGAGCCCAGGTTGCACACCGCAATCTCATCGGCGCTGGTGTTCAGGGTGATTTCGGTACACAGGTTGGAGCTGTGCACCACGCCCTGATGCTGCTGCGGGGAGCGCAGGTTGCACGGGTCCTTGAAGGTGATCCAGGGGTGACCGGTCTCGAACAGCACGGTGAGCATCTTGCGCCACAGCTGTTTGGCCGGAATTTTCTTGAACAGCTTGATCTTGCCTTGCTCGGCCAGGGCTTCGTAGTGCTGGTAGCGCTCACGGAAGGCGTTGCCGTACAGGTCGTGCAGATCTGGCACATCGCTGGGGGAGAACAGGGTCCAGTCGCGGTCTTCGCGCATGCGTTCGATCAGCAGATCCGGCACCCAGTTGGCGGTGTTCATGTCGTGGGTACGGCGGCGCTCATCGCCGGTGTTCTTGCGCAGTTCCAGGAACTCTTCGATGTCCAGGTGCCAGCTTTCCAGATAAGCACAGACCGCGCCCTTGCGCTTGCCGCCCTGGTTCACCGCCACGGCGGTGTCGTTGACCACTTTCAGGAACGGCACCACGCCCTGGCTCTGGCCGTTGGTGCCCTTGATGTGGGAGCCCAGGGCCCGCACCGGGGTCCAGTCGTTGCCCAGACCACCGGCCCATTTGGACAGCAGGGCGTTATCGCGAATGGCCCCGTAAATGCCCTCCAGGTCGTCGCCCACCGTGGTCAGGTAGCAGGACGACAGCTGGGAATGCCGGGTGCCGCTGTTGAACAGGGTGGGCGTGCTGGCCATGTAATCGAAACTGGACAGCAGCTCATAGAATTCGATGGCGCGGGCGTTGGGGTCGTCCTCACGCAGTGCCAGGCCCATGGCCACCCGCATGAAGAACACCTGGGGCAGTTCCAGGCGGGCTTTGTTCCAGTGCAGGAAGTAACGGTCGTACAGGGTTTGCAGGCCCAGGAAGCCGAACTGGAGATCGCGTTCCGGTTTCAGGGCGTTGCCAAGGCGTTCCAGATCAAAGGCCGCCAGGGCTTCGTCCAGCAGTTCGTAGCGGATACCGGCGTGAACAAAGGCGCTCAGGGCCTGTGGATAAATCTCCGCCAGCGGAAGACTGCGGGGCAGGTCCAGGGCTTCCGCTGTTTCCAGCCGGAGCTGTTCCAGCAGCAGGCGGGCGGTTACGGCGCTGTAGTCGGGTTCCCGTTCAATGCGGCCCCGGGCGGTCATGATCAGGGCAGACAGGACTTCGGTCTCTTCGATGCCGTCGTAGAGGTTGCGCAGGGCATCTTCCACCAGCGAATCGCCGTTGATGCCGTCCAGGCCGGTAGCCGCCTGTTCCACCTGCTGCTTCATCAGGCCCAGGTCCAGCGGGGCGATGCTGCCATCGGCTTTTTTCACGGTCAGGTGCGGATGCGCTTCCACCGGCTCGTCCACGGCGCGCTGGCGGGCGTGTTCTTCACGGTACAGAACGTAGGCCCGGGCCACTTTCTGCTCTTCGGCCCGCATCAGGGCCAGTTCCA
The DNA here is from genome assembly GCF_002049515.1 of Marinobacter sp. tcs-11. Classification (NCBI taxonomy): domain Bacteria; kingdom Pseudomonadati; phylum Pseudomonadota; class Gammaproteobacteria; order Pseudomonadales; family Marinobacteraceae; genus Marinobacter; species Marinobacter sp. tcs-11. Next base: position 443,392 of record NZ_LLYU01000001.1, on the reverse strand, counting down.
CCTGGTCCTGGATGTCTTCGATGTGCACCTTGCCACCAGCTTTGAGGCGGCGGCTGATGGCCTGCACTACCTGTTCGGTAACCCGGTGCACGGCGTCGTTGATGCGGGCGGAACCGGCTGCCTGGTCCCCTTCCACCGCCAGGAAGGCTTTGGTCACCGCCACACTGATCTTGGCCGGGTTGAAACTCACCAGGGTGCCGTTTCGTTTGATAACTTGCAGGGATTGGGTATCGGTCGCGGGGGCCGGGGGTTCGGCAATGGCAGTGGCTGTCATGGTGCTCTCCTGAATTCGCGTTGGTTCCGTTTCACCCTCGCGAACGCAGTGGCACACCTTGCCCCGAATACGGGCAGGCCTGACCAATCTGCTCACCCTTGAATCGCGAAGGTGCAGTCCAGAAACCCATGGGGGCTTCTGATCCCTGGTAGGTCTTCGGACTCAGGGGCGTGAACCTTTCAGCTCTGCCTAACGTGGCGACTTCCCGGCTTGCGCCAGTGTCATCTTGCCACGCTCGTTCCCCAATACCGCTGCGCGTCAGTTCCGGATTCTCACCGGATTCCCGACTACCCTGTGATCAAGATGATCAGAGCTTGATCACAATATATGGTAGTTAACCAAGGACCCGGTCACTATATAGGGCCGAATACGCCAAGACAAGGCACTTTTTGCAACAGCGCCTGTCCATCTCCAGACCACCGGATTTGAGGAATGAATGTGAGAATTTCGCTGCTTTTGGCCAGTACCCTGACGCTCGGTCTCGCCGCCAGCCCGGTGTGGGCAGAAACAGACCGGCTAACCCGGTTCTCCACCATGACCTCACTGGAGGACGGCTGGGAGCCCCTGACCTTTCCGAACATCGAGACACATACCCGCTACACCCTGGACACGGACGACGGCCAGCAGGTGGTCCGTGCCGACGCAGACGACAGCGCCTCCGGGCTGATTGCCCGTGTTGAGCTGGTGCCCGGCGACTCGCTCACGTTGTCATGGCGCTGGAAGGTGTCGAACATCTACGAAGCCGGCAACGCCCGCGAAAAATCCGGTGATGACTACCCTGCCCGCATCTACGTCGCCTTTGAGTTTCAACCGGACAAAGCCGGTTTTTTTGAACGGGCCAGGCGCAAGACCGTGGAAGTGCTGTTCGGCGAGACCCTGCCCGGCAACGCCCTGAACTACATCTGGGCCAATCAGCTACCAGAACAGAGCATGGTCGCCAACGCCTACACCGACAAAACCATGATGATTGCCGTCAACTCCGGGCCGTCGCAGGTGGGCGAATGGGTGACCGTTACCCGGGATCTGGTGGCAGATTACCGGCAGGCCTTCGGCGAAGAACCGCCCGCCATTGTGGGCGTGGCCATCATGACCGACGCCGACAACACCGGCGAGCAGGCCACGGCCTGGTATGGCGACCTCACCCTCGAGCACAACCAGTGAGCAGCCATAAAAAAGGCCCCTCAAGGGGGCCAAACACGTGAAAGCAATGGTCAGTGGCTGATCATCCAGGGCCGCATGGACGGGAACATCTTCTTGCCGTCGGCGGTGTAGAACAGCATGTGTTTACCGTCCGACTTTTTCTTGCAGCCACAACTCTTGCGGTGCTCGGCGTCCCGGGCCCGCTGGTCGGCGGTGGAGATGATGGGCTCGTGGCTCGCCTTCTCATTCCGCGCCTCCGCGTTGCGGCGGGCCGGGTCCATGGCCAGGAGCTCCGGCGGCAGCACAATCACCCGGGGTGACAGCGCCTTGCAGGTGGGGCAATGGGCCGGGTTACCGGCTTCGGCCATGGCGCCCAGTTCCTGGAACAGCCCGTGTTCCCGGCATTTGTAGTCGTACAGTGGCATGGCTTACTCCTTGTCCGGTGAAAGGGGTACGTCGGTGCCCGGCGTGACCTTCCTGGTCGGTCCTTCCGCCGTGGGGTTGATGTCGAAGTCAAAAATCTCGGTCGGCAACCACAAGGTGGCGCAGGCGTTGGGCACATCCACCACGCCACTGATGTGGCCTTCCACCGGCGCACAGCCAAGCAACGCGTAGCCCTGAGCCGGGGTGTAACCGAACTTGGTCAGGTAGTTGATGGCGTTGAGGCAGGCCTGGCGGTAGGCCACGTGCACGTCCAGGTAGTGCTGCTGGCCCTCTTCATCCACCGAGATGCCCTCGAAGATCACATAGTCCTCGTAGCGCGGCTTGATGCTGCTGGGTTTGAAGACCGGGTTCTTGATGCCGTATTTGGCCATACCGTCCTTGATCAGGTTCACCCGCAGGTGAATCCAGCCGGCCATTTCGATGGCGCCGCAGAAGGTAATCTCGCCGTCGCCCTGGCTGAAGTGCAGGTCGCCCACCGACAGGCCTGCCCCCTTCACATAGACCGGGAAATACACCTTGGAACCACGGGACAAGTCCTTGATGTCGCAGTTACCACCGTGCTCCCGGGGCGGTACGGTGCGGGCGGCTTCCAGCGCCGCCTCTTTGGCGGCATCCCCCGCCAGCTTGCCCAGGTGGGCGGTGTCGGCGTAGGGCAGGTTCGCCAGGCCGGGCACCCGATCCGGCTCGGTGTCGTACAGTTCTTTCTCGCGCTTGTTCCACTCCGCCAGCATTTCCTTCGACGGCAGGCAGCCGATCAGGCCCGGGTGGATCATGCCGGCGAATTCAACGTTGGGGATGTGGCGGGATTTGGTGAACATGCCGTTGAAATCCCAGATGGATTTCTGGGCTTCCGGAAAGTGCTCGGTCAGAAAGCCGCCGCCGTTCTTCTTGGAGAAGAAACCGTTGAAGCCCCACTGGCTGTCCTTGAAGGCACCGATGTCGAGGATGTCCACTTCCAGCAGGTCGCCGGGTTCTGCGCCCTCCACGCCCACCGGGCCAGACAGGAAGTGAACCTGGGTCAGGTCCACGTCGCGCACGTCGTCGGCGCTGTCGTCGTTCTTGATCTGGCCACCGGTCCAGTCGTAACACTCGAGGATGAAATCGTCCCCGGGCTTGACCGTCGCCGCCATGGGAATGTCCGGATGCCAGCGGTTGTGGATATTCTCGTTCTCGTACGCGGATTTGCTCAAATCGATCTTGATGAGTGTTTCGGCCATAGCGGTCGCTCCTTGGTTCTTGGCGTTCGGCGTCTAAGCTTGGGAACGCAGTGCCCGACGGCGCCTGCGCTGACCGTTTCACTATCCGCGATACGCCACCGGCGCGGTATTCGCGAATTGCCCCCGGCACCTACGTCATTCGACGTATTGGCGCACCACGATCTCCTGCCCCTTGAGCTCGGCCAGAAATGAGGAATGCTCGGGATGCGCCAGCAACGCACGGGCCAGCGCCGGCTCCAGTTTCTGGCGGAACGCCCGTAGCATCTCGCGGGCGCCATAGCGGCTGTCGTAATCGCGGCACAACACACTGCGCAGCTCCACCGACAAATCCAGCGAGGCCTGTTTGCGGGCCAGGCGCTTGTTCAAGCCGGCCAGCTCAATCTCCAGAAGGGCATACAGCCACTGGTCTGTCAGGGGATTAAACGTAAGAATCTGGTCAATCCGGTTCAGGAACTCCGGGTCGAAATGGCGGCGCAGGGCCTTGTCCCGAAGGTTCTCCTGCGGGCCCGGCTCCAGCCCCAGCCAGCGGCGCCAGCCTCGCTGATAGCGATGATGGTGCGCTTCCGCTTCCAGGGCTCCGGCGTTGCTGGTCATAAAGATCAGCGTGTTGCGGAAGTCGATTTGCCGGTTGCCGGAGGGGAACACCAGCCGGCCGGTATCGAGCACATTAAGCAGGGTCCGGGTGACCTCCTTGCTGGCCTTTTCAAGCTCGTCGAACAGGACAATGCCCGGTTTGCTGAACGATCCCTGAACCTTCTCAAGATCAAACAGGCTGTGGCCTTCCTTGCTGCCCACATAACCGGGCGGCGCGCCGGTCAGCGCCGCCGCGTAGTGCTCCTGGGCCAGGGTGTTCATGTCGATGCGGCACAGGGCATCGCGGCTGCCATGAATGGCCTCGGCAATCAGCCGCACGGTTTCAGTCTTGCCCACCCCGGTCGGCCCCAGAAACAAGTGAACCGCCAGCGGGCGGTTCTCTTCACCGATGTCGGCCTTGACCCGAACCAGCATGGATTCCATCGCCTCCAGGGCGTGCTGCTGGCCCACGATATTGGCCCGCAGGCTCGCCATTACGGCATCCGGCTCAAAGCGGAACCGGGAAACACGAACCGGGCCTGAATCGGCCCGGTTCCTTGCCAGCGTTTCCCGGTTGGCTTCCAGCCGCTCATTGATAAACGGCATCGCGGTCTCCCGGGCTCAGGCCCCTGCAGTTTTTTCCTTGCCATCGAACGGCAGTTCACCCACCGGGCACTCCGCCGTGCCCACGGTTTTGCGGGTCATGGCCTCGACGTTTTCCTGGGCTTTCTGGGCGTCCATCACCCAGGTGCGATAGAACTCGAACGGGCAATCGGCCACGCCCTTGTCGCCATCACCGGAGTTGTGAACGCCGGTGTAGCCCCGGTGCAGCAGCTTGAACAGGTGGTTCTGGGACTGGTCGTTGGCGCGGGCGTCGCGGATCTGACTGACCGACAACTGGGCGTACTGAACCCCCATGTCCTCCTCTCCACATTCACCCAGGGTACGACCATCAAAGCCGATGATGGCCGAGTGCCCGAAGTACGAATACACCCCGTCAAAGCCGGAGGCATTAGCCACCGCCACGTAACAGTTGTTGGCCCAGGCCATGCTCTTGGCCATCATGATCTGCTGTTCCTTGGCCGGATACATGTAACCCTGGCACCGCACAATCAGCTCCGCCCCCTTCATGGCGCAGTCGCGCCAGATCTCCGGGTAGTTGCCGTCGTCACAGATGATCAGACTGATCTTCATCCCCTTCGGCCCCTCGGTCACATAGGTGGTGTCGCCGGGGTACCAGCCCTCAATCGGGCACCAGGGAATGCACTTGCGGTATTTCTGGACAATCTCACCCTCATTGTTGATCAGCACCAGGGTGTTGTAAGGCGCCTTGTTGGGATGATCTTCATGGCGCTCGCCGGTGAGCGAAAACACCCCCCAGGTGTTCGCCTCCCGGCAGGCCGCCGAGAAAATCGCTGTCTCGTCTCCGGGAATGGTGGCGGCGGTCTCCATCATCTCGTCGTTGTCGTACATGATCCCCATGGTGCTGTATTCCGGAAACACCACCAGATCCATCCCCGGCAGCCCCACTTTCATACCCTTGATCATGTCCGCAATCTTGCGGGCGTTGTCCAGCACCTCGGCTTTGGTATGCAGCCGGGGCATCTTGTAGTTCACCACCGCCACGCCGACGGTATCGTTACTGCTGGAAATATCACCGTGTCTCATATTTATTCCCCCTCAACAAAGCTAAACGGCCAGATAACTGGCAATCTTGTCCTGATCCGCCTCTTCCCGAAGCTCCTCGTGCACAATCTCCCCCTTCTCGATCACCAGAATCCGATCCGCCGCATCCATCACAAAGCTCAACACCTGCTCCGACACCACAATCGACAACCCCCGCTCGTCGCGAATCCGCCGAAGGGTTTTGGCAATGTCCTTGATGATGTTGGGCTGGATGCCCTCGGTCGGCTCATCGAGCAGAAGCACCTTGGGCCGGGTCGCGAGGGCCCGGGCAATGGCCAGTTGTTGCTGCTGCCCGCCGGAAAGGTTGCCGCCCCGGCGGTGCTGCATTTCCTTCAGCACCGGAAACAGCTCATAAAGGTCTTCCGGAATTTTCTTCTCGCCTACCGCGGCCAGACCGGTCTCGATGTTTTCCTTCACCGTCAGGGTCGGGAAAATCATCCGCCCCTGGGGCACAAACCCGATGCCGGCCCTCACCCGCTGGAAGCTCTTCAGGTTCGACAGGTCCGTGCCATCCAGCGTGACCTGGCCACCGCGGCTTGGAGTCATGCCCACCAGGGATTTCATCAGGGTGGTTTTACCCATACCGTTGCGGCCAACCACCGCCACGATTTCCTGCTTGCCCACCTCCAGGTTCAGGTCCTGGATGATGCTGCTCTGGCCATAGGCCACCGAATGTTGTTTGACGCTCAGCATGATCAATGCCCCAGGTAGACTTCGATGACTTTCGGGTCCGACTTCACGTGCTCGATGGACCCCTCAGACAGAACCTTGCCCTGGTGCATCACCGTGACCCGGTCTGCGATATCCCCGACAAACTGCATGTCGTGCTCGATCACCAGCACCGTGTGGTCTTTGGTAATGCGCCGCAGCAGTTCAGCGGTTTTCTTGCGCTCGGCCACCGACATGCCGGCCACCGGTTCATCCAGCATCAAGAGGTCCGGCTTCTGGATCAGCAGCATGCCAATCTCCAGCCACTGCTTCTGGCCGTGACTGAGCAGCGACGCCGGCTGGTCCAGGGCATCTTTCAGGAAGATGGTCTCGGCCACGTCTTCCACCGCAGCCACCACCTCAGCCGAGCGTTTGAAGGCCAGCGCCCCCATCACGCTGTGGCCCTGTGGATAAGACACCTCCAGGTTCTCGAACACCGTCAGGTCCTCGAACACCGACGGGGTCTGGAACTTGCGACCAACGCCGGAATGCACAATCTGGTGCTCCTTGAGTCTGGTCAGCTCCTTGCCATCAAACTTGATGGAACCCGAGGTCGCCTTGGTCTTGCCGCAAATCAGGTCCAGTACCGTGGTTTTGCCGGCCCCGTTGGGGCCGATGATGACCCGGATCTCTTTCGGGTCCAGGTAGAACGAGAGATCATCCACCGCCTTGAAGCCATCGAATGAGACGGTCAGGCCCTCGACTGCGAGCAGGAAGTCCTTGCTCTGTGCTTTGGCTGCGTTCATCAGGATTTCTCCGGGCTGTATTGGTCCAGCATCGGGTCGTAATCACGGCCCTCATCTTGGCGGGCAGCAGGCGCTGGCTTCGCCGGGGCGCTCACCGCTGCTTTCGGCTTGCGCTTGAACAGGCGGTCCTCCAGGGGCATCACGTAGGTCTGGTACAGGCCGGCCAGGCCATTCGGGAACGCCAGCACCACACCGATGAACAACGCGCCCATGGCGAACGGCCACAATTCCGGGAAGGATTCGGAGAAGCCGCTCTTGGCGGCGTTCACCAGCAACGCGCCGTAGACTGCGCCCAGAATCGACAGGCGACCCCCGAGGGCACAGAAGATGACCATTTCAATGGAGGCCACGATGCCGATGAACGAGGGCGACATGAAGCCGACAATCAGGGTGAACAGCGCGCCGCCAATGCCCGCAAAGGCGGCGGCCAGGCAGAACACGAAGATCTTGAAGGCGGCCACATCATAGCCGGAGAAACGCACCCGGTTTTCCTGGGCGTTCATGGCCACCAGGATGCGACCGAGCTTGCGGTTCTGGACAAACCGGGCCACGAACAGGCACACGAACAGCAGGCCCACGCACACGAAGTACAGGATGGTTTTGGCCTCATCGGTGCGGATGTCCCAGCCCATCAGGGTCTGCAGATCGGTAATGCCGTTTACACCCCCGGTGTAGCCCTGCTGACCAATGATCAGAATGGTCAGGATGGCTGCGATGGCCTGGGTGATGATGGCGAAGTAGACGCCCCCCACCCGGCGGGTGAACATCGCAAAACCGATGATGAATGCCAGCAGCACCGGCACACCGACGATCGCCAGCAGGGTGAACGAGAAGCTGTGGAACGGTTCCCAGAACCACGGCAGTTCGGTCAGCTGGTTCCAGTCCATGAAGTCCGGGATACCCGGGGTGGACTGGATGGCCGTGGCCTCCGGCGTGGAAGCCTCCAGCTTCAGGAACATGGCCATGCAGTAGCCGCCCAGGCCGAAGAACACGCCCTGGCCCAGGCTGAGGATGCCGGCTTTGCCCCAGCACATCACCAGGCCGATGGCCACGAAGGCGTAGGTGAGGTATTTACCCACCATGTTCAGGCGGAACGGGTCCAGCGCCAGCGGCAGGATGACGACCAGCAGCAACGCCAGTGCCAGATAGTAGAGCCCCTCTCGGGAGGCAAACCATTTCAAAGGGGAAGTGTTTTTCATGACAGTCTCCTAGCGACGGACCTTGAGCGCCATCAGGCCTTCCGGGCGCAGCATCAGGATGCCAACGACCACCAGCAGGGTGAGGACTTTGGCCATGGAACCACTGAGGAAGAACTCCATCGTGGACTGGGCCTGGGAAATACCGAAAGCAGAGACAATGGTGCCAATCAGACTCTGGGCACCGCCGAACACCACCACCAGGAAGGTATCGACAATGTAGGCCTGGCCGGAGGACGGGCCCGTAGAGCCGATCATGGTAAAGGCCGCACCGGCGATACCGGCAATGCCACAGCCCAGGGCGAAGGTCATACGGTCAACCCCGGCACTGTTGATGCCCACGGCTTCGGCCATCGGGCGGTTCTGTACCACGGCACGGACCTTCTTGCCCCAGCCGGAGCGGTACATCAGCAGGTAAACCCCCAGGGCGATGGACAGGGCAATGATCATCACGAACAGGCCGTTGATGGGCAGTTCCACCAGATCGGTAACCTGGATGGCGCCCATCATCCACTCCGGCAGTTCCACACCCACTTCCCGGGCGCCGAAGATGGAGCGGTAGGTTTGCTGCATGATCAGGCTCAGGCCCCAGGTGGCCAGCAGGGTGTCGAGCGGGCGCCGGTAGAGGTGCCGGATCATGGCCCATTCGATAAAGGCCCCGAGGGCCGCACAGATGAGAAACGCAATAATGATGGCGACGAAGAAGTATCCGCCAAACAGACCGGGCAGGACCGACTGGAAAAACCCGGAGACAAGGTAGGTGGTGTAGGCGCCGAGGATCATGAATTCCCCGTGGGCCATATTGATCACCCCCATCTGACCAAAAATGATCGCCAGGCCCAGTGCCATCAGTACGAATACCGAGAACAGGGACAGCCCGGCAAAGCCCTGCATGGCAAAAATCGACATCAATTCGCTGGTGGTGTATCCGTCAAACATGACCCTTACTCCCGTCGCTTAAGAACACGTGCTTGCGTCCGAGCCGGACGCCGGTGCCCGAAGGCACCGGCCACGGCTGCTTACTGGTAACCTTCCGGGAACGGATCGGGTTCCATCAGCTCGTCGGTTTCATAAACCACTTCATACTGGCCATCGGTTTTGGCGCGGCCGATGCGGGTCTTGGACCAGAGGTGATGGTTTTCGTGGATGCGGACATAGCCTTCCGGTGCCTTGGTAAATTCGATGCCGGGTGAGGCCTCACGAATCTTGTCGATGTCGAAGGAGCCGGCTTTTTCCACCGCCATCTTCCACAGCCACGGGCCGAGATAGGCCGCCTGGGTCACATCGCCAATCACCATGTCGTCACCCCAGGCTTCCTTGAAGGCGGCCACGAATTCTTCGTTGTTGGGGTTATCTAGGCTCTGGAAATACTTCATGGAGGCGTAGATACCTTCCACGTTCTCGCCGCCGATACCGCGGATTTCATCCTCGGTGACGGAGATGGTCAGCAGCAGCGGCTTCTCGTCGGTGAAATCGACACCGGCGGCTTTCATCTGCTTGTAGAAGGCCACGTTGGAACCACCGACCACCGACGCAAAGATCACGTCCGGCTTCTTGAGCTTGATCTTGTTGATCACGGAGTTGAACTGGGTGTGGCCCAGCGGGTAGTACTCCTCGCCCACCACTTTCAGGCCCAGTTTGTCGATGTGCTTGCGGGCAATTTTGTTGGAGGTACGGGGCCAGATGTAATCCGAGCCCAGCAGGTAGAAGGTTTTGGCGCCTTTCTCTTTCACCGCCCAGTCGATACCCGCCAGAATCTGCTGGGTGGCTTCCTGGCCGGTGTAGATCACGTTGGGTGACTGCTCCAGACCCTCGTAGAAGGTCGGGTAGTACAGCATACCGTTGTACTGCTCGATGACCGGCAGAATGGCTTTACGGGAAGCCGAGGTCCAGGCACCGAAGATGGCCGCGACGTTGTCCTGGCGAAGCAGCTTGCGGGATTTCTCCGCGAAGGTGGGCCAGTCACTGGCGCCGTCTTCCTGGACAAACTCGATCTGCCGGCCAAGGACACCACCGGACTCGTTGATCTGCTCAATGGCGAGCTTCTCGGCCTGCACCGAACCAATCTCACTGATGGCCATGGTGCCGGTGATGGAGTGCAGGATACCGACCTTGACGGTGTCGTCAGTGACCGCCAGTCCGGTGGTGTTTACCTCGTCGGTTGCCGGCGTGGCCGCCTGGGCCGACGTGGCCAGCATGATGGATGCGGCCAGGGTGGCCAGGCTCTTTCGCAGCCCTTTGCTCTTGTGACTCCGCCCTCCGGCGGCAATGGTTGTGGTTCCCATGGTCATTCCTCGCAGTGGTTGAAAGCCGGTACCGTGCTCCGCTCCGGAAGCACAGTGCCCACGTCAATCATTCTGCTCAGGCCTGTCATGGGTGCCCATTCGGCATTCACCCCAGCGTGGTACGTCATTTGACGCATACCCGTGCCAGGTCAGACAGGTTACAACCGCAGGCAACCCCAAGGCGCACATCCGTTGCACCGGTTTATGGCACGGTTCTTGTTCCAGCTTTCTGATCCGGTGCGTGACGGCAGCAAACGCGCACCAATTCAGGGCGGCCCGGCGGGCCAGGAGCAGGGCGGGAATGGCAGTAAAACAGAATATTTTTCGGGTCCGGCGTAGCTATAACCAATGGGTAGCCAACCAGACCCTGGAAGACTACGCCCTGCGCTTTACCGCCAAAAGTGCACGCCGGTGGTCGGCTGCGCGGGTCAGCCATACTGCGCTGGGGGCCATCTCGTTCCTGGCCATGGAGGCCATCGGCGGCTCCATTACCCTGCACTATGGTTTCGACAACGCCGTCGCGGCGATCCTCGCGGTCAGCCTGGTGATTTTCCTGACCGCGATCCCGATCAGCTACTACGCCGCCCGCTACGGGGTGGACATCGACCTGCTGACCCGGGGCGCCGGCTTCGGCTACATCGGCTCGACCATTACCTCGCTGATCTACGCCTCCTTTACCTTCATCTTCTTCGCCATTGAGGCCGCTATCATGGCGATGGCGCTGGAAATGCTGTTTGCCATTCCCCTGGTACTGGGTTACCTGATCTGCGCCGTGGTGATCATTCCTCTGGTCACCCACGGCATCACCACCATCAGCCGCTTTCAGGTGTGGACCCAGCCCCTGTTTATCCTGCTGCAGCTGGCGCCTTTCGTTTTCATCATCTACGCAGATGCCTCCTCCATCACCGACTGGACGCAGTTCCAGGGCGTGGGCCTGCCCGCCGACAATGGCTTTGACCTGCTGCTGTTCGGGGCGGCCGCCGCGGTGGTGTTCTCCCTGATTGCCCAGATTGGCGAACAGGTGGATTTCCTGCGCTTCATTCCCGAGCCCACCAATGCTCCGGAACGGCGCCGTTGGTGGGTGGCGGTGATGGCCGGCGGCCCCGGCTGGGTTGTCATCGGCATGGTAAAAATTCTGGCCGGCTCCTTTCTGGCCGTGCTTGCACTGAATCAGGGCATTTCCGCAACAGAAGCGGCCGACCCAACCCAGATGTATCTGGTGGCGTTCAACTACATCACCCATTCCCCCGAGCTCTCGCTGGCGATGGCCGGCATCTTCGTGATTCTGTGTCAGATCAAGATCAACGTGACCAATGCCTACGCCGGCTCCATTGCCTGGTCCAATTTCTTCTCCCGATTGACCCACAGCCACCCTGGCCGGGTGGTCTGGCTGGTGTTCAATGTCGCCATTGCCCTGCTGGTGATGGAACTTGGCGTGTATCGGGCACTGGAAGAGACCCTGGGATTCTACGGCATTGTCGCCATTGCCTGGGTGGGTGCCCTGGTGGCAGACCTGGTGATCAACAAACCCCTGGGCCTGAGCCCGGCCCATATCGAATTCAAACGGGCGCACCTGTACGACATCAATCCGGTGGGTGTGGGCGCCATGATCACCGCCTCGGTGGTGGGAATCACCTGCCACACCGGGGTACTGGGTGACTACGCCCAGGCCCTGTCCCATTTCATCGCCCTGGCGGTGGCACTGGTCACCGCGCCCCTGATTGCCTGGAAGACCGGCGGGCGTTTCTACACCGCCCGTCCGTTTGTGCCCCTGGCCACCGATCACCAACTGGTGGGGTGCAGCATCTGCGAACACCGCTTCGAGCCGGAAGATGTCACCCACTGCCCCGCCTACGATGGCGCTATCTGCTCGCTGTGCTGTTCGCTGGATGCCCGCTGTGAGGACGCCTGCAAACCGGGCGCCGGCTACCAGGAGCAGATGCAGCAGTTTCTCGGGCGGTTCCTTCCGGCGCCACTGCTGTCGGCACTGCGCTCCCGGCTCGGGCATTTCCTGTCGCTGCTGGTGGTCATCAACGGATTTTCCGCACTGCTGCTGTCGCTGATCTACTTCAAAACCCCGGTGGCTTCGCTTGCCGAGGCTACGCTGCTGTCTGTCACCCTGTGGAAAGTGTTCTTCATTCTGGTCATTGTCACCGGGGTGATCTGCTGGCTGTTTGTACTGGCCCATGAAAGCCGGGTAGTGGCGGAGGAGGAATCCCGGCGCCAGACCCGCCTGTTGACCGAGGAGATTGTCGCCCACGAACGCACCGACCAGGCCCTGCAGCAGGCCAAAGAGCAGGCCGAGGCCGCCAACGGCGCCAAGAGCCGGTACCTGACCGGAATCAGCCACGAGTTACGCTCGCCCCTTAACGCCATCCTCGGTTACGCCCAGCTCATGGAGAACGACGACTCGGTACCGCCTCATCGCAAGGAAGCCCTGGGGGTCATTCGCCGCAGCGGCGAATACCTGGCGGATCTGATTGAAGGGTTACTGGATATCTCAAAAATTGAGGCGGGCCGGCTGGATCTGCACCGTGACCAGGTGCGCATCGGGTTGCTGATGGAGCAGTTGGTCACCATGTTCCGGCTTCAGGCCGAAGAAAAGGGCCTGGCGTTTGACTACCACTGCCCTCACCCTCTGCCAGAACTGGTGACCACCGATGAAAAACGCCTGCGCCAGATACTGATCAATCTGTTGTCGAACGCCATCAAATACACCGACCAGGGCAGCGTGTCACTGACCCTCCGCTACCGCAGCCAGGTGGCGGAATTCACCGTGCGTGATACCGGCGAGGGCATTGCCGCAGAAAACATCGAACGCATCTTCCGGCCGTTTGAGCGTATCCGCAATCCCGGCCAGAGCCGCACCGGAACCGGCCTGGGCCTGACCATCACCCGACTGCTGACGGAAATCATGGGCGGCGACATCTCGGTGGAGAGCGAACCTGGCGAGGGCAGCGTGTTCAAGGTCAGCCTGATGCTGTCGAGCCTGCATTCCGCCAGCCCACGCTCGATCTCGACGCCAGCCCGCAGGATCTACGGCTACCATGGCGCCCGCCGGAAAATCCTGCTGGTGGATGACGACGACTCCCATCGTCAGGTGATCCGGGCCATGCTGTCGCCACTTGGCTTTGAAATCAGCGACACCGGCAATGCCATGACCGTTCCGGAACGAGTGGAACAGGAGCGCCCCAACCTGATTCTGCTCGATGTGTCGATGCCCGGGAAAAGCGGCTGGGAGGTGCTGGCCGAGCTCAGGGAAATGAAATACAACCTGCCCGTGGTGATGGTCTCGGCCGACGCCAACGAGGGCCACCATAGCGCCGAGGCACCGCGCCTGCACGACGGTTACATCATCAAACCGGTGCGACTGAACCTGCTGCTGGACACCATTGGCCGGGTCATGGGCCTGGACTGGCGCTTCGAGAAAAGCCCGGAGCCCCTGGCCGCGCTACCGCTGCCAGCCAGCGGCGCGCTTGAACTGCCCGCCCGGGAGCACTGCGAGGCGTTGGCAGACCTGGCCAGAATCGGCCATCGCAAGGGCCTGCTGGAGGCACTGCACAGCTTGCAGTATGCCGGAGACGCCAGTGACGCCTTCGTTCAGGAGATCACCAAATTCACCAACGATTTCCAGTTCGAGAAGATTCTCGAACTTCTTGAGGTAACCGAACATGAAGCATCCTGATGACCGCAAAACCGTGGTACTGGTCGTCGACGACGCCATCGATTCCATCCGCATGATCAATGATGCACTGGAAGAAGCTGGCATGACCGTGCTGGTGGCGCTGGAAGGTAATCAGGCCCTGACCATCAGCCAGAACATCACCCCCGATGTGGTGCTGATGGATGCGCTGATGCCGAATATGGATGGCTTCGAGACGTGTCGGCGACTCAAGGAAAACCCCGCCTTCGCGGACATTCCGATCATTTTCATGACCGGCCTGAGCGATACCGAACACGTGGTTATGGGCCTGAATGCCGGCGGCGTGGACTATGTTACCAAGCCCATCGACACCACCGAGTTACTGGCCCGCATGGCGGTGCACCTGGCCAACGCCAGAATGACCCGCAGCGCCCGTTGCGCGCTCGATACCGCCGGTCAGAACCTGTTTGCGGTCGACCGCGAGGGCAACCTGCTGTGGGGTACCCCGCAAGTATGCCGTTGCCTGCCGCCGCCGGATCACGAGGACTTCCAGGGAGTACGGGAACAACTTGAGGACTGGCTGGGCCACCGACCGGATCCCGGCCACAGTCTGCCCATCCGGTTGCTGGACACGCCCCGCTCCATCGAATATCTGGCCCTGGTGGATGACCAGGAATACCTGTTGCGTCTGAAAACACCCCAGAACCAGAACAGCGCCTCAGCGGCGCTGCGGGAACGTTTTGATCTTACCCTGCGGGAGTCGGATGTCCTGCTGTGGATCGCCAATGGCAAGACCAACCGGGAAATCGGACAGATTCTGGAGATGAGCCCCCGCACCGTGAACAAACACCTGGAGCAGGTGTTCCGGAAGATGAATGTGGAAAACCGGACGGCGGCAGCGGCCAATGCCATTCGGGTGCTGGCAACGCTTTAAAACCTGCCGGTGTTACCGGTACTGCTCCGGGAATCCTGGCACCACATAGGTTTGCTGAAACCGTCGCACCGGCGGTACTTCGCCCTTTTCGGCCAGGCGCAGGTAAGCGTCGTCAAAGGCCTCACGTAGAATGGCCGCACGCGGATTGGCCAGGGAAAACAGCCAGGCGCCATTGCGGCTGCGCATTTCCGATTCGCGAATCTCGGCATCTGTCGTCCGGCTCAGGGTTTCCTGCACCGGTTGCCGGTAGTCCAGCAGGTAATCACCGCGATGACGCTTGAGCATATTGAGGCCGGAGCGATGGTTCGGTGCTTCGGTAATCTGGATATCGGGCTGGGAGGTCAGCCAGTCTCTGAGGCCGGCGTAGGTATAGCCGCCGATCAGAATCACGGTTTTGTTGCGCAGGCGATCCATATGATCCACTGGCGGCACGCCCTCCAGATACCAGGCACTCAGTTCCACCGGAATCGGGCTGATCCAGCTTTCGAGAATGTCGTCTTTTAAAGCGGGAATGTCGGTTAGCCCCATCCACAAATCGATCGTGCCGTTTTTCAGATAGAGGTAGGTGCGGGCCACCGGCAGGTAGATGAATTCCAGTTGGTAACCCGCCTCTGTCGCTACCTTGCGGGTAATGTCCACAAACTCTCCGGCAGGCTCGCCCTTGTCATCCCGATAAGTGACCGGCGGAAACTCAACATAAGCAACCCGTATGGTTTTATCGACAAAAGCCTCCGAATCTGAGGCACGGACAGCGGTGGGATAGAACAAATATGAGAAAACCAGAACAAGAAAAAGCGCCATCAGACAGGCGCGCGAAAGGGTCGATTGGGGTTGTTGACAACTGCGCATGTATACCGCTTTTCTTTTATCTGTTTACCTGAAGGTTAACAGATCCTATGAAAACTGTGCGGTGAAATATGCAAAACCTTGACTCAGAACGCGTGGGTGACCATGTACAGACCGACGCCACCCATCACGATGGTGTAAGGCAACGCCATGATCACCATGCGCCCGTAGGACAAACGCACCAGAGGTGCAATGGCTGAGGTCAGCAGGAACAGGAACGCCGCCTGGCCATTGGGTGTAGCTACGCTCGGCAGGTTGGTACCGGTATTGATGGCTACGGCCAGGGTCTGGAAGTGCTCGTAGCTGATGCTGCCGGCGTCCAGCGCCTGTTTCACTTCGCTGATGTAGACGGTCGCCACAAACACGTTGTCGCTGATCATCGACAACAGCCCGTTGGCAATGAAGAACATGCCCGGCTGCTGGCCTTCAGGCAGCGCCAGTACGTAATCAATGATCGGTTTGAACAGGTGCTGCTCGTGAATCACCGCCACCACGGCGAAAAACACCACCAGCAATGAGGTAAAGGGCAGGGATTCCTGGAACGCCTTGCCAATCTGGTGTTCGTCCGTCACGCCGGTAAAGGAGGTAATCAGGATAATCACCAGCAGGCCAATCAATCCTACTTCGGCGATGTGGAATGCCAGACCAAACACCAGAATGACCGCGGCCACCGCCTGAATCCAGAGCGCCGCCTGATCAGACTTGGTGCGCCGAGCCTTTTCATTATCAGCGAACTCTTCCAACACCCGTCGCACCGGCTTGGGCAGTCGACCGCCATAGCCAAACCAGCGTAGTTTCTCCAGCGCCCAGCACGTGGCCAGACCGGCGAACAAAACCGGAATACTCACCGGTGCCATGTGCAGGAAAAAGCCGGCGAAATCCCAGCCAACCACCTTGGCGATCAGCAGGTTCTGGGGTTCACCCACCATGGTGGCGACGCCGCCCAGAGCGGTACCGATCGCCCCGTGCATCAGCAGGCTGCGGAGAAAGGCACGGAAGTTTTCCAGATCTTCCCGGTGCAGCTCAATCACTTCGTCGTCGCTGTTGGTGTTGTGGTCTTTCTGCTGGTAACCCTTGCCGGATGCCACCTTGTGATAGACCGAGAAGAAACCTACCGCAACGCTGATGATGACGGCGGTGACGGTCAGGGCATCGAGAAACGCAGACAGCACCGCTGCAGCGCTGCAGAACAGCAGCGACAACGCCGACTTGGACCGCACCCCCACCAGAATCTGGGTGAAGGTCACCAGCAGCAGCTCTTTCATGAAGTAAATACCCGCCACCATGAACATCAGCAGCAGGATGACCGGGAAATTGGTCAGAACCTCATGGTACACCGCATCCGCCGACGTCAGCCCGATCAGCAGGGCCTCCACCGCCAGCAGGCCCCCCGGCAACAGTGGATAGCACTTCAGTGCCATCGCCAGCGTAAAAATAAACTCACCGATCAACAGCCAACCCGCCACGCCGGGCCCAAGCAGATACATGACAATCGGATTGATGACCAGAAACAGCAGAATGACCTGCTTGTACCAGACAGGTGCCTTGCCAAGGAAATTATGGGTAAAGCCGGAGATAACAGTCGTGGGCATTACAGACATCTTCTGAGAAATCGGTTTGTTGGTATTGTGCGCCAGAAGACCCGCATCTTCCTTGATATTTACGTACCGGAGTATGGTCCAAAGGTACGAATTTCAGTCCGCTTTTGGTCTTAATAACAAAAAGAAGGCGAGATAGAGCCGGGCACCACAGGAAATTTAAGTAATACTACTTAATTACTGCCGAAACGGCGACGGTATTTTAACCGATTTCTCGATTAACAAGGTAACTTTCTGAACAAATGACGGTCATGCCTAATATTGGATCTGATATTTTCAGGACCGGATCCAGGCAGGCTCCGGCCCATTCTAAATGGTGGCCTATTCCACCGTCACACTCTTGGCCAGGTTCCGGGGCTGGTCCACATCCGTACCCTTCAACACCGCCACGTGATAAGACAGCAACTGCAGCGGCACGGTGTACACGATGGGCGCGGTGATCTCATGCACGGATGGCAGTTGCATCACGTGGATGCCTTCTTCCGGCTTCACATCCGCCGCCTTGTCGGCAAACACGAACAGCTCACCGCCACGGGCGCGAACTTCCTCCAGATTGGATTTCAGCTTTTCCACCAGGTCGTTGTTCGGTGCCACCGTGACTACCGGCATTTCACTGTCCACCAAGGCCAGCGGACCGTGTTTGAGCTCGCCGGCGGGATAGGCCTCGGCGTGGATGTAAGAGATTTCCTTGAGCTTGAGGGCCCCTTCCATCGCCACCGGGAACTGAGAGCCGCGGCCCAGGAACAGGCTGTGGTTCTTGTCCATAAACGCCTTGGACATCTCTTCAATGTCGGCATCCAGGGCGAGGACATCACTCACCTGCTTGGGCAACTGATGAATGGCAGCAACGATGTCTGCCTCTTTCTCTTCGCTCAGGCCATTGTGGCGTGCCAGCGCCAGGGTGAAGATCAGCAACGCGGTCAGCTGGGTGGTGAACGCCTTGGTCGACGCCACACCAATCTCCGGGCCGGCCTGGGTCATGATCACCAGATCGGATTCCCGCACCAGGGAGCTGCCCGGCACGTTGCAGATGGCCAGAGCCGCGCGGAAGCCCGCCTGTTTGGCCTGACGCAATGCCGCCAGGGTGTCGGCAGTTTCACCGGACTGGGAAATGCACAGGAACAGGGTGTCGGGCTGGATGACGTGTTTGCGGTAACGGAATTCGGACGCCACTTCCACCGAACAGGGCACGCCGGCCAGCTCCTCAATCCAGTAGCGGGCCACCATGCCGGCGTGGTAGGAAGTGCCACAGGCGATGATCTGAACGTGACGCACGTTATCCAGCAGGTTGGCCGCATCGGTTCCCAAGGCTTGCTCCAGAACCCGGCTGTCGGTAATCCGGCCTTCCATGGTGGCCTTGATCACTTTCGGCTGCTCGTAGATTTCCTTGAGCATGAAGTGGCGGTATTCACCTTTGTCTGCAGAGTCAGCACCGTGTTCAAAACGGGTAATGGTCCGCTCCACCGGCTGACCACTGCGATCGTGGATGCGGATGCTGTCCTTGCGGATATCGGCGATATCGCCCTCTTCCAGGAACATGAATCGGTCGGTCACCGGCAACAGGGCCAGCTGGTCAGACGCGATAAAGTTCTCGCCAATACCGACGCCAACTACCAGAGGGCTGCCCTCGCGACAGACCACCAGGTGATCCGGCTCATCGGCGTGAACAACGGCCAGGGCGTAGGCACCGCGCAAACGCTTAATGGCCGCCTTTACCGCTTCATAGAGTTTGCCCTGTTCACGGAAGTATTTCTCGATCAGGTGCGCGACAACCTCGGTATCGGTCTGGGAGGTGAACTCAAAACCCTCGGCCCTGAGTTCATCCCGGAGTTCCTGGTAGTTCTCGATGATGCCGTTATGGACGATGGCCAGCCGCTCGCCGGACATATGGGGATGGGCATTCACCTGCGAGGGCTCGCCGTGGGTGGCCCAGCGAGTGTGGGCGATACCCAGGTGACCAGCCAGGGGGTTTGCTTCAATGGCATCAGCCAGGGCCGCCACCTTGCCAACTTCCCGGGCTCGCTGCACCAGGTGCTGGCCATTGATGACGGCCATGCCGGCGGAGTCGTACCCCCGGTATTCCAGGCGGCGCAGGCCCTCCAGCAGAATACCCTGGACATCCCGTTCAGATACCGCTCCTACAATCCCACACATGCTGTTATCACCTGTTCGTTAATCGTTGGTTACGCTTTTTTCGGCCGTTCCCAGCCGGCGATGTTACGCTGCTTGCCACGGGCCACCGCCAGTTCCCCTTCGCTGATATCGCGGGTAATGGTCGAGCCGGCACCAATGGTGGCCTGTTCCGCTACGTTCACCGGGGCGACCAGTGAGGTATTGGAGCCGACAAATACCCCGTCACCCAATACCGTCTGGTGTTTGTTCACACCATCATAATTGCAGGTGATGGTACCTGCACCCACATTCACATTACGGCCCAGTGAGGCATCACCAACGTAACTGAGGTGATTGATCTTGCTGCCCTCACCCACCACGGCCTTCTTGGTTTCGACAAAATTGCCAACCTTGGTGTTGGCGGCCAGTTCAGTTCCCGGGCGCAGACGCGCGAATGGCCCGATCTGGGCGTTGGCACCCACTACAGCACCTTCAATCACGCTGTTGGCCTTGATCTCGGCACCGTCGGCGATGGTGGCGTCTTTGATCACACAGTTGGGTCCGATCACGACGTTGTTGCCGAGGCTCACCCGGCCTTCAAAGACCGCATTCACGTCTATCCACAGGTCGTTGCCAATGGTGAGCTCACCGCGCACCTCAATGCGGGCCGGGTCCGCCAGGGATGCACCCTCGGTCATCAAACGCTCGGCTTGCTGACGCTGGTACCAGCGCTCCAGTTCCGCCAGTTGCAGGCGGTTATTCACGCCCTGAACCTCAAACGGATTCAGCGGCTGGGAAACCGTCACTGACAAGCCGTGGTCCACCGCCATCGCGATAATGTCAGTCAGATAATACTCGCCCTGGGCATTGCTGTTGGACAGAGCGGGCAGCCATTGCTTCAGATGACTGGCTGAAACCGCGAGAATGCCGGTGTTCACTTCCTGAATCTGCTGCTGTTCAGCGGTCGCGTCTTTCTGCTCAACGATGGCCTGAACCAGGCCTTCTTCGTTGCGAACGATCCGGCCATAACCGTGGGGGTTGTCCATATCCACCGTCAGCAAAGCCAGATTCCGTTCGTCCAGGTCCGCGACCATGGTTTCCAGGGTATCTTTGCGAGTCAGAGGGACGTCACCGTACAACACCAACACCCGGGCATCATCCGGCAGTGCCGGCAGCGCCTGGGCCACGGCATGGCCGGTTCCCAGCTGTTCGGTCTGCAACACCCAGTTCACCGAGTCGTCTTCCAGTGACGCCCGAACCTGATCGGCTCCGTGACCAATCACCGTGTGAATTTTCTCCGCGCCCAGTTGTTTTGCGGTATCAACCACATGGTGCAGCATGGCTTTACCCGCCACCGGATGCAGTACCTTGGGCAGGGAGGATTTCATGCGGGAGCCCTGGCCTGCGGCCAGGATCACAACGTGTAACGGGCTCATGGGGCAATCAGCTCCGGTATTCAAAACGTCCATAAATGAAAAAACCGCGTCCCGGTGGAATCGCCGACACTCCGTTTCCGGAATACCGGGCCCTCCACCTGAGGATGCGGTTCACTGTCAGGCCAGTCCGGGCGCTGACACAGGCTCTGCTTAACGCAGGTGCTTGCGCAGCTTCTGGATGGTGCGCAGCTGAGCGGCAGCTTCGGCCAGCTCGGCAGCAGCACGCGAGTACTCGAACTCGCCTGTCTTGTTCGCCAGTGCCTTCTCGGCTTGCTTCTGGGCTTCCAGGGCCGCTGCTTCGTCCACATCCTTTGCACGAACGGCGGTGTCGGCCATCAGGGTAACCAGATTGGGCTGTACTTCCAGGTAACCACCGGATACGTACAGAATCTCCTCACTGCCACCCTGCTTGATGATCCGCACTGCGCCGGGCTTCAGCTCGGTCAGTAGCGGAGCATGGCCATACTGGATGCCAAGCTCACCTTCGGTACCGGTGGCGATCAGCATCTCCACCAGGCCCGAATAGATTTTTTCCTCGGCACTTACGACGTCACAATGTACGGTCATAGCCATTTCATACGCCTCTTGGGTCAGAAAGGAAAAAAGGTGTCTTACTTACCTTCCTTCTCTTTCATTGCCTTAGCTTTCTCAATCGCTTCTTCGATGCCGCCGCACATGTAGAACGCCTGCTCCGGCATGTCGTCGTAGTCACCGTTGAGAATGCCTTCGAAGCTGGCGATGGTCTCTTTCAGAGACACGTACTTACCTGGAGAACCGGTAAATACTTCAGCAACGTGGAACGGCTGCGACAGGAAACGCTCGATCTTACGAGCGCGGGATACGATCAGCTTGTCGTCTTCAGACAGCTCGTCCATACCCAGGATCGCGATGATGTCTTTCAGTTCCTTGTAGCGCTGCAGAACGTTCTGAACACCACGGGCAACGTTGTAATGCTGCTCACCAATCACCAGCGGATCCAGCTGACGGGAGGTGGAGTCGAGCGGATCGATCGCCGGGTAGATACCCTTGGAAGCGATGTCACGGCTCAATACCACGGTCGCGTCAAGGTGCGAGAAGGTGGTGGCCGGAGACGGGTCAGTCAAGTCATCCGCCGGTACGTAGACCGCCTGGATAGAAGTGATGGAACCGGTCTTGGTAGAGGTGATCCGCTCCTGCAGCTGACCCATCTCTTCCGCCAGGGTCGGCTGGTAACCTACCGCAGAAGGCATACGACCCAGCAGTGCAGATACCTCAGTACCGGCCAGGGTGTAACGGTAGATGTTGTCAACGAACAGCAGTACGTCACGGCCTTCGTCACGGAACTTCTCAGCCATGGTGAGGCCGGTCAGGGCCACACGCAGACGGTTTCCAGGGGGCTCATTCATCTGGCCGTAAACCATGGCAACCTTATCGAGAACGTTGGACTCCTTCATTTCGTAGTAGAAGTCGTTACCTTCCCGGGTCCGCTCACCAACACCTGCGAATACGGAGAGACCGGAGTGCTCTTTCGCGATGTTGTTGATCAGTTCCATCATGTTTACGGTCTTGCCTACGCCGGCACCACCGAACAGACCAACCTTACCACCCTTGGCGAACGGGCAGATCAGGTCGATAACCTTGATGCCGGTTTCCAGCAGGTCGGCAGACGCTGCCTGATCGGCATAGCCCGGTGCTTTGCGGTGGATAGCCCAGCGCTCTTCTTCGCCGATGTCGCCCTGTTCGTCGATGGGACGACCCAGAACGTCCATGATCCGGCCCAGAGTCTGTGTACCAACAGGTACAGAGATCGGCTTGCCGGTGTTTTCTGCTTTCAGGCCACGCTTCAGGCCCTCAGTGCTGCCCATGGCGATGGTACGAACAATGCCGTCACCCAGCTGCTGCTGGACTTCCAGAGTTGTTTCGCCACCTTCAAGCAGCAGTGCGTCGTAAACGCTTGGAACGGAGTCACGTGGAAATTCCACGTCGATAACCGCGCCAATGATCTGAACGATGTGTCCGCTACTCATGCTCGGTTCCTCGTTATCTTGATAGTCAATAAAACCAGTAGGTCTGTGAGCGTTAACCAACAGATGCCGCGCCGCTCACAATCTCCGAAATCTCTTGTGTGATCGCTGCCTGACGGGCCTTGTTGTAGGCCAGTTGAAGCTCGTCAATGATGCTGCCAGCGTTATCTGTCGCGCTCTTCATGGCAATCATCCGGGCAGCCTGCTCACAGGCCAGATTTTCTACCACACCCTGATACACCTGGGATTCGATATAACGTGGCATCAGCCCGTCAAGGATCGGACGGGAATCCGGCTCGTAGATGTAATCCCACTGGTGACCGATTTCTTCATCATCGCCTTCCGGCAGCGGCAGCAACTGCAGCGCCTTCGGGCTCTGGGTCATGGTGTTGACGAATTCGTTGCTGATCAGGAACAGGCGGTCGATCTTGCCTTCCACGAACGAATCCAGCATCACCTTGACGCTACCGATCAGCTGATCTGCACTCGGGCTATCGCCCAGGTGCGTCACGGCTGCCACCACGTTCCCGCCGTAGTTGCGGAAGAAGGAGGCACCCTTCTGGCCAATAGCGCAGATATCGGTCTCAATACCTTGTTGTTTCCATTCACGCATTTCTCTGACGAGCAGCTTGAACGCGTTGGTGTTCAGACCACCGCAAAGACCGCGATCAGAGGAGACCACAATGTAGCCTACCCGCTTGACCTCGCGCTCCTGCATGAACGGATGGCGGTAATCCTTGTTGGACTTCGCAATGTGTCCGATTACCTGGCGCATCTTTTCAGCGTACGGGCGGGTTGCCTGCATACGCTCCTGAGCCTTACGCATCTTGCTCGCGGCTACCATTTCCATGGCAGACGTGATCTTCTGCGTGCTCTTGATGCTTCCGATCTGGTTACGTATTTCTTTTCCGACGGCCATATGTCACTGCCTTTTCAAGTTAGACACTCAAATGGACCAGCAGGCCCGCACAACGGCGGGCCTTTTGGATTTACCAGCTCTGAGTGGTCTTGAATTTCTCCAGAGCAGCTTTGAGGCCGGCAGTGATGTCGTCGTTGAAGTTACCTTCAGGGCCGATCTTGTCCAGAAGTTCCTTCTGCTCGGACCGCATCCAGTCCAGCAGTTGGGCTTCGAACTTCACAACCTTGTTGACATCCACATCGTCCAGGAAGCCTTCGTTCGCTGCGAACAGTACGGTACCCATTTCCGCAACGGTCATCGGGCTGTACTGGTTCTGCTTCATCAGCTCGGTGACGCGCTGACCATGCTCCAGCTGCTTACGGGTTGCTTCGTCGAGGTCAGAAGCGAACTGGGCAAACGCCGCCAGTTCCCGGTACTGGGCCAGGGCCAGACGGATGTTACCGCCGAGCTTCTTCATGATCTTGGTCTGGGCTGCACCACCTACCCGGGATACAGAGATACCGGCGTTCATGGCCGGACGGATACCGGAGTTGAACAGGTTGGTTTCCAGGAAGATCTGACCATCGGTAATGGAGATTACGTTGGTCGGTACGAACGCAGACACGTCACCAGCCTGAGTCTCGATGATCGGCAGCGCGGTCAGGGAACCGGTCTTGCCTTTCACTTCGCCGTTGGTGAACTGCTCAACGTAGTCAGCATTTACACGGGACGCACGCTCCAGCAGACGGGAGTGCAGGTAGAAAACGTCACCCGGGAATGCTTCACGTCCTGGCGGACGACGCAGCAGCAGGGAGATCTGACGGTAGGCAACGGCCTGTTTGGACAGGTCATCGTATACGATCAGGGCGTCTTCACCGCGGTCGCGGAAAAACTCACCCATGGAAGTACCGGCGTACGGAGCCAGGAACTGCATGGCGGCCGGATCGGCGGCGCCAGCAGCAACCACGATGGTGTGGTCCATGGCACCGTGCTCTTCCAGCTTGCGCACAACGGCGGCAATGGAAGACTGCTTCTGGCCAACGGCAACGTAGATACACTTGATGCCGGTGTGCTTCTGGTTGATGATCGCGTCGATGGCAACCGCGGTCTTACCGATCTGACGGTCACCGATGATCAGCTCACGCTGGCCGCGGCCGATGGGAACCATGGTATCGATGGCTTTCAGACCAGTCTGTACCGGCTCGTCAACGGACTGACGGGCGATAACGCCCGGTGCAACCTTCTCGACCGGGGAGGTCAGGCTGTTGCCCAGCTCGCCCTTACCGTCGATGGGGTTACCCAGGGAGTCAACCACACGGCCCAGCAGTTCGTTACCAACGGGTACTTCCAGGATACGACCAGTACAACGTACCTTCTGGCCTTCGGCCAGACCTTCGTAGTCACCCAGAACAACCGCACCAACAGAATCACGCTCCAGGTTAAGCGCCATGCCGTAGGTGCCGTTGGCAAATTCAATCATCTCGCCGTACATAACGTCGGCCAGACCGTGGATCAGCACGATACCGTCAGATACAGACAGGATCGTACCTTCGTTTTTTGCTTCGGAAGAGATGTCGAGTTTCTCGATTCTCTTCTTGATGATGTCACTGATCTCGGATGGATTCAGTTGCTGCATGCCTTTGTCCTCAAACCTTGTGCTGAAATCAGGAGCCCAGAGCCCTGGCCATTCTGGCCAGTTTGCCACGGACTGAAGCGTCGATAACCAGGTCGCCTGTTCGTACGATCACGCCACCGATCAGGGACTGATCCACGGTGGTCTCGAGTTCGACCTTGCGCTCCAGCTTTTTGGACAGTGCGTCGATCAGTTTCTGCTGTTCGTCTGGAGACAAGTCGAATGCGGTATCGATTGTCAGGTGCACAGACTTCTCAAGGTCTGCACGGTACAAACGGAACAAAGCAGAAATCTCCGGCAGCAGGGCCAGACGCTTGTTTTCAGCAAGAATCAACAGGAAGTTTCTGAGTGCTTCAGGCAGCGGCTCTTCAAAACACTCTGCGAAGAGTTCCGCCTTGCGTTGCTCAGACAGGCCGGGGTTGGCCAGGATGTTCTTTACCTCTTGGTCAGCCGCAACCTGAGCGGCAAAAGCCAGAGCCTGATCCCACTGATCAACGGCGTTCTGGTCCTGCGCGGCATCAAAAACGGCCTTCGCGTAGGGTCGGGCTAACGTTGTAAGTTCTGCCATGATGACCCTCGTTTAGAGTTCTGCGGCCAGCTTTTCCAGCATCTCGCTGTGAGCTTTGGCGTCTACAGAGGTTTCCAGAATCTTCTCGGCACCGGCAACGGCCAGGGTGGCCACTTCTGCTCTGAGTGCGTCGCGAGCCTGAACACGCTCCTGTTGAATTTCCGCCCTGGCCTGCTCAATAAGCTTTTCGCCTTCTTTGCGGGCATCCTCTTTGGAGGCTTCCACAATCTGGGCGGCACGCTTGTTGGCCTGGTCAATCAGGGCTGCAGCTTCTTCTTTCGCCTTTTGCAGTTCTTTGGTGGCTTTTTCCTGGGCCAGTTCGAGATCGAGTGATGCCCGATCGGCCGCGGATAGGCCATCTGCAATTTTCTTCTGGCGCGCTTCCATGGCAGCCGTAATCGGCGGCCATACATATTTGACGCAGAACCAGACGAAAATAGCGAAGGCAATCGATTGCCCTATCAACGTAAGGTTTATATTCACGGCGATATACCTCTTGCTATTCGTTGCGTCCTGGTTTCCGGAAGGAGGGGCGCGGCCTTAGCCGGCGCCCACAGCTCTCGGTTTAATTAACCAGCAACAACGAAGATCAGGTACATCGCGATACCAACACCGATCATGGGAACCGCGTCAAGCAGACCAGCCATGATGAAGGCTTTGGTTTGCAGTTGGTTGGCCATTTCCGGCTGACGGGCAGTGGACTCAAGCAGTTTGCCACCCAGCAGACCGAAACCGATACCAGCGCCCAGAGCGCCCAGACCGATGATCAACGCAGCTGCGATAAATACCATTTCCATTGAAGACTCCTCAGTTTTTTCAGATAGTTAAGGGTTTGTTTATTTAAGGGTTAATCAGTGATCTTCGTGTGCCGCGCTGAGGTAAACCACAGTAAGCACCGTAAAAATAAAGGCCTGAAGCGGAATAACCAGGATGTGGAAGATCGCCCAGGGAACGTTCAACGTCCACTGAATCCACAGTGGCAACAGCGCAATCAGGATAAACACAACTTCACCAGCGTACATGTTACCGAACAGACGCAGCGCCAGACTGATTGGCTTGATGATCAGTGCCAGAATTTCCAGCAGCAGGTTGAACGGGATCATGATCCAATGATTGAACGGGTTGAAAGCCAGTTCTTTACTGAAACCACTGACGCCTTTCACCTTGAAGCTGTAGAACAGAATCAGCAGGAACACACCAATCGACATGCCGAAGGTGGCATTTGGATCGGTGGTCGGAACAATCTTGAAGTACTCAAGCCCCAGCGCGTGAGCGATCGACGGAATATAGTCGATGGGGATCAGCTTCAGGATGTTCATCAGCAGAATCCAGACGAAAATCGTCAACGCCAGGGGCGCAATCAGCGGATTCTTGCCGTGGAAAACGTCGCGCACGATGCCCTGAACAAATTCAAAGGTCATCTCGATCAGGTTCTGCAAGCCGCTCGGCGTGCCTTCGGTGACCCGGTTGGCCACAAAGCGGAACAGGCCCAGGAACAGAATACCCATGGCGATTGACCAGCCGAGGGTATCGACGTGGATTGCCATGAAGCCCATATCTGTGGCTTCCTGACCAGTTCGTGCGAAGGTCCAGGTGGCCTCCTGCACGACACTGCCATCCGCGCGCTCATAGCCTTCCGGGAGCTTGCCATAGGTAAGGTTGGTGAGGTGGTGTTTTATATACTCTACTGGGGTATCAGCTGCCATACTGCTCTCGTCCAGTCATCGCTGTGTTCGCGGCCGGATGAGCCAGCGCAATGCCGTACCCAACACAACCATCACAGCAAAAGTGAATAACAGAGCCGGTACGTGGACTGGCTCCATTAAAGTGAAAACGGCCGCAAAAAACACTGCGGTAAGGGCCAGCTTGATGCTCTCTGCCCTGAATATGTTGCTCACTGCCAGGTGCATCTGTCGGGCACCCTGATAACGATAAGCGCGGTGAGCAAAGTACGCGTTTGGTATGACAAAAATAAGACCGCCAATGAGGGCGGAATACCCGGCCAAACGACTTTCCAACAACCACAACAGGCTCAGAATCAGCAGAACTGCCATCTCTATAATCAACCACTTGCCAAGTGGTACGTACGTGATGGCTCTCGAAGAACGGTTCATATCACCAGCTGTCATTCCAAGCGCGCGGAATTATATGTGTTAACCGATAGGTGTTCAACATAACCGCACGGAAAAATTGGCGAAAAAGTGAGCAGGTTTTGCCGCCGAAACCTGAAGTTTTACACAGGTTGTGTTGCTCATCGATCACCACAACCACATGTGGTGTTTCCGGCACCAGACGGGACTTTAGGATGATTTTCAGGTTTTATCGGGCCGACTAACGGATGTGGCCCAGAATGCCGTCAAGCTCGTCCAGTGAACTGTACTCAATCACCAGCTTGCCTTTGCCGCGTTTACCATGATTGATCGCCACCCGGGCACCGAGCCGGTCAGACAGATCGTCCTGCAGGGCCCGGATGTTAGGATCCAGAGCCGGCTTGGCGCTGGCTTTGTCTTCCGGTTTTTCCTGCTGAACCCGGCGCACCAGGGCTTCAGTCTGGCGTACCGACAGCGATTTGGCGACCACCTGACGGGCCACCTGCATCTGCTGCTCCGGTGGCAGGGTGAGCATGGCACGGCCGTGGCCCATTTCCAGATCACCATGCTCCAGCATTACCCTTACGTCTTCGGTCAGGCCGATCAACCGTAACAGGTTGGTGATCGTCGTTCGGGACTTGCCCACCGCCTCGGCCACCTGAGCCTGGGTCAGGCCGAACTCGTCCTGCAGGCGCTGCAGGGCGAAGGCTTCTTCAATGGGGTTCAGGTTTTCGCGCTGAATGTTCTCGATCAGCGCCATCGCAATGGCGGCTTCATCCGGGACATCGCGGATAATGGCAGGAATACGGTCCAGTTCTGCCAGCTGGGTGGCACGCCAGCGGCGCTCACCGGCAATCAGTTCATAACGGCCTTCCGAAACCGGACGCACCACGACCGGCTGCATCACGCCCTGCTGACGAATGGAGTCTGCCAGTTCCTGCAGAGCGGCGGGATCCATATCCCGGCGCGGCTGATAACGACCACGCTGGATCAGGTCGACCGGGATCTCACGCAGTTCACCATCGTGATCACTGGTCTCCTGATTGAGATTCACCTTCGAGCCCTGGAGCAGTGCCCCCAGTCCCCGTTCGCCCAAGCCTCGCTTCTTCGCCGCCATGGTAGTTGTCATTCTTCCTGTTGAAATAGTGGGTGCATGGTTGCCTGACGGCGATCTATGTTACACCGCAACCGCGGGCGATGTCTTTTTCGATCCGTGCCGGCGTACCATCTCGCCAGCCAGCGCCAGATAAGCCACCGCACCTTTGGACACCCGATCATACTTGAGTGCCGGCATGCCGTAGCTGGGCGCTTCTGCCAGCCGGACATTACGGGGAATCACCGCCCGGTAAACCTTGTCACCGAAATATTCACTGAGCTGACCGGAGACATCCAGAGTCAGACTGTTGCGGGGGTCGTACATGGTGCGCAGGATACCCTCAATCTCCAGATTGGGATTGACCGTTTCCTGAATCTGCTGGACGGTGTTCATCAGTGCCGCCAGCCCTTCCAGGGCATAATATTCACACTGCATCGGGATCAGTACCGAATCCGCGGCAGACAGAGCATTCACGGTCAGCAGACTGAGTGAAGGCGGGCAATCAATCAGGATGTAGTCGTAGTTTTCCCGAACGGTGTTGAGGGTCAGCCGTAACCGGTGTTCCCGGCCAATCTCGTTCATCAGCTCCACTTCGGCGGCGGTCAGGTCACCGTTGGCGGGCAGCAGGTCAAAACCGGAGGCTTCAGCGTGGACGATCACGTCCGCCGGAGTAGCCCGTTTGGTCAGCACATCGTATCCGGACAGCTCCAGGGAATTTTTATCCACACCGCTGCCCATGGTGGCATTGCCCTGGGGATCCATATCCACCAGCAGCACCCGGCGCTTGGTGGCCGCCAGAGACGCGGCAAGATTGACGCAGGTGGTGGTTTTGCCCACACCGCCTTTCTGATTGGTCACTGCAATCACGCGCGCCATGCTTTGCCTCCTGCTGTTGAGGGTTACCGGTGTCGTTCAGCCCGGGCGACGATCAGTAAATGCCGTTCGCCGTCGGCTCCGGGGACGGTCAGGGAATGGCTGGATTCTACCTGCCAGCCCGCCGGAAGGGCAGCTACTTCATCATCCGGATACTGGCCTTTCATGGCAAGGAACTCGCCGTCATTCGCGAGCAGACCACCACACCAGGTCACCAGGTTTTCCAGCGCGGTGAAGGCCCGGCTGCTGATCTGGGTGAAGGGCTGATCGGGCTGGCAGTCTTCCGCCCGGCCGTGGATAACTTCAACGTTGTCCAGCCCGAGCTCAAGCACACACTGATTCAGGAATCGGGTTTTCTTGCCGTTGCTGTCCAGCAGGGTAAAGCGTTTTTCCGGGAACACAATGGCCAGCGGAATACCCGGCAGGCCGCCGCCGGCGCCCACATCCAGCAAATGGTCTGTGGTCACCCAGGGCAGGATGCTCAGACTGTCCAGCAACTGGCGGGAGACCATGACCCGCTCATCCCGCACGGCGGTCAGGTTGTAGGCCTTGTTCCACTTGTTCAGCAGAGCCAGAAAAGCCAGCAACTGTTGCTGCTGGCTGTCGGACAAAGACAGGTTCATGGCCGCGAGGCCGTCCCGAAGCTGGCCGGGCCACTGTGGATAACTCATCTCAGGCGCTCTGCTTTTTCAACAGGTCGCGCTTTTTCAGATGCACCAGAATCTGGCTGACCGCCGCCGGGGTTACCCCCTGGATACGGGACGCCTGAGCCACCGTTTCCGGGCGCACGTCCTTGAGCTTCTGCTTGATCTCGTTGGACAGGCCACCGATGACGTCGTAGTCCAGATCCAGCGGCAACGCGGTGTTCTCGTTCTTGCGCAGGCGCTCGATCTCGTCCGCCTGCCGGGAGATATAGCCTTCGTATTTGATCTCGATTTCCACCTGATCGGCAACGTTCGGGTCCTCCGCCCGTTCGGCCCCGATCTCGGCGATGTGATCGTAGACAATCTCCGGACGGCGCAGCAGCTCTGCCAGAGACTGGTCACGGGTCATCGGCTGTTTCAGGTAGCCATTGGCTCGCTCACCCGCCTCGGTGTTCGGATGGATGCGGGTGCTTTCCAGGCGGCTACGCTCTTTGGCAATGCCTTCGCACTTCTCGCTGAACTTCTGCCAGCGTTCGTCGTCCACCAGGTCCAGCTTGCGGCCGGTTTCGGTCAGGCGCAGGTCGGCGTTGTCCTCCCGCAGGATCAGCCGGTATTCGGCACGGCTGGTAAACATACGGTAAGGCTCCTGGGTGCCCATGGTGATCAGGTCGTCCACCAGTACGCCCAGATAGGCCTCATCCCGGCGCGGGTACCACTCTTCCTGGTCCCGGGCCCGCAGCGAGGCGTTGATGCCCGCCAGCAAGCCCTGGGCGCCAGCTTCTTCATAACCGGTGGTGCCGTTGATCTGACCGGCAAAGTACAGGCCCTGGATATACTTGGTTTCCAGGGTATGGCGCAGGTCCTGCGGGTTCAGGTAGTCATACTCGATGGCATAACCCGGGCGCAGGATGTGGGCGTTCTCGAAACCCGGTATCGAGCGCACGGCCTTGAGCTGGATATCAAACGGCAGGCTGGTGGAAATACCATTCGGGTACAGCTCGTTGGTGGTCAGGCCTTCGGGCTCGACGAAAATCTGGTGCGAATCCTTGTCGGCAAAGCGGTTGACCTTGTCCTCGATGGACGGGCAATAGCGCGGGCCCACGCCTTCGATGTTGCCAGCGAACATGGGTGAGCGGTCAAACCCACTGCGGATAATGTCGTGGGTTTCTTCGGTGGTGCGGGTCACGTAACAGCAGATCTGCTCCGGATGTTCGTCACGGCTGCCAATAAACGACATCACGGGTGTCGGATCGTCTCCCCACTGCTGCTGCATCGCGGAGAAATCCACGGTGCGGGCATCAATGCGCGGCGGTGTTCCGGTTTTCAGGCGGCCAACGTTGAACGGTAGCTCCCGCAGGCGTTTGGCCAGGGCATTGGCCGGCGCATCACCGGCGCGACCACCGGCGTGATTCTGCATACCGATGTGGATAACGCCACCGAGGAAGGTACCGGTGGTCAGGACCACGGTTTTGGCGTTGAAGCGGATGCCGGTCTGGGTCACCACGCCCACCACCTGGTCGTTTTCCACAATCAGGTCATCGGCCGCCTGCTGGAACAGGGTCAGATTGGGCTGGTTTTCCAGCATATGGCGAATGGCGGCTTTGTACAGAATCCGGTCCGCCTGAGCACGGGTGGCACGCACTGCCGGGCCCTTACGGCTGTTCAGGACCCGGAACTGGATGCCTGCCTGATCG
Organism: Marinobacter sp. tcs-11; assembly: GCF_002049515.1. Lineage (NCBI taxonomy): Bacteria > Pseudomonadati > Pseudomonadota > Gammaproteobacteria > Pseudomonadales > Marinobacteraceae > Marinobacter > Marinobacter sp. tcs-11. Next base: position 411,055 of record NZ_LLYU01000001.1, on the reverse strand, counting down.
GTGGCCCGGGCCATGGCGCCGCCCAGGGCATCGATTTCCTTCACCAGATGGCTCTTGCCAATGCCACCGATGGCCGGGTTACAGGACATCTGCCCCAGAGTCTCAATGTTGTGGGTCAGCAGCAGGGTTTGCGAACCCATGCGCGCAGCCGCCAGGGCGGCTTCAGTACCGGCATGGCCACCACCAATGACAATGACATCGAAACGGGTCGGAAACTCCACACTACACCTCGGAAATCGGGGAAAAAAACAGGGCGGCGAGTATAACGCCTCGCCCGGGAAATTGCAGTCAGAATGTGCAAATTTTAACCAGCAACGAGGTGAATAAAAACCCTGTCGGCTGGCCTTGGCCGAATATCAGTGCGACGCGGCTCTCTGACAGGGTTCGTACAGGATAAGGAAATTCCGAAAGTTTCAGGATTTCATAGCCTTGTCATACATTGTTCAAAAAAGTTTTCAAAAAGTTATCCACACAATTGATGCCTTCACTTACAGCCAAAAACGTCGGTAACTATTTGTTAAATATAAATTTAATCAAATTACTCTGGCATTATTCGCAAATTATCCCAGTAATTATCCACAGCGTTTTTACCGAATGCCTATATACGGTGCAAAAAGCCGGTACCCCTGAACGCAAGTGCACCAACAAAGGGCCAGTTTCCACGCAGGCTCGCCAGCGCGGTCGCTTGGCCCCGGTGTCAGGCGCCCAACCAGAGGTTTTGGCACAGAACTCGCTTGAGCCTGGAATGCAGTTTCTCAACCACGGCCAGGAAGGCTCGAACAGGCAGTACAAGGGTTCCTGACCATGAAGCGCGTTCTCAGACTTGCCGAGCACCGGCACCGCCCCTCTGGCAAAACCGCCAGCTTTATCGAACATCACGATTTCCGGTCGGTCTATCAACCCATTCTCAGCCCCACCCATCAGAAGATGGTCGGCTACGAGGCACTGGTACGGGTTCGTCGTGGTAATCAGCCAGTGGCGCCGCCTTCGCTTTTCGAGCAGGCCAGCATTCAGGGCGTCACCTCGGAACTGGACCGGCACCTGCTGAACCTGCATCTGGAGAATTTCACCCAGGCCAACCTACCTATCTGGCTGTTTATCAATATCAACCCGGACACTCTGTTCCACCATAACGACTACCTGTCTGTACTGGCTGACCATTGCCATCAACTGGGTGTGCATCCGGAGAAAATCGTTCTGGAACTGGTGGAAACCGCCTCCCGGGACAGCGCCACGCTGCTGGAGTTCGTCCAGGAAGCCAAGGCCCGGGGGTTCCAGATCGCCATCGACGACTTTGGCATGGGTGATTCCAATTTTGAGCGCCTGTGGCGCATCAACCCGCTGATCGTGAAGATTGACCGCTCCCTGTTAATGAACGCCCAGGATCACAACCGCGCGCGATTACTGTTGAACAGCCTGGTCCGGATGATCCGGGAGAGTGGCAGCCTGGTGCTGATTGAAGGCATCGAGAACAATGCCCAGGCCCACATTGCGCTGGCCACCGAAGCGGATCTGCTGCAGGGCTTTCTGTTTGCCCGACCAGGGCAAGGGTCCGAAGAACTGACACAGACCGCCGAAACCGCGTTGCGACAGGTCATGTCGGAATCCGAACGCTGGTGTCAGAACGATTTCAGGACCCGCGAGACCTATCTCAAGCTGCTGAGATTCGAAATCATGGATGCCTGCCATGCCCTGGCCCGGGGCGAGGAATTTGATCGGGTCTGCCGGCCTCTGCTGCAAATGGAGGGCGTACGGCGATGCTTCCTGCTCGATCAAAAAGGGGTTCAGCAAGGTAGTCTGGCCCAATCCGGGGCTTCCCGGAATGCCGCATTCAACCCGCTGTATCAGTCCGCTGGCGCCTGCTGGAGCCATCGGGAATATTTCCGCAACGCCCTGGAGCGACCGCAACACATCAGCTGCAGTCGTCCCTACGTCGCCCTTCCGGACGCCCGACGAACCGTCACCCTGTCCACCGGCACCTCACTGGCCCAGGGCCACCGGATCTTCTGCGTGGATATCCACCCGGATGAGGTCCTGGACGGTCAGGTTCTGTTCCCGGACACCCTTTGATACCGGGATTTCACCCGGTAGGGTTCAGAAATCGTCCGCCTTGCGCTGTGGCACCGCCGCCGAGCTGCTACCACCGGATGGGCCCGCTGCCAGGCGTTCCAGCTCCTGCTCCACCGCGTTCGAGGATTTCGCAAAGCGGGCTAAAAGGTTGTACAACACCGGGATAATGAACAGGGTCAGGGTAGTGGCGAAAATCAGGCCACCCAGGATCACCATGCCAATGGCCGCCCGGCTTTCTGCGCCGGCACCGGTGGCGATCACCAGGGGAACCGCCCCGAACACCGTGGAAATGGTGGTCATCAGTACCGGCCGGAAGCGCAGGCTAGCGCCTTCCAGAATGGCTTCTTTCACCTCGTAGCCCTTGTCCCGAAGCTGGTTGGCAAATTCCACGATCAAAATTCCGTTCTTGGCCATCAGTCCCAGCAGCATGATGATGCCAATCTGGCTGTAGATGTTCAGACTGATGCCCGACCAGGCCAGCGCGATCAGCGCACCGGTCACCGCCAGCGGCACCGACAGCATGATAATCAGCGGGTGGATCCAGCTCTCGAACTGGGCCGCCAGCACCAGGAACACGATAATAAACGCCAGCCCGAAGGTCAGGTAGATGGCCGCCGAGGAATCCTGGAATTCCTGGGACAGGCCCTTGTAACTGAGCCGGGCCTCCGGCGGCAGGTTATCCACAGCCAGGTTATTCAGGTAGGTCAGCGCTGAACCCAGGTCATAGCCCTCGGCCAGGGACGCACTCACCACCACCGCCGGCAGCCGGTCAATCCGGCGCAGATCCGGATTGGCCCCGATCTCTTCCACAGATACCAGAGCCTTGAGCGGAATCAGTTCCCCACCTGCCCGAGGCCGCAGGAAGATCTGCTCCATATCACCGGGCGTGGCCCGGTCGGCATCGTCCGCCTGGATAATGACGTCGTATTCCCGGCCCCGATCCAGATAGGTGGTTACCTGCCGGGAAGCGAGCATGGTCTGCAGGGTGAGGCCTACGTCTTCGATGGTGATATCCAGATCCGCTGCCCGGTCGCGGTCAATGTTGACCTTCAGTTCCGGCCGGGTCAGCTCAAAATCTGTGTCGACATTCAGCAGATTCGGGTTTTCCTTTGCCCGTTCAACGATCTCCTCACTCCAGGCCTGCACCGACTCGTAGTCGGGGCCGGCAATGACAAACTCCACTGGCTGATTGAAGCCGCGCTGGCCAAGCCCCGGCGGGTTAATGACACTGATCCGCACCCCGGAAATGTCAGACAGCTTGTCGCGAATCTCGGTGGTGACCTGCTGCTGCTTGATCTCCCGCTGTTCCCAGGGCACCAGCCCCATGATCATGAAGGCATTGTCTTCTTCATCCCGGAATCCGACGATGGACAGGAAACGCTCGGCGATACCGTCATCCAGGTAGGGCAACAGTCGCTCTTCGGCCTGTTTGACAAAGTGATCGGTAAATTCGACGGTTGAGCCCCGGGGCGCGCTGACGGGCATGATGATTACGCCGCGGTCTTCGGTTGGGGCCAGTTCCTGGGGCAAACGGGGAAAAATCACCACCGCCACAATCAGCCCGACGATACCGAGCCCGAGCAACAGCCCGGGCTGGTTCAGGGAAAACCGCAGCATTCTCTGATAGCCGTGGGTGAGGCCGTTCAGGATGCGCTCACTGAAGGCCCAGAGCCGATGCCCCTCGGCACTTTCGGGACTGTGCCGGAGCCACTTGGAACAGAGCATCGGCGCCAGGGTCAGAGCGACCAGGCTGGAGACCACCACGGCAGCCGCGAGAGTGAAGCCGAATTCCGCAAACAACCGACCCACGTTGCCGCCCATGAACGAGATGGGCACAAACACCGCCACCAGTGTCAGCGTGGTGGCGATCACCGCGAAAGCCACCTGCTTGGCGCCCCGGTAGGCCGCCAGCAACGGTGGTTCGCCTTCATCAATGCGACGCTGGATGTTCTCCAGCATGACAATGGCATCGTCCACCACCAGGCCGATGGCCAGAATGATGGCCAGCAGGGTCAGCACGTTGATGGAAAAGCCCAGGAAACCCAGGCCGATAAACGCACCGATCACTGCCACCGGAATGGTGACCGCCGGAATCAGGGTTGCGCGCCAGGAGCGCAGGAACAGGAAAATAACCAGTATCACCAGCGATACCGCAATCGCCAGCGTGGTCAGAACCTCTTTGATCGAAGCCCGGATAAACACCGATTCGTCATAGCTCTCGGCAATACGCACTTCCGGCGGCAAGGTCTCGCGAATCTTCACCAGCTCCGCCTTCACCGCATCCGACACCGCTACCGTGTTGGCCTTGGACTGGCGGATTACCCCCATCCCGATAGCGGTTTCGCCATTGGCCCGCAAACGACCAACATCCGATTCCACCCCGACCTGAACATTGGCAACCTCGCCCAGGCGCAACAGGTCATTGCCATCCCGGCGGATCACCAGATTGCGGAAATCTTCCACATTGGACAACCGCCCTTCCGCGCGCACGGTAAAGTTGCGGGTGGAGGAGTCCACTGAACCGGCCGGTAACTCCACGTTGTTCTGCCGCAGTGCCTGCTCCACCTCAGCAACGGTTATGTTGCGGGCCGCCAGGCGGGTGCGGTCGAGCCAGACCCGGATGGCGTAACGGCGTTCACCGCCAATCCGGACATCGGCAACACCGTCCAGAACCGATAACCGGTCGGCCAGAACCCGATCGGCGAAGTCACTGAGTTCGGCACTGTCCCAGACGTCACTGATCAGAGTTATCCACATCATCGGCCGGGCATCGGAATCGGCTTTTTGAACCACCGGGGGATCGGCCTCATCCGGCAACTGGTTCAGAACCCGGGACACCGCATCGCGTACGTCGTTGGCGGCAATGTCTACATCCCGGGAGGTATCAAATTCTATGGAGGTTCGGGATTCACCCTGTTCGGTTGAGGATTCGATGGAGCGAATGCCTTCAATGCCACTGATGGCCCCTTCAATCACCTGGGTAATCTGGGTGTCGACCACTTCCGCCGCAGCGCCGGTGTAATCGGTGGACACCGAAACCACCGGCGGATCAATATCCGGATATTCCCGAACCGGCAAGCCCAGCAAGGCGGCCACGCCGAATACGACAATCAGCAGGCTCAGAACGGTGGCAAACACCGGGCGTTTGATGGAGACATCGGACAGCACCATGGATCAGGACTCCACGGTCCGGGCAAACCGGTTTTCCGGAATCGCCTGGTCGTTACTCTGTACTTCAATGCGGTCGCCGGTACTCAGGCGATCCTGCCCGGTTACTACCACGGCATCGTCCAGGGTCAGGCCAGAGGTAATTTCCACCAGACCGGGCATGCGCGAACCGGTCGCCACCGATACCCGGCGTGCCACGCCGTCTTCGGCAACAAACACATACTTGTCGTCGCCACGAATCATCACTGCCTGCTCCGGAATCACCAGCCCTTCCCGTTCCTGCAGGGTCAGTGACGCCGACATGAACTGGCCCGGCCGCAGACGACCGTCCGGATTATCGATAATGGCTCGCACCGACAGGGTTCGGCTCAATTCGCTGATGCGGGTGGCGAGTTCCACCAGCTCTCCCCGGAAGACCTCGTCTGGGAATGCCGGCGAGGAGGCAATCACCGATTGGCCTACCCGAACCTGGCCGACAAAACGTTCCGGAACCGCAAAACCCATTTCCATTCGATCGGTGGTGTCCAGCGTGGTAATGGTGGTGCCCGCTTGCAGATATGCCCCCACGCTGATGTCGCTCAGGCCCACCACACCGGAGAACGGCGCTTCAATGCGATGGTTTTCCAGCCGCACCCGGGCAGCCTGTCGCTGGGCTTCAGCCACACTCACGGCGGTGACCAGTTCATCCACCTGGGACTGGGACACGCTATTGTTGGAGCGCAAACGCTGGGCCCGCTCCAGTTGCCGCCTGGCATCGGCCAGCTGGGCTTCAATCACCTGGAGATCAGCACGGGCCTGACGATCGTCGAGACGTAACAGGACATCGCCCTGAGATACTTTCTGTCCGGGTTCGAGGTTGATCTGCACCACCCGACCGGTGACTTCGGTGGTCAGTTCCACGGCATTCAGTGCCTTGAGGTTGGCCACCGAACGAATCTCATCCCTGACCTGCTGCAATCTGGGCGCCACTGCACTGACTTTGCTGGCCCTCGGCTCCTCACCGGCCTGTTCTGTGGACGAGGAATCCATCGCCAGAAAGAACACCGCACTTCCGGCACCCGCTGCAACCAGTACCACCGCAATCAGCCATTGCTTCCACATGGGTATCGCAAACCTTTCCGAGTTCAGTTCTGCGGGACAGCCCCGCTTTCATGTTTCTGAATCACCAACACCACTTCACCCACATCGACACCCCACTTGCTCATGGTGGTCTGGTTGATCAGGGTGTCGGGAGTAACCAGGTACATCCAGTCGTCCATCCGGACATCGATCGTGCCATCGCCGTATGCCACCCGCAGGACATAATTCATGTGTATGGCGTTGCCCTGCCAGCGCATGGTGCCGGCTTCCACCACGTCGCCGGCGCTGGCGTGATAGCTGCCGTTGTCCGGTGTCAGCGTCCAGATCCGGGTCTGGACCTCGCCGTCGTTGAAACGGAACACCTCATCCAGCGTACCGACACCGTTTTCATCCCAACTGGCCACAATGTCTGCGTCGAAGGTACGGATAACCTGGCCGGCGTAGTCCTTGACCACACCCCGGGCCGAAAGTTCGCCCCGGAAAAACTCCGAGGGCACCAGCTCCGGTGCCTGGCCCTGATAATCCTCCAGATTCGGCCCGGCACACCCTGCCAGCATCAGGGTCGTTAACAGTATAAGACCACCGCTTCGAAGACTACGGAAAAGACCGGGGAAAGGCTGCGTTTGCATGACTTTTACACTCCTTGGCGACTACCGGATAGCAACAGAACGTTTACAGCATTACGGTCCCATGACCGTGCCCGATCAGTCCCCGGGCCCAACCGTCATTTCAGCCAATTGTCCATTCTGACATCAGCACCAGCGCTTTCCGTCAATGGCAGCCCGCCGGGAATACCGTACAACTGCACACACAGTGGCCTTTCTGGCCCAACCAATTCCGGATGATCAATGCATGTGAGGACTGGCTATGCCTGTGTATAAAGCGCCCCTGAGGGACATGAAATTCCTGCTCAATGACGTATTCGATTACCCGCGGCACTACCAGACACTGGCCTCCGGTGAGAACGCCACGCCCGACATTGTCGACGCCATTCTGAGCGAATGCGGCCGTTTCTGCGAAGAGGTGCTGAGCCCGCTGTATCAGTCCGGCGACGAAGAAGGGTGCCACCTGGAAAACGGTGAAGTGATCACCCCCAAGGGCTATAAAGAAGCCTACGAGCAATATGTGATGGGCGGCTGGCAGGGCCTGTCGGCACCGGAGGAATTCGGGGGCCAGGGCCTGCCAGCCTCCATGGGCCTGCTGAAGCAGGAAATGATGGGCACCGCCAACTGGTCCTTTTCCATGTACCCGGGCCTGTCCCTGGGGGCCATGAACACCATCTATCTGCACGGCGATGAGCAGCAGCAACAGACTTATCTGGCGCCGCTGACTGAAGGCCGCTGGGGCGGCACCATGTGCCTGACCGAGCCCCAGTGCGGTACCGACCTGGGCCAGGTCAAAACCCGGGCCGAACCCCAGGCCGACGGCAGCTACAAACTCACAGGCACCAAGATCTTCATCTCCTCAGGCGAGCACGATCTGACCGAAAACATCGTTCACATCGTGCTGGCCCGTCTGCCGGATGCCCCGAAAGGCACCAAAGGCATCAGCCTGTTTATCGTGCCCAAGTTCCTGCCCGATGCCCAGGGTGGTGTCGGTGAGCGCAACGCCGTCAGTTGCGGCGCGCTGGAGAAGAAAATGGGCATCAAGGCTTCGGCCACCTGTGTGATGAATTTCGATGGCGCCACCGGCTATCTGATCGGCCCGGAGAATCAGGGCCTGGAGTGCATGTTCACCTTTATGAACACAGCCCGCATCGGTACGGCAATTCAGGGGGTTGGCCCCGCCGAGCTGTCCTATCAGTGGGCTCTGGATTACGCCAGGGAGCGCCGTTCCATGCGGGCGCTGTCCGGCAAGAAAGAGCCGGATGAGGTTGCCGACAGCCTGATTCACCATGCCGATGTCCGGCGTATGCTGCTGACCCAGAAAGCCATCGCCGAAGGCGGCCGCTCCATGCTCTATTACGCCGCCAAGATCGCGGACCATATGGTGGAAGCGCATACCGCTGGCGATACCGCCAAGGTTGAGAAATATGACGACAAACTCGGCTTCCTGACGCCAATCCTGAAGGGATTCCTGACCGAGCTGGGCTGTGAGGCCACCAATCTGGGCATGCAGGTGTTCGGCGGTCATGGCTACATCCGCGAACACGGTATGGAGCAGATTGTCCGGGATACCCGTATTGCCACCCTGTACGAAGGTACAACCGGCATCCAGGCCCTGGACCTGCTCGGGCGCAAGGTCTTACTGATGACCCAGGGCGGAGCAGTGCGGGAATTCACCCTCAAGGTGGCCAATTTTGCCCGCAAGCACCTGACCAACAAACAACTGCGGCCGATGGCGGTGGAGCTGCTGAAACTGACCGCCCAATGGAACCTGCTGACCGTGCGCGTGATGCTGGCAGCACGCAAGGATCGCGACGTGGTCAGCGCCGCCGCCAACGACTTCCTGATGTACAGCGGCTACGTGACCATGGCATATATGTGGCTACGCCAGGCGGCGGTGGCCAGCGATAAACTGGAAAACGGCGGCGATGAATCTGACGCCTTTTACCGCACCAAGCTGGCGACCGCCGAGTTCTATTATGAGCGCTTGCTGCCCCGGGCCCAGGCCCACGCCACCAGCATGCTGAGCCCGACCCGCAACCTCATGCAGGTGGCGCCGGAAGAGATGGCCTTTACCGGTTAACCTCCGGTATTTTCCCGTCCCGGGCGCTGCCCGGGACATTTTTGCCTGTTCATGACCATCCGGAAACCGGGGTTGAAATCCCGTTGATACGACCTCAACTTTCCCCCTGCCTTACCACTTTTCTCACAATGCACTGAGGTTTAACGACTTTTAGAGACATCACCATTCTCGCGTATAAAAGAAGGAGGTTCGAAAATGGACAATCGTACTGACGACTTTTATCCCACCCGCCTCGAGCGCCCGGCAGAGAGTTTCGAGCGCAAGGACCCGGTTATCCACAGCCAGGGAACCGACCGCCACAATGGGCCGCTGAGCGAAACTGAACTGGCCCGGTATGAACGGGACGGCTTTCTGGTATTTAACAACTTTCTGGATCAGGAAACGGTCAAACGTTTCCGGGACGACCTGCGAGCCTATGAGAATGACGACAGCATCCTGCGTTCCGAAGGCACTATTACTGAGCCGGGCAAGCAGGAAATCCGCTCTATTTTCGGGATCCACGAACTGTCTGATCGCTTCGACCGACTGACCCGGGAGTCCCGCCTGCTGGATATGGTGCACCAGCTACTGGGCAGTGATGCCTACATCCACCAGTCACGCATCAATTTCAAACCCGGTTTCCACGGCAAGGGCTTTGACTGGCATTCGGATTTCGAGACCTGGCACGCCGAGGACGGTATGCCGCGCATGCGGGCCGTCAGCTTTTCCATCGCCCTCACCGACAACACACCATTCAACGGCCCATTGATGCTGATTCCCGGCTCCCACAAAACGTTTGTGCCCTGTGTCGGCCGCACGCCCGAGGACAACTACCAGTCCTCACTGAAAAAGCAGGAGCTGGGGGTCCCCAACGAGCAGGACCTGCAGAAGATGGCCGATCAGTACGGCATCCAGGCGCCTACCGGGCCAGCGGGCTCTCTGATCATATTCGAGTGCAACACGTTGCATGCCTCCAATGCCAATATGTCACCCTGGCCCCGCAGCAATCTGTTCTTCGTCTACAACAGTGTGGAAAACCGTCTGGAACAGCCATTCTGCGGCAACAAACCGCGGCCCGACTTTCTGGGCAATCGCAGCCATACCGAGGCCCTGCGCCCGGTTCGTTCACCGGATCTGCGCCGCACTGGTTAAGCGATGGCCCAATAACGAAAAGGGGAAGCGATCGGCTTCCCCTCCTGCAACAGAGCGACGCTTTGATCAGAGACCGTACTTGGTCTCAATAGCCTCATAGATGCCGTTGTTCTTGATGGTTTCCAGGCCCTGATTCAGTTTCTGGATCACCTCGTCCGGCGTTTCCATGTTCATGGCCAGGTACAGTTCGGTCTTGTTGAACGAATACACCGGAACCAAGCCTTCCACATCCTGCTGGGACGCAAAATAAGGCCCGGCCAACTGGTCTGCAATCCAGAGGTCAACCTGCCCCAGTTCCAGGCGCTTCGGGTTCAGATCGTCGCTTTCCATCTCCGAGACCTTGTAGCCGCGCTCCAGCAGGTATTCGGTCATGACGTCACCGCGATAGCCGGCATACAGCAAACCCCGGGTATCTTCCAGATCGTCGATCTGCAGGTTGGTGCCGGCCGGGGCAAAGATGGTCCACAGGTTGTTGGCCAGTGGCCCCACCCACTTGAACTGGGGCGCCCGGCTTTCGGTATAGGTGGTGCAGAAAATGCCGTGGTTCTTCTTGTTCAGGGCCCGGTTGTAACCGTAATCCCAGTTCCGAAGCTTGATCACATGGTCCAGCCCGGACGCCTGCAGCACCGCTTTTACCATCTCGGTACACAGACCATCAATTCCATCGCCGTTGTGCTCAAACGCACGGCCGGTGGAACTCATGTTGTACGGGGGAAAGTTCTCAGTGTATATGTAGAGTTTGTCTGAGCCCAGGGCGGGCACAGAAACGCCGGCAAACACCAGCGTGGCAGCTAACAAAGAGGCCAACTTGCGCACGGGTTATCTCCTTTACCACGAATGACTTGGTCCGCTGCACAGGCAGCGGCACGATGAGACAGTGGTGGAGTTTACCCGAGCTTTTAACGTTGTTTTACAGATAAACTGTTTGTTTTCGTAAGGGAACACCCGAGAGCCAGAGCGGGCTGAGGGCTTCTTCCTGAATTATTTCCCGATACAGAAACTGCTGAATATCTTACCCAGAAGCTCATCCGGCGTCAGATGCCCGGTGATTTCCCCCAGGGCATCCTGAGCGGCCCGCAGATCTTCGGCCAGCAATTCGCCTGCCCCGTAACCTTCCAGCTGGGTCTGGCCCTGTAGCAGGGAATCCCGGGCACGTTCCAGTGCATCCAGGTGCCGGCGCCGGGCCAGGAAGCCACCTTCGGTGGTGCTGGCAAAGCCGATGCATTCTTTCAGATGCTCACGCAGAACCTCCAGGCCCTCCGCAGCTTTTGCTGCCAGACGAATCACCGGAGCGGTCTGATGCGACTCGGCGCTGATACCCACCGGTTCACCAGACAGATCCACCTTGTTCCGGATCACTGTCACCGGTGCACTCCTGGGCAGTTGATCAATAAAATCCGGCCAGATTTCATGGGGCTCGGTTTTGTCGGTGGTGGTGGCATCCACCATCAGCAAAATACGATCAGCCTGTCGGATTTCTTCCCAGGCCCGGGCAATACCAATCTGTTCCACTTCGTCCGGGCTGTCCCGCAGGCCGGCGGTATCAATAATGTGCAGCGGCATACCATCGATGTGGATATGTTCCCGCAACACATCCCGGGTCGTGCCCTCGATGGCGGTGACAATCGCAGCCTCCCGCCCCGCGAGGGCGTTCAGCAGGCTGGATTTGCCGGCATTGGGCCGGCCGGCAATAACCACTTTCATGCCGTCCCGCAGAATGGTGCCTTGCTGGGCTTCACCGAGAATCTGCTGCACCTGCTCCAGCAGGCCCTGCAAGTCAGAAGCAACTTTGCCATCGGCCAGGAAATCGATCTCTTCCTCCGGAAAATCGATGGCCGCTTCCACGTAGATGCGCAGATGGGTGATGGCCTCCACCAGGTTATCCACACGTTTGGAGAACACCCCCTGCATGGAACGCACGGCACAGCGGGCCGCCTGTTCCGAACTGCTTTCAATCAGATCAGCAATGGCCTCAGCCTGGGCCAGGTCCAGTTTGTCATTGAGAAACGCTCGTTCGGAAAATTCACCGGGCCGGGCCAGCCGGGCCCCCAGGCTGCAGACTTCCCGTAACAGGATATCCAGAATCACCGTGCCGCCATGGCCCTGAAGCTCGAACACATCCTCGCCGGTAAAGGAGTGCGGGTTGGGAAAGTACAGACCGATGCCCTCATCAATCAGCTCTCCCTGACGATCCCGGAACGGGCCGTAGTGGGCGTATCGGGGTTTTGGCTCAAAGCCCAGCATGGTGCGGGCAATGGCCATGGCCCTGGGTCCGGACACCCGGACAATCCCCACCCCGGCCTGGCCCGGGGCAGTGGCGATGGCGGCAATGGTGTCAGTCGCTGGCTGCATCTTGGTTTTCCTGAAATAGAAATGACAAAGGCTCCACAAGGGAGCCTTTGTCAGGTCAGAAGCACTGTTGAATCAGTACTTCTTGCCTGCCGTTTCCGCTTCGATCTTGCGGGTAATGTACCACTGCTGGGAGATCGAAAGAATGTTGTTCACCAGCCAGTACAGAACCAGACCAGCCGGGAACCACAGGAAGAACACGGTGAAGATCAGCGGCATCAGCTTCATGATCTTGGCCTGCATGGGGTCCGGGGGCGTCGGGTTCAGGCTCATCTGGATGAACATGCTGGCGCCCATCAGGATCGGCAGGATGAAGTACGGGTCCATCTGGGACAGATCCTGAATCCACAGCATGAACGGCGCATGACGCAACTGGACACTTTCAAACAGTACCCAGTAAAGCGAGATGAACACCGGCATCTGCACCAGTATTGGCAGACATCCCCCGAGCGGATTGATTTTCTCGCGCTTGTACAGCGCCATCATTTCCTGGGACATGCGCTGGCGATCATCGCCATAGAGCTCTTTCAGCCGGGTCAGTTGCGGAGCGACCGCGCGCATTTTCGCCATGGAGCGATAGCTGGTGGCGGAGAGGTGGAAGAACACCGCTTTTACCAACACCGTCAGCAGGATGATAGCGACACCCCAGTTACCGACCAGGCCATAGAACCATTCGAGAATGTAGAACAGCGGCAGGGAAATGAAGAACAACCAGCCGAAATCAACGGTGCGATCCAGGTTCGGAGCCAGAGCTTCCAGCCGATCAATGATCTTGGGACCGACATAAGCAGTGGCGCCCACTTCTGCGGTCTCACCCGGTGCTACCGTCGTCGCAGGATAAACAAAGCCCATAACATGGAGATCGCCCCGTCGGGTGGTCTGGAACTGGGCTTTCTGGTCCCGCTCGGGTACCCATGCGGTCAGGAAGTAATGCTGCAGGAAGGCCAGCCAGCCATTGGTGACCGACTGATTGACGCGCTTCTCTGACAGATCCTCGAAATCGTACTTCTCATACGGATCTTCCGGGGTACTGATCACCATGCCCAGATAAGCCCGGATTCCCATGCTGGCCTGGGAGGTCGGATCCGGCGCCTGATCACGCACGATCTTGCCGGTGAAGTTACCTTGCCATGGGCTTTCTGAACGGTTGTCGATCAGGTAGCTGACATCAATCTGATAGCTGTTGCGGGCCAGATGATAGCGTTTGGTGATGGCTACACCGCTGTCAGTGGTGTACACCAGGTCGATGGTCAGTTCATCTTCCCCTTCCGCCAGCTGGTAACTGCCGGTTTCTGCCTGAAATACCGGAGCTTCACCGGCCTGGCTGCCATCCGGGCCATCGCGACCGATCAGGCCGCTTTCCAGCAGATAGGTGCGGGTGCGGGTATTGGTCAGCAGTTTCAGTGGCTGTTCGCTGTCCAGAGACTCGTCGTATTGCAACAGGGAACTGTCAACCACATTACCGCCTACGCGGTCGATCTTCAGCTCGTAAACATCCGTGGTCACGGTAATAAAACGATCTGCCAGATCCTGATCGCTGTTGGCGGAGGTTGACGCCAGTGAGCCGGTCTCCGGTGTTGCAAACTCTTCGCCGCCTGCGTTGTTATCCTCAGGCAGGATCATGTCATCAGTGCTGTTGGTAGCACTGCTGTCTGAGGAAGATTGCGCCTCGGCAACCTGTTCTGTTTGAGGCTGGTGATAATCCTCGTTCCAGGCAAGTACCATCAGGTAACTGACAATGGCAAGGCCGGCAAACAAAACGATGCGTTGAATATCCATAAACTTAGTGTCTGGTCTGAGTAGTGGAATGAGTGCTTTCTGTCGGATTGCAGGCCTGGCCGGAGCGAGGCGCCGTATTCAGTTCCGTTCCCGGTACCGGATCATAACCGCCTTCTGCCCAGGGATGACACCTGAGTAGCCGGGCTGTTGCCAGGTAACCGCCTTTAAGAGGTCCGTGATGTTGGATGGCCTCGACGGCGTATTGTGAACAGGTAGGGTAATGACGGCAATGGCTGGCCATCATCGGACTGATGGCATACTGGTAGAACCGGATGGGCAAGAGCAGGAGTTGACGCATTACTCCGTACCTCTGGGATTGCCGACGGATTGATCAGGCGTGGACTGACGGTATTTTTTCTTTACCCGGTGCCACAGATCATTCAGCGAAGATCGGACTGTGTCGTTATCCAGCCGATCCAGACCCTGGCGGCCGAGAACAATGATATCAAGGCCTGGCAGATCGGGTTGGAGCCGGAAGGTTTCCCTGACCTGACGCTTGATCCGGTTTCTCTGAACGGCGAGCCGAAGATTCTTCTTGGAGAAGATCAATCCGACCCTGGCGTGTCCCAATGTATTGGCAGAGGCCAGGATCAGAAAATTCCTGTGCGGAACTTTCAGCGTTACGTCATTGAAGACCCTGCTGTAATCCGAAGGTTTCAACAGTCTGTGAGACTTCGGAAACGTCAAGGCCTTCATGAGGCAGGCTTCAGATTACGCAGACAGGCGTGCACGGCCCTTGGCACGGCGACGAGACAGTACCTTGCGACCATTGGCTGTCGCCATACGGGCACGGAAACCGTGAACGCGCTTGCGCTTCAGGACGCTCGGTTGGAATGTTCTTTTCATGGTGATGTTCTCACAAATCGTCGATGGACATTGATCAGTGGCTGGAAAATAGACAGCCAAAACAGGAGCGGCATTCTAGTCAAATATCGGTGCAAGTTCAATGGTTATGGTTTGGTCAGGCAAGATTCTGGCATGGGTACGAACCGACATGGCGAGTAATAGAATCTGTAAGGTTTTTTTTAAATTCTTTCAAAGATATTTATTACTGTTGTTAGGCACCTTGATTTCTGTGGATAAGGGGAAATTCATTTGAGTAATCATGAAATTAACGCCATGACAAAGCTTGTGACAGATACCGGTGAGCCCTGTGGATTTCGTCATCACGGATTGTGCACAAGTGGGATGGGAGATGGTGAACCGAGTTATGCAAGTATCCGTCAAGATCTTTCCCACAGGACTGAACCCCGGGTTTGCACAAGCTTCTGTGAATAACTTTTTTTCAGGCATTTTCTGTACACAAGGCTGTAGATATGTCTGAAACAATCTGAAAACTATGAAGAAAAGTTTCCACAGGGTGTTTATGACAAAGGTTTCCGGCCTTTTACTGAAGGCTCGTGCAGGTTAGAATCTCCGGTCACTTCAGGCACCGGTTGGCGTTGGTTTAACGGTGCCTTATCAGTCAGGTTTTCGGGAGCAGGCGGTCGTGCCGAACAGTATGTGGCATCAATGTCTTGAAGTACTCCGGGATGAGTTTCCCGCACAGCAGTTCAATACCTGGTTGAGGCCCCTTCAGTCTGATCACCGGGAAGGGCAGCTCATGCTGTTTGCCCCGAACCGGTTTGTGATGGACTGGGTCAACGAAAAATACCTTCGCCGTATAGAAGAAGTATTGAAGGATCTAAATGGTGGTCAGGCGCCACGAGTCATGATGAAAGTGGGCTCTGCGCCCAAGCCCACAGATCCGGTGGTTCGCTCCGAAGTGGCGCCGCCGGTCCGGGTCTCGGAAGAAACCGAGCAGACCGTTACGGAAGAAGAAAGAAGTGTTGCGGCTACTGTTGCGGATTCAGCACCAAGAGCGATGTCTGCGCCGGCACCCAAGGCCCAGGCCGAGCGCCGTCCGGTGCAGGTAGAAGGTGATATCAAACACCAGAGTTTTCTTAACGAAACCTTTACCTTCGATACCTTTGTCGAGGGTAAATCGAACCAGCTGGCCAGGGCTGCCTCCATGCAGGTGGCGGAAAACCCCGGTGGTGCCTATAACCCGCTGTTCCTCTATGGCGGCGTGGGCCTGGGTAAAACCCACCTGATGCACGCCATTGGCAATGAGATTGTGCGTCGCAACCCGCGCGCGAAGGTAGCCTATCTGCGTTCGGAACGGTTTGTGGCCGACATGGTCAAGGCACTGCAGCTGAATGCCATCAATGAGTTCAAACGCTATTACCGGTCGGTAGATGCGCTGCTGATTGACGATATCCAGTTTTTTGCCCGCAAGGAACGCTCTCAGGAAGAGTTTTTCCACACCTTTAATGCGCTGCTTGAAGGTGGCCAGCAGGTGATCGTGACCTGTGACCGTTTCCCGAAAGAAATCTCTGATATGGAGGAGCGGCTGAAATCCCGCTTTGGCTGGGGCCTGACGGTGATGGTTGAGCCTCCGGAACTGGAAACGCGGGTGGCGATCCTGATGAAGAAGGCGGAACAGGCCAATGTGAAACTCAGCAGTGAGGCCGCGTTCTTTATTGCACAGAAGATCCGCTCAAACGTTCGTGAGCTTGAGGGGGCGCTGCGTCTGGTGATAGCGAATGCTCACTTCACTGGCTCGGAGATTACCCCGCCGTTTATCCGTGAGAGCCTCAAGGATCTTCTGGCCCTGCATGAAAAGCAGGTGAGCATCGATAATATCCAGCGCACGGTGGCTGAGTACTACAAGATCAAGGTCGCGGATCTGCTGTCCAAACGCCGCACTCGCACAGTCACCCGGCCGCGCCAGGTGGCTATGTCCCTGGCCAAGGAACTGACCAGCCATAGCCTGCCGGAGATTGGCGACGCGTTCGGTGGGCGTGACCACACCACCGTTCTGCATGCCTGTAAAAAGATTGTTGAATTGCAGGAAACCGATCCCGGTATCCGTGAGGATTATCAGAATTTTATGAGATTGCTGACCACCTGATTGAAGGTGGCCCGTACGAACAACACATACATTCACTTCCGATAACTGAAGCCGAGTGCCATGAAACTGACCATCAGCCGTGAATCACTGATCACCCCGCTGCAAAGCATCGCGGGCGTTGTGGAAAAGAAACAGACCATGCCGGTGTTGTCCAACGTCCTGCTGGAAGCGGAAGACAATACGCTGACACTGACCGGTACCAATATGGAAGTGGAGCTGGTGGCCCGGGTAGCGCCAGTCCATGTGGATCAGCCTGGTCGCATCACTGTTCCGGCGCGGAAACTGGCGGATATCTGTCGGGCACTGGGGGATGAGGCGCCTATCGATCTGGCACTGGAAGGCGATCGTCTGCATCTGCGTTCTGGCAATTCCCACTTCACCCTGTCGACGCTGCCAGCGGAGCACTTTCCCAATGTCGAAGATGAGCCGGAAAGCTTCCGCCTGGCATTACCCCAGAAAGAGCTCGGTCGCATGCTGGATGCCACTGCGTTCGCTATGGCCCAGCAGGATGTGCGTTATTACCTGAACGGGTTGTTGCTGGAAGTGGATGTTAATCATGCCCGGGTTGTGGCTACCGATGGTCATCGTCTGGCCATGGCCCAGTTCGATCTGGATACCGGGTGTCCGGAGTTGCGGCAGGTTATTGTGCCTCGTAAAGGTGTACTGGAACTGGCCCGGCTTCTGGATGATGAAGAATCGCCGGTTACGCTGGTCATCGGTGACAATCATCTGCGGGCGACGGTGGGCAGCTATACCTTTACCTCCAAGTTGATTGAAGGCAAGTTCCCGGATTACAACCGGGTGATCCCGCGAGGCGGTGACAAAACCGTACTGGCGGATCGTTCAACGCTGAAAAGTACCCTGCAGCGGGCGGGCATTCTGTCGCACGAGAACATCCGTGGTGTGCGCCTGAACCTTTCTCCCAACCAGTTGCAGGTGTTCGCCAATAACCCTGATCAGGAACAGGCTGAAGATGCGTTGCCGGTGGAGTATCAGGGCGAATCACTGCAGATCGGGTTTAATGTAGGCTATCTGGTAGATGTCATGAATGCACTGGATGATGACCAGGTGAAGATTACGTTGTCGAATCCCAACAGCAGTGCGCTGATTGAGGCTCAGAACGACAACCGCTGCCTGTATGTTGTCATGCCGATGCGACTGTAATCAGGTTTGGAGGGCTCTATGGGTGCTGTAACGAATGGAATCAAAGGCGCGTTCAGGATCGGTCAGACCCTGTCTGTGCTTGGCCGCACCGGGGTAAACTGGGTTCGGGGCGATCGGCCCCCTGCCCCGAGACTTTTAAGGCAGACCTTCGAAAGCCTGGGCGCAACCTACATCAAGTTGGGACAATTTATTGCCAGCTCGCCGACCTTTTTCCCGAAGGAATATGTGGAGGAGTTCCAGTTCTGCCTCGACAAGACCCCGAGCCTTCCCTTCAGCGTAATCAAGAAGATCATCCGGGACGAGCTTGGTCGCCCTATTGATCAGGTGTATTCGGAAATTGATCCGGTTGCACTGGCTTCGGCATCCATTGCCCAGGTTCATGCTGCTCGCCTGGTAACGGGTGAAGAAGTGGTGATTAAGGTTCAGAAGCCGGGTGTGGAAAACATTCTGCTGACGGACCTCAACTTTCTTTACCTGTCTGCCCGAATGCTCGAGACGCTGGCCCCGAAACTGTCCTGGACCTCCATGTCCGGCATTGTTGATGAAATCCAGAAAACCATGATGGAAGAATGCGATTTCATCAAAGAGGCCAACAACCTGAAAGTCTTCCGGGAGTTTTTGCAGAATACTCACAATGAAGATGCGACCGTGCCGCGGGTGTACGAGCATTGCAGTACTCGCCGGATTCTGACCATGGAACGTTTCCGCGGGGTCCCATTAACGGATCTTGAGAGTATTCGAGGCTTTTCCCGTGATCCGGAGCGGACATTGATAACCGCCATGAACACCTGGTTTGCCAGCCTGACCCAATGCGAGTTTTTTCACGCAGACGTTCATGCCGGTAACCTGATGGTGCTTGAGGATGGTCGGGTTGGTTTTATCGATTTCGGCATTGTCGGGCGTATCAGACCGGATACCTGGCAGGCCGTGAGTGATTTCATTTCCGCGATTATGGTGGGCAATTTTGATGGTATGGCCGACGCCATGATCCGGATTGGCGTCACCCGGCACACCGTGCGGGTGGACGATCTGTCTGCGGATCTTCAGCGTCTGTATCGTCAGATGGATCGTATGGTTCCGGATGATGTGCCCTATCAAGCGGAACAGGCCGAGGACGACGTGAATAATATCCTGATGGACATGGTAAAGGTTGGCGAAAGTCATGGTTTGCATTTCCCCCGTGAATTCGCCTTGCTGCTCAAGCAGTTCTTGTATTTCGACCGCTATGTTCACATCCTGGCGCCAGAGATGGATGTGTTCATGGACGAACGGCTAACCATGCTTCATTAACCGGTCTACCGGGGTTTCTAGTACACTAGGGCGATATCGGAAACGGTATCGCCCTTTCTCGTTTTGGTCGTCCGAATTCTCAGCCTGAGCACTCCGTTAACCTATGGCGCTAGTCAAACTCCAGACACAGCATTTCCGAAACCTGTTATCTGCGCCTGTAGAATTTTCACCGTCCTTCAATCTTCTTTATGGTGCCAATGGCAGCGGTAAAACCAGTGTTCTGGAAGCGATTGGCTATCTGGGTCTTGGTCGGTCGTTTCGGGTCAGCCGGCATCAGGCAGTCGTGGCTCATGGGCAATCGAAACTGACTGTCTTCGGGGCACTGGATTCAGGTCTGTTGGCGCAAGAGTCTTCAGAGAAGGTTGAGCACAGGATTGGTATTTCCCGGGATGTCAGCCTCAAGGAAACCCAGTTGCGGGTAGATGGTGAGGCGGTTCGCAGTCTTTCGTTTCTGGCGATGCATCTGCCGGTCTCGGTCATTGATCCCGGGGTATTCGACATTGTTGCTGGTGGCCCGGGTAAGCGTCGGCAGTTTCTGGATTGGTTAGTGTTCCACGTGGAACCTTCCTTTTCTGCCCTGTGGCAACAGGTTCAGAGGGTCACGTCACAGCGGAATCAAATGCTGAGAAATGGTAGACTGGACGAATCGTTGATGCGGGTCTGGGATTCCCAGTACGGCGCCTTGGCGGAGTCGTTGAGTAACATCCGGGAAACTGTCTTCCATCGCTTCAAGATCGCTTTTGAATCGGTGTTGGCGGAGCTGGATGCGCCCTGGGTGGAAGGTCTGAAGATGGACTTTTATCCGGGCTGGGATCGAAGCACAGCGTTGACCGAAGTATTGGTCAACCATCGCGAACAGGAACGTCGGATGGGCCACACCTTGTACGGCCCGAACCGGGCGGATATCCGTCTGAAGTTTGGTGGTCGTCCGGTGGCGGAAACGTTCTCGCGGGGGCAGCAAAAGACACTGGTGATCCTGATGAAGATTGCTCAGGGCAAGGTGTTGAGTGATCTTGGCAAACAGGTGACGTTTCTGTTGGACGATATCAACGCCGAGTTGGATGTTCGTCATCGCGTTATGCTGGCTCGCAACTTACAGGAACTGCGTTGTCAGGTGTTTATCACCTCCATTGAGCATCCGGAACCGGACACGTTGTGGCACGATGGGGATACACCTGAATACAGAATGTTCCACGTGGAACATGGACAATTGACGGAAGAATAGCTGAGCCGGGCGGGTTCGCGAATGATCGTGTCTGTCGCCAGGGCTGGGCTCACCTCCAGGAGTCTCTTTTAATGAGTGAATCGAACTACAATTCCTCCAGTATCAAAGTCCTCAAAGGACTCGACGCGGTGCGTAAACGGCCCGGTATGTACATCGGTGATACCGACGATGGCACCGGCCTGCATCACATGGTCTTTGAGTTGGTGGATAACTCCATCGATGAGGCTCTGGCTGGTTACTGTTCTGAAATCGGCATCATCATCCACCCGGACGAATCCATTACCGTAAAAGACAATGGTCGCGGTATCCCGGTCGATCTGCATGAAGAGGAAGGTGTTTCGGCCGCCGAAGTCATCATGACTGTGTTGCACGCCGGCGGTAAGTTCGACGACAACTCCTACAAGGTCTCCGGCGGTCTGCACGGTGTGGGTGTGTCTGTGGTCAACGCCCTGTCTTCCTCGCTGACCCTCACCATCCGCCGGGATGGCAAGGTCTATGAGCAGAGCTACACCCACGGTGTACCTAATGCGCCCCTGGGCGAAGTCGGTGAAACCGATGCCTCCGGTACCAAGGTTCACTTTATTCCCTCTCCGGAAACCTTCACTCATATCCAGTTCCATTACGACATCCTGGCCAAGCGCCTGCGGGAACTCGCTTTCCTGAACAGTGGTGTGCGTATCCGCCTGACGGATGAGCGTTCAGGCAAGGAGGAGATTTTTGAATATGAAGGTGGTCTGCGGGCCTTTGTTGAGCACCTGAATACCAACAAGACGGCCATCAACCGTGTCTTCCATTTCAACCGTGAACGGGAAGACGGCATTGCGGTGGAGGTGGCTATGCAGTGGAACGATGCCTTCCAGGAAAACATCTACTGCTTCACCAACAATATTCCCCAGCGTGATGGTGGTACTCATCTGGCCGGTTTCCGGGCAGCACTGACCCGCTCTCTGAACAACTACATTGATCATGAAGGCCTGGGCAAGAAAGCCAAGGTTGCGACCTCCGGTGATGATGCCCGGGAAGGCCTGACCGCTATTATCAGTGTGAAAGTGCCCGATCCCAAGTTCTCCTCCCAGACCAAGGACAAGCTGGTGTCCTCGGAAGTGAAGACGGCGGTGGAGCAGGAACTGTATCAGAGCTTTGCGGAGTACCTGCAGGAGCAACCCAACGAAGCCAAGCAGATCGTTAACAAGATGATCGAAGCGGCCCGTGCCAGGGAAGCAGCCCGTAAGGCACGGGATATGACCCGCCGCAAGGGTGCCCTGGATATCGCTGGCCTACCCGGCAAGCTGGCAGACTGCCAGGAAAAAGACCCTGCCCTCTCCGAACTGTTCATTGTGGAGGGTGATTCTGCGGGTGGCAGTGCCAAGCAGGGCCGTGATCGTAAGACCCAGGCCATCCTGCCCCTGAAAGGTAAGATCCTGAACGTCGAGAAAGCCCGTTTTGACAAGATGCTGTCTTCCGCGGAAGTTGGCACTCTGATCACGGCACTGGGTTGTGGCATCGGCCGCGAAGAGTTCAACCCGGACAAACTCCGTTATCACTCCATCATCATCATGACCGATGCCGATGTGGACGGTTCACACATCCGTACCCTGCTGCTGACCTTCCTGTTCCGCCAGATGCGGGAAATCATCGAGCGCGGCCATGTGTTCATTGCCATGCCGCCGCTGTACAAGGTCAAGCGTGGCAAACAGGAGCAATACCTGAAGGACGAGAAGGCGAAGGAAGCCTATCTGACCCAGACGGCCCTGGAAGGCGCCCAGCTGTATGTGAACCCGGAAGCACCGGCCATCAAGGATTCCGCCCTGGAAACCATGGTGAAGGATTATCAGGCAGTGATGGCGATGATCGATCGCCTGTCCCGGGCCTATCCGGCCAAGGTACTGCAGCAGATGGTCTACAACAGTACGCTCAAGCCGGAACACCTGAAGGAAGAGGTTGAAGTGGCCCGTTGGGTGGCGCGCCTGGGTGAAGGTCTGGATCTGGATACCCGCACGGGCACCAAGTACACCTTCTCCGTTACCCGCGATGAGGAACGGGGCCTGTACCTGCCCAAAGTCACCATCTTTGTGCATGGCATTCCCCATGAGCATGTGTTCAGTCATGACTTCTTCGAGTCTTCGTCCTACGGGGCCATTGCCCGTCTGGGCGAGACCCTGGAGGGGCTGATTGAGGATGGCGCCTACATCCAGCGTGGCGAGCGCAAGCAGTCTGTGCTGTCCTTCGAGGGCGCCCTGGAGTGGCTGATGAAGGAAGCCCAGCGTGGCCTGAACATCCAGCGATACAAGGGGCTGGGTGAAATGAACCCGGATCAGTTGTGGGAAACCACCATGGATCCGGAAACCCGCCGGATGATGAAGGTCACCATTGAGGATGCGATTGCCGCGGACCAGATCTTCACCACACTGATGGGGGATGATGTGGAGCCACGGCGGGACTTCATCCAGAGCAACGCGCTGGAAGTGACCAACCTGGATATCTGATCAGACCAACCTTGTTGGCAATAAAAAACGGTGGCTCCTTGAGGATGCCACCGTTTTTTATGGGTGTCCGGGGAACCCGGAAACCGGTGTTGTAATAACCTATTTCGAGGACCCTGACTCTGCCCTCTTCCGTTCCTTTTCTTTTTCCTTTTCAATCAGATGTGGCGCCATCACCTCTTCCAGGGTATACCCCGTCAGGCGTCGGATGGTGCGCCAGAGGTAATAGAAGATCAGCATCATCATCACCATGGAGGGGATGGCAATCATCGGATAGCTCACCAGGGTCATGCGGCCCAGTTCCTCATTGAAGGCCTGGGTGCCCGAAGGGCTCACCACAATCCATTTCGCCAGCACATAATTCATGATGGACGAGAACAGGAAGGTGCCGGCAAAGAAATAGCTGGCCTTAAGTAGCCGCCCTTCAAACTCCTCCACGCAGTTCTTTTCTTCCAGTGAGGCCTGAATCTTGTCCACGTCCAGCACATTCGGGTTATAAAGCAGAGTACGGACCAGGGGGTACCTGGTGCGCGTAGACACCAGTACCGCCAGACCAATGACGGCGGGCACGGCCGCTTCCTTGATGGCGAGCCAGCCGGCATCCAGTTCCAGCAAACCAATGCCGCCGGTGAGGCCGACACTGATCAGGCCCAGCAAGGCGATGAAGTTTTTCTTGTGGTAGCGCACCAGCTCGAACAGGCCCCAGCCGAGGGGAAACGCCAGGCCGATGATCAGTGCATTGACGCTGCCCAGGTGTTCGTCACCACTGAACTTCATCAGAATCACCGAGGGAATGATGATACTGACCAGCAGATCGATCCAGGGTCTGGGTTGGTGGTCGGGAGTGGGAGAATTACTCTGGGACGTCATGGTTACCGCCTGATCGGTGAATCAACGGCAGAACCCGAGGGGGGAAACTGCCGGAAAGAGCTTCCGGCAGTATACGACGAATAGGAAGTCAGACGTAACCGCCTGGTTCAGGCGCCCACTTCCTTCAGGCATTCCTCAACAATATTCAGCCCTTCTTCCAGCACTTCGTCTTCGATGGTCACCGGCATCAGGAACCGCAGTGTGTTGCCGTGCATACCGCAACTCAGCAGGATCAGTCCTTTCTCCTTTGCCTTCTTGGTAATGGCCCCGGCCAGTTCTGGCATGGGCTTGTGACTATCCTTGCTTTCCACCAGCTCAAAGGCCGCCATGGGGCCCAGATTGCGAGCGTTGTCCACATGGGTGAACTGCTCCTGCCATTGGTCGAACCGGGCTCTGAGTTTCTCGCCCAGGCGCTGGCTCTTGCCAAGGATGTCTTCTTCTTTGATCACATCAAACACCGCCAGAGCTGCGGCACAGGCAGTGGGGCTGCCGGTGTAGGTGCCGCCCAGGGAGTTCGGGCCGGAGGAGTCCATCACCTTGTCGGTGCCGACAATGGCAGAGATAGGCATGCCATCGGCCATGGACTTGGCCATGGTCATGATGTCCGGCTCAACACCACTGTGCTCGATGGCGAACAGCTTGCCGGTGCGGCCAAAGCCACTTTGCACTTCATCCACGATCATCATGATGTCGTTGTCATCGCAGATCTTGCGGATGGCTTTCAGGAAACTTGTCGGTGCCGGGTAGAAACCGCCCTCACCCAGAACCGGCTCCAGTACGATGGCGGCGGTTTCGTGGGCCGGGGAATCGGCTTTCATGGTCATCGCCAGGCCCCGCAGAGCCTCTTCTTCGGAAATGCCATGGTAAGGCACCGGGTAAGGCGCGCGGTACACCAGGCCGGGCATGGGGCCGAAGGAGGTCTGGTAAGGGGCGGCCTTGCCGTTCATGGCCATGGTGAAGAAGGTGCGGCCGTGGTAGCCGCCGTCAAAACAGATAACGTTGTTTTTGCCGGTGGCTGCGCGGGCAATCTTGACCGCGTTTTCCAATGCCTCGGCGCCGGAGTTGGCCAGCATGACCTTGCCGTGGCCTTTTACCGGCACCACTTCGCTCAGTTTCTGGGCCAGCTTCACGTAGCCCTCGTAGGGCATCACCGTCTGGCAGGTGTGCATCAGTTTGTCGAGCTGCGCCTTGACGGCCTCAACCACCTTGGGATGTCGATGGCCGATGTTCAATACGCCGATACCGCCGGCGAAATCGATCATGCGTTTGCCATCTGCGTCCCAGACCTCTGCGTTCAGGGCGTGATCTGCAAATTGATCATTGGGGCTTGCTGCGCCCGCGGCGACGTATCGCTCTTTGAGTGCCTGCAATTCTTTGTTGCTCACTTTGCGTGTCTCCCTGTGTCAGGATTAGGAATTTCTAGTACCAGTGTAGGGAGTACGCACCCAACACACAAACCGACCAACGGGGCACTCAGTGTTCTGTCTGGCTCCCGGTGTCCCGGAATTGCAGGCTGGCCAGGCGCCGGTACAGCGGGTTATCGCGGATCAACTGGTCGTGACTGCCCACTGCCAGCAGTCGGCCTTCGTCAAATACCGCGATCCTGTCGGCATCCCGCACCGTTGCCAGCCGGTGAGCAATCACCAGGGTAGTCCGGCCCTCCGTGAGCGCCGGCATGGCCCGCTGAATCAGGTGCTCGCTTTCCGCATCCAGGGCGCTGGTGGCTTCATCAAGCAGCAGAATCGGAGCGTCGGCCAACAGCGCACGGGCAATCGCCAGTCGTTGTTTCTGGCCACCGGAAAGGCCCTGGCCGGCATCACCCAGGGGCGTGTCGTAACCCTGTGGCAGGGCCTGAATAAATTCGTGGGCGTGGGCAATACGGGCGGCCTGCTCGATCTCAGCCTGATTGGCCTCGGGCCGGGCGTAGCGCAGATTATCGGCGACAGTGCCATGAAACAGGGCGGGATTCTGCGGCACCAGAGCGAAACACCGTCGCAGGTCAGCCAGTGGAACCTTGGCGGTGTCTATGCCCTCCAACCGGATAGAACCGTCCTGTAGCGGATAGAAACCCAGTAGCAGATCAAACAACGTGGATTTACCGGCACCGGACGGTCCGACCAGGGCAAGGGTTTCACCCGGCTGGATTTCCAGAGAGACCCTGGCAAGCGCTGGCCGTTCCGTGCGCCCGCTGTAGCTGAAGCTCAGGTTATCCAGAGTAATTGCACCGGTCACTGTGCCCGGAAGCCGGTCCGTTCCTGTCTCGGGACGCCGCTCCGGCTCGGTCTGCAGCAGCTCAAACAGGCGAGCTGCGGAACCGGCGGCGCGCTGCAATTCGCCAATCACCTCACTGATGGCTCCAGCCGCGACCCCCACCAGCAGGCTGTAGAACACAAAGGCTGCCAGCTCACCCGGTGAGATTCGGCCATGAATCACATCCAGCCCGCCAATCCAGATGACAATACCGACGGCGCCCATCACCAGGGAAATCGCCAATGTGGTCAGCCAGGCGCGCTGCCGAATCCGTTGCCGGGCAATATCGAAGGCTTTTTCAGAAACCTCGGCGAAATAGCGGCGGTCGTGAGGCTGATGATTGAAGGCCTGTACGGTTTTGATCTGGCTGAGATTCTCCCCGACATAACTGCCAACATCCGCCACCCGGTCCTGACTCAGTCGGGACAGCGCCCGCACCCGGCGGCCGTAAAACAGGATCGGCGCAATCACCAGCGGAAATCCCAGCAGGATGATGCTGGCCAGCTTGGCGTTGGTGACAAACAGAAGAATGAGCCCGCCGATAAGCATCAGCGTGTTGCGCAGGGCGATGGAGACGGTGGAGCCAATCACCGATTGCAGTACGGTGGTGTCAGCCGTAAACCGGGACTGAATCTCCAGGGCCCGGTTCTGTTCAAAGAAGCTGGGCGTGAGATCGATCAGGTGATTGAATACCCGTTTTCGAATATCTGCCACCACCCGTTCGCCAATCCAGGACACCAGGTAGAATCGGGCAAACGAACCAAAGGCCAGGCCGAGTACCAGCACGAAAAACAGGCCGATGGCTTTGGCGAGGTTTTCCGGAGACTGCGTGGCCAGGCCCTGATCGACCAGAATGCGCAGGCCCTGGCCCAGACCAAGAGTGATGCCGGCAGTAATAACCAGTGCCACCAGTGCCCCTACAACCGCGCGTCGATAGGGACTGATAAACTCGATGACAAGTCTTAGAGCTTTACGATGGTTGGGGCTGATGGTCACTCTCCTGATCGATCAAAGTTTAATTAAGCCGTTTCTTTTACGATTTGTCCTCAGATGAAGACGTATCATAGCTGTTAGCAAGAGTGCACGGGATGGGGAGCCTTTCCGGGACCGTCAAAAGCCAGGGATGGCTTTTGTCGAGCGTACAGGGATGTATTTACAGCGTGTCCCGGAAAGGCTCCCCATCTCGGGCGCTCGACATCTCCAAAAGTTCAAGGATATTGCATTGAGAGCCTACGCCGACAACGACTACCCCGCCGATCATAAGCCAGACTGGTCGATTATTTCCGGGCTGTGGCCGTATCTTCTGGAATTCAGGGGGCGGGTCGCGTTGGCTATGGCGATGCTGGTCTTGGCAAAGCTGGCCACCGTCGCCACCCCGGTGGCACTGAAATACATTGTCGACTACCTGGACCAGAACCGCGGTGCCGACATGCTGCTGTGGATTCCGGTCGTGCTGGTGGTGGCCTACGGTAGCCTGCGCTTTGGCGCCACCCTGTTCAGCGAACTGCGGGATGCCGTGTTTGCCCGGGTGGCGGAACGGGCCATGCGGCGGGTGTCATTGCGGGTGTTTGAACACCTGCATCAGCGCGAGCTGGGCTTTCACCTGGACCGTAAAACCGGTGGCCTGGCCCGGGATATTGAACGCGGCACCAACGGCATCAGCTTTTTGCTGCGCTTCACCCTGTTCAACATCGTGCCTACCATCCTGGAAATCCTGCTGGTGGCGGGCATCCTGCTGGTGGTGTTCAACGTCGGGTATGTCGTCGCCATTCTGGTGGCGGTGGTTGTGTATGTGGTGTTCTCTATCAGGATCACCGAGTGGCGAACCAGGTTCGTGCGGGAAGCCAATGCCCGGGACAACCAGTCCAACTCCCGGGCCATCGACAGCCTGCTGAACTATGAGACGGTGAAATACTTCAACAACGAACGCTACGAGGCCGAACTGTACGATCAGGACCTGGATGAGTGGGAAAAGGCTCGGTTGAAGAACCGCCTGTCGCTGGCCACCCTGAACGCTGGCCAGGCATTGATCATCGGCATAGCGCTGATCGTCATTATGGCCATGGCGGTGGGCGAAGTGGCCAGCGGCGAAATCACCCTGGGTGATTTCACCATGATCAACGCCTACCTGATCCAGCTGTTCATTCCCCTGAATGCCCTGGGCTTTGTCTACCGGGAAATCCGCCAGGCCCTGGTGAATGTGGAGCGTCTGTTCAAACTACTGGGTGACCAACCGGCAATCCAGGACGCGCCGGATGCCAGGCCCCTGGTTGTGGATAACGGAGAGGTACGCTTCGAACATATCCACTTTGCCTACCGCCCGGACCGGTTGATCCTGCAAGACGTTAGCTTCACTATCCCTGCCGGCCATACCGTGGCGGTGGTGGGCGCCAGCGGTGCCGGCAAGTCTACCCTCGCCCGGCTGCTGTTCCGCTTCTACGAGGTCGATAACGGCGCTATCCGGATTGATGGCCAGGATATTCGATCGGTCACCCAAGACAGTCTGCGTTCTGCCATCGGGGTGGTACCGCAGGACACCGTACTGTTCAACGATACCCTTTACCGTAACCTGGCGTATGGCCGCCCCGAAGCGACCGAGGAAGAAGTCTACCGGGCCGCGCGCATGGCCCACCTGGAAGATTTTATCCACAGCCTTCCAGAAGGCTACGAAACGAAAGTCGGCGAGCGCGGCCTTAAGTTGTCTGGCGGCGAAAAACAGCGGGTGGCCATTGCCCGGGTTATCCTGAAGAACCCGCCAATACTGATTCTGGACGAGGCAACCTCCTCCCTGGACTCCTTGTCCGAACAGGCCATCCTCGGTGCCCTGAAAGAGGTCAGCCACCAGCGTACTACCCTGGTGATTGCCCACAGGTTATCCACAGTTCGCGATGCCAATAGCATTCTGGTGATGGACGGGGGCCGGATTGTCGAAAGTGGCAGTCATCACGAGTTGCTGGCCCGCGATGGTCATTACGCCCGTCTTTGGGAACAGCAACATCGGAGTGAGGATAACTGATGCCCGGGGCTATTGCTCCCCGAGCCGAAGCGCCAGTCCTGAAGCCCGCACCACCTGTTGGCTTACGCTGTCTTTGAACACCTGCGCATCGCCGGTAATCAGGCTGAACCAGTTCTTGGCCCGGGTGATGCCCGTGTACACCAGTTCCTTGGTCAGTACCGGGCTGAGGCGATCCGGCAGCACCAGACAGGTGTGGTTGAATTCGGAACCCTGGGACTTATGCACCGTCATGGCGTATACCGTTTCCAGCTGTTGCAAACGGCTGGGGGAAATCCAGCGAATGCCGCTGGTGCTGTCACCGCTCGGGAAGGCTACCCGAAGGGTCGCTTTTGGCTCGCCGGTTTCGGTCTTATCCCAGGGTACACTGAAGGTGAGGCCGATATCCCCGTTCATCAGGCCGAGGTTGTAGTCGTTGCCGGTGACCAGCACCGGCCGGCCGGCGTACCAGCCGTCGGTTTTGTCGATCAGTTTTTCAGCCAGCAGCTTCTGGGCGATACGCTGGTTCAAGCCCTCCACGCCCCAGGGGCCTTTGCGTAACGCACACAGCACCTGGAAATCGTTGAAGGCTTCCAGCACCTCAGCGGCGTGGGCATCCCAGGCTTCCCGGGGACTGTCGGCGGTCAAATCACAGCTGTGGATAACTTCCAGATAATGGCGATAGCCCACCGGTGTTGGCAGCGCCTCGCCATTCACCACCCGGCCCTGGCCGGCGTTGCGGAAAGCCTCCGGTGAGCCGGTGATGGCGTGGTAGCAGATCAGCTCAAGTGTTTGATCCGAATCGGGTTTTGGTGTTTGGCCGTTCAGCCAGATTACATCATCAAACCCGGCGTCCCGGATCTGACCCAGTACCTGGCTGGTGAGCTCGCTGGTGTTTACGGCTTCTGCCAGTTGACGGATACCACTGTCCTGCCCGAAGCGGTAGCTCTTGCGCAACATCGCCACCGCCTGGTCGAGTGGCTGGCCGGAGTTATCCACAAGGCTATCCGGTACCTGCGCGCCGGTGATGGCGGCCAGCCAACGGGCAGTATCCGGCGTGTAGTGGGCGTCCAGGGCCCGTTGGCAAAGTTCCCCCAGCACCGCACCGGCGTCCACTGAGGCCAGCTGGTCCTTGTCGCCCAGCAGGATCAGCTGAGCGCTGGCGGGCAGGGCATCGAATACCGAGGCCATCAGGTCGACATCCACCATGGAGGCCTCATCGATGACCAGGATATCCACCAGCAACGGATTGTCTCGGTGATGTCGGAACTGGCGGGTGTCTGGCCGGCTACCGAGTAGCCGGTGCAGGGTGGTGACCTTGGTGGGAATGTCCTCCAGTTGCACGGAGCCGGGCAGGTCGGCCAGTGGCAGCTTGCTGACCGCACCGCCAATGGATTCGTTCAGCCGGGCGGCGGCCTTGCCGGTGGGTGCGGCCAGGCGGATACGGTACTTGCGCCCTGCCCGCTCCGGGCTTTCCCCGGCCACGGCCTGCAGGGCTGCCAGAAGATTCACCACGGTGGTGGTCTTGCCGGTACCCGGGCCACCGGTGATCACGGCAAAGCGGTTACGGGCGGCCAGGGCGCAGGCCAGTTTCTGATAATCCACCGGCTCTGTGGACCGGAACAGTTTGCTGAGCGCTGTGGATAAGGTTTGCGAGGCCACCGATTGCGGGTCGGCCAGCGGCGATGGCAAGGCCAGTCGTTGCTGAATGCCCTCGGCAATGCGTTGTTCGTAACGCCAGAACCGGCGCAGGTACAGTCGGGTGCCGTTCAGTACCAGCGGTGCCGGCACGGAGCCATCGCTCACGGCCAGAGAACCCTGCAGGGCTGCGAGGCAATCGGTTAGCTGTACCCGTGACAGCAGTTCCTGTGGATAACGCCCTTGCAGGTTGGCCACCTCGCTCTCAGACAGGCCGGTATTGGCCGGTTCTTCCGGCGGCAGCGCCAGGGTCTGGCCGGCATCGTCGAGTAGCGTGGCCAGATCGATGCATACGTGCCCCCGGCCCACCTGGTGCGAGGTCAGTGCCGCCAACAGCAGCACCAGTGGTTGCGGGCGTTCGCCCTGCTCTTCGCTGAGTTCCCTGATCAGCCGGGCAAAGCCGGTATCCAGCGGGCGAATCCAGCCGGCCTGTTGCCATTGCCCTAACAGCGCCTCGGTGTCGTCAGGATGGGCCAGCAGCTGGGAGTTATCCACAGCCTCCGGTGATTCTGTGGCCGCCCGGTTCACTGGCGTGTCGTCACCCAGGTCCAGGGCAAACTGGTTTTCGGTATGGCGGGTACGGCTCATGCAGCCACCTCCCCGGACACCGGCTCGCCATCGAACAGGGCGTCCAGTTGTTCGATCAGCACCCTGGGGGGCTTGTCGGTAAAGGCGCCGCCGCTGGCGGAGTTCACCCCTCGCAGGAACAGGTACACCGCGCCGCCAATGTGCTGGTCGTAGTCGTATCCCGGTAAACGGGCCTTCAGCAACCGGTGCAGGGCCAGCAGGTAGAGGATGTATTGCAGGTCGTAGCGTTTGTCCAGAATCGCCTGGCCCATGGCCTGGTCGGTGTAGGCGTCGTCGTCCTCGCCCAGAGCATTGGATTTGTAGTCCAGCACGTAATACTGCCCCTTGTGTTCAAACACCAGGTCGATAAAGCCCTTGAGCATGCCATTGAAGCGGTTGGCCTCGGCCCGGGGCCGGTCCGCGCCGTTCAGGGTGTAACGGGTGACCAGTTTGTCCAGTGTATGGATGCTGACGTTACGGCTTTCAAACCAGAACTCCAGCTCTGGGCGCAGATTGGCCAACTGCGCCAGGCTGGCGGCATCCTGGCCATTGCGATCCAGTCGCAGTGGTTTGCGGATCAGCCCCAACAGCCACTGTTGCAGGGGCTCGATCCAGTCGCCCCAGCCCCGGGTGGAGCAGCGGCGGGCCAGCTGCTCGTGCAACAGCTCCGGGTTATCCACAACCCGTTGGAAGCCCTGGGCGGTGCACCATTCCAGCAATTCGTGCAGGAAGGTGCCGGGTCCCGCGCCTTTGGGGAAATGATGGTGGTTGCGTACGGCGGGTACGGCGGGGGCCTCCCCGGTGTCATTCTGGGCGCTTTCTTCCAGCAGGTTCTGGGTCTGGGCGTCTTCCACCTCGCCGGTGAAGGTAATACCGGTGCCGGTCATGCCGGTGTATTCGATGGTGGAGTAGCTGGCGATCCACCAGTCTTCCTTCGCTTCCCGCGTGGAGATCAGCGCCGGGCCCATGGCGTCCGGGGCCATTTCGGTGAATATTGTGTTTCCGGCTTCCGGCAGCGGGGAAATCCGGATTTCCGGGCGGCCCTGGGCCAGTGAGGCCAGAGCCTGGCTGATGGACTGCTCCGGTGTTCCGGCAATCGCATAGCCCAGGCCGCTCTGATACCAGTTATCCACAGCCGCCGCGCCCACCCAGGTGGCAAACCGGGCCCGCGTCAGGGCCACATAGAGTTTACGGATGTCTTCGCCCAGGCGTTCCTGGTCGGCCCTTTCAATGTCTTCCGGAGTCGGATCGAACACGGTCACCAGCTTGCCGGTGTCGTCGTGGTAGCGAACATACGCCTGCTTCTGGCTTTCTGCCCGGAAAGCGGTGCCGAAGGGCAGGAACACCAGCGGGTATTCCAGGCCCTTGGATTTGTGCACGGTGATCACCTTCACCAGCCCGGCGTCGCTTTCCAGGCGCAGGGTGCGGTGTTCGTCCTCTTCGTCTGCTGCCCGCAGGATCTGGGTGAAGTGGTGTACCAGCGCGTGTTCGCCGTCCAGTTGCAGGCTGTCCTGCTGCAGCAGTTCGGCAATGTGCAGGATGTCGGTCAGTCTTCGCTCACCATCCGGGCGCTGCAGCAGGCGGCCCGGCACTTCGAAGTCCATCAAAAAGCTGCGCAGCATGGGCAGCACGCCCTGGCTCTGCCATTGCTGCTGGTAACCCTGAAAGCGCTCGATTTCACGTTCCAGCACCAGCTCGTCGGTCAGCAGCCGATCCAGCGCTTGCCAGCTCTGGCCCAGGGTCGGCGTCGCCAGCGCGGCGCGGATGAAGGCCAGTTGCCGGGGTTCGGCGAAGGCGCGCAGCCAGCACAACACTTCTTTGGCTTCCCGGGAAGTCAGCACCGAATCCCGGTCCGACAGGTACACGCTTTTGATGCGCCGGCGGCCAAGGGCGTCCCGGACCGCAGCCGCTTCGTTGCGATTGTTCACCAGCACGGCGATGTCTTTGGGCTCCACCGGCTCTAGGTCAGTCGGGTTATCCGGCAGGACAAAGCCTGCCTGCCCGGCCTGGCCCAGGGTCAGCAGCCGGGTAATCTCGCTGGCGCAGGTTTCGGCGACATCGGCGGTGGCGGTGCCTTTGGCCAGGCCTTTGAGGTTGCCATCCTTGTCGGTTTCATCGGATTCGTGGGTCCAGAACATCAGGCTGGGTTGGATTTCACCCTGCACCGCCCACAGGCGTTTGGTGCCGTTGGCATCCACGCCCTGGAACGGCAGTGGCGTGCTGTCGCCCTTGCCGAACAGGAAAGCGCCTTTCGGGCTGTGCTGGTCGCTGTACTCGAACACCCGGTTGACGGCGCTAACCATGGTTTCCGCGGAGCGGAAGTTCTTGCCCAGGGTGTAAGTGCGTGCCTGCACGCCCAGGCGGGCCTGCAGGTAAGTGTGGATATCGGCGCCCCGGAAACCGTAGATGGCCTGTTTCGGATCGCCGATCATCAGCAGGCAGGTGTCCGGTTGGTTGCCTTCTACGTTATAGATCCGGTTGAAGATGCGGTACTGCACCGGGTCGGTATCCTGAAACTCGTCAATCAGCGCTACCGGAAACTGGCGGCGGATGGTGGCGGCCAGCTGGTCGCCCCGGGGGCCATGCAGGGCGTCGTCCAGGCGGGTGAGCAGGTCATCAAAGCCCATTTCCGAGCGCTGCTGCTTTTCTGCTTCCAGCCGCTCGGCAATCCAGTGGCTGGCGTGGCGCAGGATGTCGGACTTGGCGCTGGGCTGGTTCTGGCCGAATTCCAGCAAGGCTTCGATGGCGTCAAAGGCCGGGTGCTGAGGCGCCGGGTCGTCCCCTTTCAGGATGTTGTCCAGGCCCTCGGGTGTCTGGTTCTTGTAACCGGCGGCGCTGTCCAGCTTCTCCGGCAGCAGCTCGTTGGATTCAGCCCAGGCCAGCAGGCTGTCCCAGACCTTGAGCATGGCGTTTTTGCTGTTGCCGTTCAGGCGTTTGGCTTTGTTCAGGCCGTTCAGCAGATCGGTGACTTCCTGCTGCCATTGGGCCCAGGGGTGTGCCCTCAATTCATTGGCCCGTGCCAGCCGTTCGCTGACCACCTGGTTGATAGCATGGTGGACACTCTCTGGCGGTGTGCCCAGGGCGGCCGGGTCGTCAATCAGGTTACGCACCGCCTTGCGCAGGTCGGTGGGGGTTTTCCAGTGGCTCAGGGCTTCGTCCATGAGGGCCGGAGGTAACGGGTAAACAAAGGTGCGCCAGTAATCCCGTGCCACCTCGTCCAGCAGTTCGCTCTGGTCGGTTTCCAGGGTCAGCTTGAACAGGCTTCCGCTGTCGAAGGCGTGTTCGCTGAGCATACGATTGCAGAAACCGTGAATGGTGGATACCGCGGCTTCGTCCATCCATTCGGCGGCCAGCAGCAGTTTCTTGCGGCAGTCGGGCCACCTGGCCGGGTCCGGGTAACTGTCATCCCGCAGCTTGTGGATAAGTGCGGTTTCCGGGGTGGGTTCGAGGTGGTCAGCGGCGTCGGAAAACACCTCGGCGGCCTGGGTCAGCCGGGTGCGGATGCGGTCCCGCAGCTCCTTGGTGGCGGCGTCGGTAAAGGTGACCACCAGCAGGTTAGGCGGCAACAGGTTCTGCAGCGGGCTGTCTTCTGCCTGGCCATGGCCCAGCACCAGGCGCACATAAAGGATGGCGATGGTGAAGGTTTTGCCGGTGCCTGCGCTGGCCTCGATCAGCGCGCTGCCGTTCAGGGGCAGGGCCAGTGGGTTCAGATTCGGGTTTCGGTTGGTTCTCTGTTCCGTCATTCCATGCTCCCGATTTGCTCCGCCGCCGACTTGCCCTGTTCGGCTTCCCACAGAGGCACATAAAGCTGATGCAGCAGGGCTTCAAACTCGCCGCTCGCCATCAGTGCCTCGGGACTTTCGAAGGCACCCAGCAGGTAGCCGGTGTCCCGGTCCAGGGCGGTGGAATAGGCCTGTTCTGCTTCACTGATGGCCCGTTCGTGGTCGCCGATAAATTTCTTGCCGCCATAGAAACTGGTGATCCAGGCAAAGCCGGCTTCGCAGTGAATGGGCAGGGTCCGGGTGGTGGCTTCCATCCAGCGGCCCAGAATGGCTTCGAAGTGCTTTTGTGCCTGCTCCGGGGCCATGACCGGGAAGTGGAATTTACGGCCTTCTTCCTTACCGAGGATCAGGGTTTCAAAGGGCTGGCCGCTGAGTTGCCCGGCCAGATGAATCAACCAGTCTCGCAGCAGGTTGGCGTAGCGGACTTTTTTAGAGTAACCGGAGCCGGTCAGCAGACCGGCGTTGGCGATCACCAGTCGGCACAGTTGTCCTGAAGGGTTGCAGCGCAGATTGTCGATTAAATCGACCACCTCCACGGCGCCTGTGCTATCCGAGTACCGACACTCGAACGGTAAGGGCTCGGCCACTGCTTCCGGCCACTCGGTCAGCGCGCCGCGATAGCGTTGAAACAGGTCTGGCAGGCGGCCGGCCAGCTCGGTGCGCAGGCGATGTTCGGTCACCCCCATACCCAGGTCGCCCCGCCGGGCCATGCGGTCCAGAGTGGCTTCCAGGCGTTCGTGCAATTCCTCTTCGCTGGCGGCTTTGACGACACCCTCCTGGATCAGCTCGTTGTCCAGGCGCCAGCGGTCCAGGCCGTTCAGGTCGAAGTTTTCGTTATCGGTGTCGTCTTCTTCCACCGCTTCAAAGCGCACCTGCAACCGGCGCTGGTAGAAGGTGTCGATGGGCTTTTTCAGGAAATTCGCCAGCTCGTTCAGGCTGATGGGCTCTTCGGGCGTCTGGTACGGCAGCGCTTCCCGGCTCTGCTCCGGGTTATCCACGGCATGAGCGCTGCGCCATTCCCGTTCATAGGTGAACAGTCCCCGGGCCTGCAGCACGTCGGCCAGGGGTTTGGGTTGGGTCTCTTCACCCTCGCCCACGCCGTTGGTTCTGGGGAAATAGTCCCGGCTGAAAGGCTGCAGCGGATGCTGGGTGGTCAGAGCCTTGGTAACAGAACCATCCGGTTGCCCCGCCACGGTCCACAGACTGTTCAGGTGGTCCTGTAACTGGCCGATGAGCACCGAGGGTGGCCGTTCGGAGTCGTCCCTGATACTGCGCCCCACCCAGCTGATGTACAGCTGTTCCCGGGCGGACAACAAGGCTTCCAGAAACAGGTAGCGGTCGTCTTCCCGGCGGGAGCGGTCCCCCGGCCGATAATCCTGGGCCATCAGGTCGAAATCCACCGGCGGCCGGGAGCGAGGGTAATCGCCGTCGTTCATGCCCAGCAGGCACACCTTGCGGAACGGAATGGCCCGCATCGGCATCAGGGTGGCGAAGTTGACCTTGCCGGCCAGGAAACGCTGGTTCAGGCCGCCCTCATCCAGGCCCTGCAGCAGCACATCCTTGACGATATTCAGGGGAAGCGGTTGCTGTTCCAGTCCGGCGGCCAGGGCATCGTCCAGCCACTGCTCCAACTGACGGCGGAAGCGGTTGAGCAACAGCAGGTCCTGGCCTTCCACCTTGTGGAAAAACTGCTCCAGCATGGCGGAGAACAGGGCTTCCCATTCCCCGGGCGTGCGGGTGGCCTGCAGTGCCTGCCACAGGGTTTCCAGCTGGTGTACGAACTCGCCCAGGCGCCCGGCCAGGCTGGCTTGCAGGCCGCCGATTTCGCCATAGGGCTCTACCCCGCCCCAGGGTTCGTCATCGCCCATGCCGTAGCCGAGCAGCATGGACCGAAGGCCAGACTGCCAGGTGTTGCGATCCAGCTCCGCCGGCAGGTCCAGGCTTTGCCGGTGCTCGCCATGTAGGCCCCAGCGAATGTTGGCGCCTTCCACCCAGCGCCGGGCCAGGGGAATCTCGTCTTCACTGATATCAAAGCGGTCGCGAATGCCGGGCACTTCCAGCAGGCTGATAATTTCGCTCACGCCAAAGCGGCTGCGGGGCAGCGACATCAGGGTTTCCAGGGCTATCAGCACCGGTTCGTGGTGGCGCTGGCCCTGGTCGGAAATGGTGAACGGAATGTGGCGTTTGCGGCCCGGCGAATAGCGGCCAAATACGGCCTGGATGTGCGGCGCATACACATTAATATCAGGCACCATCACAATCACATCCCGGGGCCGCAGCGTGGGGTTGGCATTGAACGCGGCCAGCAGTTGGTCGTGCAGGATTTCCACCTCCCGCTGGGGGCCGTGGGCGTCGTGGAACACCACGGAATGGTCCCGGGCCAGATCCACCGTGCGGTGCTGCTGGCGGATTTCCTGCAATGGGGTCAGGTTGTGGATATCGTTCTGCAACTGGTGCAGCAGGCAGGGGTTATCCACATCGCCATGGTCGGTGAAGATGTCGATCTTCTGGCCCGGGGTCTGAAAGCTGGCGCGGTAGTCGTCCGGGTTGTCGAACTCATCCAGCAGGCGGATGTAGTCCCGACCCTGCTTGCCCCAGGCGGCCAGGAGCGGATTGGCGTGCTGGTGCAGCTGGTCCGGGTCATCAATCTGTGACAATACCGGGTGCGCGGCGCCCCGTTTGCGTTCGGCCTTCAGCAGTTCCCGGTCGCTGATGATATCGGCCCAGTAGAACTGGCAGGGGTTGTGCACGCACAACACCACCTGGCTAAAGCGGCTCAATACGTATAAAGCTTCCAGCGCCTGCCGGGGCAATGACGACACCCCGAACACCACAATGCGTTTGGGCAGGCGCCCCGGATTGGCCGGCTCGCTGATGCGCTGGCCCTGCTCCATAAAGCGGGTGTGAATTTGCGAGCGGCTGGTGTGGGCCTCGCTGCCCACGTCTTCTACCAGCTTGCGCCAGAGTAACGGCTGCCAGAGGGTTTCCGCATCCAGGGCCTTTTCCTCACCCCGGGCGGTGATCACCACATCCTTGCCCTGCTCCCAGGCCGCCAGCCAGTCGGCGCGGAACACCTGGTACTGGTCGAACAGGTCGGCTACTTTTTCGGCCAGCTGGAAGTTGCGCAGGTCGGTATCGCTGCCGTCCAGAAACCGTGCCAATGGCGTGAACGCTTCATCCTGCCCCACCAGCTCCGGCAACAACCGGTACAGCCGCCACACCAGCCGGCGCTTGTCGAAGGGAGACTGCTCCGGCACTTCGCCGTCCGGCAACACCGCGCGGTAGGCCTGCCAGATAAAGCGCGCAGGAAACAGGAAATCCATGCCGGCGGCAATGCCCAGGCCGCCTTCCACACCATCGTCGGTGCGCTTTTCCGCCAGTGCCAGCTTCAGCCACTGGGCAATGCCGTTACTCTGCACCAGAAAGGTCTCGCTCTGCAGCGGCGGCATGGGGTTCTGCCGGCAGATATAGACCACGGCGCGGCGCAGGTCTTCCAGATGGTTGGCATGGATGGCGTGAAAGCCGGGTTCAATGGCTGTGGAGTCGGCCATGGTTTTCCTTGTCTGATGAACAATTCAATCCTCGGGCCACAGCTTACCGCAGTTGGCCGAGAATACGGACCGTCAGGCGTACTCCATCGTAACCTGACGGAGCGACACGGGCAGTCGTGATTGTTCAAAAGACAGAGGTTGCGAATCCGGATGTCGGCCGGGTCAGGAATGCCGCAGACAAGCCAGAAGCAGATGACGAACCAGACTCTGGGAGGACGCATCCAGACAAGAAAAATCCTCGGCGTGCAACTGCCTGTTTTGCATCAGCCTGGCCAGACTTTTGGCATCAATGCTGATGCAAACCCGATCATGATGCCGGCTCTCCAGCCAGCTCAGATCTTCAATCTTGTGCGCCTGAACCGGGTTCGGGCGTGTGAAGGGCATACCCATAGCTCCTCCGTAAACCTGTCAGTGCATGGCCATCGCCGGACGTGTTGTCGGCGTTGTGAACGGGAACGAGGGCCAGTTCAGGTACTCGGCAAAGAATGCCGAATGGCGACGATGATCCAGCAATACCTCCAGACACTCATCGGTGCTGCATCGACCGGTTATACCCGGGCAGGGCTCGCTGGATTGCAGGCTGTCCAGAGCCCGGAAAAGCACATGCTCGGCGGCGCTGATGTCGCCACGGTCGCGCAGCGCCCGGCATACCAGTATCGCCGCCAGGGTCAGCTCTACCTGCATGCAGTCCGGGTGATGTTTGCGGGCCAGGCACGCCAGATCGAAAGCACTGCCGGTGGCGGCCACCAGCTTGTCGGAATCCTGGTTTTCGCTGAAGGTAAAGGCATATTCCATCCAGAGCAGCCATAGATCATTTTTCTCGTTCAGGGAAAGACTGGCAAACATCCGGCGGTGGCGTGGGCAGAGAAATTTCATGGCGTCCTCCTTGTCTTGATGCAAATGATAATAGTTATCATTAAATAAATTGGCAAGGCTCGTGATGATTAATTTTTGTGCATGGAACAGGTTTGAGCCTGCCCGCCTTCCGGCGTAAAGTTTGTGCCTCTCTGCCAATCCAACGTCTGCATTCCTATGATCAAGCACCGACCGGTTCCCGCCAGCCTGGATGATCCGCTCTATTATCTGGAGAACATGGATATTCTGGTGGCCTGGGTAGCGAACCACCACGCGGACCTGTTAACGGAACAGGAGCGAAACCGGCTGGCGGCCTTCAGCGGCCTGGCCACCGGGCCCCGGGCGCTGCTGACCCGCATGGTAATGCGTACCGGAGAGCTGTTCCGGGCCGACAAGCTGCGTTATCCCGAACTGCCGGTGCCGGAATCGGAAGCACTCAGGATGCTGATACAGGCGGGCTGGCTGGATCCTGCGCCGGAGCTATGCCTGGACGACCTGTTCCGGCTGTTTACCCTGGCCGAATTACGGCCGGTGTTCGCCGATTGGCTGCAACAGCAGGGTCACCCGAAAACCCTGGGCAAGGCCCGGATGCGGGAGCTGCTGGCGGAACCGTTCAATGCACCAAGAGCCCTGGGGGCTTGGCTGCCTGGTGGCGGTGAGGCTTCGACTGTGGTCCAGCTGCAGGACATGGCCCTGTTTGATCGCATCCGCCTGATGTTCTTCGGCAATCTGCGCCAGAGCTGGACTGACTTTGTGCTGGTGGAACTGGGCGTACAGCAGTTCGAGTCTGTGCCCTTTACCCCGGAATCCCGCGCCTTTCAGCATCGCTCGGAAGTGGATTGTTACCTGCAGATGCACCAGTGCCGGGAACGGCTCGACACCGGCGAGCCGGCGGTGGACGTCTGGCCCGATGTCCCCGGGCCTGTGGATAACCCCTGGCTTACCAGCCGCCGGGACCGGTTGTTGCTGGAACTGGGCCGGCAGGCGGAGCGCCAGGGCGAACGGGAACTGGCACTTGAGGTCTGGGAAAACAGCGGACACCGGGAAGCGCGGCTGAAACAGCTTCGTTTACTGGAAAGGATGAAGTGTTTTCAGGAGGCCTGGGGCATTGCCTGTCAGTGGCGAACCAGTGACCTGAGCGACGCCGAAGCCCAGGGCCTGGCCCGGTTGCTGAAGCGGCTGGCGCCGAAGGTAGGGGCCGACCAGCCCGAGCCTGTGGATAACCCCCCACTGCAGGAATTCACCCTCACATTGCCGAAGCCGGACACTGGTAAGGTGGAGTGGGCAGCGCTGCAACATCTGGCCACGGATGACGCCCCGGTGTTCTATGTGGAAAACACCCTGATCAACGCCCTGTTCGGTCTGCTGTGCTGGCCGGTGCTCTTCCTGCCGCTGCCCGGCGCCTTCTTCCATCCGTTCCATATTGGTCCGGCAGACCTGACCCGGGAAGACTTTGTCGCCCGTCGCCAGCAGGCGTTCGAGCAACGTTTCCGTCTGCTGGACACCGGCGCCTATCGCCGGGAAATTCTCGACACCTTTAAAAACAAGCAGGGCATCGCCAATCCTTTTGTGTTCTGGCCGGTACTCGATGAAGCCCTGTTGGAGCTGGCCCTGCACTGCATTCCCTCAGGCCACCTGGAGGCCCTGTTCCGCCGCCTGCTCAACAACATCAAGGAACACCGCAGCGGCTTCCCGGATCTGATCCGGCTGGTGCCGGAAGCAGACCAGCCGGAACAACGCTACGAAATGATCGAGGTGAAAGGCCCCGGCGACCGCTTGCAGGACCATCAGGTGCGCTGGTTGCAGTTCTTCGCCCGGCAAGGCATCCCGGCCAGCGTATGCTATGTGCGATGGCAGGATGATGAGGCTCGCGGGGGAAAGTCGCCGTTCGCACCCTGTGTGAGTTCGCCGCCCGCCACGGCGACCTGGACTTCCGCTACACCCCGGCGCCCAGCAGCGAAGAGGGCATTGCCGGCCACCAGGCGATCCAGGCTAAACGCGGTTACGGCTATAAAAGCGAGTACTCACTGACCGGTAAGGTTCTGGGAATGCAGCTTTCCGGTCGGGCCGATGGTTACCACCCGCACAAGAACCGGCTGGAAGAAATCAAAACCCACCGGGGCGATGTGTCCCGCATTCGCCCCCACCAGCGCGCCCTGCACCGGGCCCAGTTACGGGCTTACGGCGCCCTGCTGTGCCGACAGGAAAACCGCAAAAACGTGGAACTGGCGCTGGTGTATTACGACACCGGCCGCGACAAGGAAACCGTGCTCACCGAAACCGCCACCGCGGGCGAACTGTGGCAGGAACTGGAAACCCTGTGTGGCCTTTACAAGGCCTGGGCCGAGCAGGAAGAACACCACCGGGAGCTGCGTGATGCGCTGCTGGCCAAACTGCGCTTTCCGTTCCCGGACTTCCGGCCCCGGCAACGGCAACTGGCGGAAACCGTGTACAAGAACTCGGTCAAAACCGGCACCCTGCTGCTGGAGGCGCCCACCGGCCTGGGTAAAACCCTGGGCACCCTGTTTCCGGCCCTGATGGCCATGCCCGCGGCAAAGCAGGACCGGCTGTACTACCTCACCTGCCGCAACACCGCCCGGCAGCTGGCGCTGGATGCTGTGGATAAGTTGCGACACGCCCAGGATGAGCTACAACCCTGGCCGCTGCGTACCCTGGAGCTGGTTTCAAAAGACGACGCCTGCGAACACCCGGACAAAGCCTGCCACGGCGAATCCTGCCCGCTGGCGAAAGGGTTTTTCGACCGCCTGCCGGACGCCCGGGCCGAGGCGGTGCAGAGCAAAGAACCGTTAAATCAGGAGAATTTGGCGAAAATCGCCGCAGATCATGATATTTGCCCCTATTTTCTTGCCCAGGAAATGGCCCGTTGGTGCGATCTGATCATTGGCGATGTCAACCGCCTGTTCGACCAGTCGGCCCTGTTGCACGGCCTGATCCGTCAGAACAACTGGCAGGCCAGCGTGCTGGTGGACGAAGCCCACAACCTGGTGGATCGTGCCCGAGGCATGTACTCGGTGCAGTTGGAACAACAGCGGTTATTGAAGCTGAAGAAGACCGCCCCGAAACCGGTGAAAGCAGCGCTGGACCGCACTGCCCGGGCCTGGCAGGCGCTGATTCGGGACCATGGTGAACAGGCGCAACCGGTGTTCCTGGCCACCCTGCCGGCGCAACTGCTGGGCGCATTGCAGGCCTTGGTCTCGGTGATCACTGACTACCTGGCTGACAACCCGCCAGACCTCGCCCTGCAGGAAGTCCTGTTCGAAATCGTGGCCTTTATGAAACTGGCGGACAGCTTCGGCGACCACTCCCTGTGCGAATTTCAGCGCAGCGGCCGTGGCCGGGCCCGCCTGACCATCCAGAACCTGATCCCGGCGGATTTCCTCACTGAACGCTTCAAGGCCGCGCACTCGGTACTGCTGTTCTCCGCAACCCTCAGCCCCGGCGTGTATTACCGGGATTTGCTTGGTTTGCCGGAAGACGCCCGCTTCACGTCCCTGCCCAGCCCTTTCAGCGCCGGACAACTGAAGGTTGAGTTCACACCCGGCATCAGCACCCGGCAGGTGCATCGTGAAGCCAGCCTGCAGCCCGTCGCCGAACTGATCGCCAAACAGTACCGGACACGGCCGGGCCACTACCTGGCGTTCTTCAGCAGCTTTAAATACGCCAAAGAGGTGAGCGATGCGTTGGCAAAACAGGCACCTGATATTCCCCAGCGTTCACAGCAACCGGGGATGAGTGCGGAGCAGCGTCGGCAGTTCCTGGCTGACTTTCGGAAGCCTGAAGGCAGCATCGCTTTCGCGGTACTCGGCGGCGTGTTCAGCGAAGGCATCGATCTGCCTGGTGACCAGCTGATTGGCGCCTTTGTGGCCACCCTGGGCCTGCCACCGTTTGATGCCTGGCATGAAATCCTCAAAGAGCGCCTGCAACAACGATTTGG
This sequence comes from Marinobacter sp. tcs-11, assembly GCF_002049515.1. NCBI lineage: Bacteria > Pseudomonadati > Pseudomonadota > Gammaproteobacteria > Pseudomonadales > Marinobacteraceae > Marinobacter > Marinobacter sp. tcs-11. The sequence continues at coordinate 367,155 of NZ_LLYU01000001.1, read as the reverse complement.
CGAAGGCTATAACTACACCTACGTGATCCCCGGCCTGCAGAAAGTGGCCCAGGCCGCCGGCCGGGTGATCCGCACCCCGGACGACCGGGGCGTAATCTGGCTGATTGATGACCGCTTTCTGAAACGACCGGTGCGTGGCCTGTTGCCGACCTGGTGGTTCACCAACACCTGATTCAGAGAGCGTCAAATTGTCGCGATCGACGTCAGTTGTTACATATCACTATGGAAAAACCTGTTCGCTTGCTTAGAATCCGTGGCCCTTAATGACAACCCCCCCGATGATCAAGGACACTGATTGCAAATGAACCCGACCGATCTTGTTTTCCAGAGCTATGGTCGCTGCTGCCGCAAGGATGAATTCTTTGTGGATTTCTACGACTTCTTTATGTCCAGCTCCGATGCCATCCGCAACCGGTTTCTGAACACGGATATGTCTGCTCAGCGCCATCTGCTGCGTAACGGTGTGATGCAGATCATCCTGGTTGCCCGGGGTATGTCCGACCGCAAATTGCGGGATCTGGGAGAAAGCCATAATCGCCACAATTACAATATTCAGCCTGAGTGGTACGACCTCTGGCAGGAGGCATTGCTGAAAACGGTCCGCGCTCACGATCCGGAATACACGCCCGAACTCCGAGAGGCGTGGCGTAGCGTGCTCAAGCCCGGTATCGACCTGATCCGCGGCGCTTACTGAGTTCGTGGCAAGCTGACGGGCGGGATAGATTGGAAGCTATTTTGATTCCCGTCAGCCTGAACGTTACACTTCTGCTCTATACTTACCCTGTCATACCTATTCTTCCCCTCAAGGACGACACATGGCCCAGAAAAGCACCAACACCGCTCCCAAACTTTTTCTCGTTGTGCTGATCGTGGCCCTGATTGCCGTTGCAGCCTGGTACCTGATGCCGAAAGGCGATCAGGTGCCGGAGCATATTGGCTCTGGTAACGGTCGTATTGAAGCCACCGAAGTCGATATTGCCACCCGAATACCCGGACGCCTGGAATCCTTCGAAGTCCGCGAGGGCGACATGGTTGAAGCCGGCATGTTGCTGGCTGTGATGGATACCGACGAACTTGAGGCCAGCCTGGCAGCGGCGCAAGCCAGTTTGCACCAGGCCGAGCAGAGCCGGCGACTGGCCGAGGCCGTGGTGGCCCAACGGGAAAGCGAGCGTCGGTATGCCCAAGCCGAACTGGCCCGTATTGAATCGCTGGCCGATCGGGGCCATGCCTCTCAGGAGCAGTTGGACCGCGCCCGTACCGCGGCGGAAACCGCCGAGGCGGCATTGCAGGCCGCCAGAGTACAAGTGGCGTCTGCCGATGCCAGTATCGAAGCTGCCAAAGCCAGTGCCCGCCGTATCCAGACCAATATTGATGACAGTCAGTTGACCACGCCGGTGGGTGGCCGGGTTCTGTATCGGCTGGCGGAGCCGGGCGAGGTGCTGGCCGCCGGTGGCAAAGTAGCCACGGTACTGGATGTCACCGATGTGTACATGACCATCTTCCTGCCCACAGCCCAGGCGGGCAAAGTCCGGGTTGGCTCTGAAGCCCGGATCGTTCTTGATGCCCTGCCGGACTATGTGGTGCCAGCGGAAGTCAGCTTCGTCGCCGCCGAAGCCCAGTTCACGCCGAAGTCTGTGGAAACCCGCAGCGAGCGGGAGAAGCTGATGTTCCGGGTTCGTATCCGGATTGATCCGGAGTTGCTCAAAGCCTATCGGGACCGGGTGAAAACCGGCGTACCGGGCGAAGCCTACGTAAGACTGGATGAGGGCCAGCCCTGGCCCGAGAGCCTGAAAGTGGCTTTGCCCAATGACTGAGACCGTGGCCCGGCTGGAAGGAGTCAGCCATCGCTACGGGGAAACCGATGCGCTGTCTGAACTATCCCTGACGTTTCCGTCTGGCTGCATGGTTGGGCTGATCGGCCCGGACGGGGTGGGCAAATCCACACTGTTGGGCCTGCTTGCCGGTGCCCGTGAGTTGCAGACCGGCGAGTTGCAGGTGCTTGGCGGCGATATGCGCAGCCAGAGGTTTCGTAACCGGGTCGCCCCCCGCATTGCCTATATGCCCCAGGGACTGGGCGGTAATCTCTACCATACGCTGACGGTGGACGAGAACATCGCCTTCTTCGCCGATCTGTTTGGTTTGCGAGGCCCCTCCAGGAAGGATCAGATTGACCGGTTGCTTGAAGCTACCGGGTTGTTGTCTTTCCGGGACCGTCCCGCCGGCAAGCTGTCCGGCGGTATGAAACAGAAGCTTGGGCTGTGCTGTGCCCTTATCCACAGCCCCGATCTGCTGATTCTGGATGAACCCACCACCGGCGTGGACCCGCTCTCCCGCAAGCGTTTCTGGGATCTGATCGATACCATTCGCCGACAACGCAGCGGTATGAGCGTGTTGGTGGCCACGGCCTACATGGAAGAAGCCGAACGTTACGACTGGCTGGTGGCCATGGACGAGGGCAAGGTACTGGCCACAGGCTCACCGGCCGAACTCCGTGAGCAGACCAATACCGAGACGCTGGACGATGCCTTCATCGCGCTGTTACCCGAAAACCGGCAGGTGCAGGAAAGCGGCGATACGGCTATTGCTGCGCAGCGAGAGCCAACCGGGGAAAACCAGACGCCGGCCATTGAGGCTGAGCATCTGACCCTGCGGTTTGGCAGCTTTACGGCGGTTCGTAACGTCAGCTTTTCCATCCCGAAAGGCGAAATCTTCGGTTTTCTGGGATCCAACGGTTGTGGCAAGACCACCACCATGAAAATGCTCACCGGATTGCTGACTCCAACGGAAGGCGAAGTCCGGCTGTTCGGTGAACCACTGGATGCCAAAGACCTGGCCACCCGGCAGAAGGTGGGCTACATGTCCCAGGCCTTCTCGCTCTATGGCGAGCTCACCGTGCGCCAGAACCTGGATCTGCATGCCCGGCTGTTTCACCTGCCGGACACCAGAATCCCGGAGCGTATTTCGGTGCTGGTTCGGGAGTTCGGTCTTGAAGATGTACTGGACCAGCGAGCAGGCGCCCTGCCACTTGGGGTTCGCCAGCGGCTGTCCCTGGCCGTGGCTGTGGTGCACGAGCCCGAATTGCTGATCCTGGATGAACCTACCTCAGGCGTCGACCCGGGGGCCCGCAACCGGTTCTGGCAATTGTTGATGCGCCTGTCGCGGGAAGATGGCGTGACCATTTTTATCTCCACTCATTTCATGAACGAGGGTGAGCGCTGCGACCGGATTTCGCTCATGCACGCGGGCGAAGTATTGGCTTGCGATACGCCCGATCGACTGGTTGAAGCCTCTGGCACCGACAGCCTGGAAGGCGCGTTCATGAAAACCCTGGAAGCGGTGGATAAAGAGCCGGAGACCGGCGCCGACCAACTGGCTCTGGAGCCCGCCAGTCATGGTGACCGGCCGACCGTGTTCAGTCCCCGGCGCTTGCTCGCTTACGCCACCCGGGAAGCGAGGGAACTGTTGCGGGACCCCATTCGAATGGCCTTCGCCTTTATCGGTTCCGCGTTGTTGATGCTGATCCTGGGTTACGGCATTACCCTGGATGTCGAAGACCTGTCGTTCGCCGTGCTGGATCGGGACCAGACACCCCAGAGCCGGGATTACATTGCGGCGGTGTCCGGCTCCCGGTATTTCCTGCAACAACCGGAGTTGCAGAATATCCAGGAGCTGGAACAACGCATGCGCTCCGGCGAGCTAAGCCTGGCTATTGAGATTCCGCCGGGCTTCGGCAAAGACCTGAAACGGGGGCGACCGACTGAAATGGCGGTCTGGGTGGATGGTGCCATGCCTTTCCGGGGCGAGACCATCCTGGGTTACGTTGAAGGCATGCACATCAGTTACCTGACGGAGCTGGCCCAGCGCACTCTGGGCGTGGTACCCACACTGACACTGGTCACGCTGGAGGACCGGTATCGCTACAACCAGGACTTCCGGAGCCTGGATGCGATGGTGCCCGCGGTTATCCCCATTCTGCTGATCTTTATTCCGGCCATTCTGATGGCCCTGGGCATTGTTCGGGAAAAGGAACTGGGCTCCATCACCAACCTGTACGTCACTCCGGTTACCCGTGTGGAGTTCTTGCTGGGCAAACAGCTGCCCTACATCGCGTTCAGCATGATCAGCTACGTGAGCCTGGTCTTGCTGGCGGTGTACGTGTTTGATGTCGCGATCAAAGGCAGCCTGCTGACGCTCACCTTCGGCGCCCTGCTCTTTGTGACGGCCACCACGGCCCTGGGTCAGGTAATGTCGACCTTTGCCTCGACCCAGATTGCCGCCCTGGCGGCCACTGCGATTCTCACCATCCTGCCGACCGTGCAGTTCTCCGGCCTGACCGAACCGGTGTCGTCCCTGAGCGGTGCCGGCGCATTGATCGGTCCCGTCTGGCCGGCGACCTGGTTCCTGCAGATCAGCCGTGGCGTGTTTACCAAAGGCCTGTCGCTGGCGGATATGCAGGGCGCGTTCCTGGCCCTGGCGGCGTTCGTTCCGGTGCTGACCGTAATGGCGGTGGCGTTGCTCAGAAAACAGGGGCGCTGACATGAATTCCTTACGCAACATCTGGCACCTCGGCATCAAGGAACTGCGCAGTCTGTGGCAGGACAAGGCATTGATGGTGTTTGTGCTGGTGGCGTTTACGGTGATGATCTACACCGCAGGTTCCGCCGGCTCCATGGAGCTTCACAACGCACCGATCGCCGTGGTGGACGAAGATCAGACGGTGTTGTCTGGCCGCATCATCAATTCGCTCCAGCAGCCATGGTTCCTGAAGCCGGATCTGGTGGCCTACGGCGACATCGACGACCTGCTGGACAAGGGCAGCCATACCTTTGCCCTGGTGATTCCCGAGGGCTTTGAGCGGGATGTCCGGCAGGGCAACCCGGTGGCGTTGCAGCTGAACATCGACGCCACCCGCATGAGCCAGGCCTTTATTGGCACCAATTACATTCAGCGCTTTGCGATGGCAGAAGTGGCGGAGTTTCTGCAACCGGGTAGCTCTGCCAGCACCGGGCTACCGATCGAGCTGGTCACCCGGGTGAGTTACAACCCCAATCTGGACGGAACCTGGTTTGGCGGTGTCATGGAGCTGATCACCCAGGTGACCCTGATCAGCATCATTCTTACCGGGGCAGCACTGATCCGGGAGCGGGAGCACGGGACTGTGGAGCATCTGATGGTGATGCCGTTGCGGCCTTTCGAAATCATGGCGTCCAAGGTGTGGGCCAATGGTCTGGTGGTGTTACTGGCCGCGGCGCTGTCGGTAACGCTGGTGATCCAGGGCTGGCTACAGGTGCCGGTGGCAGGGTCAGTGTTGCTGTTTCTGCTCGGCGCCCTGATTCACCTGTTTTCCACCACCGCCATCGGCATTCTGATCGGCACCGTGGCCCGAACCATGCCCCAGTTTGGCCTGCTGCTGATTCTCACCATTCTGCCCTTGCAGTTGCTGTCGGGCGGAATCACGCCCCGGGAAAGCATGCCCGAGCTGGTGCAGGATCTGATGCTGGCGTCGCCCACCACCCACTTTGTCAGCATGGCCCAGGCCATTCTGTACCGCGGTGCGGGGCTGGAGGTGGTGTGGCCACAGATGCTGGCTCTGATGGCCATTGGCGGGGTGTTCTTCACGGCGGCGTTGTTGCTCTTCCGTCGCCATCTCTCGGTGTAAGTCAGTAAGCCACCACCCAACCGGGGTGGTGGCGGTCGACGCTTAGCCGAATTCGAAGAACGCCAGCTTGTTGCCATCCGGGTCGCGCACATAGGCGCCGTAGAACATCTCCGGAATACGCTGCCCCGGTTCGCCATCGCAGGTGGCGCCCAGTTCAATGGCCTTGTGGTACAACTTATCCACGGCTTCTTTGGAGCCCGCCGGAATGGCCACCATATTGCCGTTGCCGGGATGGTTAGGTTCACCGTTGAACGGGGTGCAGACGGCCAGCATGGGGGCTCCCATGCTCTTGCCAATAAACGCAATTCGGTCCATGTCCATCAGCACCTTGGCGCCCAGATCTGCCAGCAGATCCGTGTAGAACTGCTTGGCCCGGCCCATATCGCTGACTCCGAGTGTGACGTATCCGATCATATTCGACTCCTTGGTTGGTTAGCGCTGGGTATACGAGCGCCAGGGTGTTTCAGAGCTTAACACCTGTTTGACGATCTTTGCCTGTGGCTTTGCGTTGGTTCACGACTGTTCTTTGGGAGTTTGTCATGAAGACTGGATTGGCTGTAATCGTGTTACTGTTTCTGATGACGGGCTGCACCGGTGTGCCCAAAGGCATTGAGCCGGTGACCGGTTTTGACCAGCGGCGCTACCTGGGCACCTGGTACGAGATCGCCCGGTTGGATCACTCGTTCGAAGAGGGCCTGAGCCAGGTTACCGCCGAATACACCCTGAACGACGACGGTAGCGTCAAAGTTATCAACAGGGGCTATAACGAAGAAAAAGGCGAATGGGAAGAGGCCGAAGGCCGGGCAAAGTTTGTCGGTGACAGTGATGTGGGCCACCTGAAAGTGTCCTTCTTCGGGCCTTTCTATGGCTCTTACGTGGTGTTCGGGCTGGATGACGACTACACCACGGCTTACCTGACCAGCTACAACCGGGATTACCTGTGGCTGATGTCGCGCACGCCGGAGGTGAGCGACGAGGTGCTGGAGGCGTTCAAGGCCCGGGCCGAGGCGGAGGGGTTTGAGCTTGGGGAGTTGATTGTGGTGGAGCAGTCGCGCTAACCGTGGTGGCTGCCTGGCAAAGCCTGAAACCGTTTGAGTTGCTTATGTCCCCAGCACAAATCGGGCATTTAACTCTCGAAGGAACTGAAACGTATTGATGCAGGTAACGTCAAACTGCTGACATATATTTGGAACTTTTACCTTCCGGGCGTTTGGTGCAACTACCGATTCATGAGTGACGACAGTTGCCCCGAGGCATTGTGCTTTAGCAATAATCCAGGGATCGGCTTTTGCCAGAAAACTATCACGATTACCGGCGTTGTAATCACCTTCCATGACGGATTGCACAATGGCGGCAAAGGCACTTTGGGTTGCTTCGTCGTCATTGCTGATGAAATGCCCAGGTCTTTCTCGCACCCAGTCTGCCAGGTCATCGTTGCCGTCCCGCAGCTCCCGGCCGATCATATCCACACTGCCGATCAGGCCTTGCTCGAACTGTAAGTCCAGCCAATCCCAGTACGCGGGGCAGATATCCATGCCGTAGTATTGATTCTTGGCTTGTATGTAGGTATTCGCATCCAGCAAATATCTCAAACGCCTAACTCCCTGGCGAACGTCTCAATTTTCCCCGGTTTGATTCCACCCAGAAGTTCACCTGCTTCCCGCAGCAACAGTTGGCCACTCAAGGCTTCACCGACAACTGCCTGGGAGAATTGGCGACTAATCTGTGCCTTTTTGGTTTGGTAGTAAGTCGGGCCACCGCTTCCTTTCCGCTGTTCGTAGTGCTTTTTCTGCTCAAAAATGTAGCGGCCATACTCTTGCTGGGAAATAAAATTGAGCGTTAAAGCACGCCTGGCTAGCGCCCAGGTACTTACGTGGAAATGAGCCTCAAGCGGCGGCAGGTTGTCTTCCCAGCTTTCAGAATCGTGTTGCCAGAGTGCCCTGAACTCCTGGGCAGGCACCAGAAATTCTGCCGCCACAGCGTTACACAGAACCTCTTCCTGACGATGGGTATTAGTGTCGCCGTCAGAGATCCCGGATTGGCCAATCCAGATATGGCAAAGTTCATGAATCAGTGTGAAAAGGCGCGCACCCAGCGCGTCGCTGTGATTCACAAAAATGATCGGAGCATACTCATCAACAATCGCGAACCCACGGAATTCCTCAACGTTGAGCGGACGGCTATGGTGCCCAAGATTACCCTGACGCATAACGAGAATCCCCAAGGATTCAATACGCTGGACTAAATCCCGATAGTAATCATCCCATTTGCCTCTGGTTGGGTGGGGCTCAACATCCAGGCACGCGCGGATGTCTTCGACAATGGACTCCACGGAGTCAGAATAGGAGGCGCGGCCGACATAGGGGTTGGCCTGGGCAAAATGCTGTTGAAGGTATTCCCGATACCATTCCTGGCGCTGCATCATCAGTTTGACCAAGTCTAGCAATTCTGCACTCGGGCGCTGTACACCTTGGCCTTCGAGGGTGCGCAGGTCCGGAATGGGTAAGACTTCCTCAGGTGGCTTTGCCAAGAACAGATAGCCAAACGGCACATGCGCTTTTTCAGCGAATCGCATTGCCTGGTTGAACGTCAGTTTTCGTTCGCCGGATTCCCATTCCCGAAGTCGCTCCTCAGAAATACCGCAGCGCCGGGCAAAATCAGGCACAGAGATACCAGAGCGCTCCCGCGCCCAGGTCAACATGTCTGTGTTGATGTTTGCCGTGGTCATTGTGGCGTTCCGGAATACTCAAAAAAAGAGAAAACGCCCCAGGGGCTCGGCACAGCCTCGGGATAGTTGAGGGAGGCTTACTGCCAAGGGGCGGATGTGATTTGAAGTCTGATATGGCGGACTTTGGTTGTCAAACACGGGGTCCTTTAATCGTGACCCTCATTCCCGAGTGACTGTGATAGATCTTTCGATAGATCCATCAAGACGGATTCAATATCCGGATCCAGGTGTTTGGTAGCGACATACTGCGGCACAACAAGCCCGGCCTTCTCTACTACGGGTAGTCGGCGCAGAACGTCAAGGTAACGTTCCAGCAGTTCAGGTTTGGTAGTAGGCCGCGTGAGTTCTTTCTTGAGCCGTTCTTCGAAACGTTTCAGCTCTTCATCATCATCAGTGTCATTCAGCTCCCAATGAAGCTGTCGGGCAAGCGCCTTGCGTGACCATCCTACTCTCGCGATCAAAGACTCAATCGCTTTCTGAAGCTCCAGCGTTCGTTCAGTCCCCATTTGTCCCCGACTCCCTATGTATCTTTGAACTGTCCCAGCGGGGACATAAACCAAACATTGATGGAGAAATACCATGAGCAAAGCAAAAACACCGATGTCGCCGGCCGCTGCTGCACGTATTCAGAGCGCGACTGCAAAACAGCATGGCGGAACTACGCCGAAAGGCTCTTTTGCAGCGAAAGCCCAATCCGTGGCAGCAAAAAATATGGCGTCAAGCGGGCAACGGCCACCGAATGGCCCGAGCACCACGGGTAATCCTTCCGGTAAAGGGCGCGGTAACAATCGGCCTTCACGCTAAACAGAAGTACCTTGGCGGGGGCATGACAGCCCCCGCCTTATCTGCAAGCCCTGGCGCTGGCAGACAGTACAGTTTTAAGTTCAGATTTACGTTCATCCAACTCGTTGTAGGGTAGTGCCTTTATGGTTTTATCCACAGCACAAAGGCAGATTTCCTGCTTTGACTCGTAAAGCCCTCGTGGCAGAGCGCTGATATCTCCGTTGGTACACGCATTTACCAACGCATACTCCAGCTCCATAGGGTAACGTTTGTCGTCTAGCAAGTTGCGATCGACCAGACCGTAGCCTGTAAAACCAACCGTAAATGCCAGAACTGCTGGCAAAGCACCTCGTGCGCCATACTTCTGCCCCGTGATGGGTTTCTGGCATTTCTCGCACTCGATCTTGCGGTGCTGATTCAACTCATTGACGGCAGAACAGGCAGGGCAATTCACAGATACAGTGGTGGAGTGTTTGATTTCTTGGGTCATTTTGCAGCCTGTTCTGTCTTCCCGATTTTTGTGCGGCGTCTTGTAGGTTTTTGTGCTGCCCGCTCTGACCTGATCCTCTCCAACAACGCCTCCGCACTGTTCTCCCCACTGATCAGCTCCGGGTTCTCTTTCCGCCATTGCTCGGTGAGTTCGCCCCGGAAAGCCTTGGCCAGAATGGACTGGGTGAGGCTGTTGACGCGGGCCAGGGCGTTGTTGACCTGTTGTTCGATGCGGTCGGCGTGGGCGAAGAGTTGGTCTACTCGGCGGACAATTTCGGTTTGTTCTTCTTTATCAGGTACTGAAATGCCAATGGTACGAACCTTGTTGAGATTAAGGTTTGGCTGAGCCCCACCGGCCGCTGCTTTTCGGGTTTCCTCGTAATTCTCAAGAAGCCTCAGCTTCAGATAGCTGCGTAGGATCTTTTGTTCATCGGCTGTGACGGCAGCGCAGGCTTGGTTACATGTGGCGGACAGTCTCAATTCTGTTACCTGTCCACGAGTTTTACCTTCACCGTACATTGCCAACAACAGTGTGCCTGGTGGAAAAACCTTCAGAGAGCACTCATCAACGGCGCTTTTAGTGACAAATTGTTCCGCTGAATCTGTATAAATTGCTCCGGTACTGGCGCTGGTCAGCCATGGTGTGTCGCCATCTTCCCAGTATTTGGGCTCTTTTCGGCTGGGGGTTTTTCCTGTTGCAACGGTTGCAACATCACCGACTGTGAGAGCATCCCAATCAGTGTCGGATACACCATTCTGCTCCCGCCACTCTTCCGTCAACCGCCCACTCACCGCCGCAGCCAGCACGGACTGGCGGAAGCGTTTGAGAATTTGAGGGATGCGTTCGAGGCGGGCTTTGGTGTTTTCCAACTGAGCCAGCAGGGTGTCGAGTTTGTCGGCGATGACTTTTTGTTCGGCGAGGGGTGGCACTGGAACTTCAAATTTCTCCAGTTTCTTTCGGGTAATTCGTTTCCTCGTTGTGCCGGATGCGTTCTCCGAAATCAAACCACGAAAACTAGGGGAATTAATCCAGTACTTGAGCAGTTGATTGGTTAACGCGGAGCTGGAGCCTACTCTAATCAAACAAACATCTACGACAGTTACCGCGGGCTGCCCGACCCCGGGGAAAAGGCAGGCTCGACCCAAAGGGTCTGGCATACGCGCAACTAATACATCTCCCTCCGCTAAGAATGTGCAGTTAAGAAGAGTTGCCTTCTCTTCCGACATAAACCGATTCGATTTATTTCGGAAGTCACCATCACCGATGTCAGCAAGCTGAATCAGGCGTATCGAGCCGTTTGGATCTTGGTCTTTGGATTCAACCCAGTCGCCATCGGATATCAGGCCATCGGCAGAGGTGAGATTCTGAATGGCTGAAAACGCCCAGCCTTCAGGAAGTTGATGCTCTGACATTACTCTTCCCCACCCATCACTTCCCGCAAAAGCACCCTAGCCCCATCAGCCTCCTCCTCAGCCCCCAACTCCCGCATCAACGCATCCAGCTCGCCCAGCGCCTGTACCAATTCCCCCATCGCCTCACCCGCCAACACACTCGGCTCCGGCAGATTGGCGGCATCCACACTGTCGCTGTCCTTCAGCCAGGAAATATCCAGCGAGTCGCCCTTGTGCTCGGCAATCCACTGGCGGCTGAAGCTGCGCCAGCGGCTGTGGGCGAGGCGTGGGTCGATGCCTTCGTTCTCGTCGCCGTGCTCGGGCAGTTCGATGTCTTCGGAATGGAAGCTGTATTCGCCCTCTTTGCGTTCGCTGTTGCCGTTAGGGCTTTCGCCATAAACAGCTTCAAACGGCTTCAGGTGTGGGTCGCCAAAGGGGGTGCGTTTGCCGAAGCTGGGCATGTTGGTACGCAGGTCGTAGACCCAGACGTTTTCGGTGCAGTTCTCTTCCTGGTGTTTGTCCGACGCGCTGCCTTTGGTGAAAAACAGTACGTTGGTCTTCACGCCCTGCGCATAGAAGATGCCGGTGGGCAGGCGCAGGATGGTGTGCAGGTTGCATTTGTGCATCAAGTCCCGGCGCACGTCGGTGCCTACGCCGGCTTCGAACAGCACGTTGTCTGGCAGCACCACAGCGGCGCGGCCACCGGGTTTGAGGTTGCGGTAAATGTGCTGCAAAAAGGCCAGCTGCTTGTTGCTGGTTTTGTAGGTCAGGTCGTCACGGGTGATGCTGGCATCGCCGCCTTTGCTGGTGCCGAAGGGCGGGTTGGCCAGGATCACATCGGCCTTCTCCAGCCCGGCGCCGGTCTGGCCCAGGGCGTTGCCCAGGTGCACCACGCCTTCGGCATCCCCTTCCATGCCGTGCAGCAGGCAGTTCATCAGGGCCAGGCGGCGGGTGCCGGGCACCAGTTCAATGCCCACGTAGGCCTTGGTGGTCTGAAAGGCTTTCTGTTCGGTGGTCAGGTCGTACAGGTCGTCGGTCTGGCCTTTGATGTATTCGTGGGCGGCAATCAGAAACCCTGCCGTGCCCGCGGCCGGGTCCTGGATGCGTTCGCCCGGTTGCGGTTTCAGGCAGCGCACCATGGTGTTGATCAGGGCGCGGGGCGTGAAGTACTGGCCGGCACCGGATTTGGTTTCGTTGGCGTTCTTTTCCAGAAGGCCTTCGTACAGGTCGCCCAGGCCGTCTTTCTGGGCGCTGAACCAGTCGATCTGATCCAGGGTTTTGATCATCTGTTCCAGATGGCGCGGCTCCCGCAGGCGGGTCTGGGCATCGGCGTAGATGGCGCTGATCAGCGGGTCGTCGTGTACCAGATTGCCGTCGCCGTCCTTGCCGGTGGACAGGCTGAGCAGGATGCGTTTGTAGTCGTTCAGCAGGTTGATGCCGGATTTGCCGTTCAGGTCGGTCCAGCGGCAGCCTTCCGGCAGCGGGTGCTTTTTCAGGGTGCCGGCTTCGGTGTTCTCGTGCACCATTTTGATGAACAGCAGCAGCACCAGTTCGGTGACGTAGTCCGAGTAGTTGATGCCGTCGTCCCGCAGAACGTCGCAGAGGTTCCAGAGTTTCTGGACGATGTCGTTGTTGGTCATGTGTGTTCTCAAGGTTGCTGAATTCAGTGGTAAGGCTGAAGCTCGTTGCTATCGCTGGTCATCAGGCGTAGCAGGCGCGGATTGAGGAACAGCTTTTCGTTGCCTGCTGTTTTCTCCTGCAGTACGCCAATCTCGACCAGCTGTTTCAGGTAACTGGATGCTGTCTGCCGTTTGGCGATGTCTTTTTCTACCAGGTTGCTGATGCGGCAATAGGGCTGCTCAAAAATGGTCTGGACCAGTTCGTGGCTGTAGATCTTGGGCAGCGCTTGTCTGACATGGTCTTCAGTTTCAGTAATGAGCTTTCTCATGGCGGCGATCTTGGCGCAGGTCCAGGACGATACCTGCTCCACGCCGTTAAGCATAAAGATAATCCACTCCTGCCACTCACCGGTGCGGGTAACCTGGGTCAGTAGGCGGTAGTAATCGTTTTTGTGCTGAACTATGTAGCGGCTCAGGTAGAGTATGGGCAGGGTGAGTAGCCGCTGTTCGATCAGGTAAAGCACATTGACGATACGGCCGGTTCGTCCATTGCCGTCGTGGAACGGATGAATGGCTTCGAACTGGTAATGGCTGATGGCCATTTTGATCAGTGGGTCCGTGTCGTCGTCTGCATGCAGATAGTTTGCCCAGTTGGTGAGCAGGTTGCGAATAACCTCTTCACCAACCGGTGGGGTGTAGATGGTTTCACCGGTTGCCTGATTGCCAATGATGGTCCCGGGCACCTTACGTACATCCATATCCACGCCTTTCAGCGTGCTGCACACCTCTATAGCGGTGCTCGCGCACAGTGGTTTGCGCTGAAGATGGACGAAGCCCTCATAAAGGGCTGTGCGATATCGGAGCGCTTCTTTGGTGGCCGGATCGGCCCCCTGATCTTCCTGCGAAAACTGAAACAGTTTGTCGGTGGTGGTGACGATGTTCTCGATCTCGGAACTGTCTTTGGCTTCCAGCAGTGGCAGAAGGTTTATCAGCAGTGATTGATTCGGAATCAGTTCACCTGCCTGTTTAAGCTCAGCCAGAGCGGCCCGGGCGGGAATGCAGGCTTTGAGGATGCCCAGAGTCTCGGTCACTTCTTTGGCAGGCGGAAGCGGCGGTAACTGGTTGTAAGGCTGATCCGGTCGCCAGGCCATGTTTAAATTCCTTGAAAATTTCGACAAAGGTGTGTGTTTTGCGCAGTCTATGTTTATACGGTAAACATAGCAATGATCTGTGTCGAAAAAATACTGAAAAATCGACACAGGTTAAACCTATGTCGATTCCATAAACATGGCATTCTCAAGCACTCCGCTCCGGCCACATCGCCTCATTCAATTCCTCCAGCACGGTATCCAGCTGTTGCCCCAGCACCTTATTCATCTGCCTGGCCCCGCCATCGTCGGCAAACCGGTGGTTCACAAACTCCCGGTCGATGATGACTTCGTGCACCAGCTGCTTGGCCAGGCGCTCCAGCCATTTGCGCTGGTTTGGGGTCCAGCTGTGCTGGGTGTAGATTCGGTCCATGGCTTCCGCTACCCGCTGTTCGAAGGGGATCAGCGGCTCGCCCAGGGCGGCGCGGCGGATGTAGCCGATGATGCTGGCGGCGATATCTTTGTTGGTCTGGTTGCGCACGGCACTTTGCAGGCGGGCTTCGGAGTAACCGTGGTTGTCCAGCAGCAGTTTTACTTCCCGTAGCTGTTCGCGGGTGAGGTTCCGGGGTTTGTTGACCACCACGGCAAGCGCGGCAGACTGGTTGAGCTGTTGTTTGATGAACTCGTTGAAGCTGTCCAGGTAGTCTTCCGGCTTGTCGTGCTCGCCGTAGCTCTGGGTGCGTTCGCGGATTTCGTCGTCGTGATCGGAGATCAGCGGCAGGTAGTCGCTGCCCACCAGCGCCTTCACCTCTGCCAACTGGTTCAGCACGCCGCTGTGCTGCTTGATGAATTCGGAAGCCTGGCGTGGGCCGAGCTTACGCAGGTGGGTATGCAAGGATTTGGGCTCCATGCCCCAGCTCTGGTGCAGTTCATCCAGTTTCTGTTTCAGCGCTGGCCGGCTTTCGGCTTTGTTGTCGGCTTTGCGCAGTACCCGCATGAGTTTCTGGCTGAGCTGGCTGAGTACCACATCCGCGTGGCTTTCGTCGGGAACTTCGCCGGGGCTGTTGAGGGCTTTTTCCAGTTGCTCGTCGTCGGTGAGTTCGTCGACCAGTTGCTCCAGGGTGATGTTGGGGTCTTTCACCAGGGGCTTCATGGTGTTTACATCCTGTAGCGCCGCATAGATATCCACCGGGTCGTAGATGCGGAACACGGTTTTGCCGATCTCGTCGCAGCGGCGGGTGGCACGGCCGATCATCTGTTCGTACAGGATGCGTGAGCGTATCCGGCGCATGAACACCAGGTTGCAGATGCGCGGCACGTCGATGCCGGTGGTCAGCAGGTCTACGGTGATGGCGATGTTGGGGTAGCGCTCGTTCTTGTAGCGGCGGATGAGCTGGTCCACCTTGTCGCTCTGGCCGGTAATTTTGGCTACGGCGGCTTCGTTGTACTGGCCGTTGTAGAGAGCTTTGAAGGCTTCATCCAGCAAGCGTTTGACCATATCGGCGTGCAGGTCGGTGGCACAGAAGATCATGGTTTTTTCGTCGCCGAACGGGTCCAGTTCCTGCACCAGCTGTTCGCAGATCACCCGATTGAAATTCTCGTTGATCACCCGGCGGTTGAAGGTGTCCACCTCGAAGGTCAGTTCGTCTTCCAGCTCGGTGGTGTCCACTTCTCCGGTCTGCCGGTTTATGACTTCCACCGGTTTGCCCTTCTCGAAGGTAATGCCGTTCTGGGTCAACAGAGTTTCGTAGCGAATGGGCGGTTCGTGGTCGATCAGCCAGTCGTCGGCCACGGCTTCCCGGTAGGAATAGGTGTACACCGGCTTGCCGAAAATCTCGCTGGTGTGTTTGGCCGGGGTGGCGGTGAGGCCGATTTTGACCGCATCGAAGTAATCCAGAACCCGGCGGTAGCTGGACAGGTACTGGCTGGTGTCCCGCAGGGCCAGTTCGCCCTCTGTCATTTCCTGGTCCAGGGTGTAGCCCCGGTGGGCTTCGTCGATGATGATGCAGTCGAACTGGTCGATGGGCGGCGGGTTGTCGCTCATGAAGATGCGTTTGACCATGGCCTGCACGGTGGCCACCTGGATGCGGGTTTCCGCTTCGGCGGCCATATCGCCTAGCTCGGCCACGTTGTAGATCTTGCTGAGCGTGTGGTTCTGTTCCAGTGGCGCTTCGTTGAAGGCGTCGATGGCTTGCTGGCCCAGGGCGGTGCGGTCCACCAGGAACAGGATTCGGTGAAAGCGTTCGGCTTTCAGGAAACGGTACATCAACCCGATGATGGTGCGGGTTTTACCGGTGCCGGTGGCCATGGCCAGCAGGGCGGTGCGAACGCCTCGGGCCAGAGCGTGTTCGGTGGCGACAATGGCCTTCTGCTGGTAATCCCGCAGTTTCAGGTAGCCGAAAGGCTCTTCCTTTAGCAGCTTCTCGGCGTTTTCCTTGTCCCGTTCCAGCAAATCCAGCAGGCCGCCCGGCGTGTGGAACTGCGGCAGTGCGCGGCGCAGGTTGCTGGGTTCGCGCACATCCCGGAACCAGGTGCCGGACTGTTCTGCCAGTTGTGGCACATAGGGCCGGCCGTTGCAGGAATACACGAAGGGCACGTGGTAATGGCCGCTTTCGTCTGCGGGCCAGGCGATGGTGCGGCCCATCAACTCCCAGGCGCCGACTAATGGTGCGTCTACCTTGAAGCCTTTGCTGTAACGTTCGGCCTGGCGGATTTTGCCGGCGACGTTGGTGTTCTCTTTCTTGGCCTCTACCACTGCGATGGGCGTTAGCCCTACGAATAGCACGTAATCGGCCCGGCCCTTCTCACCCTTATGGTTGGTGGGCCATTCAGCAATCGCGCGATAGGTGCCTTTCTCCGGGCGGGCGCCTTTCTGGAAGGTGATATCCTGGCTGTCGGCTTCCCACCCGGCGTCTTGCAATTGCTGGTCGATGAGAATGCGGATGAGTTCTTCGTTCAGTACCAGGGTGTCGGTGGCAGCTTTGGTTTGTTTTGCCACCTGCTGGCGCTGCTGGTTAACCGTCTGCTCGCCCTGCTCCGTGAGCTGTTGTTGCAGCGCTTTGATCTTTTGCTCGTAGGCCTGTTGCTGTTGGCTCAGGGCCTGTTCGTGCTGGCGCGCCTGTTCCGCCAGGGAGCGGGATTCCTCATCCATGGCCACGGCCAGGGCTTCGTATTCTGCCTTCTCTTGTTCGATCAGCTGGCTGAGCTGCTGGCTGCTGTCCAGCGCCATGTTGGCGTGTTGCAGGTCGTGCCGGAGCTTTTCGATGTCGCTCTGGAGCTGGCGTAACTGGGCGCTGGGGTCGGCGGGGGGTATGAAAGGGCCGGGCTTGAAGCTGGCACCGGCTTTACCGAAGGAGCGGTGAAACCAGATGGCCAGGGCCCGCGCCACTTTCAGGCCATCCATCGCTTCTTTGTGCTGGGTGCGGAACTGGTGGGTGGCCTTGTTGCCTTCAATGCGCAGGATGTGGAACAGCTCTTTGATCTGCGGTTCCAGCCGCAATTCCCGGTTCAGGCGATAGAGCAGTTCGGACTGGCTGGTTTGTTCGTCAAACTCGATACCGGAGAGCGCGGCCAGGTGTTGGGCCAGGGCTTCACCCAGCTGGCGGAGTTTGATCAGAGTGGTGTTGGGGTCACTGGCGAAGGCACGTTCGGCGGATTCAGCCAGCTCTACGAATAACGAATCGTGCTCTGACAAAAACGAAAAGTTGCCGGACTTGAATTCCGTTGCCTTGTTCAATGTATCCCTCCACGACAGTCTTACGGCAGAACATTAGCAGACTTATCAAGGATACAGAAACGTAGAAGCCGTGAGGATAACGACGAAAAAAGAATCAAGGAGGGACAAAAGCGGGAAAGTGGTCGGCGTGGCAGGATTCGAACCTGCGACCCCTTCGTCCCGAACGAAGTGCGCTACCAAGCTGCGCCACACGCCGAACAACGGCCGGTATTATACGGATTGCCGGCCGTTTTGCTACCCCTTCCCTGGGGAAAATCATCAGTACATCTTCTGAGCGGGCCTGTTATCCTGCAGTGGGCAGCAGGGAGATGTCGGCAACCCGCAGGAACAGGTTGCGCAGGCGGTTCAGCAGTGCCAGACGATTGTTGCGCACGGCGTCGTCGTCGGCCATCACCATCACTTCGTCAAAGAAGGTGTCGACCGGCTCACGCAGGCTGGCCAGCGACGTCAGCGCACTGGCGTAGTCACCCTGCTCGAACATCGGCAGTACTTTCTGTGCCTGCTCTTCCACCTTCGCCGCCAGGGTTTTCTCCGCAGCATCCTGCAACAGAGAGGTGTCCACGGTCTCGCCGATGCTGTCACCACCCTGTTTGGTGAGGATGTTGGAAACCCGCTTGTTGGCGCCGGCCAGGGCCTGTGCCTCTGGCAGCTGGCGGAAGGCTTCCACGGCTTTTACCCGGCGGTCGAAGTCCAGCGGGCGGGTTGGGCGGCGGGCGTGCACCGCCAGGTACACTTCGGCGCCGATGCCCTGCTCATCATAGTGGGCACGGAAACGCTCCAGCATGTAGTCCACCACGGTGCTGGCGGTGTTCTTCTCGGTCAGCACGGAGAAGTTTTCTTCCGCCCACTCGCAGACTGTCTGCAGGTCCAGCGGCAGTTCACGTTCGATGATGATGCGCAGCACACCGAGAGAAGCACGGCGCAGGGCAAACGGATCCCGGGTGCCGGACGGCGGCTGGTTGATGCCGAACAGGCCGACCAGGGAATCGATGCGGTCAGCAATGGCCACCGCACAACCGGTCAGGGTGGTGGGCAGGTCGTCGCCGGCAAAGCGCGGCATGTACTGCTCGTTCAGGGCCTTGGCGACATCGGCATGTTCGCCGTCATTGGCCGCGTAGTACTGACCCATAATGCCCTGCAGGTCGGTGAACTCCAGCACCATTTCGGTGACCAGATCGGTCTTGGCGAGCATGGCAGCACGCTCGGCCAGGGCCGGGTCGCTGTTGATGGCTTCGGCAATCTTTTTGGCCAGGGCTGCTACCCGTACAGATTTGTCGTAGATGCTGCCCAGCTTGTCCTGGAACACGATGGGCTTGAGTGCCTCGACGCGGTCTTCCAGTCTGGTCTTGCGGTCGGTGTCGTAGAAGAAGGCGGCGTCGGACAGGCGCGGGCGAATCACTTTCTCGTTACCGGAAATCACCTGGGCCGGGTCTTTACTCTCCAGGTTGGCCACGGTGATGAACAGCGGCAGCATCTTCCCGCCGGCATCCACCACGTGGAAGTACTTCTGATGTTCCTTCATGGAGGAGATCAGGGCTTCCGCGGGTACATCCAGGAAGCGCTCCTCGAAGCGCCCCATCAAGGGTACCGGCCATTCGTTCAGGGCCGTCACTTCGTCCAGCAGGTCTTCGTCGATCACGGCCTTGCCGCCGGCTTCTTTCTCCGCCAGCGCGGCCACGCCGGCGCGGATCTGCTCACGACGCTCGGCGAAGTCTGCCAGCACGTAGCCTTCCTGCTTGAGCACCACTTCGTAGTCGGCCGGGGTGGGCACAATCAGCTCTTTCGGGCAGTGGAACCGGTGGCCACGGGTCTTGTTGCCGGGCTTGAGGTTCATCACCGGTGCGTCAATCACCTTGTTGCCGTACAACAGAATCAGCCAGTGTACCGGGCGCACGAATTCCGTCTTCCAGGCACCCCAGCGCATACGCTTGGGAATGGGCAGGGCGGCCAGGGATTTCTCGACCAGATCCGGCATCAGTTCTACGGTGGGCTTGCCCTTCTCAACGGTACGGTATACCAGCCAGGCACCCTTGTCGGTCTCCATGGTGTCGAGCTGATCCGGGGTAATCCCGAGGGAGGTGGCGAAGCCGGTCAACGCCCGGGTGGGGTTACCGGAATCATCAAACGCTGCTTTCACGGCCGGGCCGCGCTTTTCCACCGATTTGTCCGGCTGGGCATCGGCCAGGTCCCGGATCCGTACCGCCAGACGACGGGGTGCTGCAAAGCTTTCCACCGCACCAAAGGCCACGCCGGCTTCTTCCAGGCCTTTGACAATGCCCTGGGTGAAGGCGTCAGACAGTGGCTTGAGAGCTTTCGGAGGCAGTTCCTCGGTGCCCAGTTCGACCAGAAAATCCTGAGTTGCCATGATTATGCGTTCCCCTGTTCCTGCGGTGCCTTGTTGGCTTTCTTGCCCTTTTTACTGGCCTTGGCGTCGGCGGCTTCAGCGGCGGCCAGCACTTCCTTGCGGAGGTGTTCCGGGGCCAGCGGGAAGCCCAGCTTGCGGCGGCTCTCGAAGTAGGCCTGGGCCACGGAGCGAGCCAGGGTACGTACACGCAGGATGAAACGCTGGCGCTCGGTCACGGAGATGGCGTGACGGGCGTCCAGCAGGTTGAATGTGTGGGAGGCCTTGAGCACCTGCTCATAGGCCGGCAGTGGCAGGCCGGCGTCGATCAGGCGGGCGCTTTCCTGCTCATAGACATCGAAGCTGTGGAACAGGAACTCGGTGTCGGCATGTTCGAAGTTGTAGGTGGACATCTCCACCTCTTGCTGATGGAACACATCGCCGTAGGTAACCACGCCATCCGGGCCATTGGTCCAGACCAGGTCATACACGCTGTCCACACCCTGCAGGTACATGGCGATACGCTCAAGGCCGTAGGTCAGCTCGCCGGTGACCGGATAGCATTCCAGGCCGCCTACCTGCTGGAAGTAAGTGAACTGGGTCACTTCCATACCGTTCAGCCAGATTTCCCAGCCCAGGCCCCAGGCGCCCAGGGTCGGCGATTCCCAGTTGTCTTCGACAAAGCGGATGTCGTGCACCAACGGGTCCAGGCCCAGGGCACGCAGGGAATCCAGGTACAGCTCCTGGATGTTGTCCGGTGACGGTTTAAGCACTACCTGGAACTGGTAGTAATGCTGCAGGCGGTTGGGGTTTTCGCCGTAGCGGCCGTCGGTGGGGCGGCGGCTGGGCTGAACGTAGGCGGAGTTCCAGGTTTCCGGGCCGATGGATCGCAGGAACGTGGCCGGGTGGAAAGTACCGGCGCCCACTTCCATGTCCAGGGGCTGGAGAACCACGCAGCCGTGCTGCGCCCAGAAATTCTGCAATGCCAGGATCAGACCCTGGAAGGTCTTGATGTCCGGCGCGGAGTTGTTGGTTGCCTTGTCTGTCACGACGTTTGCCTGCTGGTCAGTCTGTGTGTGGGCCCCGGTTCCGGGGCACTCCGAAAATTTGAAAACGCGCATTATACGCTGGCTGGCGCCGCATTTCTAAGTGCCAGCCAGGGTGTTGTTTTGCCTGAGATCAATCAGAAGAACGTGAGGCCCACCTGGAACAGTTTTTCCACATCCCGGATGCGGGATTTGTCCACCAGGAACAGGATCACATGGTCGTCTGGTTGCACCCGAAGGTGGTCATGGGCGATGAGCACTTCGTTGTGCCGGACGATGGCACCGATGGTGGTGCCGCTTGGCAGATTGATTTCGTCCAGGCGCTTGCCAACCACTTTGGAGGAGCGGTGGTCACCGTGGGCGATGGCCTCAATGGCTTCGGCCGCGCCCCGGCGCAGGGCGTGCACGTTCACCACGTCACCCCGGCGCACGTGGGTAAGCAGGCTGCCGATGGTGGTCTGCTGGGGTGAGATGGCTACGTCGATGTCGCCGCCCTGGATCAGGTCCACGTAATCGGGGTTGTTGATCAGGGTCAGGACCTTGCGGGCACCCAGTCGCTTGGCCAGCAACGAGGCCATGATGTTGGCTTCGTCGTCGTTGGTGACGGCGCAGAACACATCGGTATTCTCGATGTTCTCTTCCAGCAGGATGTCCTTGTTGGCGGCGTTACCTTCCAGTACCACGGTCTTGCGGAGGCGCTCGGACAGCATCACGCAGCGTTCATGGTCCCGTTCCAGCAGTTTCACCTGGTAGCGGTCTTCCAGGGTGTTGGCCAGCCGGTAGCCGATGTTGCCGCCGCCACAGATGAAAACGCGTTTGTAGGGTTTTTCCAGCGGCTGCAATTCGCTCATTACCGAGCGGATGTGGTCGGCGGCGGCGATGAAGAACACCTCGTCGCCGTCTTCGATCACGGTATCGCCCTGGGGCATGATTGCCCGGTCCTTGCGGAAAATCGCCGCCACCCGGGTATCGATCTTGGGCATGTGGGTGCGCAGGTAGGACAGCTCGTGCCCCACCAGTGGGCCGCCCTCGGTGGCGCGAATGGCGACCAGTCGGGTCAGGCCCTTGGAGAACTCCAGTACCTGCAGGGCACCGGGGTATTCAATCAGCCGGGTAATGTGCTGGGTTACCAGATGTTCCGGACTGATCAGAACGTCCAGGGGGAAGCCCCTCAGGCTGTCCAGGTCCTTGACCGTATCCCGGTTGTAGAACAGCTCCGGCTTGGCCAGGTAGGCACCGGCACGTACCCGGCAGATGGTAGTGGGCGTCTTGTAAAGCAGTTTGGACACCTGGCACGCCACCATGTTGGTTTCATCGCTGTTGGTTACGGCTATGACCATATCGGCGTCTTCTGCCCCGGCCTGCCTCAGTACCGTAGGGTATGAGGCCCGGCCATGCATGGTGCGGATGTCCAGTCGGTCCTGCAGTTCCCGCAGGCGCACGCTGTCGTTGTCCACCACGGTAATGTCGTTGGCTTCATTGGCCAGGTTTTCCGCCAGGGTGCCGCCGACCTGGCCGGCGCCGAGAATCAGGATTTTCATGGTTCAGGTTTCTCCAGCACGGCGTAGAAAAAGCCGTCATGGCTGTCCGGGTCTGGGAACAGCTGACGCCCGGTGTTCATGTCCCGGCCCCAGTCTGCTTCGATACATTTCAGCGTTGCCTGATTCTGCTGCTTCAGGAATCGCTGGATTATACGGTGGTTCTCCTGTGGAAACACCGAACAGGTGGCATACACCAGTCGCCCACCGGGCTTCAGGATAGACCACATGGCCTCCAGCAGGCCAAGCTGGATACTGGCCAGTGGCACAATATCGGATTCCCGGCGCAGCAGTTTGATGTCCGGGTGCCGGCGAATCACGCCGGTAGCACTGCAGGGCACGTCCAGCAGGATGCGGTCGAAGGGCGTGCCGTCCCACCAGCTGTCGATATCGGCGGCATCGGCCTGGGTCAGGGTGGCGTGCAGGTCGAGCCGGTCCAGGTTTTCCTGAACCCGGGGCAGGCGCTCGGCGGATTCGTCGATGGCCACCACTTCGTCCAGTTCGCCACAGGCTTCAAGGATGGCGCAGCTCTTGCCTCCGGGCGCGGCGCAGGCATCCAGTACCCGCTGGCCTGGCTGCAGATCCATTAGAGTCGTACACAATTGGGCGGCTTCATCCTGAACACTGACCGCGCCGTCCTCGAACCAGGGCAGTCGGTCCACCGGCACCGGCCGTTGGAGCTGGATGCCGCTGGGGGCAAAGCGCGTGGCGTGGGCCTCGATGCCGGCTTCCGACAACAGGTTCAGGTACTCGTCGCGTTTGAAGCGCAGGGCATTGACCCGCAGGGTCATGGGTGCCTGCTGGTTGTTGGCTTCAAGGATGGCCTGCCAATCGTCCGGCCAGTTGTGGCGAAGCTTCTCCACCATCCACACCGGATGACTGAAGCGGCCACTATCGTCTTTCGGCGCTGGCGCCCCTTCCCGTTCGGCGGCCCGCAGTACTCCGTTGACCAGACCGGTCAGGTGGGGCTTGTCCAGTGCCCGGCAAGACTCCACGGTTTCGTTCAGTACCGCGTAGGTGGCCTGTTCGCTGTAACGTAACTGGAACAGGGCCACCAGCATCAGATGGTGAATGATCCGGTCCGGCTTGCGCAGGGGCTTTTTCAGGCGTTGGTTCAGCTCGCTCTCAAGCCGGTGAAACCAGCGGCAGGTACCGTAACAGATAGCTTGCAGTTGTGGCCGTTGTTCCGGTGGTAACTGGTTCAGGGCGGGTGGCAGGCATTGGGATAACGACTGGCCCTGTTCCACCGCCAGCAATACGTTGGCGGCAATGGCGCGGAATGGCAGGGGCTGGTAAGCCATGGTCAGTTCAGCTCCTGGCCGGGCAGCAGCACCTGCTTGCCACCATTGATCAGATCGTTGATGCTCTGGGCCTTGCTGCCTGGTAACTGCACGGAGGTGATTCTGAGCGTGCCGGTGCCGCAGGCAACGTCTACACCGTCCCGCTCCCGGGCAATCACGGTACCGGGACCCTTGTCGCTGCCCTGCTTCAGGGCACTGGCCTGATGAATACGGATACGTTGCTCGCCAAGATCGGTAAAGGTACCGGGCCAGGGGTTGAACGCGCGAATCAGTCGTTCGATTTCCTGCGCGCTTCGGCTCCAGTCGATGTGGCCCTCTTCCTTCGACAGCTTATGGGCATAGTTGGCCTCTGCCTCATTCTGGGCTTCGCCGGTCAGATCGTTGTTGGCCAGCCGCTCCATGGCCTGCACAATGGCCTTGCCTCCCATCTCGGCCAGCCGGTCATGCAGGCTGCCGCCGGTATCGTCGGCATTGATGGGGGTGCCCAGTTTCAGCAACATGTCGCCGGTATCCAGGCCCTCGTCCATCTGCATGATGGTGATTCCGGTTTCGGCATCGCCGGCGGCAATCGCCCGCTGGATAGGGGCGGCGCCACGCCATCGCGGCAGCAGGGAGGCGTGAATGTTCAGGCAGCCATGGGTTGGTATGTTCAGCACTGCCTTGGGCAGAATCAGGCCATAGGCAGCCACGATCATCACATCCGGTTGCAGCGACGCCAGTTCCTGTTGGGCCTCTTCTGGCTTCAGACTGACCGGCTGATACACGGGAATACCAGTATCCAGTGCCACCTGTTTGACCGGGCTGGGCATCAGTTTTCGGCCGCGGCCGGCGGGGCGATCAGGCTGGGTGTAAACGCCGACGATGTCGTAACCGGCATTCAGCAGGGTTTTCAGGGCGGTGGCGGCGAAATCCGGCGTGCCGGCAAACACAATGCGCACGTTGGTTGCTTCTCTGTGTCGTTGATACGAAAAAACCGGGTCGTAACCCGGTCCTGAATTCGGTCTATGCTGGCAGCGCCTCAGGCGCTCTGCTTGTGCAGCTTTTCCAGCTTCTTGCGAATGCGATTACGTTTGAGCTGGCTCAGGTAATCGACAAACAGCTTGCCATTCAGGTGGTCCATTTCATGCTGGATGCAAACTGCCAGCAGGCCTTCAGCCTCCAGGACAAACTCCTTGCCGTCGCGATCCTTGGCGGTAATCCGGCAGTGCTCGATGCGCTTCACATCTTCATAGAAGCCCGGCACCGACAGGCAGCCTTCCTGCATGGCTTCGAGCTCGCCATCCAGCACTTCCACTTTCGGGTTGATGAACACCCGCGGCTCGGTTTTATCTTCGGACAGATCCATTACGATGATCTGCTTGTGTACATCCACCTGGGTCGCGGCCAGGCCAATGCCGCGGGCATCGTACATGGTCTCGAACATGTCGTCGATCAGCGTACGGATGTCATCGGTCACTTCCTCCACCGGCTTGGCGATGGTGCGAAGTCGTGGGTCCGGATACTCAAGAATTTCTCGAATCATAATGCTCTTGCTTCTGGCCTGTGTGTATCGGGCAATCTCTAATGTCAGCCTGTTTGACGGGCTGCCCAGCGCAGAATTTTACCATTTGTAACGCTGTGAAACCGATTGCCGAAATGCGACAGCGTACTGCGCAAATTTTCTTGGTCTGCCTATGATGAATCCAGAGATTCCGACAGTATGAACCGTTAATGCTGGCAGAGTTCCCGGGTTCAAGGTAATAACGTCCGCCTGACGGTGCCTATTATCCAATAATTCGCCGATTGAGTACAAACTGATCAGTTAATAGTTAAAATCTTTCACGAATGCGCTTCGATGGCTGCAGAAATCACTCGAAGAACAAAAGATAACATCACAAATTCCGGGACTTCTTCTATAGTAACGGGAATAACAACGTAATATGCTGCGGGGATTCTGCGGCGACATTACCGAACGCAAAGATTCAAGGCACGCGATCAAGGACATAAACAATGAGGAAACTGTTGTACGCTCTGGCAGCCTCTGCGCTGCTGTTTACCTCCTGGGCCCAGGCACAGCCGGAGCTGAGGTCTGATCATCCTGAGCGTTACACTGTCGTCAAAGGGGATACCCTCTGGGACATTTCAGCGCGATTCCTGAACAACCCGTGGTACTGGCCGGAAATCTGGCACGTGAACCCGCAGGTTGCCAACCCCCACCTGATCTATCCCGGTGACCGCCTGGCACTGGTGTACATCGATGGCAAGCCCCGGATTACCAAGGTCGCGACCAGCGATGTGGTGAAGCTCTCGCCCCAGGTTCGTTCCGAGGCCATCGACACACCAATACCGGCCATCCCCCTGGATGCCATCGCCAGTTTCCTGACCGAAACCCGTATTGTCAGCCCGGAGGAAATCAACGGTGCGCCCTATGTGCTTGAGGGTGAGGACGGCCGCATCATCACCGGCGCCGGTGACCGTATTTACGCTCGCGGCGAGAAGCCGGCCGATCGCGTGGGTATTTTCCGTCGCAGTAAGGAATTTGTGGATCCGGACACCGGCGAGTTCCTTGGCCTGGAAGCCCGGAGCATTGCCCGCGGCAACGTTAATGCCGAAAACGGTGATGTGCTGACCGTAGGCATTACCAAATCCAGTGAGGAAGTGCGTATTGGCGACCGGCTACTGGTGAATGAAGATCGCCGGCTGACCACCAGCTTCGTGCCCAGCTCGCCGGATAGTGAGATCGAAGGCAAGATGATTTCTGTCGATGGCGGTGTCAGCCAGATCGGTCAGTACGATGTGGTCGCCATTAACCGTGGTGAGCGCGAAGGCCTGGCGGCCGGTAATGTGCTGGCGGTGCTGAAGGCGGGCAACATGGTTCGTGACCCGGTCACCGGCGAAACCATTGAATTGCCGTCTGAGCGGGCTGGCCTGCTGATGGTGTTCCAGGCCTATGAGAAAATGAGCTACGGTCTGGTGCTGCAGGCAACGCGGCCCCTCTCGGTGGGTGACAAGGTCACCAATCCCTGAGGCCGCGCGTTTGATGAGTTGAAGGAATAAGACATGGCCGGGCCGGAATGCCCGGCCATTGTTGTTTTCAAGGAAGAGAAAATGTCAGATCAGGAATTTCTGCAAACACCGGCAGGCCAGTGGCTGCTGCTGTCACTGCTGCCCCGGTTCGGAATCCCCCTCAGGGAGCGGATTCTGGGTTCTGTTGATACGCTCACCGATATCCTGCCCCTGAATGCTGCCACGCTTCGCGCCATGGGGCTTGGCGGCGATGCCGTGGAGGCGATTGTCGCCTGGCAGGCGGGTGATCTCAGCCAGGGCGTCATTGCCCGGGCACTGGATATCTATCGCCAATGTCGGGAACGGGGTATTGGCGTGCTCGGACAGGGCCAGGCGCCCTACCCGGAATGCCTGCGACATATCCACAATGCGCCTCTGGTGCTCTATACCCTGGGTAACGTTGAGTTATTGCAACGGGACCAGCTGGGCGTGGTCGGCAGCCGCAACGCTACCCGGGCGGGGCTGGACCATGCCCGCCAGTTTTCGGCGGAACTCAGCCGGCGGGGGCTGCTGATCACCAGTGGTCTGGCCCTCGGGATAGATGGCGCAGCCCACGCCGGCGCCCTGGACTCTGGCTACCCGACACTGGCGGTGGTGGGTTGCGGCCTGGACCGGCTGTATCCTGCCCAGCATCGTAAGCTGGCCCATCGCATCATCGGGAACGGCTTGATTGTTTCTGAGTACCCGCCGGGCACCCAGGCACGGGCCGCCTATTTCCCCCAGCGTAACCGCATTATCAGTGGCCTCGCCCGGGGCGTGCTGGTGGTGGAGGCCAGTCTGCGGAGCGGTTCACTAATTACCGCCCGAACCGCCCTCGAGCAGGGGCGGGAGGTGTTTGCCATTCCCGGTTCGGTGCACAGCCCGGTGGCCCGGGGTTGTCACCAGCTGATTCGCCAGGGCGCCCGGCTGGTGGAGACCGCCGATGACGTGATGGAGGAACTGGGTACCTGGTGGTCCATGCAGGCGCAGCCCGCAGAACCGGAAGCAACAGAGAATTCGTCAGACCTGTCGTTTCTGGACAGCCGGGAAATCGCGGTATTCGAGGCTTTGGGGTATGATCCGCAGTCTACCGATGCACTGAGCCTTGCCACGGGTTTGCCCGCGGATCAGTTGCTGCAGTCACTACTGATCCTGGAGCTTGAGGGCCTCGCCCATGCCTGCCCGGGTGGTTATCAGCGCACCGGTCGGGACCTTGTTCATTGTTCTGCATGAGGGCGCCGATATCTGATGGCGGATACATCTTCTCCGAGTTTTCTTCAACTGGCTCTTGCCCGCCAGACGGTACTGGCAGGCGGAGTAATCGCCTATCCCACGGAAGCGGTGTGGGGACTGGGGTGCGATCCCTGGAACCGGGAGGCGGTCGAATACATCCTTGAGCTCAAGCGGCGACCCATGGAGAAGGGCGTGATACTGGTGGCAGCCTCGGTTGAACAGGTGCGTTTCCTGCTGGATCCGTTGCCCGACGCCGTTCAGAGCGAGGCTCTGCGCCACTGGCCAGGGCCGGTCACCTGTCTGTTGCCGGACGTAAACCAGCAGGTGCCGGAGTGGGTCCGCGGCAAACACAGTTCCATCGCCGTTCGGGTCAGTGATCATCCGGTGGTGCGGGCCTTGTGTGAGGCGACGGGTATGCCGCTGGTCAGTACCTCATGCAATCCGGCGGGGCGTCAGCCAGCCCGTGCGATCTGGCAGGTGCGGCGCTATTTCGGCGACCGCATAGATCGTATTGTCCCCGGTGCGCTGGGCGGCAATCGCAAGCCCAGTCGCATTATTGATATTGTTACCGGTCAACAGTTTCGCTAGGAGAATTCATGTCACAGCAGCCGGATATCCAGGCCGTCAAGGACTACCTCATCGGTCTTCAGGAGCGGATTTGTCAGCGGCTGGAAACGGTCGATGGCCAGGCATCGTTTATCCGTGACAGTTGGCAGCGGCCGGAAGGCGGTGGCGGTATCAGCCGCGTACTGGCCGACGGTGGTGTTATCGAGAAGGGCGGCGTTAACTTTTCCCACGTGATGGGCGAGACCATGCCAGCGTCTGCCACGGCTCACCGCCCTCACCTGGCGGGCGCACCCTGGCAGGCCATGGGGGTGTCGCTGGTGATTCATCCGAACAATCCATACGTGCCCACCTCTCATGCCAACGTGCGCTTTTTCATCGCTACGCCGGAGGACAGCGCTCCGGTGTACTGGTTCGGTGGTGGCTATGACCTCACGCCCTATTACGGATTTGAGGAAGACTGCGTGCACTGGCACCGCACCGCAAAGGCAGCCTGCCAGCCATTCGGTGACTCCGTCTACGCGGACTACAAGCGCTGGTGCGACGACTATTTCTACCTCAAACACCGGCAGGAGCCACGGGGCGTTGGCGGGCTGTTCTTCGATGACTACAACACCGGCGATTTCGACCGTGACTTTGCCTTTATGCAGGCCGTGGGCGACAGTTACATTGAGGCCTACGAGCCGATTGTGCGCCGGCGTATGGATCAGCCCTGGGGGGAACGGGAGCGGGAATTCCAGCTCTACCGCCGGGGCCGCTATGTCGAGTTTAACCTGGTGTACGACCGGGGCACGCTGTTTGGACTGCAGTCGGGCGGCCGGACCGAGTCTATCCTGATGTCCCTGCCCCCGTTGGTGCGCTGGGATTACGACCGCCGTCCGGAGCCAGGCACTGAGGAAGCCCGGCTGACCGAGTATTTTCTGACCGGCCGTGACTGGTTGGAGGAACGTAATGACTAGCGATCTGTATGCCGTGGTGGGCAACCCCATCAGCCACAGCAAATCACCCCGTATCCACAGCCTGTTTGCCCAACAGACCGGTGAGGCCGTGGAATACACCGCGATTCAGGCGCCGCTGGAGGATTTCGCCGGCACCGTTCATCACTTCTTTGACCACGGCGGCAAGGGTCTGAACATTACGGTGCCGTTCAAGGAACAGGCCTGGACCCTGGCTGAGCACCGGACTCACCGGGCCGAGCTGGCAGGTGCCGCCAATACTCTCTATCTGGATCAAGAAGACCAGCTGGTGGCCGATAACACAGATGGTGTGGGTATTGTTCGCGACCTCCGGGACAACCATGGCGTGCCTCTGAAGGGCGCGCGTGTGCTGGTGCTGGGCGCTGGTGGTGCGGTGCGCGGTGTGCTCGGGCCTCTGCTGGACGAGCAGCCCGCCAGTGTGGTTGTGGCCAATCGCACTGTCGCCAGGGCCGAAGCGCTGGCCCGGCTGTTCGGCCGGGAACACAGTGGCATTGAACTCTCGGCCTGTGGTTTTGAGCAGGTCGAAGGACCGTTTGATCTGGTGATCAACGGCACCAGCGCCAGCCTGAAGGGTGATTTGCCAGCCATTACGGCAGATGTGATCGGCGCAGATACCGTGGTCTACGACATGATGTATTCTCTGCAGACCACCACGTTTAACCAGTGGGCCCTGGATCATGGTGCCGTACGCGTGTTTGACGGTCTGGGTATGTTGGTGGAACAGGCTGCCGAAGCTTTTTTCGTGTGGCGGGGCGTACGCCCGGAAACCTCGGCCGTCATCGAGGAACTGAGAACAGACTGAGGCAGGCGATGCAGCCGAGCCGTCGATAAGGGTCAGTTATGGATATTCTTACGCTTGTCGGGTTGCTAGCCGGAACCCTGATTGTGTTGCTCGCCATGTTGGCGAATGCAACCGTACTTACCTTTCTGAACCTGCCTGGCCTGGCCATCGTACTCGGGGGTACGTTTGCCGTAACCCTGATCAAATTCCGGATGCCCTCCGTGCTGAGTGCTTTCCGACTGGCTTTCCGCGCAGCCTTTACGGACCGGTTGGCGCGCCCGGCGGAACTGATTCGGGAAGTGGGCGTGCTGGCCCGGGTGGTTCGCAAGGAGGGCATTCTGGGTCTGGAGAACCATGACACCAAGGACGAGTTCCTGCAGAAAGCCATCAACCTCTGTGTCGATGGCCACCCGCCGGAACTGGTGGAAGAGGCCCTGTTGCAGGACAGCCAGCAGACCGCCGAACGCTACGAAGTGGCGGAACGGGTGTTCCGCGGCATTGGCGAATCGGCACCGGCCATCGGCATGCTCGGTACCCTGGTGGGGCTGGTGCAAATGCTCAATACCCTTGATGATCCTTCCTCTATTGGTCCGGCCATGGCCATTGCTCTGCTGACCACCCTGTACGGCGCATTCATTGCCCAGCTGATGGCGTTACCCCTGGCCGACAAGTTGCAGCTGAAGGCGGAAGACGATGCCCGTAACCAGATGCTGATCATTACCTCCATCAAGAGCATCATGCGCGGTGAAAACCCCAGGGTTATGACCGAACTGCTGTCTTCCTACGTGTCTCCGGAACACCGCACCAACCTCGAACCCGAGCGGGAGGCCTGAGGTTTGCAACCGGCACGGCCACTGAAAAAGAACCGGGGCAAGAAAGGCACCCCGGACTGGATCGTGACGTTTGCCGATCTGGCCACACTGCTGCTGACGTTTTTTATTCTGCTGCTGTCCTTCGCCGAAATGGATGTGGAAAAGTACCGGGCCATGGCCAACTCCATGTCGCTGGCCTTTGGCTCCAGCAACGTGGTGGCGGAGGACGTGGGTGGCTCCCCTATTACCCTGGTTGAATCGGATACCGTCTCGCTGCCCGAACCGTCGGAGTCGTTGCAACAACAACCTGAGTTTATTGATGAGCGTACCGAGCGCTCGGAAACCCGGCAGATACCCGGCGGTGTGCTGGACCTGGCCGGGCGTCTGGTTCGGGAACTGGAAGAGGAAGTGGCTTCCGAAACCCTGCATGTGAACTACGACGAGGATCAGGTGGTTATCCGGTTCTCGGAGGAAGCGACCTTCCGCTCTGGCGACGCCACCATCAAGCCGGAAATGATCCCGATCATCGAGCGTGTGGTGAGCGTCCTGTCCGCCTGTAGCGGGGATGTGGTGGTTTCCGGGCATTCCGACGATCGACCGATTTCCAGCAGTCAGTACCGCTCAAACTGGGACCTGTCTGCTGCCCGGGCGGTCTCGGTGGTGCATGAACTGGTACTCAACCGGGATATCCCCGCCGAGCGGGTCGTTGCCGCTGGCCGTGCCGAGACCCGGCCACTGGCCCCCAACACCAGCCCGGAAAACCGCGCTATCAATCGCCGGGTGGAAATCGCCATCGGTAACCCCGAATGCAGTGATGAAGTGCCCACCGCAGACCTGCCGGTGGAAATCCTGCCCTGAGACGCCGGTATGTACCACCCGCCTTATGCTCGCAGCGCAGATACTCATAGTGGATTCATATAACCTCTGCTCATTCAAAGCCTTATACTGTGCGCCCTGAATTGCACACAGCAGGAGATGCCAGCATGAGCGGACCGGACAAACCGAAAGTCATTGGTGAGGAATGGAGTGACGAGCGGGTAAAGAGCTATCTCGACCTGACCCCCTGGGACCGAAGCATCAATGCCGATTATTTCGTGCTGAGTCGGGCTTATGAATCTATGCGGGCCGAAGACTTCGAGCGCTTTATCAGCTTCTTTGTTGAAGCCGGTCGTGACCTGAATGCTGAAGACGAACACGGAGCAACCATTCTGGATCGGGTCGCCCGCCACCGGCGTAGTGCAGAGTATGCCCGCGTCTTGGAAAACGCCGGCGCACAAAAAAAGGCAGCGGCCGGGAATTGATTCCCGGCAAGGCTGCCTTGCAGGCTCGAAGGCGAGGGCTTACTTTACCTCGACTTCGATGGCCTTCGGTTCTTTGGGTTCGGCCTTCTGGATGCTCAGTGTCAGCAGGCCGTCCTTGAAATTGGCCTTCACACTGTTCTCATCCACGTTGTCCGGCAAGGTGAACCGGCGCATAAAGCTGCCGTAGAACCGTTCAATGCGGTGCAGCTTCTTGTCCTTGGTTTCCTCTTCGCTCTTGCGCTCGCCCTGAATGGTAAGTACGCCGTCGTGCACGGTCACCTTCACGTCGTCTTTGCTCATACCCGGCAGCTCGGCTTCCACCATGAAGGCCTCCGGGGTCTCCTTGATATCCACCGCCGGGGCCCAGTCACTGCGGCTGAACAGATCCTTACCTTCCCGTTCTCCGTTGGTGCCGGCCAGGCCGAACATCCGGTTGTAGCGGTTCATCATGTCTTCGAACTCACTGATCGGATTCCAGCGTGTAATGTTGCTCATGGGAACTCCTCCAATAACGATGTCGAATCTGAGATGGTCATCAGCTTCGCTCGCGGAACAGCTCCAACCCGGTGGCGCCCCCGGATGGACTCCGTGAACTTCTGCTATTCTCGAAAGTAGGTGCAGGCGGGTATTTTTCAAGGTGCCCCTGATCAGAATTTGATCTGAATCAGGGGCGGTTGGTCAGGGCTTATTCGGCAGGGTTCAGGTATTCGTCTTTCAGTTTGACATAGTTGGCGGCGGTGTATTTGAAGAACGTTTTTTCCTTGTCGCTCAGGGCTCGGGCCTGCTTGCACGGGGAGCCCACGTACAGGTAGCCGGATTCCAGGCGTTTGCCTGGCGGTACCAGGGTGCCGGCGCCGATAATGACTTCATCTTCCACCACGGCGCCGTCCATCACGGTACAGCCCATGCCGACCAGAACCCGGCTGCCAATGGTGCAGCCATGCAAAAGGGCTTTGTGGCCAACGGTCACGTCGTCGCCCAGGATCAGCGGCCAGCCGCCGGGGTTGTAGTCGCTGGCGTGGGTGATGTGCAGCACCGAGCCGTCCTGGATGCTGCAACGGTCGCCGATGCGGATCTTGTGCATGTCGCCTCGGATTACGGTCATGGGCCAGACCGAGCAATCCTCCCCCATTTGTACATCTCCGATGACCACGGCGCTGTCGTCTACCCAGGTGCGTTCGCCAAATTGTGGTGTGATACCCTTGTGAGTTCGTACATTCGCCATTACATATACCTCAATGCTGTCCAAGTGCGGTGCAAGGTGCCGGTGGGGGATGGCTTTCAGAAACACGCTCCTTCGGCACATCCCTGTGACGCTTGAGTTCCGCCATCCCTGGCTCCACACAGTTTCTGAAAGCCATCCCCCACCGGCACCCCGTAAGTTGGTGCAAGCTATCTCATAAACGAACAGCTGAGAAGGGGACCTATGAATAACCCGCTACTGACTGACGATCTGTTGCCGAAGTTCGGCCATATCCGTACCGAGCACATGGAAACGGCCATAGACCAGATTCTCAGCGAGAACCGGATGAAGATCCAGACGCTGGCCCAGCAGGAGGATCCCAGTTGGGAAACTCTGGCTCAGCCCATGCAGGAGCTGGAAAACAAGCTAAGCAATGCCTGGTCGGTGATCTCCCACCTGAACGGTGTCATGAACAACGATGACCTGCGCAAAGTGTACAAGAACTGCCTGGAAAAACTGACTGAATACAGTACCGAAGTCAGCCAGAACAGTGTCTTGTGTGAGGCCTATAAAAAACTGGCCGCCCGCGATGATTTCCACAATCTGAGCGAATCCCAGCGCAAGTCCATCGACAACATCCTGCGGGATTTCCGGCTCGGTGGTGTGGATCTGCCCGAGGACAAGAAAAAGCGTTACGCGGAACTGTCCCGGGAGCTGGCGGAACTGTCCAACAAGTTCAGCGATAACGTGCTGGACGCCACCCAGCACTGGTACAAACACATCACCGATGTGGACGAGCTGTCCGGTCTGCCCGAAACGGCCATTGAAGGCGCCAGGCAGGCGGCCCGGCAGAAGGAGCTGGACGGTTATGTGATTACCCTGGATTTCCCCAGTTTCTATCCGGTGATGACCTACGGTGACAACCGCAGCCTGCGCCGGGAAGTGTACGAGGCGTTTGTGACCCGGGCGTCAGATCAGGGCCCGGATGCGGCGAAGTGGGATAATACCCCGGTGATGGCTGAGATTCTCAAGCGTCGCCATGCCCTCGCCCAGTTGCTCGGATTCGACAACTACGCCGAGCGTTCGTTGGCCACCAAGATGGCCCGCAGTGTCGATGAGGTGATGGAGTTCCTGAATCAGTTGGCGGCGAAATCCAAGCCCCAGGCGGAGAAGGAGTTCGCCGAGCTGAAGGCTTTTGTGAAAGACGAATACGGCGTCGAGGATCTTCAGGCCTGGGATGTGGGTTATTTCAGCGAGAAGCTGCGCCAGAAGCGTTATGACATTTCTCCGGAAACCCTGCGCCCCTGGTTCCCGGTGGACAAGGTGGTGCCGGGCCTGTTCCGGGTGGCAGAGAAGCTGTTTGATGTTCAGATCGAAGCCCATCCGGAGGTGGAAACCTGGCACGAGAATGCCCAAGCCTACTGTATCAGTCGCCACGGCGAGCCGATTGCCTGGTTCTACCTGGATCTCTATGCCCGCCAGGGCAAACGCGGTGGTGCCTGGATGGCGGACTGCCGGGTGCGCTGGCGCGATTTGCGCGGCCGGTTGCAGTTGCCAGTGGCGTTCCTGACCTGCAACTTCACGCCACCGGTGGACGGCAAGCCGGCATTGCTGACTCACGACGAAGTCACCACCCTGTTCCACGAATTCGGTCATGGTCTGCATCACATGCTGACCCAGGTCGAGGTGATGGATGTGTCGGGTATTAACGGTGTGGCCTGGGATGCGGTGGAGTTGCCCAGCCAGTTCCTGGAGAACTGGTGCTGGAATCCGGAGTCGCTGGCGCTGATTGCCAGTCACCATGAAACCGGAGAACCGCTGCCGGAAGATCTGCTGCAGAAACTGTTGGCGGCCAAGAACTTCCAGTCCGGGATGGCCATGGTGCGGCAGCTGGAGTTCTCGCTGTTCGATTTCCGGTTGCACGCGGAATTCAGCGAGCAGGCGCCGACCAATCCGCTCGACATGCACCGGACAGTGCGGGAAGAGATTGCCGTGGTTCAGGCGCCGGAGTTCAATCGTTTTCCGAATGCTTTCTCCCACATTTTCGCCGGGGGCTACGCGGCGGGCTATTACAGCTACAAGTGGGCGGAAGTGCTGGCGGCCGATGCGTTCTCGCTGTTTGAGGAGAATGGTATTTTTGATCCGGAAACCGGCAAGGCCTTCCTGCACAACATTCTGGAGAAAGGCGGCTCGCAGGAGCCCATGGAGCTGTTCAAGGCGTTCCGGGGCCGGGAGCCCGAGGTGGATGCCTTGCTGAAGCAGACCGGCATTACGGACGAAGCGGCCTGATACAAACACGCCCGGTGGTCGTACTGGCCATCGGGTGACTTATCTGGAGTTGAATTATGGCGAGTCCGAAACGCTTTATCGCCGGCGCTGTCTGTCCCCGTTGTGCGGAGATGGACAAGATCATGATGTTTACCGATGACCACGGTGAGCAGGTGCGCGAATGCGTGGCATGCGGGTTTACCGATGCCATGTCCGATCAGGAGCAGCCGGCGGCACCGGAGATCGAGACCCGGGTGAACAAGCGCGACAACAAGGATGATCACACGGTAAAACAGGTGGTGTTCTTCAAGTCCGGTTCAGAAGACTGATCCCCCGGCTTGCCTGGCCGTCTTTGGCCGGCGGCAAACCGAGGGTGTTGCCGGTGCCTCAGAGCACCATGGCGGCCAGCCAGCCGAAGGCCAGCAGTGGCAGGTTGTAGTGCAGGAACGTGGGCACCACGGTATCCCAGATGTGGTTGTGCTGGCCATCCACATTCAGGCCGGCGGTGGGGCCAAGGGTGGAGTCTGATGCCGGAGAGCCGGCATCGCCCAGAGCACCCGCCGTGCCCACCAGGGCTACGATGGCCAAGGGGCTGAAGCCCAGTTGCAGGGCCAGTGGCACATACAGGGCGGCGATAATGGGGATGGTGGAGAATGATGACCCGATGCCCATGGTAATCAACAGGCCCACCACCAGCATCAGCAATGCTGCCAGCGCCTTGTTCTCGCCTATGACGGCGACCGAACCTTCCACCAGAGTGGCGATTTCGCCGGTTTCCCGCATGACTTCCGCAAAGCCGTTGGCGGCAATCATGATGAAGCCGATCATGGCCAGCATTTTCATGCCTTCTGTGAACAGGTCGTCGGCTTCTTTCCACTTCACCACGCCAGAGACATTGAACAGCACGAAGCCGGCCAGGGCGCCCAGGATCATGGAGCCAAGCCAGAGTTGCACCACGAATGCCACGGCAATGGCGACCAGCGCCATCACCAGCGTTCTGGGACTGTATTTCACATCCACACGCTCGGTCTGTTCGATGCGCTTGAGGTCATAGCCGCGACCGCCCCGGTAGCTGAAGAAGACCGCAATCAGCAGGCCAAGGAGCATGCCCAGGGCCGGTAGTGCCATGGCAGACATAACGTTCAGGTTGCTGGCATCCACCCCGTTGTCGGCCACATTGGCCAGCAGGATTTCGTTCAGATAGATACCGCCAAAGCCTACCGGCAGGAACATGTAAGGCGTGATCAGGCCGAAGGTCAGCACGCAGGCCACCAGCCGTCGATCCATGTTCAGCTTCGCCATCACATACAGCAGTGGCGGCACGACCAGTGGAATGAATGCGATGTGAATCGGCAGGATATTCTGGGACGACACGGCAATGGCCAGCAGCAGACCGATGATCATGAACCGGATGCCGGTGGCAGCGCCCCCTTCATCCTGTCGGCCCACCATGGCCAGGGTCTTGTCGGCCAGGGCATGGGCCAGCCCCGATTTGCCAATGGCGACGGCAAAGGCGCCCAAGGTGGCATAGGACAAGGCCACGGTGGCACCACCGCCCAGGCCGGTATTGAAGGCATTGATGGTCTCTTCAAGGGACATGCCCGCCACCAGGCCACCGGAAATGGCGCCGATGATCAGGGCAACAACAACGTGGATGCGGCACAGGCTCAGTACGAGCATGATCAGTACCGCGGCAACTACGGCATTCATGGCAAACTCCGGATAGGAATCGAGGGTATACCGGCACCTTTTGGGCGCCGGCAGCACGAAAAGTGCGCTAATGTGCAGGAAATGGCCGCCGCAGTCAAAACGGTTGTGTAACCGTTACTCGTCCTCAACCCGCATGAAACGGGGAACCTGTTCGCCGGCCACATCGACGGTTTCCAGAAACATGGGGAGCGGGCGAACCCATAGACTATGGTCGCCGTACAGGCAGCGATAGACCACCAGCGGCTCTTCGGTTTCGCTGTGGCGGGCCACGCCGATCACGTCGTAGTCCTTGCCTTTGTAGTGCCGGTAGCGGCCGGGCTGAACCGTGTGTCTGCGTTCGGGCATGTCTTCCTCTCTGGTGGTAGCGGGGCTTTACCCCTTAATTTCGTCGGACTTGAGCCGGATATCCGTCTACACTGTTTGTGAAGCACGGTTGGTTATGGTATTTCCCATCAGAACACAACAGTGTAGTTCAAGCACTTCGGGCCGGAAATTACAGACAAGAATGAACGGGCGCATTTCCCGCAGAACAGGCATATTCCTTACCTTGCTGCTGTGCTTGGCCTTCAATGCTGCCCATGCCGAGCCGGTATCCTTCCAGTGGTTGTCGGTACCTCAGGGGGCCAGGGATGTCGAGGCAGTCCGTGCCATCGGGCCTGACCAGTGGCAGACGGTTTCGGCTGGCCAGACCCTGAACCGGGGATTCAGTGACGACGAATTCTGGTTGCAGGTACCGGTGCCGGCACAACCCGCTAACCGGGTTCTGGAACTGGGCTATCCGCTGCTCGATGAAGTGTCGGTGTATTGGGAACTGGATGGCCGGATTATCGAATCCCATCACACCGGGGACACCCGGCCGTTCGACAGCCGGCCGATTGTGCACCGCAATTTCGTCTTTCTGGTGCCGTCCAATACCGAGCCGGTCACCGCCTGGATTCGTGTGCAGACCCAGGGCTCGGTTCAGGTTCCCGTCGCGGTAACCCCGTCCGCCGAATTTCTTGCTAACGAGCAGATTTCCTATGGCTGGCAGACCATGTTCCTGGGAATCGTGGTCGCTCTGGCCCTGTATAACCTGTTTCTGTTCCTGATTGTCCGCCACCAGACCTACCTCTGGTATGTGCTGACGGTTGTCTGTTCCGGTGCTGTGCAGCTCAACTTCAATGGCCTGCTGTTCCAGTGGTTCTGGCCTGACGTGCCGTGGATCAACCGTTACTTCACTGTGCCGGTGGTCAGTGCCGCGCTGATTGCGGCCATTGTTTTCACCATGAAATTCCTGTTGGTCAAGAGTTACTCGCGCTGGGGTTATCGGATTCTTCAGGCACTGCTGGCGGTCAACCTGTTGGGTCTGATCTATGGTTTCCTCGGTTCTTACCAGGTGGGCATTATCTGGATAAGCAGTCTGGCTGCGTTCGCGACCCCGGTGGCCTGGCTGATTGGTATCAATGTCTGGCGCAGGGGCCAGATCCTGGGCGGCTTTTATGTACTTGCCTGGACGCCCTTGCTGCTGGGGCATCTGGTGCTGGCGGTCAGCAAGCTGGGCTGGATTCCGCGCAGTCCGTTTACCGAGTTGGCGCCCCAGGCCGGGGTGGCGGTTGAGGTGATTCTGCTGTCGTTTGCCCTGGCCTACCGGATCAACATGGAGCGCCGGCGCCGGCAACAGGCCCAGGAGCATGCCCTGGACATACAGCGCCAGGCCAACCTGACCCTGGAATCCCGGGTTCGGGAACGCACCGAGGAGCTGGAGCAGGCAAACGAGC
This sequence comes from Marinobacter sp. tcs-11, assembly GCF_002049515.1. NCBI lineage: Bacteria > Pseudomonadati > Pseudomonadota > Gammaproteobacteria > Pseudomonadales > Marinobacteraceae > Marinobacter > Marinobacter sp. tcs-11. The sequence goes on along the minus strand of NZ_LLYU01000001.1, from coordinate 327,825 downwards.
AGTTGCGGGCCATCAGTCTGACCGATGGCCTGACTCACGTCGCCAACCGGCGCCGGTTTGATGAGAAACTGGAAACCGAGTGGAACCGGGCGTTGCGTCACGAGCATGAACTGAGCCTGATTCTGCTGGATATTGACCACTTCAAGCAGGTGAACGACCGCTTCGGTCATCTGGTGGGGGACGATTGCCTGGTGGCGCTGGCCTCGATTCTGTCCGATGAAGTCCAGCGCTCTGGGGACCTGGTGGCTCGTTACGGCGGTGAGGAGTTCGCCATTCTGCTGCCCACCACGGATGTAGCCGGCGCGCAGCAAGTGGCGGAACGGATGCGGCTGTCGGTCGCCCGAACGCCGGTCAACAGCGGCGAGCACATGTCGCCGGTCAGCCTGACCATCAGTCTCGGTGTGGCGACATTGACCCCCAACCGGCAATCCGATTGTCAGGAACTGATTCGCCGCGCCGATGAGGCGCTCTATGCCGCCAAGTCTGATGGGCGCAATCGGGTGGTGGTCTGGCACCCGAAAGCGGTTGCCCCCACCACCGGCTGACCTCAGTTCTTGAGCTTGTACCGACCCGGCCCCAGGAAAATCAGCGCCAGTGCGGTGAACAGGAAGAAGCCCTGAAGTTCCAGCGCCCAGCCGCCATTGCTGCTCAGGGTCAACAGCTGATGGCCATGCACCAGGGCGATGGCGACGATCATGTTGAAGACAATGATCAGGGCGCCAATGCGGGTCTGGTATCCGAGAATCACCATCAGCGGTGCAATGACTTCCCCGATATAGACGCCGTAGGCCAGGATCGTGGGCAGGCCATGGCTGGCCAGCTGGCCTTCGATAAAGCCAATGCCATTGAGCAGTTTGGCGATGCCGTGGAACAGCAGTAACCCGCCCAGTGTCAGCCGTACAATCAGTTTTCCAAGATCGGCATTATCCAGCACGTTTGGCCTCCTCAGTGTTGTTCGGGAGGGCAAGAATACTGTTTTTCCGGAGGCAATTCAGTGACGTGTTGTTATTAAACTCAGCACGACGGCCCGAGGGCGAAGCGGATGTGGTTCCGCTCCAGCAGGTTTTCCCAGTACTGTCGCATCCAGTCCCAGGCCTGGTTATTGACCTGGTCGATGAAGGGTTCCAGGTCCAGGTCGTAGTAATCCGGGGTGCCGGCAATCTGGAGTACGGTAACGGTAATGGCATCGTCCAGCTCATTGGCGAAGGGTTCACCAATGAGCTCGTGCACCAACAGGTTGGCCCGGGTGGCTTCCAGGTCAATCAGTTCGCTGGCGCGGGTAGAGCGGTTGTTATCGTGCATTTCTTCCATCAACCGGTGGCAAAGGTAAGCGCGTATGAGCAGCCCGTCGAGGCCATCGTAGCGGACCAGCAGTACCGAGGGCTGGGTGAAGTAGCGGGTAGCGGCATCAATGAAGGGTTGGAACAGTTCGGTTATACCGGCTTCCCGGGCACAGGCGTCAACACATTCCACCAGCCTGGGCGCCATCTCGATGTATTCCACCGCGAACTGGAACAGGGACGTTGCCGGTTGATAGCCATCCACCACCACCGAACCCGGCAGCCGGGCGGCTTTCTCTTTCATCTGGCGTAAGAAGGCGCCGGATCGTGCTTCCTGGCGCCTTGCCTGATCGATGATTTCAAGGACGGCCTGTGGTGTCATTTCAGGAGATGCCGAAGTCTGAACAATTTGAGGTCGCAAGGCGCCTCCCGTTCTATCAAGGAGTAACCGGAGGCAGGAAAGCAGGGGCTGGCTACCGCAACATGCCTGCCGTTTCTGACTAGTGTAGCCAAGATTTGTTGCCTTGCTGCCTGTACTGGCAAATTTAACGGTTACGATGTGTATAGCTGGCGTCAGCGTGTATCAAACCACCGACCCTCGCGGGTATAGCGCCAGCACAACCAGCCCATGCTTCCGGCTCGCGCCAGCATCAGCGTGATGAGCGAAAACCAGAGTCCGTGGTTCCCCCACCCGGTGGTCAGCCACCAGACCGGCAGAAACACAGCCAGCGCTGAAAACAGCATGGTGTTCTGCATTTCCCGGGTGCGGGTGGCGCCGATGAACACACCATCAAGCAGAAAACCCCAGACCGAGGCAAATGGCAGTAGCCAGAGCCAGGGCAGGTATTGCCAGGCGGTAGTTCGCACCTCCTCCAGACCGGTCAGCAGGCTGATCAGCCAGCGGCCGCCGAGCACGAACGCAACGGTCAGCAACAACGCGCCCCAGATCGACCAGCGCAGGGCGCTCAGGAAGACCATGCGGAACCGGCGCCGGCTGTTCTGGCCAATGGCCTCACCCACCAAAGCTTCGGCAGCATTGGCGAAACCGTCCAGGGCATTGGAAATCACCAGCAAAAAGGTGATCAGCACGGCGTTGGCGGCCAGGATGACATCGCCCTGCCGGGCACCCTGAGCGGTGAAAAACGCCAGTACCAGCAGCAGGGCAATGGTGCGAACCATGATGTAACGGTTCACCCGCAGAATGGTCAGGTAGTCTGCCAGCTGCCCGAACAGCGCGCGGGTCAGTCGCTGGCCTTCCGGCATCCTCCGGAGCACGATGGCAAACCCGATCAGGGCGGCGCCGTATTCGGCCATCACGGTAGCCATGGCCACGCCCCGGCTGTTCCAGCCCAGTACCGTGACGAAGAACACGTCCAGCGCAATGTTGATACCGTTGGCGATGATCAGCATCACCATGGGGCCGCGGGGGAACTGGGTGCCGATCAGCCAGCCCACCAGGGTGTACTGGCACAGCACCGCCGGTGCGCTCCAGATGCGGATGGCCGCGTATTCTGCCGCCAGAGCGGCCACCTCGGGGCTGGGATTCATCAGCTCCAGACCAATCCGGATCAGCGGTTGGTGGAACAGGATCAGTAACAGCCCGATACCGATGGCCAGCAGGATTGAGCGCAATAGTAGCGCGACCTGGGCAAAGGCATCCCGTTTGCCCCAGGCCTGGGCCGCCAGACCGGTGGTGCCCATGCGCATGAAACCGAAGGTCCAGTACAGAATGCTGAACAGATTGGCGCCCACGGCGACCGCGCCCAGGTATTCCGGACTGTGCAGATGGCCGAGCACGGCGGTGTCCACCAGGCCCAGCAGGGGCACGGTGAGATTGGTCAGCATCAGTGGCCAGGCCAGTGCCCACAGGCGTCGGTCAATGATGCCGGGCGCACGCTGCTTATTCTTTATGCTTCTCAAAACTCTGCACTTATCTTATTTGGATTTAAGGATTTTTTAGTCTTTTTTTGATCTGTGTCTATACTCAATTTTGATGTATCCATAAGCAGGCTTTCACTCGGGGATTTCCGACGGTTGCGAGTGCCATCGGTAAATTTCGGAGGGATGACGCAAAATCCGACAAGAATAACACTCTGTGGAGACACAGTATGCGCGTGCATGCCAAGCGGGCAGTAGCCCTAGCCGCTGGTCTGTTGTCACCGGCTGTGGTCGTGGCCGACTGGACCATGAACATGACGCCCGGTGTAACCGGCACCAGTAATCAGATTTTCAGCCTTCACATGACCATTCTCTGGATCTGCGTCGCCATCGGTGTGGTGGTGTTCGGGGTCATGTTCTGGTCCATTTTCGCCCATCGCAAATCCCAGGGCGCCAAACCGGCCAATTTCCATGAGAACACGGTGGTCGAAATTCTCTGGACCATTATTCCCTTTGCCATTCTCGTGGCCATGGCCATTCCCGCCACGGCAACGCTGGTGGAGATGTACGACACCACCGAATCCGAAGTGGATATCAAGATTACCGGCTATCAGTGGCGCTGGCAGTATGAGTACATCAATGAAGATTTCGGTTATTTCTCCAGCCTGTCCACACCCCGGGACCAGATCGAGAACCGCCAGGCCAAGGGTGAAAACTACCTCCTGGAAGTGGACAACCCGCTGGTGATTCCAGTCGGCAAGAAAGTGCGTTTTCTGTTGACCGCCAATGATGTAATCCACTCCTGGTGGGTGCCGGAGTTTGGTGTGAAGAAAGATGCCATCCCCGGATTTATCAATGAAACCTGGACTCGGGTGGATGAGCCGGGCATTTACCGTGGCCAGTGCACCGAGCTGTGTGGCAAGGACCACGGCTTCATGCCGGTGGTGGTTGAGGCGGTGCCGGAAGAGGAATACAACGCCTGGGTGGCGGAGCAGCGCGAGGCAGCCGAGAAAGAGCGCCAGCTGACCCAGAAAGACTGGACTCTGGAAGAACTGATGGAGCGTGGTGAGAAGGCCTACGCCACAGCCTGTGCGGCCTGCCACCAGGCGGATGGCAGCGGGGCCCCCCCGGCGTTCCCCGCGCTCAAGGGTAGCCCGATTGCGACCGGGGATATGACGGCTCACATCGACATTGTGGTGAACGGCAAGTCCGGGACGGCGATGCAGGCGTTCGGCAACCAGCTGAGCGAAGTGGACCTGGCCGCGGTGATTACCTATGAGCGTAATGCCTGGGGTAACAACACCGGCGATATGGTCACGCCCAAGGAAATTTTTGATTACAAGAACCAGCAGTAATCAACGCCAGATAACAACAATCACCAGCCACATCAGAAGGCGGTAACGGGGGTTTTCATGAGTGCGGTTGCAGATACCCACAGCCAGGAACATCACCACGGCCCGGCCAAAGGCATCAGCCGCTGGCTGCTGACCACAAACCATAAGGACATCGGGTCCATGTACCTGATGTTCAGTTTTGCCATGTTCCTGCTCGGCGGCAGCATGGCCATGGTCATCCGGGCCGAACTGTTCCAGCCCGGCCTGCAGATTGTGCAGCCGGAGTTTTTTAACCAGATGACCACCATGCACGGTCTGATCATGGTGTTCGGGGCGGTCATGCCGGCCTTTGTCGGATTAGCCAACTGGATGCTGCCCTTGATGATCGGCGCTCCCGACATGGCACTGCCGCGCATGAATAACTGGAGTTTCTGGCTGCTGCCCTGCGCCTTCCTGATTCTGGTCTCCACCCTGTTCATGCAGGGCGGCGCCCCCAACTTCGGCTGGACCTTCTATGCGCCGCTTTCCACCACCTATGGGCCACCCAGCACCACGTTCTTCATCTTCGCGGTGCATATCATGGGGGTGTCCTCGATCATGGGCGCCATCAATGTCATTGCCACCATTCTGAACATGCGGGCGCCGGGCATGACCCTGATGAAAATGCCCCTGTTCGTCTGGACCTGGCTGATCACCGCGTTCCTGTTGATTGCGGTCATGCCGGTGCTGGCCGGCGTGGTGACCATGATGCTGATGGACATCAACTTCGGTACCAGTTTCTTTGATGCCTCCGGTGGTGGCGATCCGGTGCTGTTCCAGCATGTGTTCTGGTTCTTCGGGCATCCGGAGGTTTACATCATGATCCTGCCGGCGTTCGGGGCCATCTCCCACATTGTTGCGGCCTTCTCCCGCAAGCCGCTGTTTGGCTATGCCTCCATGGTGTATGCGGTGGGTGCCATTGCCCTGTTGTCGTTCGTGGTCTGGGCGCACCATATGTTTACCGTGGGTATTCCACTGGCCGGGCAGTTGTTCTTCATGTACGCCACCATGCTGATTGCCGTGCCCACCGGGGTGAAGGTGTTCAACTGGGTCACCACCATGTTCCGGGGCTCCCTGAGTTTCGAGGCGCCCATGCTGTTCGCCGTGGCCTTTATCATTCTGTTCACTATCGGTGGTTTCTCCGGGCTGATGCTGGCCATCGCGCCTGCGGACTTCCAGTACCACGATACCTACTTTGTGGTCGCGCATTTCCATTATGTGCTGGTGCCCGGTGCCATCTTCGGCATCTTCGCTTCCGCCTACTTCTGGCTGCCCAAGTGGACCGGCCACATGTACGACGAAACCCTGGCCAAGACCCACTTCTGGCTGTCGTTCATCGGCATGAACCTGGCTTTCTTCCCCATGCACTTCCTGGGGCTGGCGGGCATGCCCCGGCGGATTCCGGACTACGCGCTGCAGTTTGCTGACTTCAACATGGTATCGAGCATCGGGGCCTTTATGTTCGGCGTCAGTCAGTTGCTGTTCCTGTTCATCGTGGTGAAGTGTGTGCGAGGGGGCGAGAAGGCCACCGCCAAACCCTGGGATGGTGCCGAAGGGCTGGAGTGGACGGTGCCCTCACCAGCGCCGTATCACACTTTCTCGACACCGCCGGAAGTGAAATAACCGGGAGGTCGCCATGGCAGAGCCACAACCGCAACACGGCAAACGCAGCAACGGTCGGGTGATTGCCTGGTGCATGGCCGGCGTGGTCGGTATGTTTGCCTTCGGCTTTGCCCTGGTGCCCCTGTACGACGTGTTCTGCGAAATCACCGGTATCAACGGCAAGACCGGCGGCCGGTACGAAGCGCAGGTCACCAACCAGGTGGATGCCAACCGCACCGTGACGGTCCAGTTCCTGGCCAGTAATGGCCCGGGTATGTCCTGGGAATTCCGGCCGGTGACCCGCAGCATCAAGGTGCATCCCGGTGAGCCGGTGACCGTCAATTTCTACGCCGAAAATGGCAGCGACCAGGCCATGATCGGACAGGCAGTTCCGAGCCTGTCCCCGGCTGAGGGCACCCTGTACTTCCACAAGACCGAGTGTTTCTGTTTCAACCAGCAGCCCCTGGAAGCCGGCGAAAGCACAGAAATGCCTCTGGTGTTTATCGTGGATCCGGAACTGCCGGAACACATCACCAAGCTGACACTGTCCTACACCCTTTACGACCAGAGCCAGAAGGCCGAAGTATCGGGTGCCGCCGGGGCAGCAAAAACAACCAACAATAACGGCTAAGCCATCGGAGACAGCTATGGCGGATCACCAGACCTACTACGTTCCCGAACAGAGCAAGTGGCCCATTGTCGCTACCGTTGGCCTGGGGGTCACCCTGTATGGCGCGGCAGCCATCATGGTGAACGGCAACCAGGGTGAAAGCACCACCGGTTCCTGGATCATGTTCTGGATTGGTGCCCTGATCATGGCGTACATGCTGTTCGGCTGGTTCGGCAGCGTTATCCGCGAGAGCCGGGCCGGACTATACAGCGACCAGATGGACCGATCTTTCCGCTGGGGGATGAGCTGGTTCATTTTCTCGGAAGTCATGTTTTTTGCGGCTTTCTTCGGTGCGCTCTTCTACGTTCGGATGTTCGTGGTGCCCTGGCTGGGGGGCGAGGGTGATAAAGGCAGTAGCAACATGCTGTGGGAAGGCTTTCAGGCCAGTTGGCCTCTGGTCAACAACCCTAACCCTGAGGCCTACCCGGGCCCGAAGGAAGTGATCGGGCCCTGGGGCCTGCCGCTGATCAACACCATCCTGCTGGTAACCTCGTCGTTCACCGTGACCATTGCCCACCATGCCCTGAAAGCGGGTCACCGGGCCAAGGTGAAGCTGTGGCTGGGAGCCACCATTGCGTTGGCGGTGGTGTTCATGTTCGTACAGGGGTACGAGTACATGCACGCCTATCAGGACCTGGACCTGACCCTGCAGTCCGGCATCTATGGCAGCACGTTCTTTATGTTAACGGGTTTCCACGGGGCCCACGTGATGCTGGGTACGTTGATGCTCGCCATCATGCTGGTCCGGATCATCAAAGGCCATTTCACCGCCGACAATCATTTCGGCTTTGAAGCGGCAGCCTGGTACTGGCATTTTGTGGACGTGGTCTGGCTGGGTCTGTTTGTGTTCGTGTATGTGCTCTGAGGCAGGTGAAGTCAGGGCGTCGGGTTCAGGGTGAGATCGCCGGTCCAGAGCGCGATCAGCACCACGGCCAGTAATAGCACGCTGAGCGAGACCCGCACCGCCAGTGAGTTCACCACACGGTTGGTTTTACCGCCGTCCCGAATCAGGAAAAACAGCCCGCTGAACAGGCTGATAATGACGGCGAACAGCAGTACGACAATGGCAAGTTTTAACATGAGGAATCCGGTTGTTTCAGGTCCGCAGCCTGTTGAGCATTCTGGTGCCGGGAACAACGCCCCGGTTTGTTACTTCACTATAGCAGAGCGGCGCTAAGTGGGTTTCAGCTCCCGCCGCTGGCAGTTCGACTGGCGCCCGCTGGTCTTCAGCGGTGTCTTTCTGCCTCTGCTGATCAGTCTGGGCGTCTGGCAGCTGAACCGCGCCGCGGAAAAAACCAGTCTGCTGCGGACCTGGAATTCAGAAAGCGCCGGGTGGGACTGGCAGGATGTGGCGGCTGCAGATGGATGGCAGGAGGGCCAACCGGTCACCCTGACCGGTTGGTACCGGGAGCAGACCTGGTTGCTGGACAATCGGACCCGGGACGGCCGCGCCGGTTACGAAGTCCTGACGCTTTTTGAGCCGCTCTCAGGCCCTTTGGTGGTGGTCAACCGGGGCTGGGTGCCGGCACCGGCCAGTCGTGAGCAACTACCGGAAGTGCTGACGCCTGAGCCTCTGTTTACCCTTCAGGGCCGGCTGGCGGCCTATCCGGAACCGCCGGTACTGGGGGCGCAGGAGCCCGATACACCCGGCTGGCCGAGACGGGTCCAGGCGTTGCCGGAGAGCCGGGTCCGGGCGTTGGGCAGCACGCCGGCCCCGATGATTGTTCACCTTGCCGACAGCCAGCAACCGGGTGCATACCAGGCGGACCGGGCGCCGGATGTGATGGGCCCGCAGACGCACTACGGATACGCCGCCCAGTGGTTTGCACTGGCGGTAGCACTGACTATATTGACTCTGGTGGCGAGTTATAAAAAAGACAGCGAAAGACCCAAGGCAGGAGCCGACAATGACAACGACAACGGCTGACTCTCTCTCTCATTCTGATGGCCCGAGCCCGGCTCAGGTCAGGCGGGGCCGGCGCACCGCCATGTTGCTCTTTGCGGTGGGGTTCGGCCCCATGCTGGTGGCGACGGTCATGTTTTACACCGGCTGGCTTAATCCGGCCGGTCAGAGCAATCAGGGGCAGTTGGTGCAACCGCCGGTGCCAGTGGCAGAGCTGAATCTGCAAACCGCTGCGGGGAACCCCCTGCAGGCACGCTTTGGTGTTGATGTCGCCGACCCGAAATGGCTGATGCTGGTGGCTTCGGAACGTTGCACGGAAGACTGCGAGCAGCTGCTGTATCTGGCTCGCCAGGTTAACGTTGCGCTTGGCAAGAACGCGCCGCGTGTTGGTCGTGCCGCCTATCTGGGCACGGTACCGGCGGATCTGGAGCGGCGCTGGTCTGATGAGTACCAGTTGATGGAGCGCCTGCAACCGGCCCCTGGCAAGACACCGGCATGGCCCGCCGGGATCAACCCGGAGCAGCAACCGAGAATCCTGCTGATCGACCCGTTTGGCAATGTAATGATGCACTATGGCAGCGAACACACCGGCAAACAGCTGCTTAAAGATCTGAAGCACCTGCTGAAACTGTCACAGATTGGCTAACGGGAGGCCTGCGGTATGACGGCGATGTCTCCGGAGCAATCCCGGGCAATAGCAAAGAAACTGGCGTTCTGGGCTACCCTGGCCTGCTTGCTGGCAGTGGTGGTGATTATGCTCGGTGCCTGGACACGGCTGGTTCACGCCGGCCTGGGATGCCCGGACTGGCCTGGCTGTTATGGCTTTCTGACCGTGCCCCAGGATGAAACCCGCATCGCCATTGCCAATGCCCGTTTCCCGGAGACCCCGGTGGATGTCTCCAAGGGCTGGCCCGAAATGATTCATCGCTACGCCGCCGGTACCCTGGGACTACTGGTATTCGGGCTGGCCATTGCCTCGGTGCGCAACCGCAGAGCGGGGCTTCCGGTCAAACTGCCGCTGTTCATTGCCGGCTTTATCGTGTTGCAGGCCGCGTTCGGCATGTGGACGGTTACCCTCAAGCTCTGGCCCCAGGTGGTGGCCCTGCATCTGCTGGGCGGATTTACCACCCTGAGCCTGTTGTTGTTGCTGACCCTGCGGCTCCGGCGGCGGGCACGTGAAAGTGAGGCGCCGCGACCGGCGATGGCGGCATCCCTGGCAAGACTCCGACCCTGGCTGTATGGCGGTTTGCTGCTGGTCATTGCCCAGATTGCCCTGGGGGCCTGGACGGCAGCCAACTACGCCGCCGTTGCCTGTACCGATCTGCCTACCTGTCAGGGTCAGTGGTGGCCCGAGGGCATGGATTTTCAGCATGGATTTGATATCACCCAACATGTTGGTCCCAACTATCTGGGCGGCCAGCTGACCAGCGATGGCCGGGTTGCTATTCACGTCAGCCATCGCCTGGGCGCAGTCCTTGTGTTGGGTTATCTGGCCATATTGCTGGGGCTGCTGTGGCGCCAGCGCGCCCAGAGCGGTCTCGACAGGGCTATCGCTCTGGTGGGCGGTGCCCTGGTGCTCCAGTTCTGTCTGGGGCTGACCAACGTCTGGCTGCACATTCCCCTGATCGTTGCCGTTGCCCATAACGCCATGGGCGCTGGCCTGTTACTGTCGATGGTGCACCTGATCTGGCGGCATCATCAGCTGGCCCTGCCAGCACTATCCCCCGCACCTCACACAACAACCATAAACCGGGAGGTTACGGCATGAGCGAGCAAGTGAAGGCGCTGCCGATCCAGAATCCAACGCATGCGAGCCCTATTTCCTGGCGCGATTACCTGGAACTGACCAAGCCCCGGGTAGTGGCATTGATGATTCTTACCTCGGTGATCGGCATGCTGCTGGCAGCACCAGGCGTTCCCGGATGGAGCGTGCTGCTGTTCGGCAACCTGGGAATCGCCCTGCTGGCCGGCGCGGCTGCGGTGGTGAACCACGTGGTGGATCAGAAGATTGATACCGTGATGGCCCGCACTCGCAAACGGCCGGTGGCGACTGGCCGGATTGCGCCGCTGGACGCCCTGCTGTTTGCTACCGTACTGGCGGCCCTGGGTATGGTCGTGCTGGTGTGGCAGGTGAACGAGCTGACCGCCTGGCTGACGTTGGCCTCCCTCGTGGGTTACGCCGGTGTTTACACCCTGTTCCTGAAACGGGCGACGCCACAGAACATTGTCATCGGCGGGCTGGCCGGTGCCATGCCGCCACTGCTGGGCTGGACCGCGGTCACTGGCCAGGTGGAAGGCCATGCGTTGCTGCTGGTGCTGATCATCTTCGCCTGGACGCCACCGCATTTCTGGGCTCTGGCCATCCACCGCAAGGAGGAATACGCCAAGGCTGGTATTCCCATGCTGCCGGTGACCCACGGCAATCGTTACACCGAACTGCATATTCTGCTCTATACCCTGATGCTGCTGGCCGTCAGTCTGCTACCGTTTGTCACAGGCATGTCCGGCGGTATTTACCTGGTGGGCGCCCTGGCGCTAGGCTTGAGGTTCCTGCAATATGCTGTTCGCCTGCTGCGCGGCGACGACCGGCGGGTAGCGCTGAACACCTTCAAATATTCCATCACCTATCTGATGGCGTTGTTTGTGGTGTTGCTGGTGGATCATTTTGTCTTTGTCCCGGCCTGACTGGCCGGGGTTAAGCCTGGTTGGGAGACCCTATGGGGCGGTCGATTCGGATCACGTTGTTTGTTCTGTTGTTGCTGGTGGTGCTGGTGTTCGGCCTGACAGTGGGACGGCAGGTCTTTCTGGTGGGGGGCGAACCGGCACCGGCGCCGGATCTCAGCCAGTACAACGCCTATGTCTACGACCAGCCACGGCCCCTGGTGGAGTTCTCTCTGACCAACGAGGAAGGTGAGACGGTCACCCGGGAAGACCTCCGGGGCCGGTGGACCTTCGTGTTCGTGGGCTACACCAATTGCCCGGACATCTGCCCCGCTGCCATGGCCAATCTGCGCCGTACCGACCAGTTGCTGTCTCCGGAATTACCCCAACCGGACTATCTGCTGGTCTCGGCAGACCCGGAGCACGATACCCCGGCGAAACTGAAGGCCTATACCGATTTCTTTGGTGAGCATTTCCACGGCCTGACCGGCGATCTGGACACCCTGAGACAGGTCGCCAAGAGCGTGAGCGCAGTATTTGTGCACCGACAGGTGAATGGTGAGTTGCTGGTGGACCACAGCGGGCATTTTGCCTTGCTCAATCCGGACGGAGACGTTCAGGCGCTGATCCAGCCACCCCACAAGCCGGACCAGCTGGCCGAAGCCTTTGAGCGCATCTACCAGTGGGCCAACGCCAATCGCCAGCCAGGCTGAGGCGAAGGTCTCACTGACAAGCATTGGTTAGTCACCTACACTACCCGGTTTCCGTTGATAACCTGACGACCGGGCCTCTGCCATGACTTCTGCAAACACCCCCACCCCCAGGCAACTGTTTACGGTTCTGCTCGCCGGTAGCCTGGTTTTGCTGGTTGTCCACGGCCTTGGCCGATTCATCTACACCCCGTTGTTGCCCTACCTGGTGGCCGATAACCAGTTCAACGCGCCGGACGGAGCTGCGGTGGCCACCTGGAACTACCTCGGCTATCTGATGGGGGCAATGCTGGCCATCCGTTGGCACAGAATCGACCAGATCCGGCTGATGTTGCCTCTTTTCCTGGCGGTTCATGTGGTGACCACGCTGATCGTGACCCAGACCGACCAGCTGACGGTGATTTCTGTCACCCGCTGGCTGAACGGTGTGGCTAACGGCGTGGTATTCGTCCAGGCGCCAGCTCTGATTCTGGAGTGGCTGGTACTGCGCAACCGGGCCTCTCTCAGCGGTCTGGTCTATATCGGTGTTGGTGTAGGGCTGCTGGTGTCCAGCGGCCTGGTTACCGGAACCGCCAGCCTGCTGGAGGGCGCGGAGCGCTGGTGGCCGGCTGCCCTGTTGTCGATTCCCCTGGCCTGGTGGGGTGCCATGCAGTTACGGCAACTGGAGGTACCGGTGCGCCAGCATGATGACGCCGGTAAGGCGGTGGTCAATACCCCGTTGCTGGATCGCGCCAGCATCCCGCTGTTTCTGTCCTATGCCGGGGCGGGCCTGGGTTACATCCTGCCCATGACCTTCCTGCCCCTGTTGGCAAAACTGGAACTGCCTGAGGGCCACGCCTTGCTGGACGGCACCTGGGTGATCGTCGCCCTGTTCACCATCCCGGCGCCCTGGCTGTGGAACAAACTGGGGGCCCTGATGGGAGACTTGCCCGCCCTTCGCCTGAATTTTCTGATTCAACTGGCCGGTGTGCTGGCCACCGTGGTCTGGCCTGGCGCCTTGGGCTTGGTGTTATGTGCCGCCCTGGTCGGCAGCACCTTCCTGGGTACGGTATTGCTGACCCAGCGCATCGGGCGCGCGCTGCATCCGCATCAGGGCCCGCGCCTGTCGGCAGCAATGGTGGCACTGTATGGCTTTACCCAGATGGTCGGCCCCTGGCTGACCAAACAGTGGCTGGATGCCGGCGGCACCCTGGTGTCGGCCTTCGGCATCGGGGTGGCAGCGCTGGCGTTTGGCCTGGTATTCGCGTTCTTCGTGCCCCGGCCTGAAGCCTGGCATGCCCGCTCCTGAGGCATGGTAAACTGCGGCCACATTCCGGCAAGCACCCAGTACCATGCTCCCGATTGATGGCATCCTCCCAGAACTGACCCGCACACTGGCAAAGACCACCACCGCTTTGCTCCAGGCGCCGCCCGGCGCGGGTAAAACCACCCGGGTACCGTTGGCGCTGCTGGATGCGCCCTGGCGCGATGGCCGCAAAATCCTGATGCTCGAACCCCGCCGACTGGCGGCCCGGTCGGCAGCGCGGTATATGGCCCGGCAACTGGGAGAGGCGCCCGGGCAGACGGTGGGCTATCGCACCCGACTGGATACCAGGGTCTCCGGCACCACCCGGATCGAAGTAGTGACCGAGGGTATACTCACCCGCCTGATCCAGACCGACCCCATGCTGGAAGACTATGCCGCTGTTCTGTTTGACGAATTCCATGAACGTTCCCTGCAGGCCGATCTGGGGCTGGCACTGGTGCGTGAGAGCCAGCAGGCCCTGCGAGAAGACCTGCGCCTTCTGGTGATGTCCGCGACACTGGATACCGCGCCCATTGCCAAGATGCTGGGGGACGTGCCGGTGATTTCCAGTGAAGGCCGGGCGTTTCCGGTGGATGTCCTTTATCGGCCCCTGTCCCGCAGTGCCCGGATGGTGGATCACGTAACGGCGGTGGTGCTGGAGGTCCTGGGAGACCAGGCTGGCTCGGTGCTGGTGTTCCTGCCCGGGGCCGGTGAAATTCGCCGGGTGGCGCAACAGCTGGCGGGGCAACTACCGGAAAACGTGGTGTTGGCACCCTTGTATGGCAACCTCAAGTCTGAAGAACAGGATCGGGCCATTGCGCCGGCCCCGGACGGTTCTCGCAAGGTGGTGCTGGCGACCGCCATTGCTGAGACCAGCCTCACCATTGAAGGTGTTCGGGTAGTGGTTGATGCCGGCCAGCAGCGCCGGGCCGTGTTTGATCCCAACAGTGGCATGACCCGCCTGATCACCGGCCGGGTGTCCAAAGCCTCTGCCGAGCAGCGTAAAGGCCGGGCCGGACGGGTCGAACCGGGGGTGTGCTACCGGTTATGGAGCGAGTCGGAGCAGTTTGGGCTGGCTGAGTTCACGCCAGCGGAGATTCAGGAGGCGGACCTGGCGCCGCTGGTACTGGAGCTGGCCCAGTGGGGGGCTCGTTCACCGGATCAGGTGGCCTGGATTGATGCGCCGCCACAAGCCCACTGGCAGCAGGCGGTGGATTTATTGCAGTGGCTGGATTTGCTGGATGCTGACGGTGCTATTACCGATCACGGCAAGGCCGCCCGGGATCTGGGGATGCACCCTCGTCTGGCCCATATGGTTCTCCGGGGCAGGGCCCTGGGATTTGGCCAGCTGGCGGCGGAGCTGGCGGCATTGCTGGAAGAGCGTGATTTGCTGGGGCCAGGCTCCGGTGCGGATTTGCACGAACGGATCCGGGTGGTACGGGGACAACGGCCACCCCGTGGTCTGGATACGGCCCGGTTACAGGCGGTACGGCAGGCGGCGAAACGGTTGTGCCGGGAGCCGGGGTCACGGAGCGAACCCGTTGCTACCGAGGTGGGCCGGGTGTTAGCCCAGGCTTATCCGGACCGCATTGCTCGCCGCCGTTCGGGCGAGGCGCCGCGCTACCAGCTCAGTAATGGAAAGGGGGCGAGCCTGAGGGACGATGATCCGCTGGCCCGGGAGGACTGGCTGGTGGCTGCGGACCTGGACGGTAAGGCCCGTGAGGCGACGATTTATCTGGCGGCGCCAGTGGATCTGGGGGATCTGGAGCAGGACCTGGCTGCGCACATACAAGAACGGGAAGAAGCCCTCTGGGACGACAAACGGGGCACGGTGGTGGCGCGTCACATACGCATGCTTGGCGCCCTGATACTGGCGGAAAGGCCGTTGCAAGCGGTGGACCCCGAACTGATCCAGCAGGGTTTGCTGGATGCCGTCCGTCGCAAAGGACTGGATCGGCTGCCCTGGAACGAGGCCGCCCGCCAGTGGCAGGCCCGGGTGCAGTTACTGGCCACACAGTTCCCCGGTCACTGGCCGGATGTGACGGATTCTGCCCTGCTCGCCGGTGTGGAAAGCTGGTTGGCGCCGTTTATGGCCGGCATGCAGCGGTGGTCGGATCTGGCCCGGATTGATCTGACATCCGCTCTGAACAGCCTGCTCGCTTATCCACAGCAACAAGAACTGGATGAACTGGCTCCGAAAGCTCTGGCCATCCCCACCGGCCAGAAGGTGACGCTGGATTACACTGCCGACAATGGCCCGGTGCTGGCTGCCAAGCTGCAGGCCCTGTTTGGCTGGACTGAAACACCGACGGTGGCGGGCGGCCGGGTGCCCGTGGTAACCCACCTCCTGTCCCCGGCCCAGCGCCCGCTGGCGGTCACGGCAGATCTCGCCAGCTTCTGGCAGAACGCCTATCCACAGGTACGAAAAGAACTCCGGGGCCGCTACCCGAAACACCCCTGGCCGGAAGATCCACTCACTGCCCAGGCTCAGCAGGGAACGAAAAAACGCCCTGCTCGCTGATTCGTCCACTGATCAGCTGCACCGGAACAGGCTCAAAAAAAAGGTTGCGAACGGTAATGTGTTGGCCGGCCGGTGCACCGAGCTGGTTTGTCGCCATTTCTTCCAGTGTGACTTCATTATGTGAAGCCGTGCTGTCCTTGAAACTGTCTGCCAATACCCAGAATGGTTTTGCTTCGGCCCTGGCCAGCAAGGCAAGCGGATAACTGCCCGCCTTGTTGAGAAAGTGGCCATCGGCCAGCCAGGTGTCACAGCCGCACAGCACTAAGTCCGCCTTCGGAACGAACAGCCCCATCTGGGCATCGGTGATCACCGTCACTGGCACGCCCAGTTCATCCAGTTCACGGGCCAGGGTAAAGCCCTCGTTACCGGGACTACCCTGTGTACAGATTACCGAGAAGTTGCGGCCCTGCTTTACCAGTAAACGGAACACTGCCAGTACCTGGGAGCTACGGCTGTGAGTGAAAATTCTGGCCCGCTCCGGAATCCGTGTCGTGGCGATTTCCGCCACACGATGGTTGGCGGAGGCAATCTGCTCCAGAACCGAGTCCACCACGGGCAGCGCCTGTTCAGCCGCAGAAGCACCGTCCTGGCTGCCTATTAGGCTCTGACGCACCCGTTCCATGGCATTGGCCAGCGGCACCATGCTGGGACGGGCTCCGGCAAGATCGTTAAGCAGTTTTTTGAGAGTATCCGGGGATACTTCACCCGCGGCCAGCCATTGGCGCAACAGCGTCAGTGCTCTGGTTGCCAGCTGGGCGGCACCGGATTGGTTATCGGTACGTACGGTTTCGACAATCTTGCGGGCCGGGAAATCGGGTTCGGGGGTGCCCATGGCTGGCTCCGGTTAGTCAGCGAGTAATAACCGGAGCTTAGCAGCCCGTGGCCGTTACCGGATGATGGACCGGCTCTTTTCCAGATACACCGCGCCTTGCTCTTTCACGGTATCCGGGGCTGCGTGCTCGGAAGCCTTGTGCACTTTCTCCAGCCGCTCGGCAATGTCCTCCAGCTCATGGTCCAGTTTGCCCAGGGCATTTTCCAGAGTGTAGGTGAGCTGATGGACTTCACTCATGGCCTCTGGTGTCAGATCACCGGCCAACACCTGCTCAAGCCGGTTGTTGTACTCGGAGAAATTGGCCACCGCCTGTTCCAGGGTTTTCGAGGGTTCGCCTTTGTAGTGATCGTACTCATCATCGGCGAAGGCCGGAAGGGTGAACAGCAGGGTGGCAGCGGCCAGCATCAGGTGTTTTGTCATGGTCAGTTCCTCATTAGTGATAACTAATGCGAATTATTGTCAGTATCATTAACTGTGACCATGAGATCGGTCAATTTACGCATAAAATAACCCTTGCCAGGGTTCCAAAGCTGGATAAAATGCAGCCAATTTTCACTCTGTGCGGCTGTCACCATGCACCTTGTCTCATTCAACGTGTTCCGTACCCTTGGCTTTCCCGACACCACTGTACTGAAGCCCGAGCATTTCCTTCGCCACAAGCCGCTGTTGCAGGAGGCGGACTGGGTACTGTTCCCGGAATACTGGCAGATCAACGCCCTGGTGCATGGCTTGAAGTGCCGGGTGTTCCCCAGTATCGCCAGTTATCGCATTGGTCACGACAAAGTGGAAATGACCCGCGCCTTTCAGACCGTGGCGCCGGAACACACACCCTGGACCTTGATTGAAGCCAATGGTCCACAGGAACGTGACATGCTGTGGGACACCATGGCCCTGCCTTTCGTGGCCAAACTACCCAAGGCCAGCATGGGCGAAGGTGTGTGGTTGATCGAGTCCCGGGCCGACTGGCTGAAGTATTGTGATCGCACAGACGTGCTCTACGTGCAGGAGTACCTGCCGATCGATCGGGATGTGCGGGTAGTCGTGGTGGGTGATCAAGTGGTGACCGCCTACTGGCGTACCCAGTCGGAGCAGGGGTTCTACAACAACGTCGCCAGGGGTGGCCAGATTGTGGCTGGTGATGTGCCGACGGCGGCTACCGATCTGGCCCTGCGTCTGGCCCGGGAACTGGAAGTAGACCATGCCGGCTTTGATATCGCCCTGGTGGAAGGCTATCCCTATGTGCTGGAATTCAACCGCCTGTTCGGCAATCAGGGCCTGGGTCAGGGCAGTGATCTGAAAGACGCCATCCTGGATTATCTGCAGCGCCAGAGTCGGCCCCAGGACCCGGATGGTCCCACCGAACCAACGCCGCTGTGGCCAATTGCGGTCTGAGGCAGAGACAAACCGGTCAGGCCCGAACGTCGATCATGCTGCCCACATTATCTGAGGGGTTGGCGCCGGCTGTCGCGACAGATGTTTCTGTCAGGCCTTCAAGCAACTGAAGTGCACCTTGTTGGGCTATGTCCATGGACTTTTTCAGAACGGCCAGTTCCGCCTGTTCCTGAACCCGTTGTTGCTTGAGCTGGGTATAACTGGATGCAATTCCGGCAATGTCAGACACGCCAACCCCTCCAGGGTTGATTAATTTGCAAACAGGCTAGCATGATCCCCTGAACGTGTCGGTAGCTGTTAACCGACAGTAACAAGTTTTCCTGTCGCTGACCCCTGAATCAGAGGCACGCGTGGCGCACCGTTGACCGGTGCGTTTATGGGTATAACTGCGCATTTGCGGTGATCGGGAAAAGGCCCGATGATCGCGCCATTCACGGGTAACACAGCCAGTCTGTGCTACCCTTTTTTTATGCCCGTTTACCCTGTGGAGGGACACACCACCCATGATCCAGACGCCTAACGCTGATATCTCCGACTACTACAGTGCCGAGACTTTCAAGCGGATCAAGGACTTTGCCGACGGCAAGGAAACCCCGTTTGTGGTGATCGACACCCAGACCATTGACCGTCAGTACGAAGAGCTGGTGGAAGGGTTTCCTTACGCCAAGGTCTATTATGCGGTGAAAGCCAACCCGGCCCCGCAGATTCTGACCATGCTGCGGGACAAAGGTGCGAATTTTGATATCGCTTCGGTGTATGAACTGGACAAGGTGATGGCCCTGGGTGTGACCGGCGACCGCATCAGTTACGGCAACACCATCAAGAAGGCGAAAGACATTCGCACCTTCTACGAGAAAGGTGTGCGCCTGTACGCCACCGATTCCGAGGCGGACCTGCGCAACATTGCCAAGGCAGCACCGGGCTCAAAGGTGTATGTGCGGATCCTGACCGAGGGCACCCTGACCGCCGACTGGCCGTTGTCCCGCAAGTTTGGCTGTCAGACCGATATGGCCATGGATCTGCTGATCCTGGCCCGTGATCTTGGCCTGGTGCCTTACGGTGTCTCGTTTCACGTCGGTTCCCAGCAGCGCGAAATCGGCGCCTGGGACGCTGCCCTGAACAAGGTGAAGGTGATTTTCGAGCGCCTGAAGGAAGAAGACGGCATCGAGCTGAAGATGATCAATATGGGCGGTGGTTTTCCGGCCAACTACATTACCCGGACCAATGAGCTGGGCGTGTACGCGGAGGAGATTGCCCGTTTCCTGCACGAAGACTTTGGTGACGACCTGCCCGAGATCATCATCGAGCCGGGCCGGTCGCTGATTTCCAATGCCGGTGTGTTGGTGAGTGAGGTGGTGCTGATTTCGCGGAAATCCCGCACTGCCCTGCATCGCTGGGTGTTCACCGATGTCGGCAAGTTTTCCGGGCTGATCGAGACCCTGGATGAGTCCATCAAGTTTCCGATCTGGACCGAGAAGAGCGGTGAAGGCGAGGATTGTGTGATTGCCGGGCCGACCTGCGACAGTGCCGATATCATGTACGAGCACCACAAATACCCGCTGCCGCTGAATCTGGCGATCGGAGACCGGATGTACTGGCTGTCGACCGGGGCCTATACCACCACCTACAGTGCCATTGAATTCAACGGGTTTCCTCCGTTGAAGGACTACTATATCTGACCGTGAGTTAGTGCAGTATTTCAGGAAGGATCAGCTTTCGGGCTGATCCTTTTTTCGTTTCAGGTCCAGGGTAAACGCCAGAGGTAACACCAGCAGGCTATAGGCCACTATGGTCATCACGGCATGACGGGTGTCGCCGGTCCAGTCGGCGAGCAGGCCGCCGAGCATGGGTACCGAGAAGGCCATGGTATAGCCCACCAGGAAGGTGCCGGCAGACAGCCGACCAGTTTCGGCGGAGTTCACCAGCAAAGGCGGCAGCGCCACCAACAGGATCAGCAGAATGCCGGCCACGAAGCTCATCAGCGTGGCGCTGGCAATGAACCACCAGCCTTCGAGTACCAGCGTGCCGGCGGTGCCGGCAATGCTCAGAACCGCCATGACAACAATGAAGGTACGGCGGCCGACCCAGGCCCGTGCCATTTTCAGCATCACCAGGGACGCAAAGACCTGGGCGATGTTGTACCAGAACAGAGCCTCGGGCAGCATGCCGATACGCCCCTGTTGCTCCAGCAGGTTACCCATGTAGGCGTTGAGGCCGAAGAACATGGAGCCGGAGAGCCCCAGCAGCAGGCCCAGGCGCAAGGTGAGCGGGTTTTTCCAGTCGGGCAGCCAGGCGGCTTTGCGTGCGGGCCGGGCCAGGTCCCGTTTGGGCAGAAACAGGGCGGCGGCCACCAGCAGGGCAGGCAGCGACCAGGCCAGCATGGTCTCGCGCCAGCTGTTGTCCAGCAGTGGCATGAGAACCGGCAGGGTAATACCGGCACCGATGAATTCGCCCATGAGCATGCCGTTCATGTATATGGCGGAGCCCAGGGCAATGTGGTGGGGTTCCAGCCAGCGCGGCAGCAGGGCTGGCAGGGCCGGTTGCATCATCGCCACACCCAGGCCCATGACGGCGCTGGCTATCATCAGGGTGGCGGTGTCCGGTACCAGGCCACGGCCGGCCGAGCCGATGACCATGATCACCATGGCCAGTGCCAGGGTGTTCCTTGGGCCGATGCGGGAAATGGCCAGCGAACCGGGCATGGCGCCAATGGCCAGCATCAGGATGGGCAGTGTGGTCAGGGCGCCGGTCAATGCCTGGGTCAGGGCCAGCTCACCGCCGATGAAGGGTGCCAGCGGCGGCGCCACCAGCACGGGTATGCGCAGGTAAACACCGGCCAGCCAAAGCAACACCGCCACCGGCAGCAATCTGGCTGGCGGTGGCGGTGTGGTCGCGGCGGTTTGAAATGCCACGGCGGAGCGAATCAGTCTTCGCTGGTATCCGGCAGGTAAGCACCGTCTTCGTCGTGCACTTCACGGCCGGTTACGGGCGGGTTGAAGGCGCAGATCAGGCGCATGTCTTCGGTGCCGCCGTACAGGGTGTGACGGTCGTGCTTGTCGAGGGCGTACAGAGTGCCATCGGTGATTTCGTGCACTTCGCCGGTGGCGAGATCCTTGATGCGCCCGTTACCCGCGACGCAGTAAACCGCTTCCAGGTGGTGCTTGTACCAGAAGGTGTGCTCGGAACCGGCTTTGATGATGGTTTCGTGGAAGGAAAAGCCCATGCCGTCCTTTTTCAGCAGCAGGCGGCGGCTGGTCCACTGCTTGTCGCTGACTTCACGCTCGGTACCGATAATGTCTTGCACTCGTACGATTTTCATTCGCATTCCTCATTTTGTGATGGAATAGCCATACAGTATAAACATGCGCCTCAGGCTCGATTCAACCGCCAGTCGTCGTAAGCCGCCATGGCGTGCTCGATGGCGGCGGCAAATTGTTCCCTGTGCTGATGGGTCAGAGGCCGCTGTTTCCGGCACCGGTCAAAGGCTTTCTGGATCTCCCGCCGGCTGGCTTTGTCGAGCTGGTCCAGCCAGTGGTGGTCGGCCGGTTCCAGTTCCAGCAGATCCCGTCCGGCGTGGTTCCGGTGGCTGATGTGCCACCAGTGATCCACCGCCCGCCCTAACACAACATAGCCGAACTGGCTGTCCTGTACAGGCCCGAAGCTGGCGGTTTTCAGCCCGTCCTTCATGGGCCCGATGCTCAGTGCCGGCAAAACCAGGCGATCGCCATAGAAGTAACTGCCGGCAGCGCCAATCAGCCCACCGAGCAGGGCGCCAGTGCCCAGCGATGAGCCAAACGTTACGGCATCAATGCCGGCACCACTCACCGCTCCGGCGCCAAAGCCCGCGGTGGCCAGATAGCGCTTGCTGACCGCCCAGTGCTTGCGGGTGTCCTCGGAAAACAGATCGTGCTGGCTGTGCCATTGGAGTTCGGCTTCCTGGCGGCGGATGCGCTGATGCTGGTACAGGTGCTCGATGTCGATCCTGAGGGTCTGTTCCCGCTGGCGTTGGTGCCGGTACCAGCGATCCCGCAGGGTCTCGGCGAGGCTGGCATCGCTGGTTTCGGCGATCTGGTTGAGCGTTAGTGTGCGTCGTTCCTGGTAGGACATCAGGTCTTCCAGGGCTCTGGCAACCAGGCCCGCCGCCTGGCGCCGGCGCTGGCGGCGCTGTTCGGACAGGAACCGGGTGGCCCGTTCCAGCGGTGCTTCCCAGTCCGGTTCCAGCTGGCCGAAAGCCCGTAACAGGCTCAGATGTTGCTCAAACGGGGCGCGAACAGCGTCGAACTTGCGGACAACCTGGAAGAACTGGCCCAGTGCGGCCTGCCAGGTGTCGCTGTAATCGTCCTCACCGATACTGTTGATCAGCGCCAGGCTCGGACGCCCGGTCCAGCGCAGAATGGTCATTTCCGCCTCGTGCTCGGCACTGTAGGGCACCGAGCCATCCACCACGTAGATGATCCCGGCGCCTTCCACGATCGGTGCCAGCAACTCACATTCATCGACAAACCGGTCGTCGCCCCGGTGCTGGAGCACAAAAGCCCGCACGGTTTCCGGGTGATCCGAGGCGGAAATGCTGTGGGCTTCCAGCCACTGCAACACTCGCCGTGGGCGCTGGAAGCCCGGGGTGTCCACCAGGGTGTAGAGTTTCTGGCCGTCAACGGTCAGTGGATAGTCCTGCCTGGCCCGGGTGGTACCCGGTTCGAGGGCTATGGCTATAGCGTCGTTCTGGGACAGGGTGGCGACGACACTGGATTTGCCCTTGTTCGGGTGGCCGACCACGGCGAATGCCGGAGCGTTGGTCATGGCTGCGCGCTCCCGGCCAGATAGGGGTTGGGCTCGCCGGTAGACGGCAAGGCGACCGAGGCAAAGCCCGGAGCCAGGCGTTCGGTAAACCGAAGCCAGGGTTGAACCAGGTGGCTCTGCGGCGGCTGGTTAGGATTACTGGCCAGCGGCAGCAAGGTTACCCGGCTGTTTGATGGCCAGCGCTCGCGGGCGTTTTCCAGAAAATCGTGCAGCTCGCCGGTGGGCGGCTCCCAGCTGCGTGTGACGACAATGACCACTGGATGTTTCTGGTTGGCCAGGTGGTCGCCCACTTGTGCCAGTACCTCGTCGTCCTGGGCCAGAGTGGCCCGGCCTCCGGCCCGGAAAATTCGGGAATCCGGTGCCTGCAGGCGTTGGGGCAACTCCGGTTCGCCGGCACCGGCCCAGCAGATCATCAGCGGGGTGTCCGGCAGTTGCTCTGGCTGGGCCCGGGTGCGGGTGTCTGGCAGGTCGGCGGCATCGTTGTGGCTGCTGCCGGTATCCAGGGTGGCGGTTTCCATCCGGTATAGCAGGGCCTGCATGCCGGGGTGGCCGGCCAGCAGGTGAGTGGCGCGGCGGCGCAGCAGAGCCTGACTGAGAATCAGCAGGAGCACACGCGGGATCACCGTCCAGGTCAGCCATAACATGACCACGAAAGGCCACCACAGGCCCCAGCGCGAAGGCTCAACTCCGGTTGTGACGGGAGCGGCGCGAAAGAATCGGGTTGCCTCCACCAGCTCCAGGGACGGCACCGCGGAGGGCCACAGCCAGGACCAGGGCGCCGCCAGGGTGCTGACCAGATGGTGGTAGCCGGAAGCGGCGGTATCCAGAGTGGTGCTCCAGCCAAAGGCCAGATCCTGGACCACCACCATGATCAGCAGAGTGGCCAGGCCGGCAAGACCAAAGGCAACGCCGCCGGCGTGGGCCGCCCGCGCCATCAGTAGTGGCTGGAGCCGGGCCCGGGTCGGGCTGGCATGGTTCCGGTGCAGCCGTTTCAGCAACCAGCGCCAGGGTTGCCAGCCGATCATGGCCTGAACCGTGGTGGCCAGGGCCAGCAGTAGCTGGAGCAGCACAAACGCCAGAATCACGGTGATGTTGATGCGCTGGCCGCCGTCATAGAACAGCAGGCCCAGCATGGTCACTATGCCCATCAGGCAGCCGGCGCATGCGAAGCCGCTGGTTACCCGGCGCCAGAGTTTCAGTTCCCGACGGCCAGCCGTCACGGTGCCGCCGGGGCCGGACAGTCGATTCATGTGTGCCAGCCAGCGCGAAGGGCTGGGCGTTATTCCCTGCTGCTCGCAGTCCAGAGCAAAGCGCCGGTCCCGGCGGTGGAGGAAGGCGGGGGGCTGATCCCTGTCCCGCTGGATGCGGTCGTCAAAATCCAGCAGCAGACGAAGGGGGTTCGGGCTCATGCAGTGTCCTGATGCAAGTTCGGTCGTGGGTGCTTTGCTGTTAGCATATAGGCAATTACGATCCTGATACCAGCCAATGGACGCGCCATGCCCCATCACCTGATGAATCTGCGCCATGTGCCCGACGACGAAGCCGACGAGATCCGGGCGTTGTTTGAGGAACATGGGGTTCGCTACTACGAGACCCCGCCCAGCCGCTGGGGCATCAGCATGGGCGGCTTCTGGGTTCACGATGCGGAGGAAGCGGCCCGGGCCAAGGCGTTGTTGGACGAGTACCAGCGCCAGCGTTTTCAGAGCCAGCGCCAGGCCTACGAACAGGGTCTGGCTCGCGGCGAAATCGGCGGTATCGGCTCCATGTTCCGACGCTATCCGGTCCGGACCCTGGCTGCCTGTCTGGCCATCGCTGCAATTGCGGCAATCAGCTTGTTGCCCTTTGTCCGAATAGGGTAGTTTCGCTGCCCGGTGTCTGGTTTATCAGACAGTGTTCGGTCTGCCGGACAGTCTACGGCCAGCGGCGATGCTGCGCGCGTGCCATGCCATTGCACGCGCAACCGCTGTCCGGAATTCCGGATTAGCCCCCTCTCAAGTGCCAGTAGTTTTTCATTTTTCTAAATATATTCATGGTCTTGTCCGGTTGGCACAGGATACGCATGGGCAGTGGCGCCCATGGGGCCGACTCAACAACAACAAACAAGGACCGACCATGAAACGAATGATGCTCTGCACCTTGATAGGTGCTGCCACGGTAACACTCACTGCCTGCAAGAAGGATGAGGTGTTCAACTCCTTGCCTGACTTCTTGGTGAGTGATGTCCAGCAGTTCGATTACGATGGCAATACCGATGATCTTCTTACCGCAGGCCTGGGGCCGGAGGTTCTGGCCAGTGCCACACCACCGGCGTTTGTCGATGCCCTGAATCCGACACCGGCGGAGTTGCGCCGGCTGGCCATCTACAACAATTACCGGGCACTGGTGGATACTGCACCCGGCGGAGGCTATGGCAGTCTGTTTGGCCCGGCCGTGGGTAACGCCAGTGGCCGAATTCCTGGCCAGGAATTCATTGCGCTGATGCAGGTGCCGGGCGCCACTGTGCCGGTGACAGTAATGGCCCAGGTGCCCGACAGCTTTGATCCGGATTTTCCGTGCATGGTAACCGCGCCGTCCTCGGGTTCCCGGGGGATCTACGGCGCCATTGGCACCGCCGGGGAGTGGGGCCTGAAAAAGGGCTGCGCAGTGGTTTATACCGATAAAGGCACCGGTACCGGTGCCCATAACCTCGCCACCGATACCGCCCAGTCGGTGAATGGAACGCTCACCACGGAGCCCGAAGAAGCCTTGTTCCGGGCGGATCTGGATGCCCAGAGCCGGGATGATTTCAACAGCCAGTGGCCGGACCGCTTCGCCTGGAAACACGCCCATTCCAAACAGAACCCGGAGGCAGACTGGGGCCAGCATGTGTTGCAATCCATTGAGTTCGGCTTCTATGTGCTGAACACACTCCATGGCCGGGAACTGGGCAACGGCGAAACCCTCCGGACCATCACCCCGAGGAACACCCTGGTGATTGCCTCCAGCGTTTCCAACGGTGGCGGTGCCTCGGTGCGAGCAGCGGAACAAGACGAGAAAGGCCTGATTGATGGTGTGGCGGTGTCTGAGCCCAATGTGAATCCGGCTGTGGACCGGAGTTTCAGCATTCGCCAGGGCAATGGCCCTGCACTGACGGAACACAGCCGCAGCCTGCTGGATTACACCACCGCGCTGGCGGTGTACCAGGGTTGTGCCAACCAGGCCCCCGGCATCCGCGATCTTGCCCCCCTGAACGGCGTGTTCAATCCGCCGGCGACTGGCCAGAACATCTGCCACTCCCTGTTCAACAAGGGGCTGGTGTCGGGCGCTACCCAGGATGACTGGGCGCTCGATGCGCAACGGATCCTGAACGAGGACTTCGGCGTGCAGCCGGAGCAGAACCTGCTGGCGCCGGTGCATTTTGGCCTGGCGGTCGCCCAGAGCATTGCCATGACCTACGCCAATGCCTACGGCCGCGCGGGTGTTGAAGACAGAGTGTGTGGCCTGAGCCTGGCGGCGACCGGCAGTGCCGGTGCGGTGGTGCCACTGGCGCCTGCGGCCGAGGCGGCGCTGTTTGCAGCGAGTAACGGCATTCCGCCCTCGGCCGGCGTGAACCTGGTCTACGACGACGCCGAGGGCCAGCCCACGAACCTTGCCGTTAGCGCTTCGCCCAGTTCCAGCCAGGTGGATTACGGGCTGGATGCCCTGTTGTGCCTGAGAAGTCTTGCCGAAGGCAGGGATGTGGTGACCGGCGAGCCCCTCGAGGGCGATCGGGCCGAATTGCATGAGGCCATTAGCCGTGGCATTTCAGCGGTGCGGGCCAGCGGAGATCTGCAGCGCAAGCCAACGGTGTTTGTCACCGGGCGGGCCGATGCCATCCTGCCCATCAACCACACCTCCCGGCCCTATGTCGGCCTGAACCAGGTAGTAGAAGGCCGGCACAGCACCTGCGCTATTACGAAATCCTCAACGCCCATCACCTGGACGTGCTCAACGGCTTTCCAGGCATTGGTGACCGCTATGTGCCGCTGCATCACTACTACTTCCAGGCGCTGGATCTGGTGTGGGCCCATCTCACCGACAAGCAGCCGCTGCCGCCCAGTCAGGTGGTGCGCACGGTGCCCCGGGGCAGCCTGACCACGCCCCTGACCCTGGCGAACCTGCCGCCCATTCAATCCGAGCCGGCGGAAGTGGACCGGATTGTCTTCACAGGTAACCAGTTGCAGATCCCGGACTGATTACCGACGGTTGAATGCCACCTTTGGAGGTTTGCCCCCGAACCGGGGGCTTCCTATACTCCCGTGACGGCGTCCGGAAATCCGGACGCCCAAGGATTGCCCATGAAACCATCCCCACCCGTGAGCACGCGGACTATGAGCGAGTTGTTTACCAACAAGAACAAGAGCGGCCTGACCCGTGACCTGATCGAAGCCCTGTTCCCGATGTTTGAGGAAGCCAGTGCCGGTGCCATTGCGGTTGACCGGGATGCCAATATCACCTGGATCAACAGCAGCTATTCCCAGCTGCTGGGTCTGGTGGACCCCTCCCACGCCATTGGCAAATCGGTACGAAAGGTGATTCCGCAGACCCGCATGCCCGAGGTGGTGGAAACCGGGAAGCCCCTGCTGCTGGACATCATGGAACACAACAAGCAGCAACTGGTGGTCACACGCCTGCCGTATTACGACGATCAGGGCGGCATTGTCGGTGCCGTGGCTTTCGTGCTTTACGACGATCTGCAACCGCTGACGCCGCTGGTGTCCAAATACCGGCGCCTGCACCGGGATCTGGCGGCGGCCCGTAAGGCCCTGGCGAAGAAAAGCCGGGGCACCCGCTACAGTCTGGGTGATTTTGTCGGTGGCAGTCCGGCGGCCCTCGAAGTGAAACGCCGGGCGCGACTGGCGGCAGGCCGTGACATGCCGGTGCTGCTGCTGGGGGAAACCGGCACTGGCAAAGAGGTGCTGGCCCAGGCTATCCATGCGGTGTCGCCCCGGGTGGACAAGCCGTTTGTTGGTGTGAACGTGGCGGCGGTGCCGGAAAACCTGCTGGAGGCGGAATTCTTTGGTGTCGCCCCGGGCGCTTACACCGGCGCCGACCGGCGTACCCGGGAGGGCAAGTTCCAACTGGCCAACGGGGGCACGCTGTTTCTGGATGAGGTGGGGGATATGCCGCTGCCTTTGCAGGCCAAGCTGTTGCGGGCATTGCAGGAGGGCGAGATCGAGGCCCTGGGTTCGAACAAGGTGACGACGGTGGATGTGCGGGTGATTGCGGCCACCAGTCGCAACCTGGAGGCCATGATTGCAGAAGGCAGCTTTCGTTCAGATCTCTATTACCGGCTGAATGTGCTGGAGATCAATATCCCACCCCTGCGGGACCGATTGGCCGATCTGGGTGTGCTGTGCGAAGCCCTGCTGGGTGAAATCTGCGAGGGCCAGGACATGCGTGGCGAGATTACCGATGCCGGCGTCGCGGCGCTGGGCAGTTACGACTGGCCGGGCAACATCCGGGAATTGCGCAACGTGCTGGAGCGGGCCCTGACCATGAGTGAGGATGGCGATTTACTGGATGCGGACGCCATCTTTAAAGTGCTGCCCCGTGCTGGCCAGCGTCTGGTCTCGCCGGTGCCCGCTCGCTCTGTGCGCCCGCTGGCCCGCATTGTGGCTGAGGCTGAAGCCCAGGCCATTGAAGAGGCCCTGGTGACCTGCCGTGGCAACCGGACCAAGGCTGCCCGGCTGTTGGGGATTTCCCGTTCCGTGCTCTACGAGAAGTTGGCCAGATTGTCCTGATTTCCGAACGGCTGTCCCGTTATCCGTACAATCACCTACGACCATGGTCGATGAGTGTCCGGATTGCCGGACAGCTGCCTTGGCTCCAGAACTGCCGCAAATATCTATCCGCATGAAATAAAAAGCATTATCGGCTGTGGCACGGTGTCTGCTATAGCCTGTTTGCAGGACGTCAGAACAACGTAAGAAAACAAAGCTGGCGCAAACTCGTTGGACCCGACCCAAAGTCAGCTATGGTTTCCTGCGTTGTCTGATCAATTTCAGACGTAGCCCGCCGGCAAGAACCGGTGGCTGTACGACAACAACAAAAAGGATCCATTTCATGTCGATCAAGCATAAGCTTTCAAAACTGACCTATGGCATTACCGCCGCCGCGGTTATCACCGGTGGTCTGGCCAGTGCGGACGCCGTGGCCGCAGAGAAGGTTCGCTGGCAGGTTCCTCTGGCGTTTCCATCCCATCTGGTGGGTCTGACCACACCGGTCAAGCACCTTACCGAGAATCTCAAGAATATCTCCGGTGGCGATATCCAGCTGCGTTATTACGAGCCGGGCGAACTGGTGCCGCCGTTCGAAATCATGGACGCCGTTGGCAGTGGCAAATACCCCGCCGGTTACACCTGGGTCGGCTATGACCAGGGCACCATTGCTTCGTTGCCGCTGTATTCCGGCGCACCCTTCAACATGGAGCCACCGGCCTATCTGGCCTGGTACTACGAGGGCGATGGCCGCGAGCTGCTGGAAGAAATCTACGCGGAACGCAACATCCACCCGATGCTGTGCTCCATCATCGGCCCGGAAGGCGCTGGCTGGTTCGCGCAGCCCATCGAGGGCATGGACGACTTTGACGGCCTGAAGATCCGCTTTGCCGGCATTGGCGGCAAGGTTCTGGAGAAGCTGGGCGCATCGGTAACCATGGTGCCAGGTGGCGAGATCTACCAAGCCCTGGAGCGCAAGACCATTGATGCCACCGAGTTCTCCCAGCCGGCCATCGACAAGATGCTGGGCCTGGATCAGATCATCAAGAACTACATCATGCCTGGCTGGCACCAGACCCTGACCACCTCGCACCTGCTGGTCAACAAGGACACCTGGGACAAGCTGGAGCCACAAACCCGTGCCCTCATCGAAATGGGCTGTGAGTCGGCCACGCTCAAGGGTTTCGCCGAGAGCGAGTGGGCCCAGCCAACCGCCCTGCGTGACTATGAGAAAGAAGGCGTAACCGCCCAGACCCTGCCGGAGCCTGTCCTGCGGGAGCTGCAGAAGGTCACCAACGAGGTGCTGGATGAAATCGCCGCCAAGGACGAAATGTTCAAGCGCGTTCTCACCAGCCAGCGTGAGTTCATGGAACACCACTCCATCTGGCACTCCAAGGGCTACCTGCCCCGGGATTTCTACCAGTACGACTGATCAGCGGATGATGATCATGGCAGGCGGCGTTGATGCCGCCTGCATTCCCTCTCTGCATCCGGACTATTCGAGGTTGTTGTGACTGATACCAATGTCTCCGGGGGTGAGCAGTCCCCGGCACCGGGCGAGGATTTTCTGCCCACCAACGCCCTGGCCTGGCGCCTGGATCGCCTGGTGGTGGCGGTCGGCCGTTTTGCTTCCTGGCTGTGGATCGGCGTACTGGTGGTGGTGCTTATCAACGTGTTTTCACGGTACGTGCTGTCCCAGGGCTCCATTGCACTGGAAGAGCTGTCCTGGCACCTGTTTGGCACCGCCACCATGCTGACCCTGGGCTACGCCGTAGTGCGTGACGACCACGTGCGGGTCGACGTGCTGAAAGAAAAGTTCCCGCCCCGGGCCCAGGCCGTCATTGAATTGCTGGGCATTGCCCTGCTTGCGCTGCCGGTGATCTACCTGATGGTGGAAGTGCTGGTGCCCTACGCCTGGAAAGCCTGGACCTACAGCGAGCGTTCCCAGGCCCCGAGTGGTCTGCCGTACCGGTTCATTTTCAAAAGCATGCTGCCGCTGGGACTGATCTTCGTGATGATCGCGCTGTTCTCCCGGTTCCTGCGTTGCGCCACGTTCCTGTTCGGGTTCCCCCGGGCCGTAACGCCCCCTGAAGACGATCGCCGGTCTACCGGCCATCCCAATCCCTGAATCACGAGGCAGACGTCATGGGTGTAGAAGCGATTCTTGTTATCGCCATGTTCGCCAGCTTCATGGTGCTCCTGCTGCTGGGGTTCCCGGTAGCCTGGTCACTGGCGGGTATTGGACTTGTGTTCGCCATTGTCGGACACGTGATGGTGGAGTATTTCGACTCCCCGCTCTGGTTTACCTGGCAAGGCACCATGGGGGTGCTGGATGCCAGAATATACGGCATTGTCGCCAATGAATTGATGGTGGCGCTGCCGATGTTCATTTTCATGGGCATCATGCTGGACCGTTCCGGCATTGCCGAGAAACTGATGCACAGCCTGGTGCGGGTGCTTGGCCCGCTGCGTGGCGGTTATGCCATCACCGTGGTGATTGTCGGCGTGCTGCTGGCCGCCTCCACCGGTATTGTCGGGGCCTCCGTGGTCTTGCTGGGCATGTTGTCCCTGGGGCCGATGATGCAGGCCAACTACAACAAATCCCTGGCCGTGGGCACAGCCTGTTCCGTGGGCACCCTGGGTATCCTGGTGCCGCCCAGCATCATGCTGGTGCTGATGGCGGACCGCCTGGGCACGTCAGATGCATCGGTCGGCAAGCTGTTCATGGGGGCGCTGATTCCGGGCATCATGCTCGGGGCCATGTACATCCTGTACATTCTGATAGCATCGTTCCTGAAAAAAGACCTGGCGCCTGCGCCGAAGGACCGGGAGCCGCTGGATGCCCGGGCCTGGCTGGATGTGCTGAAAGCGGTGCTGCCGCCGATGGCCCTGATCATTGCCGTACTGGGCTCGATTTTCTTCGGCATTGCCACTACCACAGAAGCCTCGGCCGTGGGTGCCGGTGGCGCCATGTTGATGGCCTTTGTCAGCAAGCGCCTGGACATGGCCACACTGAAAGAATCCCTGTACCAGACCAGCCGCACCTCGGCCTTCATCTTCGGCATCTTTATCGGTGCCACGGTGTTTGCCTCGGTGCTGCGTGGCCTGGGTGGTGACGAGGTGATTGAAAGCGCCATTACCGGGCTGCCTTTCGGTACCACCGGGGTCCTGCTGACGGTGCTGTTCATCACCTTCCTGCTCGGTTTCTTCCTGGACTGGGTGGAAATCACCCTGATCATCCTGCCGCTGGTGGCGCCGGTGCTGTTCAAGATGGGCGTGGAGCCGGTGTGGTTTGCCATCATGTTCGCCATCTGTCTGCAGACCTCGTTCCTGACGCCACCGGTGGGTTTCTCACTGTTCTATATCAAGGGCGTGTGCCCGCCGGGCATCACCACACGGCATATCTATCTGGGCGTGCTTCCGTTTATTGCCCTGCAGTTGCTGGCGCTGGCCCTGGTGTTCTGGTTCGAGCCGCTGGCCACCTGGCTGCCCAACGAGGTATACGGAGGGGGCTGACCGGCCCTCTCTCCGGATTCCAATAACAATTCCAATCCTGAAAGGAGACTGTGACCATGCGTCTTCACAATCAAGTTGCCCTGATTACCGGCGCTGGCCGGGGCATTGGCCGCGCCATTGCTGAACATTACGCCCGTGAAGGGGCTCGGGTGGCGGTGGCAGACCTGACCCTCGAAAGTGCCGCCGACACCGTGGCTGCCATTGAACAGGCCGGCGGCACGGCCCTGGCCCTGGCCATGGATGTCACCGACGAACAGGCGGTCGACCAGGGCGTGGCCAGCATTGTTGAACAATGGGGCAGGCTTGATGTTGCCCTGGCCAACGCCGGTATCCAGCACATCGACCCGGTGCACAAGCTGGCCTACGCCGACTGGAGCAAGGTGATGAACGTGCACCTGGACGGTGCCTTCCTGGTGACCCGGGCGGCCCTGCGCCAGATGTACGCCCAAGGTGGGGGTACTATGCTCTATATGGGCTCGGTACACTCGGTGGAAGCGTCGCCCCTGAAAGCGCCCTACGTCGCCGCCAAGCACGGCATGCTGGGCCTGTGCCGGGCGGTGGCGAAAGAAGGTGCCGAGCATGGGGTACGCAGCAACATTATCTGCCCCGGCTTTGTACGCACACCGCTGGTGGACAAGCAGATACCGGAGCAGGCCAAAGAGCTGGGCATTTCCGAAGAAGAAGTGATCAGCAAGGTCATGCTCAAGAACACCGTGGACGGGAAGTTCACCACCCTGGAAGACGTATCAGAACTGGCGGTGCATCTGGCAGCCTTCCCGTCCGCTGCCCTGACCGGCCAGTCGATCGTGGTCAGCCACGGCTGGCATATGCAGTAATTTTCTGGAGAGACGGATGAGCAACACAGAACAATCACCGGTTGTCTGGACCCCGGACCAGGACACCCTCACCCGTTCCCGCATGGGCCAGTTCAAGGCCTGGCTGGAGCAACAGGGCTTTGGCCCCTTTGATGATTACCACGCCCTGCACCAGTGGTCGATCACCGAACTGGACACCTTCTGGCAGAAGGTCTGGGACTACTGCGGCCTGGTCTGCGAGACACCGGCCCAACAGGTGCTTGGCAACCGGGAAATGCCGGGTGCGGAATGGTTCCCGGGCATGAAACTGAATTTTGCCGCCAACCTGCTGCGGCTGGCGGACGGCGACCATGCTGATAGAGAAGCGGTGGTGGCCTACTGCGAAACCCGCCCGGCACTGCGCAAGACCTACGCCGAACTGAAAGCCGACGCCGGTGCTCTGGAAGCCTTCCTGCGCAGCAAGGGCATTACCAAGGGCGACCGGGTGGCGGGTGTGGTCACCAATGGCTATGAAGCCCTGGTGGGTATGCTGGCGGCCACCAGCCTGGGCGCGATCTGGAGCTCCGCATCACCGGACTTCGGCATCGGCGCCATCAACGACCGTTTCGGCCAGATCGAGCCCTCAGCCCTGGTTGTGGTCAACGGCTACGGTTATGGCGGCAAAGTGTTCGCGCGCCAGGCCGACTTCGCCGAGCTGATCGCTGGCCTGCCCTCCCTGAAGGTGGTGGTCAGCATTGCCCAACTGCCCGATGAAGCACCGATCCCCGGCGAACTGGTTACCACCTGGGATGATGCCCTGAAGGTCGGTGAAGGTCAGGCGCCCTCGTTCACCCCGGTTGATCCGGACCATCCGGTGTACATCCTCTATTCTTCCGGCACCACCGGCAAACCCAAGTGCATCGTGCACGGTACTGCCGGCTTGCTGGTTAACCACGCCAAGGAACTGATGCTCCATGGTGATGTTGGCCCGGAAGACCGCTTCCTGTACTTCACCACCTGCGGCTGGATGATGTGGAACTGGCAGGCCTCTGCCCTGATGACCGGCGCCGCCGTGATCACCGTGGATGGCTCCCCGGGTTACCCGAACCTGAACTTCCTGTGGGAAACCGTGGCCAAAGAACGGGTCACCCACTACGGCACCAGCGCCCGCTTCATCGCCGGCTGCCGCAAAGCTGAACTGCAACCGGCGAAAACCCTGGACCAGAGCCACCTGCGCGTGGTGTTCTCCACCGGCTCCCCGCTGTTGCCCGAAGACTACGACTGGATCTATACCGACGGTGCTCCCAACGTATTGCTGGGCTCCATCGCCGGTGGCACCGACATCTGCGGCTGCTTTGTGGGATCAACACCACTGTTACCGGTACGAAGAGGCGAAATCCAGTGCCGCTTCCTGGGCGTGGACGCGGTCGCCTACGGCGACGACGGCCAGCCGGTCAGCGAAGGCCGGGGCGAACTGGTCTGCCGCCAACCGTTGCCCTCGATGCCCGTCAGCTTCTGGCAGGACCCGGACGGTGAACGCTACCGCGATGCCTACTTCAACACCTTCCCCGGCGTCTGGGCCCACGGCGACTTCATCGAATTCACCGAACACGGCGGCGCCATCATCTACGGCCGCTCCGACGCCACCCTCAACCCCGGCGGCGTCAGAATCGGCACCGCTGAAATCTACCGCCAGGTGGAAACCGTTGACGCGGTCAAAGACAGCCTGGTTGTCGGACGCCAGATCGACGGCGACGTGGAAGTGGTCCTGTTCGTAGTCCCGGCCGACGGCCAGACTGTAACCGACGACCTAATCAAAACCCTGAAAACCCGAATCCGCGAAGGCGCCAGCCCCCGGCACGTACCCAAACACATCGTGGAAGTGCCCGACATTCCCTACACCCGCAGTGGCAAAAAGGTGGAACTCGCGGTGGCCCGGCTGGTCAATGGCTCAAGTAAAGCGGACAACCGGGATGCCCTTGGCAATCCGGAAGCCTTGGACCGGATACGTGAGCGGTTGGTGGAGACTGGTTTGCTCGCAAGGTGATTTGATCTGCCAGGGATGGCCATGAATGCAATGCTTCTGGTTAGCGAGGGCCGGCTTACGACTTAGTACCACGAGAGTTCCGGATGTAGGCTTGGACTCGCTCGGTGATTCAGGTACATTTGCCAACACTACAGGCATGGATTGTGCCGATTAATACTTTGTGGAAACACGGACGTGACCAAAATAGCAGACCCGCACTCGCTTGCGCTTCACGAAGCGTTGATGATCGAGGGTGGCTGGGACCAGTACTCCGATAAGGAACTGGCCAGCTATCTCCCGAGTTCCAGTTATACCCCTGCCCGTATACGAGACCAGCTTGCCAGTGGCGAGCTGGTGTTGCTGAAAGAAATCCCGGCGGTTCCCGTCTTCAGGCTGATTTCCGGGAGTATTGTTCCCGCGGAAAGTGCCTCTGGAGCCATTGCCGAAAGTGCGCTCACCGCCTTAACAACACGGTTCGAAAACAAGCAGCCGTTTCGTTCAGGCGCCGCTGGGCAAGCCCACGCCGATAGCTTGTCGCCACCGACGAAACTCGACTATACGCCGGAAGCTCCGGTGATTGAGCCGGCCAACGCGCCTTTACCTCCGCCCGTGGTGATCTCAGAAAACTTCGGGCTCCCGCCCCTGGGTCCCAAGGTGTTTGCCAAGTCCTGCACCCGCCCCTCCGGGGATACCGACAGTAATGAGGGCGAGGAAAAGGCCAGCAACTTCGGCACATTAGCGATGCTCGCCCCCGCCACGGTCACCAGCCCTGGTGCAAACGGTTTGCGGCCGCTGGGCCTGATCTCCGGCTCGGCAATGAGACTGGCAAAAGGCTGGGCCATGGCCGCCCGCGTCGGTGCCAGTGTACTGAGTACTGCTGCCAGTTCAGTGCTTTTGGCTCTCTGGCCATCCAAGCTCGGAGACGGCACCCTTTACACGGAGGAAGAACTCCGAGAAATGACCGAGGCGGCCATTCGGGTACGCTTTCATCTGCACGTGGATGCCACCGGGAACCTCCGGGTGGCTGGCTATCACGTTAACGACAGCACCGGATACAAAGACCGGGTTCCGGTTGCTCACGCAGAGCTCAAGGGCGAGAATTTTGAAGTGGTGGTTGATGACGACTTCACCCTTGTATGGTACCCGGATGACAGCGGCCACCGCCCGGTAGTGAGCATCGAATACCCGGCGGATTCCGGTATTGATCCCTACAGCATTCTGGTGACACCCATCCAGGATGATGGCCAGGAACATTCGCCACCCGGCTACCAGCAGCCCTTTGAGGATCAGGTTGAGCTGATCGTGAGCTTTCCGGCGGACAGCGGGATTGAGCCGTTGTATTTGGTTTTCCGGAAGACTGCTCGCGATGAACGAGGGGTGGTCACTGGAAGTGGAGAAGAAATTACCGGAATCTGGTTAGAGAGTGCTTCAAGAGATCTTGGAGCGCCGATACCTGCACAGATCGCAGATCGGCTCAGGGGGCGTGAATTTGCGAATTTTGACCGGTTCCGTGAGGCCTTTTGGCTTGAGGTGGCAAAGGATACGGAACTCATGGGGCAGTTCAGTTCTCGAAATCAAAAAACCATCAGGGCCGGCAGAGCTCCTTTTACAAGGCTTAATGATCAAGCCGGAAAAAGGAACCGGTTTGAAATTCACCATGTAGAAGAAATAGGAAACGGGGGCGCCGTATACGACGTTGAAAATTTGAGAGTGGTAACCCCCTTCAGGCATATTCAGGTCCACCGGAGGACATAATGAAACTGCAAAAAAAACGATTGAGTGACTATACCGAAGAAGAGTTCATTGCTGCTCTAAACTGGTTTTGGAATGAGGATATTACTGAAGATGAGGAAAGTCAGTTTGTTGACCAATTCAATGAGCTGGTTGAGCACCCTGCAAAAAGCGATTTGATTTTCTATCCAGAGACTGACCGCGAGGATTCTCCCCAAGGCATCGTTAATGAGATCAAGAGGTGGTACCACGAAAAGGGAAGAGTCTGTTTTCGTGAGTAGGGATCAAAGTATCAGAGCCTGTCAATAAATCTGGGTAACATTCCAACTAGGTATGGCCCCCCGTCATCAACGTCGCCGGCCAGACTGTCACCGACGACCTGATCAAAACCCTGAAAACCCGAATCCGCGAAGGCGCCAGCCCCCGGCACGTACCCAAACACATTGTCGAGGTGCCGGACATTCCCTACACCCGTAGTGGCAAAAAAGTGGAACTCGCGGTGGCCCGGCTGATCAACGGCTCCAGGAAAGCCGACAACCGGGATGCACTGGGCAACCCGGAAGCGCTGGACCGGATTCGGGAACGTTTGGCGCAAGCAGGGTTGTTGCCCGACTGATTCTGGATAAAGGGGAATGTGAAGTGTGCCGATATGGGCTGTTTTGTCGACAAAACAGCCCATATTTGCGAACTCTGCGACGATGAAATTGGACTACCCGTACATCGTTTGGGCGTGGCAGGGGGAGAGCTTTCCAAAACCTTGCGGAGCCATGGATGGCGGAGCAGAGCGTACAGGGAGGTATTCACAGCGTGTTTTGGAAAGCTCTCCCCCTGTCACGCTTACCCCATACCTGATAAATGTTAGAAAGTTTCGTAAATTCCCGCCATTTCATCGTCCTGTCACGGAAGATCAGGCATTTTAAGTCCGTTCTTATACTAAGATCGTAACCAAAATTTTGTAAAAAATGCTATCTTAGTAGGTCTATCAAAAGTTCCGAATCAGTCACTGGCCCGACCGGACGTTCACAAGACGCCCGACCGCGCCATGACCGTCCTGAACCCACCCAATAGCCTGAGGACGAAAATGACATCATCCAAAGCCAAGATTGTCTACACGTTGACCGACGAGGCCCCCGCCCTCGCGACCCGGTCACTGCTTCCCATCCTGGAAACCTTCGCCAAGCCGGCTGGCATCGACTTCGAAACCAGCGACATCTCTCTCGCGGCGCGTATTCTGGCAGGCTTCCCGGACTACCTTGAGGAAGACCAGCGGGTTCCGGATGCCCTGGCTGAATTGGGTGAGTACACCAAGGATCCGGACGCCAACATCATCAAACTGCCGAACATCTCCGCGTCCATTCCGCAGCTGCGTGCCGCGATCAAAGAACTGAACGAGCAAGGCTACAAGGTGCCCGAGTACAAGGAGCACCCGGAGACCGACGAAGAGAAAGAAATTCACGCCCGCTACAGCAAGGTGCTGGGCAGTGCCGTTAATCCGGTGCTGCGTGAAGGTAACTCCGATCGTCGCGCGCCGGCCGCGGTCAAGGCTTTCGCGCGTAAGTACCCGCACACCATGGGCGAATGGAGTCCGGCCTCGCGTACCCACGTGGCGCACATGCGCGGTGGCGACTTTTACTCCAGCGAGCAGTCCGTGACCCTGGACAAGGCCACCAACGCCCGCATCGTGTTCGAGAACAAAAAGGGCGAACAGACCGTTCTGAAATCCGACCTGCCGCTGCAGGAAGGCGAAGTGCTCGACGGCATGTTCATGAGCAAGAAGGCGCTGGTGAAGTTCTTTGAGGACGCCATCGCCGACTGTGAGAACACCGGCGTGATGTTCTCCCTGCACGTGAAAGCCACCATGATGAAAATCTCCCACCCGATCGTGTTCGGTCACGCGGTGAAGGTTTTCTACAAGGAGCTGTTCGACAAGTACGGTGAGCTGTTCCAGGAAATCGGCGTTAACCCGAACAACGGCCTGTCGTCCGTGATCGAGAAGATCAAGCAACTGCCGGAATCCAAGCAGGAGCAGATTCAGGAAGACCTGCACGCGTGCTACGAGCACCGTCCGGAAATCGCCATGGTCGATTCTGTTAAAGGAATCACCAACCTGCACGTGCCGAGCGACGTCATTGTCGACGCCTCCATGCCGGCGATGATCCGTAACTCCGGCAAGATGTGGGCCCGTGATGGCAAGCTGAAGGACACCAAGGCGGTGATGCCGGAGTCCACCTACGCCACCATCTACCAGGAAGTGATCAACTTCTGTAAGACCCACGGCGCGTTTGACCCCACCACCATGGGTACCGTTCCGAACGTGGGCCTGATGGCACAGAAAGCCGAAGAGTACGGCTCTCACGACAAGACCTTCGAAATGAAGGAAGACGGTGTCGTGCGCGTTGTGGCCGAAGACGGCACTGTCCTGACCGAGCACAAGGTTGAGGAAGGCGATATCTGGCGTGCCTGCCAGACCAAGGATCTGCCGATCCGCGACTGGGTCAAGCTGGCGGTTAACCGTTCCCGCTCCAGCGGCATGCCGGCCGTATTCTGGCTGGACGATGAGCGTGCCCACGATGCCCAGCTGATCAAGAAGGTCAAAACCTACCTGGCTGAACTGGACACCGAAGGTCTGGACATTCGCATCATGTCTCCGGTTCGCGCCATTCGCTGGACCATGGAGCGTCTGATTCGCGGCCTGGACACCATCTCTGTCACCGGCAACGTGCTGCGTGACTACCTGACCGACCTGTTCCCGATCCTGGAGCTGGGCACCAGCGCCAAGATGCTGTCCATCGTGCCGCTGCTGAACGGCGGTGGTCTGTATGAGACCGGTGCCGGCGGTTCCGCACCCAAGCACGTACAGCAGCTGATTCAGGAAAACCACCTGCGCTGGGATTCCCTGGGTGAGTTCCTGGCCACCGCGGTGTCCCTGGACGAGCTGGGCGAGAAGCAGAACAACGAGCGTGCCCGCCTGCTGGGCCAGACTATGGACAAGGCCACCGAGCGACTGCTGGAAAACAACCAGTCTCCGTCGCGGGTAACCGGCGAGCTGGATAACCGTGGTTCACACTTCCACCTGGCCCGCTACTGGGCGGAAGAGCTCTCCAAACAGGATGAAGACAAGGAACTGAAAGAATTCTTCACCAAGCTGTCTGCCCAGTTGGAGGAGAACAAGGACAAGATCCTGGAAGAAATGACCGTGGTGCAGGGCCATCCGGCCGATATCGGTGGTTACTACCACCCGCCCATGGAGAAGGTGTGCGAGGTTATGCAGCCGAGCGCCACTTTCAACAAGATCCTGGCCGAGGCACGGGATTCCGTGAAGTAAGGCCAGTGTTTCAGCCGGGCCACGGGCCCGGCATGAATCCCCGAAACCCGGTGCGCTTGAAGCTCACCGGGTTTTTTATTGGTCTGGCTCTTCCTGGTAGCCCTGTCCGGTTTCACCGGCCTTGCGTAGCTGAAGCAGCGTCATTGGCGGGCCGATCAACTCGAATACCACCGTAGCGCCAATCACCAGAGGCAGAATGTAGCCAAGCTCCGGCAGCCGTTCGGTGGCCACCAGGGCGAGGCCCAGGGCAACGCCGGCCTGGGGCATCAGGCAGGCACCGATACGTTGCCGGGTTTCCGGAGCGGAGCCGGCGAGCAGGCCGCCCAGGTAACCACCGGCCAGCCGGCCGCCAATGCGGGCCAGTACATAGGCCAGGCCAAGCGCACCGAGGGTGGGTAGCGCCAGCCAGTCGAGCTGGTAGCCGGCCATGAAGAAAAACAGTGCCAGGAAGGGCTCGGAAATGCCTTCGATGGAACGGAACGGCCGAACGTGATGTCGGGCTCGGTTCGCCACCACAATGCCCAGAGTCATGCAGGTCAGCAGGTACGACAGGCCAAACCAGCTGGCCAGCCCCGCCGCGACAAAGACAAACCCGGCGGATTCCAGCAGCATGGGTTCACCCGGCCGTAGCCGCCCGGTCAGCCAGGCCATGGGAAACCCCAGTACCATACCCAGCAGCACCGAGCCTGCCACTTCCCAGAGCCCGTGCAACATGGCCGTGGGCCCGCTCAGGTCGCCGTTGCCCAGCAACAGACCGGCCGCCACCAACAGAACACTGAACAGTATGGCGCCCCAGGCATCGTCGATGGCGACCACCTGAAACACCAGCCGGGTGAGCGGACCGTTGGCGCCCGCTTCGCGCAGGACATCCAGGGTCGCTGCCGGTGCCGTGGCGGTGGCGATGCCGCCCAGCAGCAGAGCCGCCGGCAGGTTGCCGGTTACGGCCCAGACCGCCAGGATGACGGCCATGGCGGTCAGCAACGTGACGGCCAGGCTGACAATCAGCGCTTCCTTTCCCTGCCTGAGATCCCGTGCCGACATTCGTTCACCCAGCAGAAACCCCACCATCGCCAGGGTTAACTGGGTAATCAGGCTGAAGCTCTGGTCTGCGTTATCCGGCAGCAGGTCAAGAAGATCCGGTCCAGCCAGGGCGCCCAGCAACAGCAGCAGGGTCACCCGGGGCACGTGTACCTTCTGGCCCACGGCGTGGGCCGCGAGTGCCAGCAGCAGGGTGCTACCGATAAGGATCAGGTCGCTGGCGTGATTCACCCCCTTACTCCTGTTGCAGCGGAGCGAACCGGGCCTGGGTCAGTCGGGCCAGATCGGCGGGTGCCAGTTCGATTTCCAAGCCCCGTTTGCCAGCACTGACAAAGACCGTTTCGAAGCCCTCGGCAGACTGGTCGATGAAGGTTTTCAGAGGTTTTTTCTGGCCCAGGGGACTGACCCCACCCAGGACATAGCCGGTGGTGCGCTGCACCAGCTGTTTGTCGGCCATGACGGCTTTCTTGGCGCCGGCAGCCTTGGCAATCTGTTTCAAACCGAGCATGGCGGTGACCGGTACGATGCCCACCGCGAGATTCTTACCATCGAGGCTGACTACCAGGGTCTTGAACACCTGGGCCGGGTTCGCACCGGTTTTTTCCGCCGCTTCCTCGCCATAGCTTTCCGCAGCCGGATCGTGCTCATACTCGTGAAGGATGAAATTCACCTGGGCCTGTTTGGCGGCGTTGATTGCGGGGGTCATGACGGTTCCTGTTGGTTGGATCGAACGTAGCACCGATTAAAGCATGTGCCGCCAACGAGTTCATCCTTCCCGGAACACCGGCCAGCGGTCGGTAATCGCTCCCCGGGTCGGATCGAAGACGGCCAGGTCTCCAAACTGCAGGAAGACCGATTCGCTCTGGTGCGGCCGCAGGAACACCCGGTCGCCCTCTGCCAGATCGAGCCCATCGGCGAAATTCAGCATTTCCTGATTACTGGATCGGCCGTAGACCGGGTTATCGCTTAATCCTGCCGGTGACACCGGCGTTGCCGGCCAGTTGCCGCCGTAGATGAAAGCCGTGCGGGCCCGGTTCGGGTTCCACAGAGCCTGCAGCCTGCCCAGCCCGGGTGCACCGGGAATTCGGGTGCTTGCCAGCAGCTTCAGGACCGGCGTGGCAATGAACGCCGCGGGCCGGTGGTCAGACAGTGTTGGCAGGTCGAAATCCGTGGGCATTACCAGGCCGGAACCGGCGGAGAGCTCATTCACGGGCAGCTCGCCGGACAGCCCGCGATAGAGCTGATAGGTGGTGGATCCCCCGGTGTTAAGTGTCAGGTCTGTCAGTGAGCGTCCCAGGTGTTGCTCGGCGGTGGACACGTAATCCTGATACCGCGCCATGGCCCGGTCCCGCAGCCAGGCCGCTGGCCCCGGTGCTTTCATGATATGAGGTTCGTAGCCCATGAACCCGCTGAAACTGAGCCAGGGCGAGCGTTCAATCATGGTGAGGACCCGAGCTAGGTCACCGGTGTCGGTAAACCCGCCACGATGCAGGCCAACATCGATCTCCAGGTTAATCCGCAGCCGGCGTTGTTGTGCCCGGGCGAAGCCTTCATAGGCCTCAAGCCGCTGCCGGGAATCCACCAACCATTGCAGTTGCTGTTCTGGCCGAAAGCCGCTGGTACTGAATGTGAGCTGCTGGTAGAAACGGTCAACGGCGGCCACCGGAAGCGGCTTGCCCATCAGCACATCCGCCTGAGGCAGGGCCTCGGCCACGGTGTTGAGAAAGGGTTGGTGGAAAACCATCAGCCGGTTGCTGCCGGTGGCCGCCATGATTCGTTGCAGAAGCGGCAGTGACGGCAGTGATTTGACCACAATGCGGTAATGGTATTCGCCGTTCAGGTGGCTGTTCAGGGCCGACAGGT
Organism: Marinobacter sp. tcs-11; assembly: GCF_002049515.1. Classification (NCBI taxonomy): domain Bacteria; kingdom Pseudomonadati; phylum Pseudomonadota; class Gammaproteobacteria; order Pseudomonadales; family Marinobacteraceae; genus Marinobacter; species Marinobacter sp. tcs-11. Next base: position 284,887 of record NZ_LLYU01000001.1, on the reverse strand, counting down.
TGTGCTCCAGCCTGGCCTGATCCAGCACCAGCGTGGGGGTTGCCTGGCCGGCTTCAGTAAGGGCAACGTCCAGAGCCCGGAAATAGAGGTTATGTCCGTCCCGGCGGGCTTCTGGTCGCAACCAGGCCAGGGCGCCGGCGGCACCCAGGGCGGTGGCGCCGAGCAGAAGCCGGCGACGTTGTCGAACGAAGGCATCACTGTGGGCCATGGTTACGCGCTCTCCCCCGCCGTCTCGAACAGGCCCGCCAGGTAAGGATTGAGAAACCGCCCGCCCGGGTCCAGGCTGCGCCGCACCTCCAGAAAATCCTGCCATCTGGGATACAGGGCCCTGAAATCGCCGGACTTGAGGGTGTTGAGCTTGCCCCAGTGGGGCCGGCCGCCGTGCCGCAGCAAAATCGGCTCCAGCGCTGTGAACATGGGTTGATAGTCTTCCTCGAAGAACCGGTGTACTGCAATGGAAACGGAATCACGCTGGTAAAACGGGCTGAGCCAGGCATCGTCGGCCTTCACAAAGCGAACCTCGAAGGGAAAGAACACCTCGGGAAATTGTGCTTCCACTACAGACACAATCTCCCGGAAGGCCGCCTGCCAGTTTTCCCGCGGCAAATGGTATTCCATTTCATTGAAACGGACATTGCGGTCGCTGGTGTAGTTCTGCCAGGACGCGGCCACTTTCACTTCTTTGTCCAGGGAGCGGATATAGCCGCCCAGGATCAGCCGGCGTAACCGGGGCGACCAGGCCAGGTAGTCCCGCGCCCGTTGAAGATCCCGGGCGCCGTCGTTCTGGTCCAGCTGGGTGGTGGCCGATACCGGTTCGTCGGTCAGATCATGCTGGCTGGTAAAACCCATGCCGGAAAAAGGAATGTAATAGAACTCGTAGTTGCGATGCTGGTCGGCGCGGGCATCGGCAGCATCCAGAATGTCGTCCAGTGGCAGCCACTCGGTGGTCTTACGCAACCGGTAAGGTCGGGTGTTCTGCAGGGTCACGTCGGTCACAATGCCCAGGCAGCCGAGGCCAACCCGGGCGGCGTGGAAAATCTCCGGGTGCTGGTGCCGGCTGCATTCCAGCAGTTCGCCCCCGGCGGTCATCAGCGTGAGGGCTTCGACATAGCCGGACAGACTCATCAACCCGGCGCCGGTGCCGTGGGTCGCGGTGGCTAACAGCCCGCCCAATGCCTGTTGATCAATGTCCGGCATGTTGAACAATGCCTGGTTGATGGCGTCCAGCGGCCGGCCTACCTGCCCCAGCAGGGTTCCGGCAGCGATGCGGGCCTGGCACTGCTGATCATCGTGGCTCAGAACACCGGTCATGCGCGCCAATGAGACCAGAATGCCGTCGGTGGGTACCAGGGCCGAGAATGAGTGCCCGGACCCCACGGGCCGTATGGTAGTCCCCACATGGTCAGGGTTCTGCAGCAGATGCCGGAGCTCGTCAATGTTGGCCGGAGCAATCCGGTTTTCGGGCAGGCAGGTCTGGGAGCCGGACCAGTTTCGCCAGGGCAAAGGGCTTTGTGATGGCTCGCCCGCAGCCGGCAATGCGCTCTCACTGGCGGTGGCACCGGTCAGATGGCTGGCGATGGCAGTGCTGACCAGTAACTGCAGGAAATGGCGCTGTTGCATCGTCAGTGGTCCTCCGCTTCGGCGGGTGTGGCCATAAAGCGAATCAGCTGGCGGAACTGCTCGGCGTTGCAGTCCATACAGAGCCCGTAGGGTGGCATGCCACCGATACCAGAGACCACGTTATCCACGAGGGTTTCCATGCCTTTGGCCAGCCTTGGCTGCCAGGCCTCGCCGTGGCCGGTCAAGGGGGCATCCGAGGTGCCTCGGGCGTGGCAGGCCTGGCAGGACCGCTGGTAAACCGCGGCCAGTTCCGGGCTCGCCGGGCTGCTGTTGGCGGCATGGGCCTGAACGGCAGCGGATGGGCTGTGACCGCCATTACAGGCAGCCAGGCCGATGGTAATGGTGGCCACAATGGCCCGAGGCAGATGCTGGTGCAATCTCATTCTTGTTATCCATAACGCGATTATGTGTCACGTTTAGTGTCATCGATCCCGACTGAAACTGCAAATCCTTCTCGACTCATGAGTCGTAACTGTCTATTTTTTGTATAGGAAGCTTGAGGCGACAAGGAAATTGGCATGCAGCCAGAACGGCCGGATTATTCGGGGCTGACCCGACTGAAGGAAAGACACAGTCCGCGAAGACGGGCGCTTTGGACAACACTGGTGTATCTGGTGGCCGGGCTTATCTGGATTACCTTCTCGGATCGTATCGTCGAGCTCTGGTTTCCAGATGCCCGCATGTTGTCGTTGGTACAGACGTGGAAAGGATTTCTGTTTGTCGTGGTGACCGGCCTGGTGCTGTTCACAGTGATTCTGCGCCAGCTCCACAAGGATCGCCTGCTGCTGTCCCTGCAAGCCGACCAGCGCCGCGCACTCCGCCGCCGTGAACGACAGCTGACGGTGCTGATGGATAACCTGCCGGGTATGGCCTACCGCTGCCTGCCCGACGAAGACTGGACCATGTTGTTCGTATCGGCCGGGTGTGCCGATCTCACGGGGTATCAACCTAATGAGTTGATTCGTAATCGAACCACCAGCTACGCGGCCCTGATGGATGAGGAAGATGCCGGACAGGTCGCGCAGGAAGTGGAAGCGGCGGTCCGCAAAGATGAGTCCTTTTCCGTCGAGTACGCCATTACCCGCAAGGACGGCCGGAAGATATGGGTCTGGGAGCGGGGCTGCGGTGTGCTGGATGATGACGGCACCATGGTGCTTGAGGGCATTATTCTGGATATTTCCGACCGCAAGCAACTGGAAAACGAGCTCGAAGCACTGGCGACGCGGGACTCACTGACCGGCGTGCTCAACCGCCGGGAGTGCTCACGGGTGCTGATCGAAGAGCTGGAGCGGGCGCGTCGGTACAACCGTCCCCTCGCGTTATTGTGGATCGACTTTGACCACTTCAAGGAAATCAACGATACCTGGGGTCACGCTGCAGGGGATTCCGTGCTCTGTTCCATCAGCAGTCTGCTCGAGGACAGCGTCCGCAGTGTTGATACCCTGGGCCGTTTCGGGGGCGAGGAGTTTGTCCTTATTCTGCCAGAAATGGACGTTGCGGAAGCGGAGGAAACGGCAGAGCGGTTGCGCCAGCGTGTCTGTAATCAGCCGGTGGCCCTGGAATCCGGCCACAACATTCGATTGACCATCAGTATTGGCGTGGCGGTCTTTCCCGACCATGGCGACACGCTCGATGCGCTTTGCGCTGCCGCCGACAAGGCGATGTATCGGGCCAAAAAACAGGGTCGGAACTGTATCGCCATGGCACAGGCGGTTCAGCCAGTCCATAATGGTTTCAGATAGTCACGTTTTCCGGTCCTGGCTGAAAAACCTCTGGCGCACCAACCAATAACAAGACTGATAAGGCGTTTATCATGCATTCACTCGCCCGCCGTGCCCTGCATACCTGTGATGTGCCACGGGATCTGACCCCGGTGACTTTTCGCGACACCGCCGGTGAACACCCGGATCGGGTCGGACTCCACAGCGATGCCGCCGACGCTGTGTGGCGCAGTGTTGAGGCCCTGTACAGAACCGGAGTGCATCCAGGTATTCAATTGTCCCTGCGTTATCGGGGCGAGCAGGTGTTGCACCGGTCGCTCGGGCACGCGCGGGGTAATGGTCCTCACGATCCGGCCTCGTTGCCGCGCATTCCCATGACCACTGACACCCCGATCTGTTTCTTTTCCGCCTCCAAAGCAGTCACTGCGCTGCTCATGCATATGTTGTCCGAGCAGGGGCTGGTCAACCTGATGGACCCGGTGTCGTACTACTGCCCGGAATTTGCCCGTAACGGCAAGCGCACGATTACTGTGCACCAGATTCTCTCTCACCGGGGCGGTATCCCTGCGATACCCCGGGAAACCCCGATCGATGTGCTTTGGGACCGCGACGAAATCTGGCGGCTGCTCTGCGCCGCCAGGCCGGTGGAAGTGGACGGCGCCAAGGTGGCCTACCATGCCATTACCGGTGGCTTTGTGTTGCAGCGGGTTCTGGAAAAGGTGACCGGGGACACCATTGAAAACTACCTGGATCGTTACCTGCGCCGACCCATGGGTATGAAGTGGTTTACCTACGGCATCGCCCCCGAACACCTGCATGAGCTGGCCAGCAATTATGCGACCGGGCCCACACCCCGATTTCCGGTGTCCTGGGTGGTGAATCGCGCGCTGGGTGGCGATATCCGGACGGTGGAGAAAGTCACCAACGACCCCCGCTTCCAGGAGGCTGTGATCCCTGCCGGAAATCTGTGCGGCACGGCCGAAGAAATGGGTCGCTTCTTTCAGATGATGCTCAATGGTGGTATCTGGAATGGCAAGCGCATCTGCAGTGAACTCACGGTTCGCCGTGCCATTCAGCAATTTGGCTCATTGCAGATGGACAGAACCATGCTGGTGCCCATGCGATTCAGTGCCGGCATGATGCTGGGCAGCAATCCTGTTGGCCTTTGGGGCCAGCAAAGCCGTTATGCGTTTGGCCATGTCGGTCTGATCAATAAACTGTGCTGGGCGGACCCGGCCCGGGATATTTCCGTCAGCCTGTTGAACACCGGTTTTCCGATTGTGGGCCATCACTTACCGGCCCTGGCCCGTTTCGTCTACACTGTCTGCAAGCAGTTCCCGGTGTTGCCGGAAAACCAGCGGAGACTGGTGGCGGCCTGAGCGTTTCATTAAGGCGTCAGGCCCTGGCGCCCAAGACCTGACGCCAGAATCTGTCAAAAAAAGTGAAAGCTTGTTCATTGCAATTGCACTTTGTCTGACAGTTCGGCACACTTGGCATTAGTCAATAAGGATGTTTTCCACACTCATTGGACGAGGTTAACTATGGAAAAGCCGCAATTTCCCCCGCCTGAGCAGCGTAGCGTCAAGCTTGATCAGCATGACAGCGTCCGTTCCCACGTACAGCAACAGATCTGCGATGAAGTGCAGCGCCTGGAACGCCGGATTGAAACCCTGCGCCTGACCAAAGCCCCCCACGCAGCCATCATGATTTCCACGTATGAACGGATGATCTGCCGAAAAAAGGGCTTTCTGCAGAATTGGGATCTGCAGTAAACAATCAGGGCCTCAGGCCGGTGTGCATGGTGGCATATTGGTAGTCCGCCTCCGTTTTCTCAGAACAGTAATTGCTGGAGCCGGGCGCCTCATTATATGAGGTGAATACCATTACTTTCGGGGCATCGTAATCCATGCGGATTTTCACGCAGTCGACGAGTTCGCCAGCAAATTCGAATTCCGGCCCGCCTTCACTGTTGTCTTTGGTGCCTATCGTGGTGCCGTCAATAATCAGGGTGTCTGAATCGAGCCCCTCATAGGTTCGGGTGAAAGACAGCTCACGCTCACCTTCAATGACGATTGAACCCTCGGTTTGTGTTCTGGCACCGTCATTGTATCCGGTTGAGGAAAAGCTGGCGGGAGTGAACTGGGTCGCCAGGGTCGCACTGGGCCGTGTGGATTCCTCGGGAAAAGTGCCGGAAGCTGCCCAGGTAAGCACACGTGTTACCCGGTTAGAAGAATCCGGTGTATAAACCCACTTCACGATCGGGTACTGCCAGTTGTATTCCTGCACCGGCTTGCCTTCCAGAGCAGCAGTCTGGTCGGTAAAGCGAACCTGTACCCGATTAGTGCGGTTGTTGTATTCCCCGGCCTCTTCCTTTTCTATGCGCCGAACCATGTATTGCCGCCCCTCCTGGAAATTAGCGACCTCGTTTTCACCGATTACGCGACGAATAAGATCCAGCGGATTTCTGACAGAGTTTATGCGGGGCGGTGCATCGCTGGTGTAGTCCAGCCCGGCAAACAGGGCTAGCTGACTGCGAATGCTGGTGGCCACGTTTTCCGCTTCCGTCGCATCGGGGATGCTGGCATCCGGCTCCACGGCCCGGACAAGGTCGGCAAACAGAGTGTTGCTGGTCTGCTCCGTCAAGGTAAAGCTGGAAAAGGTGAGATCAACATTACTGGCCGGATTCAACGTCGATGAGGAATCGCCACTGCTCTCTATCCGGCAACCGCTGAGTGTCAGTAACGTGAGTGAAACAGCAGCAAAAAGGCAGGAATGTCTCATTTCAGGTGACCCCGGGGTGCGAAAAAACGTGTGAACGGCTAAAGTGACGAGTGCTGACAATAAACGATAAAGCACGCAGCTACCCGCGCGGAGATCACATTTTGCAGCAACGGTTTGCCCATATCCCGGTGCGGACGGTGGTTCTGCTCCTGTTTCTGGCCGTTCTGGTTTTGCCATCTGTGGCGAAGGCCCAGAATGCCTGCCGGGATGGGCAGATCATGCTGGATCACAACACCGATAGCATTCCGGATCTGGGCGAGTGCCTCTGGTATCTGGAAGATCCGCAGCAGTCACTGACGATTGATGAGGTTCGCGCCGCAGGCGAGGACACGCTGACCCGTCACCAGGGTGGCGTGCTTAACTTCGGTTATACCGGCTCCGCCTACTGGACCCGCTTCGACCTGAGCACCCGCCGTTTAACCTCCCGCTCGGACTGGATACTGGAGCTGGCGCTGCCACTGGTGGACGACGTTCGGCTGTATCTGGTTCGGGATGGGCAACTGGTGGAACAGCGCCAGACCGGGTATCTGGACAGCTGGGACGACCGGGATCTGGCCGTGCCAAACCCGACCTTCCGGCTCAGATTGTCGCCAGACACCGTCACCACGGTTTTCCTGCGCATTACCAACACCAACACCTTCCGCCTGCCGATTACCCTCTGGCACCCGGACAGTTACATAGAAAAGGTCTCCATCGACGAAGCCGTACGCGGGCTGCTGCTGGGTGCCATCCTGGCTATCCTGGCTTACAACCTGTTTGTGGCGGTATCGGTGCGGGAGCGCAGCAACATCTACTACGTGCTCTACCTGGTATGTGCGGCGGTCTTCATCGGTACCGAACAGGTGCACGGGGTTCAGTTGCTGGATAGCCGGCCAGCCTTGCTCAACAAGGAATACCTCCATTTCCAGATTATCCTGACCTGGTTCTTTGGCCTGTTGATGGCCCGTTCGCTGCTGGAAACCCGGCAACGCTCGCCCGATCTGGATCATGTACTCCGGTTATGTCTGACCTCTGTCGTCACCACCTTTGGTTTGTCGTTTTTCATGCCCTATTCGGTGGCCATGGAATGGATTGTGGTCGGCTCGATTCTGCTCAGTATCATTCTGATTGTGGTCAGTTATCTGTCCTGGCGCTATTACAACCCGGCAGCACGCTCCTATTTCTTTGCCTGGACCCTGGCCCTGATCGGGTTTGGTATCTATGCGCTGACGGTGATGGGTTACCTGCCGCTGAATACCTTTACCAGCTATTCGCCACAGTTCGGCCTGACGGCCCAGATCATCCTGTTTTCCTTTGCCCTGGCTGACCGAATCAAGCAGGTTCAGGGCGAGGCCCTGGCCTGGAACCAGCGCGCTCTGGCAAACCTGAGGCGTTACCAGTCGCTGTTTGATAACGCCATTGAAGGCGTGTTCCAGATGTCACCGGAACGTCGGTTTGTGACCGCCAACCCGGCCATGGCCGAGTTGCTGGGCTACAGCAGCAGCCGCGAGCTGCTGGTGCGAAACCCGGATGTGCTGGAAACCTGCATTGCCGATGAGCGGTTGCGGCGCCTGGTGGTTGAGCAACTGGAAGCCCGGGGCACGGTCAAGGGGATTGAGGCCCGTTACCTGACCCGTCAGGGCGAGGAGCGCTGGGCCACTATCTCCCTGCACACGGTGTATGATGCCGAGGGCCTGCCCATGCATCTCGAAGGCACCTGTATTGACGCCACAGAAAGCCATCAGCGCCTGCAGATTGAACGGGAGCGGGAGCAGGAACGGCTGGAGAAAGAGCTGGCGCGGAATTCCGCTCAGGCCAAGAGCCAGTTCCTGGCCAATATGAGTCATGAAATCCGGACCCCGCTGGCGGCCATCATCGGTTATGGTGAAACCCTTCTGGACCCGGATCTGAACGAAACCGAGAAACGCAGCAGCGCTGAAACGGTGGTTCGCAGCGGGCGACACCTGCTGGAGCTGGTGAACGATATCCTCGACCACTCAAAGATCGACGCCAACAAGCTGGATGTTGATGTGGTGCCGGTCAATCTGCCGGAGTTGCTGGATGAAATCCGCGCCTTCTTCGCCCCCCGGGCCCGGGAAAAGGGCCTGGATTTCAGTATCATCTGCGATTATCCCCTGCCCGAGAAGATCCGGACCGACCCAACCCGTTACCGGCAAATTATCATTAATTTGTGCGGAAATGCCCTGAAGTTCACGGAAAATGGGTCTATCTCCCTGATTGTTCGCTGTGACCGCGACGCCGAGAAGCTTTACGCCCGGGTGGTAGATACCGGGATTGGCATGAAGCCGGAACAGCTGGACCGTCTGTTTGACCCCTTTGCCCAGGGCAGCACCGCCATTTCCCGCCAGTATGGCGGCACGGGGCTCGGCCTCAGTATATCCCGGAGGCTGGCGGAACTGCTGGGCGGCGATATCCGGGTGTCCAGCACCTATGGTGAAGGCAGTGAATTTGAAGTGTGCATCAGCACCGGTGAACTCGCGCAGGTTCATTTCCTGCGGGATGCCTCGGAATTCAGCCAGCGGCGCCGGGCCATTGCCATGGTCATGGCGCCCCGGTTGTCGGGCCGCATCCTCTGTGCCGAGGATAACGATGTAAACCGCCGGCTGGTGTCGTTGCTGGTGGGGCGCACCGGTGCCGAGCTGGTGCATGTCAGTAATGGCGCGGAAGCCCTGGAGCGCGCCACCCGCGAGCACTTCGATCTGATTCTGATGGACATCCAGATGCCGGTGATGAATGGCCGGGATGCCACCCTGGCGTTGCGGGAAGCAGGTGTTAACACCCCGGTGGTTGCGCTTACGGCCAATGTCATGGCCGAGGATATCGCTGAATATCGTCTGGCGGGATGCAATGATCACCTGGCCAAACCCATCGACAAGCAGCGCTTTTACGAGGTATTGGCCCGTTACCTGGCGTTGTCGGCGGAAACGGCGGTGGGTTCGGGTCACCGGTACAGCGGTAAGGTGCTGGTGGCCGAAGACAACGATGATAACCGTGGGCTGGTGGAGCGGATGCTCCGCCGCACCGGCGCAGAGCCCTTGCTGGTGACCAATGGGGAAGAGGCGGTTCGCCGGGCCCTGTCGGAAACCGTGAAACTGGTGCTTATGGATCGCCACATGCCCGGCATGGACGGCGTTGCGGCCACCCTGCTTTTGCGCCAGGCGGGCTTCCGGCGGCCGATCATTGCCTTTACCGCTGGTGATCAGGCAGAGAATGAAGCCTTGCTGGAGGCCGGTTGCGACGGGGTGCTGAACAAGCCCATTGACCATGCCCACCTGCAGGCCCTGCTGGATCGCTATCTGCCGGTGGAACAATGGGTCGGCGAGGCGGTTGACGATGACATTGGTCCGCTGGTGAACCGTTTCCTGGATGGCCTGGCTGAGCGAAAGCGGCGCATGGAAGCCGCACTGGCCCAGGGACAGTTGCAGCAATTGCAGTCCGAGAGCCATCAGATCAAGGGCACTGCCGGTGCCATGGGCTATCCGTTGATGACAGAACAGGCAGGGATACTTGAGCGATGTGTACGCTCAAGCCCCGGAGAGAGAGGGATGATTCGACAGGAACTGACCACCCTGAACGCCATGATTGACCGGGCCCTTGAGGGCCACCAGAGGTCGTCGAAAACCACAAAGGAACAGGCCAATGAGCGATAACCAAAAACAGGAACATTATTCCCTGAGCATGATGTATGGCACATACGCCGACATACTGTTCGTACTGTTTCCGTTTCTTGTCATTGCCATGCAGCGGCTCTGGGATGGCAACCTGTACCAGTCCCTGATGCGGCCCGACCTGAGTATTGCTGCGGCGATTCTGGCCGGCCTGGCTATCGGCAAATTTGTGCTGGGGTTGGTGACCAATCGCGATCTGGGGCGCTACAAAGAGCGGATTGTGTTTTTTATTGCCCTGACGCTGTTCGTGGTCCTTGGGCCGGCCATCATCCTGATCCTGAGTATGACCGGGAACGCGGAGATTCCGGGCTTTGTGGCCTTTGTGCAGCCGGTACTGCTGATTGTCTCCATTTCCCTCTATACAACGGCAGTTAGCATTGCCAATATTCTCACCCGGGTGACCGCGCCACCGTCCTTCGGTGACCATGGTGGGCCCACCGGTGATGAACCGGTTGATGTCCGCCCCGGGCCCGCACCTCTGGACTTGCCGCGCCGAACCGGCAACGATACCTACTGAGCCAGGGCACAGAACAGGAGAGTGTAATGAGTGATCTCAGAGTACTGGTGGTCGAAGATGAGCCGGTGATGCGGGAGCGTCTGGTCGACATGCTTTACAAAGCCGGTGCTACCAGCGTGTCTGAATGTGCGGACGCTGCGTCTGCCAGGGCGGCGTTCGAGGCCAGTGAGTTCCAGATCATTCTGCTGGATCTGGGACTGCCGGATGGTAACGGTCACGAACTGATGACCCGTTTCAAACAGGTTCGGGAGAACCAGCATATTGTGCTGGTCACGGCAGACGATTCCATTGAGAGTATTCAACGTGCCATCAGTGCCGGCGCCAATGGCTATGTAGTGAAGCCCTACTCCCAGGAAAAGATTTACGATGTGGTGAACAACTACGCCATGGTCCATGGCGGTGATCTGTCGATGATGGATGGGCTGAACCGGCATCATTGACCGGTCCAGCCTGCGGTCGTGGCGGCAAACCTGCTCAGGCGACCTGGCGGGCAATCCAGGAGTTGTAGCGGGTGGCCAGCGCCCGGACATATCGGGCTTCGGCTCCGTCCAGATTGCTGAGTACGCCTTTGAAAATCCAGCCCCGCTCGTACAGACCCAGCACCCGCTGCTCGTCATCCAGGTTGACTCGCTGATTGAGTTTCTTGCAGATTGCATCCAGCAGCGGCAGCTTCTCCGGGCGCTTGATCGGAGCCTGACGATTGGCCATGGGCTGGTTCGCTGCACGTGATGTCGGATGTCTTCTCATGATGTTCTCCTTGTCGTTTTGCGGCTGCAAAAACAGAAAACCCCGGAGCCTCACAGGCAACCGGGGTCTGGCGGAGAAGCTGCCCCGGTTGCCGCAACGGCTCCCGGGACTGACCGAAAGCCGTTAGCTGTCTTTCACCATGGCACGCACGGCCTGCCCAATCTGGCAACCGGCGGCTGAGTATACGGTGTGCTTTGAAATCATCCTGGTCATATCGGCTCTGTGGATTCGGTTCAGTCATCAGTGTATAGGCAATTGGACGGTTTGCAATAGCCCAGCCCATTCGGCAAACCCGTACAGACGCACCGGCGGGAAATCCTCATACTTCTCCCTGTCACGTGTTTTTACGTTGTGCAATCCGCGGTACCTGCCTGGCAGGTATCGAATGGATCTCTCCTTTCTACGCAGCCCGATGGGCTGCGTTTTTTTTGCCATCTCGGTAAGTTCGTAGCCACTACTTCGTACAGCCATTTATGGCGGCTTTGGCGATAATTCAACCACTCAATACATCCAGTTATCCAATTGATATCCAGAGGTTGAAACCGAAGAAAATGCCCGAAGAACCCGGACCTGCCCGTAACAAGTTCCGTTCTGATTTTATTGTCGAGATTGCCCTGATTGTCGCGGTTGCCGTTTATCTGGTGATGGCGCAGGGGCAAGTGGTGGGTGAGAACCTGTCCTTTACGGTTACTGGTGCCGCGCTGATGGCACTGGCCACCTACTGGACACTCCATACCATCCGAGATGGCCTGGAAGTTATTGCACTGCGGCTTCGCCCCGGCAAATAACCCGTTCCCAGGTTTTGTGCAGGATGAGTGCATCGTTGGCTGCCCGATGCACGGGCAGCCCGAGTTCGGCAATCACCTGCTGGCGGATGCCTGACCAGTGGCGTACCTGGCCCGGGTCGAGCAGCATGGAAATGGATTCCAGTTGAAACGCCGGAACCTCACCGGCGGCCCGGAATAGCCTGTGTAGCCAGAAGCTGTCGAAAGTCCAGGCGTCACAGAATACCTGCTCCGGCAACAACTTGTTTAATTGCTGAGCCACCTCGCTAACCGGCATGCCTTCCTGCAACAGCCGTTGCCGTGAAATTCCGTGAATGGTTTCCGCGCTTTCAGACCAGTCCTGCCAGAGCACATGGGGCTGAATCAGCCAGCTGTGCAGTGCCCCGTCGGGCATGCAGATGCCTACCTCAATCGGGTAGCTGGCGATCAGGTCGAGGCTGGACGCCTCAAAGTCAATAAAGGCCGGGCTGAAGTCTGAGCTCATTGAATCGGTGCTGGTGCTTTGTCGTTTTCTTTCGAGTTTACCCCTGATCTTGCCAGGACGCGAACCCAACTCGGTTTGTCACTGTTACAATATGGCCACGCTTTGTAAAAGCCCGATGACACACCCTTCTGAAAAACTGGTGCTGACCCCTCATGACTGACTCCGTTGTCGTTATCTATTCCGGTGGTATGGATTCTTTCACACTGTTGCACCTGGCCCGCGCCAGGGGGCTCAAGGTACATGCCCTGTCCTTCAACTATGGCCAGCGCCACGTGCGGGAACTGGATGTGGCCGCCGATGTTTGCCGGGCTGAAGGTATCCCCCACAAAGTGATTGATATCCGTGCCATGAGTGAGGTGATGTCCGGCTCTTCTCTGACGTCCGACATCGAAGTGCCTGAAGGCCATTATGAAGAAGGCACCATGAAAGCCACGGTTGTGCCCAATCGCAATATGATCCTGTTATCGCTGGCGACCGGGTATGCGGTGACTACCGGGGCGGGCGCGGTCTGGTATGGAGCCCATGGCGGGGACCACGCCATTTACCCGGATTGCCGGCCGGAGTTTGTTGAAAAAATGGATGCTGTGTGCCGGGTGGCCAACTACGAGCCCGTGGGCATTGAGGCACCCTTTATGGCCATGGACAAGGGCCAGATCCTGGCTGAAGGGCTCAAGCTGGGCCTCGATTACAGCCAGACCTGGACCTGCTACAACGGCCGCGACAAGGCGTGCGGACGTTGTGGTTCCTGCGTCGAGCGGCTGGAGGCCTTTGCCGCCAACGGCGTCACCGATCCACTGACCTACGAGCGTCTTGCCTGATGTACCGCGTCAAGGAAGCCTTTTACACTCTCCAGGGTGAGGGTGCCCAGGCTGGACGCGCGGCGGTGTTCTGCCGGTTCAGCAAATGCAATCTCTGGACGGGGCGTGAGAAAGACCGGGCGAATGCGGTGTGCAATTTCTGCGACACAGATTTTGTCGGTACCGATGGCCAGAATGGCGGCCGCTTCGACACCCCGGAGGCCCTGGCCGCCCATATCCGGTCACTGTGGCCCGATGCTCCTGGCCGGCCCTATGTGGTCTGTACCGGTGGTGAGCCTCTGCTGCAACTGGATGAGCCTTTGATCAGGGCCTTTCACCGGGCCGGGTTTGAGGTTGGGGTGGAAACCAATGGCACATTGCCTGCGCCCGAAGGTATCGACTGGCTGTGTGTCAGCCCGAAAGCCGATGCCGAGGTGGTCATTGCCGAGTGTGATGAGCTGAAGCTGGTCTACCCGCAGCCGCTGGCGCCACCGGAGCGATTTCTGCACATCCAGGCGAGGCATTACTTCCTGTCACCCATGGCCTCACCGTCTGTGCCGGAGGGTGGGCCGGATGCCATCAAGCAAAGCAATACCCGCAAAGCCACGGACTACTGCCTGGCGCATCCGCAATGGCGGTTAACCTTGCAGATGCACAAGATTCTGGGCATCGACTGAGTCAGGCGGTTTCCGCGGTCTGCAGTTCCCGGTTGCGAAAGTGGCTGGGGCTCAGCCCCGTCCAGCGTTTGAACGCCCGGGTAAAATTGGCGGCGTCGGCATAGCCCAGGCTGTCGGCAATCTGGCTCAGATTCATGGTGGTGCTGGCCAGCAGATCCCGTGCGCGCTCCAGGCGGACCTGGTCCACAAGGGCCTGGAAGCTGGCTTCTTCTTCCTGCAGCCGGCGTTTGAGGGTGCGCTCTGAAACATACAGGGTGGAGGCCACCCGGGCCAGTTTTGGCGGAAACGGGTGGCTGGTTTCGATCACCCGTCGAACACGGCAGGCAAACCCGGCATCTTCTTTTAGTTGTTTCAGTGCCGTTTCGCATTGTTCCCGCGAACTGACCGCCAACTGATCGTTACTGAACTGCACAGGCAGATTGAGCTGGCTGGCAGGAATCACCAGGGCATCTTCACTGGCGCCGTAGTCCACCGGCACCCCGATGGAGCGTCGGAACCGGTGAAAGTGGTTGGGTTCCGGGCCCCGGCGCAAAACCTGTGTCCCGGGCACCGGGCTGCCAGTGAGTTGTGCCCCCATGGAAACGCAGCCGAACAGCACGGCATCCAGAACGAATCCCTGCAATGGGCCTAGCTCGATATCGCATTTGACCGCGTACCAGACATTGCTGCCTGCGACTCGCTTCTCTACCTTCAGATGCGGTGCCCGCAAGGTGAGATAACGGGTCATCAGCTCCAGAGCCTCGGCCAGCGTGCGGCTGCTCATGACAGCGGTACCCAGTGCACCATGCAGGGGCAGCTTGAGCTCCCTTGCCAGCAGGATACCAAGTCCAGGTTCACCACTTTCAATGATGGCCCGGGTCACAAACTCGCTGGCCTGGGCCTGGCTGACCCGAAGTTCGGTGGAATTGAGCCGGGTGGGATCCAGCCCGACTCTCAGAATCAGGTCCCGGTCATCAACACCAATGGTATGAAGCAGCTCGGCCAGGGTATGCAGGTAGATGGCCGGCATGCCCAGATCCTGAGAATTGGAAACAGAGGCGCGCATGATGTTCCTCGTCAGCGTGTGTTGTTGTTATGTAAGGGAGCTCGTTGGAACCGATTATGGCGCTTTGCACGGTTGAGCCCCATGACTTCGCTGACGGGTCAATGGGCCAGAGAGGCCAATTGCTTTATCTCGCCTGTCGTTGAACAAATTCCTGCAACACCCTGGCGGATTGGCCCGGGCGCTCCAGCATGGGCAGGTGGCCGACACCCGGGAACACGTGAACTTCCGCATTGGGTGTAGCGGTACGAAACCAGTCTACGCAACGGGTTGGTGTGATCACGTCGCGATCACCCCATTGCACTTGCAGTGGTGGAGTGTCCGGGCCAAGAAATCGCGCGGGGGCCAGGGCATCGGCCAGCATATCGTTGAAAATATGCCGTAGCGACGCTTGCCGTTTGAGCAGGTCGGGACCCAGCAGGCCGGTCATGGCCAGCCCGGGTACCGTGGGCTTGCCATTCCCGACGCTGTTGAACATGCGGTAAACGCCGGCCCAGTCGCCAGGAATAAGAATGGCATCGCGATCAGACTTGAAGGGCGCGTTGATATCCACATCCGGGTGTTCCGGAATGCCGGCGCTATTGAGCAGTGTGACCGAGCGGGGTGGCTGGTTCAGCTTATGGGCGAGGATCGCGGCAATGGCACCGCCCATGGAACTGCCCGCCAGATGCAGGTTGTCGCCCGGGTATTCAGACAGCCAGTCCCTCAGCCGCTCTGCCTGGCGTTCGTAGCGATAGCTGGCCGCGGGCTGATACTGGCTTTCGCCCAGCCCCGGCAGGTCCGGAATCAGCAGATGCCAGTGCGAAGGCAGCTTCTGCATCCAGAGCGCCCAGTTCTCCTTCATGGAGGCAAAGCCATGGATAAGCACCAGGGTCGGACGCCCCGGGCCGGGCCGGCCGCGTTCCAGAAAAATCATGCGATGACCGTCCACACCGGCTTCCCGGCGTTTGGCTCTGAGCAGCCAGCGTTGTCCGGTTCGGGCCATGGGCCAGAGATCGGGTACAGGGATCGATGCCACGGGCATACCTCATTACTGTGAATGCCTTGTCAGTTTAACGCGGCGCGGGCCGTGCGCTATTGCCCGGCTGCCGGACTCCGGAGGCGGTGCAGCAAGTCAGCGGGTGGGAGTGAGGTTCAGATCGGTCAGCACGGGATTGTGGTCAGACGATCGCCACGGGCCCGACTGATCCGGGGTCTGACGGTAGCTCAGCGCCCGGGGCTCATCAGCGTTGATGTTCCAGGTTTGCGCCTGCTCAATCCAAGGCATCAGTGCCGGGCTGGCAAGCGCGTAATCAAGGGTACCTTTCTGGCCCTGGTACCGGTAGGTATAGTGCTCGCACTGCATTGGCAGGCAAGGGTAATACTGGTGTACCAGGCTGGTGAAACCGGCTTCCTGGAACCGTTTGACCGGCGCCTCGCGGGCATAGCTGTTGAGATCGCCAGTGATCAGTACGGGTGTGGTTTCGGGATCTCCGGCCAGTGCCTGGAGCCAGATCACGATAGCGTTGGCGCTGAGGGTCCGCTGCCGGTTGTAGCAGCCCTGCCCGTCGCCCTGATCCTGTTCTCGGGCCGCTGCATGCCGGCAGGATTTTGATTTCAGATGTGGTACTACCACCCAGAACGTCAGCTCACTTCCCCGGGCACGGAATGCCTGGGCGAGTGGCGGGCGGGACGCGCCTGGAAGTTCGCCTGGTCCGGGCCTGTAAGCCGGGCCAGTGGGGCGGACCCGGGATTCCCGATACAGCAAGGCAGTGCGGATGGCATCGTTGCCGTCCCGGCCCGGCGTCTGTACGACTGCCCAATCAGCGCCGAGCGTCCGGGCCAGGCCAGCCGCCGCACTGTCTGGGCCGTAGCCGTCATTTTCCAGTTCGGTCACGGCAAGGATGTCGGGGTGCGCGTCCTGGATGGTTCGGGCGAGTTTACGGTTCTGGGTCTGAAACTGCTCGAGCGATGATGCGCCCCGTGGCGTGGGAAAGCCCTTGCCCTGCCCGTCGCCATTGAAGTAGTTCTGCAGGTTCAGGGTCATGATCCGGATACTGTCCGTTGATTTGGTCGGCGCTTGTGGTCTGGGGTTACGGGCCTGGAAACGTGGTACAGCGCCCGGTTGAACCCGCCACTGGCCAAAGCGGTAATCCAGTACGCCCTCCAGTTCTGACACGATATCGCCGGCCCGAACGGTATCGCGTTCTAATAGCCAGGGCACCGGCGTCGGGTTTTGCTTGCCCAGGCCGTCGTCCAGGGTTATCCGTTGCGCCAGGTTTTGCTGTTCCAGTGTGCGGGCAGCCGGACCTGGCGCTAACTGTTCTGTGGCAATCACCTGATCGCTGGCCGCCAATGCCAGCTCGCCGTACCTGGCCAGGTTGTAATTATCGATGACCGTCAGGGGCTCGTCGAAACGCACCCGCATGTTTTCCAGGCTTTCGGGCGGTTGCGACCAGGGTAGCGATACGTTGATCGGCGCTGGCAGGGGTGCCTGGCCGCAGACTGAAAGGCTGTGCACCGGTGCCAGTTCGGTCAGGCCGTGAAACTCCTTGACGGTGCCGGTAACCCGCACCCGCTGACCCACGGTGCCAGCGGCTTTGCGGGTATAGACAAACAGTGCTTCTGAGGTGGCTGGATTGTCATCGGTCTGGTGATCGGCCTGCTGCAGGTAGAATCCGGAAAAGCCGCCAGGTTTTCGGGCATCCAGTACAAGAATGCCTTCTACGGTCACGGTTTGGCCGATCAGTGGGGATTGGTTGCCGGTGCCCTGTACCTGATGGATGGGCGTGGCGGAAGCTCCACAGCGGTTATCGGCATGCGCCTGGAGTGGCGTCGCCGATAACACGAGCCCCAGGTAAAAAAGGGCAGTAAAGGTCTGGAGCGGTCTGGTCACGGGGCCAGTCTAGCAGAGACCGGCCACCGCCTTGAGTGCCCGTTCGCGTTTGCTGCCAAAACCGAGCTGGTCCGGGTTGGCCAGTTCTAGCTGCTGAACCAATGGGTCTGGGTGGCTGTTTTCGTAGGTGATGCCTAGTCGGGACAGCACATAGGGTGCCAGGGCTGCTCGGGTTTCGATGTGCAGCAGGCCATTGGTCATGCCGTAGTCGCGGGCGATGATCTTCTGCTGGGCTTCGGTCAGGCGCTGGTCCGGGGTGATCTCCAGTGTCACCTGCCGCTGCCAGTCGTCATCCTGCTGGGCGTTGTGCCGGGCTTTCTGACGCAGGGCTTCAATACGGCCGTGGAAGCGACTCAGGGCAAAATCCCGGAATTCCCGGTTGGCGCTGCACCATGCCCGAACGTGCCAGCTGTTGCCGGAACAGACCAGAGCGTGGGGTTCCAGCACACTTTCGGCGGCTTCCGGGCGACTCAGTGATACGTAGCTCGCCTTCAGCTGGCGATGATAACGGGTAGCGGTCACCACGGCCCGCATAACTTCCGGTTCTATATGGCGGGCCGCCTCCGGGATGACGGCGTTGCCGGGCAGGCCCAGTTCAAGATCGGAGAAAGTATCACTCAGATTCTGCTGGCGGGCCAGAAGATCCTGATACTCGGATACGGCGCCCCGGGTGACCACCGGCTTGAAATTGTCAGAGGGGACATAGCCTTTCAGGTGCCGGTCGTAGACCAGATTGCCGGGAGCCAGTTCACGAAGATAAGTATTGATGTCCTTGGAAGCCTGCTGTCGACCGATACCAAAGCTGTGACAGATATGGTTGGTGGTCAGCCGACCCTCCCACAGGGCGATAATCTCGATCAGGCGATAGCGAAGCAGTAAATCCCAACGAATGGGCCAGTCCGTTTTCTTCATAACCAGGCGCTCACGGTCCAGTAGATTGCATGGCAAATATGTTACCTGCTCCCGCCAATCGGGTCTGTTACGACCCATTAATGTAAAACATTGTCAAATGGCCTGCCAGTGCGGGCTCGGGGTCTCGGCAACTCCCTAGTGGCGCGGCTATAAAGAGGTTGGTTAAATGCTCGCCAGCAGACAATCTATAATGTTGCTATCTTTTCTTTTTGTTACCCACTGTAATCGCGACAGGCAGAATTCCGATGACCCGAATGGTTGCGTCTTTATCAGCGCTGATACTCAGTATTGTCCTTCTGGTCAGTGGCAACGCCTTTCTGATGACTCTGTTGGGCATTCGCCTGAGTATTGAAGAGGTTTCGCCAGATGTGATCGGCTGGGTGCTGGTGTGCTACTCCATCGGGTTTGTGCTTGGCACCTTGTATGTGCACAAGATTATTGGCCGGGTGGGTCACATCCGTGCCTTTGCGGTGTTCGCAGCCATGGCGGCGGTCACCGCACTGATGTATCCGATGGCTATTTCCATGGTGTTCTGGGCCGTGCTGCGGGTGCTGTCCGGGTTCAGTATTGCCGGGGTGCTGGTGGTCATTGAGAGCTGGTTTTCCAGTCGGGCCACCAACGCGAATCGCGGCGCACTCTTCGCGGTCTATCAGATTGTCTTCTATCTTTCTGCCGCCGGCGGCCAGTTGATTGTCAATGTCGGTGACCCGGCCAACTTCCTGCCGTTCTCGCTGGCGGCCATGTTGCTGACGCTGGCATTGATTCCGTTGTCTTTGACCCGGATGGAGGCGCCGGTTATTGAACAGGCCAGCCGCATGTCGGTGTTCAAGCTGGCGCGCGAATCGTTTTCGGGCGTTGCCGGGGCGCTGATCTGTGGGGTGATGATCGGTGGCTTCTATGCCCTTGGGCCGGTTTACGCCACGCTGGTTGGCCTGGATGTGGCGCGCACCTCTACCTTTATGGCCAGCGCGATTGTGGCGGCCATGCTTCTGGCCTGGCCGCTGGGACGGCTGTGCGACCGTTTTGACCGGCGCAGGGTCATGTTCTGGGTGGCGGTGGCCGCGTCGGCTTCCGCGGGCGGTGTGGCGGTGCTTGGCGCCGGTAACCTGGCCTTACTCACGCTTTTGGTAGGGCTGTTCACCGGCCTGTCGGCCACTATCTATCCGATTGCCGTGGCGATCACCAACGACCGTATGGACAGCAACCGGATAGTCTCGGCCAGTGCGACCTTGCTGCTGAGTTACGGTATTGGCAGTGTCATCGGCCCCATTGCCATGGCAGAGCTGATCAGCCTGTTGGGTCCGGCTGGCCTGTTCTATGGCAATGCGGGGTTCCTTCTGGTGTTGGCGGTGATTACCAGCTACCGCATCAGCCACACCGAAGATGTTCCGGTGGACGAGCAGGAGCATTTCGTTCCGACCATGCCGGAAACCTCACCGGTGCTGACCGAGATGGATCCCCGGAACACCGAGTTTCACGAGTCACCGGAAGTGGAAGAAATGCAGGAGGAGCTGCGTCAGGCCGGTTGACGCAGCTTTCGGTTTTCCCCAATTATATTTTTGTCTTCACATCTGTTTTTATTTCAATGGTTAGCTTACTATTGGTGAATTTCCAATAAGGTAAGTCTTTTGTCGGTTTTCGGGGTGGCGTTTGCTTGTCCCATGCCGGATCACCATCAGGAGTAATGAACCATGAGAGATCAGTTTCCGTTTGCCGTTGCCCGGGTAACCCGCCGCTGGCGCAAAATGCTCGATGAACGCCTGAAAGATCTGGGTGTTACCCAGGCACGTTGGAGCACCATGGTGTATCTGCAGCAAGGTGGTGAAGGCCTGACCCAGCGTGAACTGGCCAGCCTGATGGCCATTGAAAACCCGACCCTGGTACGTTTGCTGGACAGTCTTGAGCAACAGGGGCTGATTGAGCGCCGCCCATGCCCCAACGATCGTCGCGCCCGTCGCCTTCACCTGACCAAGGCCGGTGTCGAGTTCATGGATGAGTTGTCCGAGCGCGCGGCCACGCTCCGAGAGGAGATGCTTGACGGCATTTCCGACAAAGACATTGAGGCATCGCTCAAGGTTTTCCACAAGATCATGGAAAACGCCGAGAAGCAGAAGTGAGTCTTGGCTGATCAATCCGTAGAGGGCCTGCGGGCCCGATATGGTGACCGCTGGCGCTGGCTGGCGGTGCTTACCGTGGTGCTCGGCACCATGGCCACGGTGCTCAGTGCCACGGTGGTCAACGTTGCCCTGCACGATATCATGGTGGAGTTCGGTATCCGCCAGGGCCAGGTTCACTGGCTGGCGACCGGTTTCATTGCCGCCATGACCACCACCATGCTGGCTTCGGCGTGGCTGCTGGACCGCTTCGGTGTCCGCAAGACCCTCAGTGCCGCCATGGCCATGTTCACGCTGATTTCCCTTGCCGGTGGCTTCGCGCCCACGCCGGAATTGTTGATTGCCGCCCGGATTGGGCAAGGGGCCATGGCCGGGTTGATGCAGCCCATGGGCATGTATCTGGTGTTCCGGATTTTTCCGGCTGACCAGCGCGGCCGCGCCATGGGCATCTATGGTATGGGTGTGATTCTTGCGCCGGCTCTGGGTCCGGTCCTCGGTGGTTTTCTGGTGGATCAGTTCCACTGGCGCTGGGTCATGTTTGCCCCGGCTCCGGTCACCTTGCTGGGTGTGTGGATGGCCTTGCGCTTTCTGCCGTCACCACGGTCCCGTCCGGCTCCCTACATGTTCGATCTGTCCGGTATGGTTCTGCTGGGGGCCGCGGTTGCTGTCACCCTGGAAACGCTTAACCGTCTGCAGGACTGGCCCGGCGACTCTGTGCGTATTGCCTGGCAGGGCGCGTTGGCTGCGAGTCTGATTACTGGATTTATCGTACATGAACGCCGCACAGCCCATCCGCTTATCCGGCTGGCGTTGCTGCGGGAGCCGGTTTTTCTGTATGCAACCCTGGGCGCTATGGCGCTGGGCCTGGCGCTGTTCGGTTCCACTTACCTGATCCCGCTATTCGTACAGACTTCCCTGGGTTTTTCGGCTACGGAGGCGGGCGTGCTGATGTTACCGGCAGGTATTGTGCTGGGGATGGTGTTCCCCGTGGCTGGCAGGCTTGCCGACAAACGCAGTGCCCGGGGGCTGGTACTGTTTGGTATTGCCATGTTTGCCTGCTCGGCTGTGTTGTTTGCCGCTACCGGGGCGCTGGTCGGGTTTGTCTGGCTGGCATTGTGGGCAGTTGTGGGCCGAATCGGTATAGGCTTTATGTTGCCGGCGCTGTCGACGGGAGCTCTGAACCCGCTCGCGCCGGAACAGCTGGGTGCAGGTTCCAGTACGATCAATTTCGCCCGTCAGCTGGGTGGTGCGCTCGGGGTGAATATCGTTGCCCTCACCATCGAGTTCGGCGAACACGAAGGCGGGCTGCCAACCGTTTCAGCCTTTGCCTCGGCCTGGTGGCTGGTTGCGGTATGCGTGGCGCTGGCGGCGGTGCCGATCTGGAAAATGCGGGCCTGAGGCCGGGAGTTGCCTTGTTTGCCGCTATTCATTACTATGGCCGCACCTTCGGGGGAGTAGCCTCTGCACCGGTGATCCGGGGCAGACGGTGGTCAACATACTTGCAGCTCAATCTGCATGGCCATCGTGTTCCTGAACAGGAATTGGCAAGACCTGAGGCAGATCACCTCCAATGGGCGGAAGGTGGGCTGTCTCATGTCTGAATTGTCTCCGCCCTGAGGTTCTGCTGAATGGATGCTTTTCTCGCTTCGACGCTTGCCGTTGCCATCGCTGAAATTGGCGATAAAACCCAGCTGTTGTCTCTCTTTCTGGTTGCCAGATACGCCAAACGTACCCCTATCATCCTCGGGATTCTGATTGCTACCGTGCTTAACCATGCCCTGTCCGCCTGGCTGGGCGCCTGGGTTGCGCAATGGATTCCGGAGGCCTGGCTGCCCTGGATCCTGGCCGTCAGCTTTGTTGCCATTGCCCTGTGGCTGTTGATTCCAGACAAGGATGATTCGGAGGACTCGAAATTCCTGGGTATGGGTGCCTTCATGGCCACGACCATCATGTTCTTCCTGGCGGAAATTGGTGATAAAACCCAGATTGCCACGGTGGTCCTGGCCGCACGGTATACCGACACGTTCTGGGTTATCATGGGTACAACGGTGGGTATGCTGTTGGCCAATGTGCCGGTTATCATGGCGGGTCGCTGGCTGATGGAACGCCTGCCGCTGGCCATGGCGCGAATCAGTGCGAGTATTCTGTTTGTGGCCCTGGCCGTGGTGACGGTCTGGGCCACGGTAATGAACTCCTGAGCCGGACGCCGGTCATTGAGTGTGAGAAATGTTGTTACGGGAACCCAATCTTATGCGGTGGAAAAGCTGGTTGCTTGTTGTCATTGGTGTCAGTCTGCTGTGGCCGTTTTCCTCAGTGCAGGCCGCCCGGGACACAAACGGGCCGGAGGCATCAGAACGGGCGCCGGACCGCTCCCCGCGGGTTCCTACCTTTCAGCCCGACGGTGACCTGGCGGGAGAGCTGCAGGTGTTCAATACCGTCTATGAGGACACCTTTGCCGGCATTGGTAACAAGTTGGCCCTGGGGTACCTGGAGTTGGTGAAGGCCAATCCCGGTATTGATCCCTGGCTGCCGGGCGAAGGCACCATGATCACTCTGCCCCGCATGTATGTGTTGCCCGATGTTGAGCGCGAGGGCATCGTGATTAATCTGGCTGAATACCGGCTGTATTACTTCACACCGGATGGCGGGGTGCAGGTGTACCCGGTTGGTGTGGGCACTGAGGAAAACCCGTCGCCGCTGACCAATGCCAAAGTAACCATGCCACTGGAGTCCCCGGCCTGGTACCCGCCAGCGAGCATTCGTGCCGAATATGAGGCGTCGGGAGACTATCTGCCGAAAATGATCCCGCCAGGCCCGGGCAATCCCCTGGGTACCCATGCCCTCATGCTGAGTGAGAAAGGCTATCTCATTCACGGCACCAACAAACAGTTCGGTGTCGGTATGCCGGTCAGTCACGGCTGTTTCCGCATGTACAACGAAGATATTTCACGGTTTGTCTATCAGGTGGAGAAAGGCACGCCGGTTCAGGTGATTCGTGAGCCGGTCAAGATCGGTATGGCCGGTGGTGAGGTGTGGCTGGAAGTGCATCGGCCCCATGAGGACTATTCGGCCCGCGACCGGGAGCGCTTGTGGGCTCAGGTATTTGAAAAAGTAGAGAGCTTCCGCCAGCAGCATCCGGATGTGGATCTTCGCCGCCGTTCCATTGAGCTGGCGGTGGATCAGGCCGATGGTCTGCCCACCATGATCGGCGAGAAGCTGACCCGGATGGCATCCGAGGATTCGGTTGAACCGGCAGAATCCGAGAAACAGGGCAATCCGGAACAGACCCTGTATTTCTAGTCCCCCTGGTAAAGGAACACCGCAATGAGCAGGAGCATTCTGATCACCGGCGCCAGTTCTGGCCTTGGCGAGGGCATGGCCCGAGAGTTTGCCGCCCGCGGAGATAACCTGGCGCTCTGCGCCCGAAGAACTGAGCGGCTCGAGGTGCTGAAAGCGGAGCTTGAACAGCAGTATCCGGGTATCCGGATTCAGGTGATGGCACTGGATGTGAATGATCATGTTCAGGTGCAGGAGGTGTTCCGGGCTTTTCAGGCGCACTTTGGAGCACTGGACCGGATTATTGTGAATGCCGGTATCGGTAAGGGCCAGCCACTCGGAACCGGGCGCTTTGATGCTAACCGGCAGACCGCAGAAACCAACTTTGTCGCCGCCCTCGCCCAGATTGAAGCGGCGATGGAAATTTTCAGGGAACAGAACCGGGGCCACCTGGTGGCCGTATCATCGGTAACGGCAGTGCGCGGTATGCCGGGCAACGTTACCACCTATGCCGCCACCAAGGCCGGGTTGGCAGCACTCTGTGAAGGACTGCGCATCGAGTTGAAAAAACGCCGGTCCCCGATCCGTGTGACTACCCTGTATCCGGGCTATATTCGCACTGAAATCAATGAGAAGGTGAAAAACACACCGTTCATCGTCGACGCACAAACCGGCTGTCGTGCTATGGTGAAAGCCATAGAAGCCGGAAAAGCCGAGCATTTTGTGCCCGCCTGGCCCTGGGCCCCGATCGGTTTTGTGCTAAGGCGGTTACCGGAGTCGGTTCTGGCAAAGCTGTTCTGATCACTCCCGTGGGAGGTTGAGATGCGTGCAAGCCACTTCAGGACATCGACACTCACCCCCAGAGTAAAGCTCTGGGCGCTGGTGTTTGTAGCCGGAGCCTTGCTGGCCCTGTTCAGTCTTTCCCTGAAAGTCTTTGCGCAACAGGAATCGCCCCGTCAGGCCCTGGTGCTTTCGGTTGAAGGTGCGATTGGCCCGGCCACCATGGATTATGTGACCCGCGGTATTCGCCGGGCGGAGCGGGAAAGCGCCGGCCTGGTGGTGATTGAAATGGACACCCCGGGCGGTTTGATGGATTCCATGCGGGAAATCATCAAGACCATTCTCGCTTCCGATGTGCCGGTGGCGACCTACGTTTCACCCCAGGGTGCCCGGGCGGCCAGTGCCGGTACCTATATCCTCTACGGCAGCCACATTGCCGCCATGGCTCCGGCCACCAACCTTGGCTCAGCCACACCCGTGCAAATGGGTGGCCTGCCCGGCTCCACAGAACCTGAGTCCCCTTCTGAATCTGCCCCTGAAGAATCTTCGGAGGACACCGACCAGAGCGAATCGGCCGACAAACGTCGTGGCGACACTGCTATGGAGCGCAAGGTACTGGAAGATGCCGTGAGCTACATCCGCGGCCTGGCAGAGCGCCACGGTCGTAATGCCGACTGGGCGGAAGAGGCGGTTCGGGAGGCGGTCAATCTCGGGGCTACCGAAGCCCTTGAGCGTAACGTGGTGGACGTGGTGGTGCCGAACCTCCGGGCGTTGTTAAGCGAAATTGATGGTCGCACTGTGCGCATGGCCGCCGGTGATCGGGTACTGGAAACCGCGCAACTGGAATTGGTGCGGGCCGAGCCGGACTGGCGCACCAAACTGCTGTCGGTGATTACTGACCCGAATGTGGCCTATTTCCTGATGATCATCGGTTTTTACGGCATTCTTTTCGAACTGGCCAATCCCGGCGCCGTAGTGCCTGGGGTGATTGGCGCAATCAGTCTGATTCTGGCCCTGTTCGCCTTCCAGGTATTGTCGGTGAATTACGCGGGCCTGGCGCTGATCCTGTTGGGGCTGGCCTTCATTGTCGGCGAGGCGTTTGTGCCCAGTTTCGGCATCCTCGGCATCGGTGGCATCGTGGCGTTTGTCACTGGCTCCGTCATCCTGATGGACGGCAGCCATCAGGACATTTCGCTGCCCACGATTGGTGGCACGGCGGTGGTGGCTGGGGGCTTTATTCTCTGGACCGTTACCCGGTTCATCGGTCTTCGGCGGCGCCACCCGGTCTCGGGTAGTGAGCAGCTGGTCCACGAGCACGGTATGGCACTGGATGATTTTGTCCCCACGTATGATGCCTACGCGGGCCATGTACGGGTCAGCGGCGAACGCTGGAACGCCCGGAGTCAGGTGGCCATTGCCGCCCGATCGCAAGTGCGGGTAAATGGTATGGACGGCCTGACTCTGCTGGTGGAGCCCGGCAACGACGAACCGGCAGAGCGCACAGATTAAACATCAACGGCAAATCAAGGAGGCCGTATGAATCTCGGTGACATTATTCCCTATATTGCACCGACGGTGGTGCTGCTGCTGATCCTGGGGTCAGCAATCAAGATCCTGCCGGAATACGAGCGTGGCGTGGTCTTTTTTCTGGGTCGGTTCCAGGGCGTGAAAGGCCCGGGACTGATCATCGTCATTCCCGGTATCCAGCAGATTGTGCGAGTTGACCTTCGGGTGATCACCCTGGATGTCCCCAGCCAGGACGTGATCTCCAAAGACAACGTTACCGTCCGGGTAAATGCGGTGCTGTACTTCCGGGTGGTGGATCCGGAAAAAGCCATTATCCGGGTTGAAGATTATGGTGCCGCTACCAGCCAGTTGGCCCAGACGACACTGCGATCTGTACTGGGCAAGCACGACCTGGACGAGATGTTATCCGAACGGGACAAGCTGAACGCCGACATTCAGGAGATCATTGATGCCCAGACCGAAGAATGGGGTATCAAGGTGGCGAATGTGGAAATCAAGCATGTGGATCTGAACGAATCCATGATCCGCGCCATCGCCCGTCAGGCGGAAGCCGAGCGGGAGCGCCGGGCCAAGGTTATCCACGCTGAAGGCGAGCTTCAGGCGTCGAAGAAACTGGTGGAGGCAGCAGAAGTCATGTCGGCGAACTCGGGGGCTATGCAGTTGCGTTATCTGCAGACCTTGGCGGATATGAGCAACACCAACTCATCGACCATTGTTTTCCCACTGCCGATGGATATGATCAAGAACTTCCTGGACAACCAGTCGGCTAACAAAGGGCCGGACAAACCAGACCAGTAAAGCCGGGGGGGCAGACAGCCACAAAAAAGGCCGGATTAACCGGCCTTTTTTGCTAGCTGACAGCCTTACTTCTGGCTGGCACGCTCGAGCATACGCTTGGCGCGCTCGTTTGCTTCGTCAGCAGCTTTCTGGGCAGCACGGGCTGCAGCCAGAGCTTCTTCAGCAGTCTGCTGGGCAGTGCGTGCACTGCTGGCGGCGCTGTTAGCTGTGTTCAGGGCGTTGTTGGCAGTCTGCTCAGCGGAGCTGGCAGTTGCATTTGCTTCGTCGATAGCAGCTTGTTCAGTAGTGGCACAACCTGCAGTCAGAGCAGTAGCCAGTGCAAACCCGGCGATCGTCAGTTTACGCATTGTAAATCCCCTTATTGGTCGTTTTATTTCCTGTGATCCGGAAGCCGGTCAGACAGCTCCCTTCTGCTAGGCCCGATAGGCAGTGACTACCGGAGTCGTTAAACAGTGTAAAACACTCAGAGACAAAATGTTAACTAAGGATACGTAAATTTTCTTAGCTTATGACAACAACTTAATCCGGCTTTCATGGCGTTGTCACCAAGCAGAACGAATCACGGAACGATGCGGATGGGGGTTCCATTCTGGACCAGTTGCCAGATTTCATCCATGGCTTCGTTGCTCACTGCAATGCAGCCATTGGTCCAGTCCAGCCCGGTGTAGGCAAAGGCCATGTCGCCGGCATTGTTGGGCAGGCCATGGATCATGATGCTGCCGCCGGGATCAAGACCCCAGGCTTCAGCCAGTTCCCGGTCGCGGGGGCTGGGGTAGGAAATGTGGATGGATTTATAGAAGTCGCTGCTGGCATTGCGCCAGTCCAGTACATAGTCACCCTCGGGTGTGCGTTCATCCCCCTCGTACAGCTTGTGGCCGACGGGATTGTCGCCGAGGGAGATCCGGTACTGGCGTACGGTTTCATCACCGCTGAGCAGGTAAAGGCGACGTTCTCCTTTGTTGACCAGTACCTGGGTAATCTCCAGCAGGCCTTCCATTAACGCCGGTTCCGGTGGGCTCGGCATCATGCGGGTGTCGGCCCGGGCCAGAAGCTCAGAGGTTGACGCCATCAGAGGGGAGGCAATCAGGGCGATGGTCAGTAGAACTCGAACAATCATGAAACTCGCACAAATCGGTAAATGGTTAAACTTTGTTCATGCTGTTTATACCATAGCCTGGTAACGGGGTGATAAGGGGTTCTGTTACAGAGTTTGGCTTTTCTTGACCGGGATCCCATTCAGGAATCCATTTTCATGCCTACTTTGGTCACCCGGTCAGCGTCGGTGGCCCTGGCGACCAGGGTAACGGGCCCCAGCACAACCTTGTCACCAACCACCGGGTGGCCCTTGGTACGCCTGGCAAAACACTCAGCCAGGGAGAGTTCGGGCGGCAGCTCGTCAAATTCGATGCCGTACACCTGTTCAACATCCCCCAGCAGGGCATCGCCATTGAGCACAAAATCCCCGAAGAATGCCCGTTCTGCCAGATGCTTCGGCGCCTGCCTGCCGCTAAGGGCCTTGCCAAGATCCGGCAGCAAGGCTGGCGTGGCAAACATGGCCACCACATCGCCTGAGGCAACTTCCAGTTCCCGGGTCGGTTGCAGGCATTTGCGATCCCGGAAGATACCGGCAACGGCGGTATTGTCGGGTAGCCTGAGCTGGCCGAGGGCCCGGGGGCTTTCCCAATTCTTGCCGCGCAGCGGAAACAGCATCAGTTCGTGATCACCTGCGGCAGGCACATCCAGAGGTAGCCTGCGGTACGGATCTTCCCCTGCAGGCACCTCCAGTTTCAGTTTGCGCGCCAATGGTGCCATGGTGGTGCCCTGTACCAGCAGCGATACCAGCACAATAAAGAAGGCGGCATGGAACACCAGTTGGGCATCCGGAAGGTCTGCAATAATCGGAAACAGGGCGAGCACGATCGGCACTGCGCCACGCAGGCCCACCCAGCTGATAAACCCCAACTCCCGCCGATTGAACGCGAAAGGCCAAAGCGTGAGTAGCACGGTGGCCGGCCGGATCACGAAAATCAGCGCCAGTGCCAGAATCAGACCGCCACCGGCCAGCGGCACCAGATCCGATGGATTAACCAGCAGGCCCAGCATCAGGAACAGGCAAAGCTGTGCCAGCCAGGCCAGGCCATCATGCACCTGAAGAATCATCGGCATCATCCGAACATGCCGGTTACCAATCACCACCCCGGTGAGGTAAATCGCCAGAAAGCCACTGCCGCCGATGGCGTTGGTTGAGGAGAACACGGCGATGCCGGCAGCGGCTACCAGCAGCGGGTAAAGCGACGGGGTCAGTCGTATCCGGTTGACCAGCTGAACCACGGCAAAGCCACCAAGGAGGCCGGCCACCGTGCCGATGCCGAACTGCTGTACCAGCATCATCAGGCCTTTGGCCAATGCCCCCTCTTCGTAACTGCCAATCAGGGTAACCAGCAGCAGAGTCAGGAAAATGGCCATGGGGTCGTTACTGCCGGATTCGATTTCCAGCGTGGCGCTGACCCGCTCGTTCAGATGCAGGCCCCGGCCCTGGAGTAGTGAGAAGACGGCGGCGGCATCGGTGGAGGAAATAATGGCGCCGACCAGCAAAGCCATCAGCCAGTGCAGGTCGAACACCCACCAGGCAACCAGTGCGGCGCCACCGGCGGTCAGGCCAACGCCAAGGGTGGCCAGTACCAGTGCCGGCCGCAGACCTACCCGGAACGTTTCCACCCGGGTACGCATGCCGCCATCCAGCAGAATCACACCCAGCGCCAGATTGGCGATCAGGAAGGCCAGCTCGAAGTTGTCGAATTCGATACCACCCGGGCCGTCCTCCCCCATCATCATGCCCACGACCAGGAAGATCAGCAGCACGGGCATGCCAACGCGGCTGGAAAGCGGGCTGAGAACGATGCTGATCACCAGCATCAAGGCGCCAATCAGGGTAAGTGTGGGATCCATCAGACTCCAGACCAAAGGGGCTTGCCCGAACGCAGGGCCCGGGCTTATATTGCTGTGGCAATCATTATGCAGGCGGGCGTAGCTCAATGGTAGAGCAGAGGCTTCCCAAGCCTACGACGTGGGTTCGATTCCCATCGCCCGCTCCAGGTTGATCCCCGCAAATATCTCAGAATCTCCTTAAATATCCGCTTTCCAACAACTTGAAAATGTCCAATGACGTTGTGCTCGGTGTATATCCGCGCGTCTTTTGATTGACGGTGCATTGCAGCTACTCAAACCTGTCCCAATAGGGCGGATCACCAAAATAGCCGTCGATGAAGTCGATGAAGCTGCGGACCTTGCTTGCCAGTAACTGGCGGTGAGCGTAGACGGCGTATAGCCCCAGCGGCTCCGGTTCATGTTCCGGCAGGACGATCGTTAACTTGCCTTCCTGAATGGCGGGGCCCGCGATAAAGGTCGGTTGCAGGGCAATCCCGGCCCCGGCAATGGCTGCCTCGACAAGCACGTCGCCGTTGTTGCTGACCATTCCCTGCAGGTTGTCACTGCGGTTGTCCTGGAGCCACTTCTGCGGGGGATGGTTGGAATCCGGGTCCATGTAGCTGTAGCGCAGGTACTGATGGTCCCGGAGGTCTTCCGGTTTGCCGGGGCTGCCGTATCGTGCCAGATAAGCTGGAGAGGCACACAGCACCAGCCGCACCGGCGCCACCCGCTTGGCGATCAGGGAAGAGCTTTGCAGGCGGCCGATGCGCAGCGCGATATCGAAGCCTTCCTCGACTATGTCGACTTTCCGGTCATTGAGTTGCAGGTCAATACCCACGGCGGGGTGCATTCGCTGGAACTCGGTCAGCAGGGCCGGCATGTGGCGAATGGCGAAAGAAACCGGGGCACTGATGCGCAGCAGGCCCTGGGCCTCGGTTTGCAGGTCGCCGAGCTGATTTTCCAGATCATCAATATCGCTGAGCACCTGCTGGGCCCGCGGGTAATATTGCCTGCCTGCTTCGGTCAGGTGGAGCCTGCGCGTGGTGCGGTTCAGCAACCGAACGCCCAGGTGCGTCTCCAGCTGAGACACGTATTTGCTGACCAGTTGTGGCGAGGTGTCCAGGCGGTCAGCGGCTCGGGTGAAGCTGCCTTCGTTGACCACTGTCACGAAGGTGCGCATGGCTTCAATACGATCCATGGCGGTGTCCTGATCTGAGTTGTGCTGATGATTATCAATAAAATGACGATAATATAGCAACAAGAGTCATCTTAGTCTTTGAGATTGGTGATAGTAAAGTGAGCCCATAGCCTGAAGCCAGGGCTTCGGGATAAACCAATCAGAGAAAGACTTAAGGTGACGAATATGAACGCTCAATTCACAAAGGCATTACTCCAATCCAATGGTGGCTTTGCCGCACTGGTACTGAGGGTTCCGGTGGGGCTGATCCTGGCCGCTCATGGTGCCCAGAAACTGTTCGGCTGGTTTGGCGGATACGGGCTGGAAGGTACCGGACAATGGCTGGCCAGTATTGGCCTGGAGCCTGGCTACCTGATGGCCTTGCTGGCAGGTGGTGCCGAATTCTTTGGCGGTCTGGCACTGGTGCTCGGGCTACTGACACGTCCGGCGGCGGTGGTTGCGGCTTTTACCATGTTGGTGGCCATTTTCGCGGTGCATATCGGTAATGGCTTGTTTATGGCCAATAATGGTTACGAGTATGCACTCACGCTGTTTGCCGCCACCGTCGCTCTGGCGATTCAGGGCGCAGGCCGGTTCGCTGTCGATAATCTGTTGCATAAAGAAAGCTGAACCGGGGAGAACGCCATGAGCAAAGCGACCGATGTACTGTTTGTTTCCCACGGTGGCGGCCCCATGCCGCTGCTGGGAGATCCCGGGCACCAGGACATGGTGGACCGGTTAACAGAGCTAGCGGCTGACCTGCGCAAACCCTCTGCGATACTGGTGATCAGCGCCCACTGGGAGGAGGCGATCCCGACCATTACCTCAGGTACTACGCCGTCGCTGATTTACGATTATTACGGTTTTCCTTCGGAAGCCTACAAGATCGAATACCCCTGCCCGGGTGAGCCAGTGCTGGCGCAGCAGGTCGCCCAGGCGTTGGATCAGGCTGGTATCCAGGCCCGCCTGGATGACCAGCGGGGCCTGGATCACGGCGCGTTCGTGCCGCTTAAACTGATGTATCCGGAGGCAAAGATTCCCTGCATTCAGCTCTCACTGGTCAACACTCTGGACGCCAGTACGCACCTTGCGATTGGCCGGGCATTGCAGGCACTGGATTACGATCACCTGCTGGTGCTTGGCTCAGGCTTCTCGTTCCACAACATGCGGGCCTTCTTTGCTGCACAGACACCGGAAATCCAGGCCCGTAACCTGGCCTTTGAGGACTGGCTGGAACAGACCTGCAGCGACAGCTCCCTGTCGGAGCCGGAGCGGGCGAAGCGCCTGGCAGATTGGGAGCAAGCGCCCCATGCCCGGTTCTGTCACCCCCGGGAAGAGCACCTCCTGCCCTTGCACGTGTGCTATGGCCTCGCCAACAAAGCCAGCGACCGGCACATTGCCGCAACCATCCTCGGGAAACAGTCGGGGATGTTTTACTGGGGCTGAATCAGTGCAGCTTCAACCGTGGCTGCATGGCCCGACTGATCTTGTCCATCAGCCAGATCACGCCGGTTCGCAGGAAACCGTGCAAGGCCACCTGGTGCATTCGGTACAGCGACACGTAGAACAGCCTGGCCACTTTCCCTTCGATATACATACTGCGTCCGGACAGGTTACCCATCAGGTTGCCGACGGTGGTGTATTTGCTGAAGTTGATCAGTGAGCCATGGTCGTTGTACACGAAGGGAACGGCTTCTTTGCCTTCCAGCCGGTTGCAGAGGGTTTTGAACAGGGCATCGGCCTGCTGGTGTGCGGCCTGGGCACGTGGTGGCACCGGCCGGTCGGATTCCGGCTGCGGGCAGGCGGCGCAGTCACCAAACGCGAAGATATCCGCATCTTTGGTGGTTTTCAGGGTCTGTTCCACCAGCAGCTGATTGCCGCGATTGGTCTCCAGGCCGTCCAGTTCCGCCAGGAACGGCGGTGCTTTGATGCCAGCGGCCCAGATGGTCATTTCCGAGGGCAGTTCAGTGCCGTCCTTCATGATCAGACTGTTCTCGCGCACCTCGCTTACAGGTTGTCCGGTCAATACCTTGACCTTCTGGCGTTCCAGTTCCCGGGTGGCTGCGGCGGAAAGGCGCCCGGGCAGCGCAGGCAATATGCGGTCGGCCGCCTCGATCACGCTGATGGAAACATCGGAAGATTTGAGGTGGTTCATGCCGTAGATGGGCAATTCGCGGGATGCCAGTCTCAGTTCGGCGGCCAGTTCCACGCCCGTGGCTCCGGCACCAATGATGCTGATGTTCAGGGCATGGGGCTGGCCCTGAAGGGCTTCGTGGTTTTTGCGCAGGAAGGCATTGAGCATCAGGTTATGAAAGCGGCGAGCCTGCTTCAGACTGTCCAGGAACAGGCAGTGGTCCTGTGCGCCGGGGGTGCCGAAGTCGTTCGCGGTGCTGCCAACAGCAATCACCAGGGTGTCGTAATGAAGGCGCCGTTCCGGCACTACTTCTTGGCCTTCTTCATCCCGGAACGGGGCAATCACGATCGCTTTATTGGTCCGGTCCAGACCGCTCATGCGGCCGAGCTGAAACTCGTAATGGTGCTTGCGGGCGTGGGCGCGGTAATTGATTTCGTTGGCGCTGGCGTCCAGCGAGCCGGAGGCCACTTCATGCAGCAGGGGTTTCCAAACATGGGTAAGACCGGCGTCGACCAGGGAAATACGGGCTTTGCCTTTTTTGCCAAGCTTGTTGCCCAGACTGGTGACCAGTTCCAGACCGCCGGCTCCGCCGCCGACCACGACTATGTGATGAAGGTTTTCCATAACGTTTCAGACCTTTAAGTGATGAGAGCCAAACGCTCTCGGATGAAAGCGCTTGGCTGTCGTCACTGGCCTGAATGTCTATGATTAGGGAGCTAATACAGGGGCGTATACTACCGCCGATGTTGAAGCGAGACAATTGAGCCCAAGTACCTATTGGCTCCATCGTTAGTATTGTCGGGCTGGACACAGAGCCGTTGGCGCTGCTACAAACTTCTCATCCACTTGAAGAACAGACAGGAGAAAGCGACGTGAAACTGCAGGTTCGAGGTGTTGAGGAAGGCCAGCCGGTACCGGAAAAATTTGCCTTCGGTGTGTTCAGTGAGCAGGACCACATGAGTTTTGGTCCCAACCGGAATCCAGAGCTGGTCTGGGACGGTGCACCGGAGGGCACCAAAAGCTTTGTGGTGATGATGTTTGACCCGGATGTGCCCAGCGTCGCCGACGACGTCAATCAGGAAGGCAAGACCGTACCGGCCGACCTGCCACGCGTCGATTTCTTCCATTGGCTGCTGGTGGATATTCCCGCTGGCACAAAGCGGATCCCGGAAGGTGAAGACAGCGATGGTGTCAGTCCCAAGGGCAAGGATTATGGACCTGGCCCGATTGGTGTCCGTGGTGTGAACAATTACACCCAGTTTCTGGCCGGCAATCCGGACATGGCCGGCACCTATGCCGGTTATGACGGCCCCTGCCCGCCCTGGAACGATGAAATCATCCATCACTACCACTTTGAAGTGCATGCTCTGGATGTAGACACCCTGGGCCTGGAGGGTGAATTTGACGGCAACGACGTGCGTCAGGCCATGGCCGGACATGTGCTGGCCAGTGCCCGGGTAACCGGCACCTACACGCTTAATCCCGCCCTTCGCCAGTAGTTGCAGCCAGCGGAGCCGGCCACATCGGCTCCGCTTTCATCAAATTGTCTTGGTGCTGTCACCCCGGTGTCACCGGGTGTTGCCAAGGTGATGTCAGGATCCTGAAAGCAGGCCTGTTCTCACCGGAGGCACCATGCGACAGTATCGAAGCGTATTCATATCCGACGTCCATCTGGGTACCGCCGATTGCCAGGCGGACTATCTGCTGGATTTCCTGAATAACATTCAATGCCAGACACTTTACCTGGTAGGCGACATCGTCGACCTGATTGCCATGCAGCGACGGGCTCATTTCCCAGACAGCCACCGACAGATTATCCACAAGCTGCTGGAGCTGGCGGCAACGGGAACCCGGGTGGTGTACATCCCGGGCAATCACGATGAATTTTTCCGGCGTTTCTGTGGCCAGACATTTTCCGGCATCGAATTGCAGTACAAGGCCGTGCATACCACCGCCGACGACCGTCAGTTTCTGGTCTGCCATGGCGACCAGTTTGACCAGGTGGTGCGCTGCAGCCCTTTGATGCTGCTGGTCGGAGACCGCGCCCATGGGTTGTTGCTGCGTCTGAACCGCTGGTTCAACGCCCTGCGGCGATTACAGGGCAAGCCCTACTGGTCGCTGGCGGCCTGGATCAAAAGCCGGATTGGCAAGGCCAGAACCTTTATCCGCCGTTTCGAGTTGGCGGCGCTGACCGCGGCGGAAAAAGGCCACTATCACGGTTTTATCTGCGGCCATATCCACTCGGCGGGCTTCCTGCGCAGCGAAGAGGGTCTCTACTGTAACGATGGCGACTGGGTGGAACACTGCACCGCACTGGTGGAGCGGGAAAACGGTCGGCTGGAACTGCTGCACTGGTCCGAATCGCCTGTGACCCTGAGTCAGGAACCGGAGACGCCGAACCCGGAGCTGGCCGGTGACGCCCGGCCCGTGATTGATGCGTTACCGGCGGCGTTTCTGGAGCAAATCAACGGTCCCGCCCGGTGATTCAGTTGTGGACCCGATAGGGCTCCAGGATAGCCGCCATATCCTGACCCAACTGTTCGAGGTCGGTCCGAGATAGCTCCCGTTCGGCGATGGAACGAAGCCCCATGATCTGACTCTGATACAGTCTGGCCAGGCGTCGGCAATCTGTGTCGGGCGCCAGCTCGCCCTGCTTTCTGGCGGCTTCCAGTAACTCGGTAAAGGCATTTTCAATGGCGGTCAGTAAGGCCTTTGCCTCTTGATGGAGCGCGGTGTTGGTGTTGCTGGATTCAAGCAGCGTTTTCACAATCAGGCAGGCCCGCGCCGGGGTGCTGCTGTCTGGCTCTGAACAGCTCCTGGCGATCTTGACCAGAAAAGCCTGCAGGCCATCCAGCACGTTGTTGTAGCCGGCCATGTGGCAGGCAAGATCTTCGCCTGCCTGGTGCGCATACCTTGCCAGCGCTTCCGAAAACAGCCCGTCTTTACTGCCGAATGTTGCGTAGATGCTGCCCGGGCGCATGTCCAGAGCCCGCTCAATCTGCTTCATGGAGCTGCCATGGTAGCCCTTGTGCCAGAACAGGCCGACCGCGCTGGCAAGGGCAGTTTCCCGATCATAGCTTGGAGGTCTGGGCATCTGTTTCCCCGCTGGGTCTTTCAATGAATATTCGGGCAATCATAACGTGAGTGTTCGCTCAAAAATAGCTGCGATTGAATTGCAGGGTGGGCTGTCAGTCGCCATCTACATCTTTGCCTCTTCGGGCGTTCAAGGCTTCGGCTACCCGTTCATCAATCTTGCGCAGAAACGCCTCCTCGGTTCGTGCCGAGGCGTGGGCACCCAGCAACTCATTGCTGGCGCGCAGGTTACCGATAAAGGTTCGGCAGTGTTTGCACATCATCAAATGTGTTTTCACCGACAGATTCCGCCGGGTACCCAGTTCGCCGTCGATGTAGTCACTGGCGATCCTGGCCAGCTCGCTGCATTTCAGCATTCGCCGGTCTCCTGAAAGGTTTCTACCATCAGAAAGATCTTCTGCCTGGCACGATGTAACAACACCCGAAGATTGGACGCGCTGACACCGAGAATGTTACAGAGGTCGTCTGATTTGTGCTGGTGCGCCTCGTAGAGAATCAGGGCGGAGCGTTGGGTTTCCGGCAACGCAGAGAGATGTTTGTCCAGGCACTGGTTAAGAGCGCCATTTTCCATCAGCGTATCGGCAGATTCATGAAACTTCAGCCTGGGGGGTAATTGCCAGTGGCCTCTGGCGTTGAAGCGTTCCGCCAGAGCAGGCTCCAGGCTGTCTGAGTCTTCGAGAGGGACTTCCCGTTTACTTGCCCGCAGCCGATTCTTGCAACGGTTGGCGACAATGCGGTGCAACCAGGTTTTTAGCCCCGAACGGCCCTCAAATTTCTGAATGGCATCGATGACGGCGACCCAGCAGTCCTGCACGACGTCTTCGGCGGCCGCCTCATCAAGGTAAAACCTGGCGACCGCGAGCATACCGGGCGTGAAGCTGCGCACAGCTTCCCGAAAGGCGAGGTTGTCTCCGTCACGCAGCCCGCATACTAGCGCCTGCTCGTGTGGAGGGGCTGTGTGAGTCATGGTTATTCTCTTTCGTGAGCGGTCGTTCAAGAATAGCGGTAAGGCGCCCGATGTGTCGAGAAGTTTCCCTGACTGTATGCACTAACAACTTGTGACTGAATTGTTAAACAATCGTGTGTATTTGATGACATCTGGCAGGGCACGATGACGTAAAACCCAATAGGCATGTTTAAAAGGTGGGCGAGGTGTAACAGGTGTAGAGTTGATGTGTCTCAAAGGTAAACGATAAGTGTTTAAAGGGTTTCTTTCATGACATTGAAAAAGTGGATTCTTGTTTTCGCCATTGCGATTGTTGTGATCGGCTTTATCGCAGCTGGCGGAAATGAACTTCTGACACTGGAAAACCTGAAGAGACATCAGCAGAGTCTTGGCGACTGGATTGATTCGAATCTACTGATTGCGCTTTCCGCTTTTGTGGTGGTTTATGTACTGGTTACCGCATTGTCTTTGCCGGGGGCAACGGTCATGACTCTGGCAGGAGGGGCTTTCTTCGGAAACCTGTACGGATTTGCTGCGGTGTCTTTAGCCTCGACCGTTGGAGCCTCTTTGGCGTTCCTGGCTGCTCGTTTCCTGGTGCGGGATTCGTTGCGCAAACGTTACGGAGACACAGTGGCGAAAATGGACCGTGGCATCGAAAAAGATGGTGCCTTCTACTTGGCCACCCTGAGGCTTGTACCGGTGTTCCCTTTTTTCCTGATCAACCTGGCCATGGGCCTGACCGCCATGAAGCTGCGCACCTATGCCGTGGTGAGCTGGGTTGCCATGTTGCCTGGCACGGTTGTTTACGTAAACGCCGGCACCCAGTTGGGGCAGATTCAGTCCACCGGTGACATTGTCTCGGTTGACCTGCTGCTGTCCTTTGCATTGTTGGGTCTCTTTCCCTTGATTGCCAAGTTTGTGGTGGGCTTCATCCGCCGCCGCAAAGTGTATGCCGGCTGGCAGAAACCCGCGCATTTCGACTACAACCTGCTGGTCATTGGCGGTGGTTCCGCCGGTCTGGTCTCTGCCTATATAGCGGCGGCGGTGAAAGCGAAGGTTGCCCTGATAGAAAAGCACAAGATGGGCGGCGATTGCCTCAATACCGGCTGCGTGCCCTCCAAAGCCCTGATTCGCAGCGCCAGGGCGGCGGATACGCTGCGCCATGCCAATCGGTACGGGCTGGAATCGGTGCCGGTCAAAGGCTCATTCAACAACATCATGAACCGCGTCAGGGAGGTGATTGCGAAAGTTGAGCCCCACGATTCTCCCGAGCGTTACCGAAAACTGGGTGTGGACTGCATTGCTGGTGAAGCCAGCTTTGTGTCGCCCTGGGAACTGGAAGTAAGGCACAACGATGGCCGCACCGAGCGCCTCACCGCCCGCAGCATCGTCGTGGCCACTGGTGGCAAGCCGGCGGTACCTTCAATTCCTGGTCTGGAAGACATGGAGCCGCTGACCTCGGACAACCTGTGGCAACTGGAAGAACAGCCTGACCGTCTGCTGGTGCTCGGCGGTGGCCCGATTGGCTCGGAACTGGCTCATGCGTTTGCGCGGCTGGGTAGTCAGGTGACGCAGGTGGAAATGGGTGAGCGCCTGCTGGCGAAAGAGGATGCCGATGTCTCTGAACTGGTGTTGAAACAGTTTCGGGCAGACGGCGTGGACGTTCGGTTGAAACATTCTGCCGCCGAGTTTCGTATAGAGGAAGGGGAGAAGGTTGCCTACTGTAAGCATGAAGGTGAGCGGGTACGCATTCCTTTCGATCAGGTTCTCGTGGCGGTTGGCCGCGCAGCCAACACCGCCGGCCTGAATCTGGAGCGTATTGGTGTGGAAACCCTGCCAAACGGAACGGTACCGGTGGAAGAGGACATGAGCCTGAGGTACCCGAATGTGTTTGCCTGTGGCGATGTGGCCGGCCCGTACCAGTTCACTCACGCTGCGGCCCACCAGGCCTGGTACGCGGCCGTTAACGGACTGTTCGGGCAGTTCAGGCGCTTCAAGGTGGATTATCGGGTAATGCCCTGGGTCACCTTTACCTCGCCGGAAGTGGCCAGGGTTGGGTTGAGTGAGAATGAGGCTAAGGAAAAGGGTGTGGCCTACGAGGTCACTCGTTACGGCCTGGATGACCTGGACCGGGCCATTGCCGAAAGCGAGGACAATGGCTTTATCAAGGTGCTGACAGCGCCGGGCAAAGACAAGATTCTTGGCGCTGTGGTGGTGGGCACGCACGCCGGGGAAATCCTGGCCGAGTTCACCCTGGCGATGAAACACGGTCTGGGCCTGAACAAGATCCTGGGCACCATTCACCCCTACCCGACCTGGAACGAGTCGGCCAAGTACGCGGCCGGTGAATGGAAGCGCTCTCATGCCCCTGAAGGCATTCTGAAGCTGCTGGAGAAGCTCCATGGCTGGCGCCGTGGGAAAAAGACGAATACACCAAGGAGCCACTATGCCCCTGACCAAAACCCGACCGGCCCGCGCTAAACGCATTCCGGCCGTGGAAGTTCTGGAACCCCGGGCCCGTGATCGCTGGACCCGCACCCGCAACGGTGATCCCCGGGGATACATCGATGCCGA
This sequence comes from Marinobacter sp. tcs-11, assembly GCF_002049515.1. Lineage (NCBI taxonomy): Bacteria > Pseudomonadati > Pseudomonadota > Gammaproteobacteria > Pseudomonadales > Marinobacteraceae > Marinobacter > Marinobacter sp. tcs-11. Next base: position 244,914 of record NZ_LLYU01000001.1, on the reverse strand, counting down.
CAGGCTAAAAGAGCTGTGGATACACACTGGTACCGCCTGCAACCTGGCCTGCCCGTTTTGCCTGGAGGGTTCCCATCCCGGTGATGGCCGCATCCCGGGCATGAAGCTCCTTGACGTGAAACCGTTTATCCACGAAGCCATTGACATGGGCGTGGAGCAGTTTTCCTTCACCGGTGGTGAGCCCTTCGTGATCCGGGATTTCGTCAATATCCTGGACTACGCGAGCCAGTACCGCCCCTGCTTTGTGCTCACCAACGCCACTGAGCCGCTGCACAGGCGCCAGCACCAGGTGCTGCCCTTATTGGATAACCCCTATCCGATCCACTTCCGGGTGAGCCTGGATTTTCCCGACCGCGCCCGGCATGACAAGGACCGCGGCGAGGGCAGCTTTGATGAGGCCTTGCAGGGCATCCGCTGGCTGATCGAACAGGGTTTCAAGGTATCCATTGCCCGCCAGACCGATCCGAAGGAAATTCCGGCTGATATCGAAGCCGCGTTCCGTGGAATCTTCCGGGAATGGGGCATTCCGGAGGGCCTGGCGTTCACCGCGTTTCCGGACCTGGGCACGCCTGGTTCGGAAGATGGCAGCCCGGAGATTACCGAGACCTGCATGGAGAAGTATCCGACGAAGGAATCCCGGTCGCACTTTATGTGCACCTATACGCGGATGCTGGTGAAGAAGGGCGAACAGGTGCGGGTGTATGCCTGCACGCTGGTGGACGATGATCCGCAGTATGACCTTGGCGGCACGCTGGCGGAGAGTATGGACGAGCGGATCATGCTGCGGCATCACCGGTGTTTCTCGTGCTACCGCTTTGGGGCGAGTTGTTCGGCGCCTGCGTAGATCCGTTAAACCGTAAACCAGGAACAAGACAATGAATTTTACCGAAGCATCCCTGTTCTGGGGATTCCTGCTGGTCTACGGCGTGGTTATGTATGCGCTGTCGCCCAAGAGCAAGAACGCAAACTCTTTTTATAAGGGCGCCGATGATCAGGGCAACCCGGTGGGTCAGTGGTCGCTGACGGCGAGTATTTTTATCAGCTGGATCTTTGCCAAGTCGGTGACTAATGCGGCGAATCTGGGGGCGGCTTATGGTGTGGTGGGCGGTCTGGCTTATGCCAGTTACTGGCTGTCCATCCCGGTGGCAGGCTATGTGATTTACCTGATCCGGACCCAGACCGGGGCCCGGAGTCTGCAGGATTTTCTGACCTCGCGTTTCGGGAGGCTGGCCAGTCTGGCGTTTGCCGCGGCGGTTCTTATCCGGCTCTATAACGAGGTCTGGAGTAACACCGCGGTGGTGGGCGGTTACTTCGGGTTGCCCGGTGAGTGGGAGTATTACGCGGCGGCGATGCTGTTTACGGTGTTTACCCTGGCTTACAGTCTGAAGGGCGGTCTCCGGTCCTCGATCTTCACCGATGTGATTCAGGCCTTCGTGTTTGTGTTCTTTGTGGGGGCGGTATTGTTCCTGATCATCCCTGCCAACGACACCAGCGCCCTGTTGACTAATGGTGAGTTCCGGCTCAATGCTGGTTTCGACTTGCTGTTGGTGGCTCTGTTGCAACTGTTCAGTTATCCATTCCACGATCCGGTGCTGACTGACCGGGGCTTTGTGAACAAGGAAAAGACCATGCTCAAGAGCTTTGTGGTCGCCGGATTGTTGGGCTTTGTGGCGGTGTTTATTTTCAGTCTGGTGGGCGTTCACGCCCGGGTTAACGGCATTGAGGCCATGGGGAACGCTCCCGCAGCAGTGGGCCAGTCCCTGGGGCTGGCGGCGTTGTTCTTCATGAGCGTGGTGATGATGACCTCGGCCGGTTCCACTCTCGATTCCACCTTTACCTCACTGGCCAAGTCCCTTGCGGTGGATCTGCCTCGCCTGGCGCGGCGTGCGTCGGACAAGCTGCCGAGCATGAGAGTGGGGGCCGTGGTGATGGTGATTTTTGCCTTCCTGGGTAACCTGCCCATGTTCGCCGGTACTGACATCCTCAAGGCGACGACCATCTCGGGCACTATGGTCATGGGGCTGGCGCCGGTTTTCCTGTTCTATGGTTTTACCCAGTGGTCGCCCTGGAGCTTCCATCTCAGCTTCTGGACCGGGCTTGGTCTTGGTGTTCTGTTGGCGGTGGGCCTCATCCCATCAAGCTGGGCGATTGGTGACGGTGCCTATGCGATGTTGCTGGGCGTGAATGCTTACGGTTTCCTGATCTGTACGGTGTGTTTCTTCCTGCCCTTGCTGTTAAAGCGTTTGGCTGGAAAGCCGGTGGCCGCCGAAGGTGCCTGACCAGAACGGAGGGGCCAGATCATGGCTGATAAGGAAGGGCGCAGCTGCCCGCTGGCATACCGCTACAAGCCAGAGTCTCTTTGCAGAGAGCCGGCGCATGTTTCTGAGGATGTGCTGTACATCGTCGGTGGTCTTTACGGCAATGCCTTCGCCCTTGATGAAATCGAGGCCATGGTGCGCGCAGAGGAGCGCCATGGCCACCGGGTGAAGCTGGTCTTCAATGGCGATTTCAACTGGTTTAACGCTGACGACACTCTGTTCCGGGAGATCAACAGCCGGATCCTGGACCACACAGCGATTCTCGGCAACGTGGATTATGAGCTCTCGGTCCCCAATGCCGGCGCCGGCTGTGGCTGCGCTTACCCGGAGTATGTGGATCAGGGAGTGGTGGAGCGGTCCAATCAGATGATGGGGCGGCTGCAGGTGGTGGCGGACCGACACCCCGATATTCAAAAGAAACTCTCATTATTGCCACGATACCGTTGCCTGATATTTGGAGGCCTAAAGGTTTTGGTCTTGCATGGTGATCCGGAGTCTCTGGCCGGGTGGGGGCTGGCTCACGAATCCATTGCCTCGGGCAGCGAGGAAAAGCTGGCGTACTGGTTTCGCGCCACCGGTGCCAACCTGATTGCTTGCACCCATACCTGTCTGCCGGTGATCTGGTCCGGTAAAGTGGATGAAAAACAACGGATCGTGGCCAATAACGGTGCGGCCGGCATGGGGAATCTGCGTGCCGACTCCCGGGGGCTCGTTACCCGCATTGGCTTTACAAGCCCTTTTATGGAGCCGTTGGCGGCAATTGCGCGGCCCGGTCTGCATGTTTCCCTGATGCCGGTGGCTTACGATATCGATGCCTGGCTGGCTCAGTTTGACAGGCTTTGGCCCGAAGGGTCTCCTGCCGCTGTGTCCTATCGAAGACGCCTGACTGACGGCACCCATCTTGTGCCGGAGGGCATCATTTTTCCGTCTTTCCGGTAACCAATTTGTCACTGGCAAATGCTTCAATCCGGTCTATTCTGAAACGATCGGGCCCGGGCCGTGTTGAGTGGCTGGCCGGGGTCGACTTGAAATATATTTTGTGGTCTATATAATTCAACACTAACTTTTGGCAGCGAATTGATCACGTTATGACATCAGAAGGATCGAATACCACCGCCATCACCCTGCGTAAACCGACAAAGGATGATGGCTACAGGCTTCACCAGCTGGTTGCGGAATGCCCCCCGCTGGACCCCAACTCGATTTACTGCAACCTGTTGCAGTGCAGCCACTTTGCCGAGACCGGCGTGGCCGCGGAGAAGGAAGGCGATCTGGTCGGCTTTATCTCCGGATACATCCCTCCCCAACAGCCCGAGACCGTGTTTGTCTGGCAGGTGGCGGTTCACGAGAAAGGTCGTGGACAGGGCCTCGCCAAGCGGATGCTGAAGGAAATCGTTGGCCGGGACGCGTGCAGCAATGTCACGCACCTGGAAACCACGATTACCGAAGACAACGAGGCCTCCTGGGCGCTGTTCCGCTCTTTCGCCCGTGACCTGGGAGCCGAGCTCACCTACCACGAGCATTTCGAGAAAGAGACCCACTTTGGCGGCAAGCACGATTCTGAGTTCCTGCTGCGCATCGGGCCTTTCACGAACCCTGTCTGAGAGCCTGTGTTCACGCCTTCTGGCGTGAACCACTGACGAGATTGTAGTAGCCGGCAGGCCACCCGGGGTGGGCCTGCCATACGGCTTAAAGCAACGCTCGGCGGGTCTGTTGCGACCGACACGTTTTACCGACAGGCTCCCGCGCATTTACCTCGAACCTGACATGCTAAGAGGCAAGACAATGGAAATTTTCAAGTCGACTGAATCTGAAGTTCGCGTTTATTCCCGTGCTTTTCCTGTGATTTTCAACCGCGCCAAGAACGCGCATCTGTACACCGAAGATGGCAAGGAATACCTGGACTTTCTGGCCGGTGCCGGTTCCCTGAACTACGGCCACAATAACGACATCCTGAAGAAAGCGCTGCTTGAGTACATTGAAGCGGACGGCGTGAGCCAGGGCCTGGACCTGTTCACCACGGCCAAGCACGACTTCATGGAATCGTACAAAAAGCACATCCTCGATCCCCGTGGTCTGGACTACAAGATGCAGTTCACCGGTCCCACCGGTACCAACTGTGTGGAAGCGGCCATGAAGCTGGCCCGTAAGGTGAAAGGCCGTACCAACATCATTTCCTTCACCAACGGTTTTCACGGTGTCACTACCGGTGCGGTAGCAGCCACTGGTAACGAGCATCACCGTGGTGGCGTAGGTATTCCCCTGGGGCATGTCGACTTCATGTTCTACGATGGCTACCTGGGCGAAGACGTTGATACCCTGGCCATCATGGACAAGGTGCTGTCAGACAGCTCTTCCGGCGTTGAGCTGCCGGCTGCCGTCATTGTTGAAGCCGTACAGGGCGAGGGTGGTCTGAACGCCGCCCGTGCCGAGTGGCTTAAAGGTCTGTCCGAGCTGTGCCAGAAGCACGATATTCTGCTGATTGTGGATGATATCCAGGCGGGCAACGGCCGTACCGGCGAGTTCTTCAGCTTCGAGTTCGCCGGCATCAAGCCGGACATTGTGACCGTGTCCAAGTCCCTGAGCGGCTATGGTCTGCCGATGGCACTGGTGCTGTTCAAGCCGGAACTGGACGTGTGGGAATCCGGTGAGCACAACGGTACCTTCCGTGGTAACAACATGGCGTTTGTCACTGCCCGTGCCGCCATTGAAACCTACTGGAAGGACGACACCTTTGCCAACGAAGTGAAGGCCAAGACCAAGGTGCTGGGTGATGCCCTGCAGGCCATCTGCGACAAGTACCCGGGTGAGTTCAAGATGAAAGGCCGGGGCCTGATGCGCGGCATCGAGGCCAAGCATGCAGATCTGACCGGGCCGATCACCAAGCGTGCTTTCGAGCACGGTCTGATCATCGAGACCAGTGGCCCGAACGATGAGGTGATCAAGTGCCTGATGCCGCTGACCACCAGCGAAGATGATCTGCGCCTGGGTGTGAAAATCCTGGCCGAGAGTGTCGATGAGATCATGCAGGAAGGTGTTAGCGAGGCGTCGTAAGACGCCCGCCATCCCACACTTACATTCCGCAGGATAGCAAAGGCAACGACATGACAACGGCACAACATACCGTCGAGAAAATCGGCGGTACTTCCATGAGTAACTATGAGGCCGTGCGCGACAATATCATTATTGGTAAGCGCAAGAAGAGCGACCTCTACCAGCGGATTTTTGTGGTCTCTGCCTACGGTGGCGTGACCAATGAACTGCTGGAGCACAAGAAAACCGGCGAGCCGGGGGTCTATGCCCTGTTTGCCGATGCCGAATCCGACTGGGCCTGGGGCGACGACCTTACCAAGCTGATTCAACTGCTGACGGACATCAACGGTGAGCTGTTTGCCGATCCGATGCTCAAGCAGCAGGCGGACCAGTTCATTACTGATCGCATTGAAGGTGTTCGGGGCTGCCTGATCGACCTGCAGCGCCTGTGTTCCTATGGCCAGTTCCAGCTTGAAGAGCATCTGCTCACCGTGCGGGAGATGCTGGCGGGGATTGGCGAGGCCCACAGTGCTTTCAATACCGCCCTGAAACTGCAGCAGGAAGGTATTAACGCCCGCTTTGTCGATCTGACCGGCTGGCGCGACAGTGAATTACTGCCGCTGGATGAAAAGCTCAAGCAGGCCTTCGATGCCATCGACCTGAGCCGGGAACTGCCAATCGTGACCGGTTATGCCCAGTGCAAGGAAGGTCTGATGCGTACCTTCGACCGGGGCTACAGTGAGATGACGTTCAGCCGCACGGCGGTGATCACCAACGCCCGGGAAGCGATCATCCATAAGGAATACCATCTGAGCTCTGCCGATCCGAACATTGTTGGCGAAGACAAGGTGGTTCCGTTAGGGCGTACCAACTACGACGTCGCCGACCAGTTGGCCAACCTGGGGATGGAAGCGATTCACCCCCGTGCGGGTAAAGGTCTGCGCCAGAACGAGATTCCGCTGCGGGTGATGAACACCTTCGAGCCGGAGCACACTGGTACGCTGATCACTGGCGACTACGTCAGTGAAAAACCCCAGGTGGAGATCGTGGCAGGTGCCAAAGGCGTATTTGCCATTGAGGTGTTCGACCAGGACATGCAGGGCGAGCCGGGTTCCGACCGCCGTATCCTGGATGTACTGAGCCGTTTTAAAGTGCGGTTCATGTCCAAGGACACCAATGCCAATACCATTACCCACTACGTGGATACCACGCTCAAGCACGTGAAGCGGGTGGTCAAGGCACTGGAGGAAGAGTTCCCCAATGCCGAAATCAGTACCCGCAAAGTGGCCCTGGTGTCTGCCATTGGCAGTGATATGAAGGTGCCGGGCATTCTTGCCCGTTCGGTAAAATCACTGGCTGATAATGACATCAGCGTGCTGGCGATCCACCAGTGCATGCGCCAGGTGGATATCCAGTTCGTGGTTGATGAAGACAAATACGACCAGGCGATTGTGGCCCTGCACGGGGCGCTGATAGAACCCCATAACCACGAATATGCCATCGTGGCGGCATCAACCACCGCCGGCTAGGAATTACCCACAGGCGGAACCGGTCGCTTCGTCTGTGGGTAATGGAGGAGTCTTGCCTCCAGATCGGGCGCCCGGTCGGCCGTCTCACAACCTGTGAGGTTTCATGGCCGGGCGTGACCGATCCCTCCCCCACTCATCCTCCTTTCTGTATTCCTGTATTTCGGTTTTCCCCTCGCTGCCGGGGAATCCATGCCTGCCTGATCTGCGTATTCTCAATAAATATCAAACGGGTACCGAGCCATGCAGATACAGAGCCGGCCGGGACCGCTTCCGACGCTGCCCAACGATGGTGAAAGGGATTCCCTGGTCGGGTTGTATTTCAGGGATGCGTCCCGGCATGACCTCCTTAGCGAAACCGATGAACGGCGTCTGGCCAGAAAGCTGATCCGGTCGCTAAAGGTGATTCATACCGAACTGGCATTACCCGAGGATACACCACAAACCCTGCGGGATGTGGTGGGTAGCCTGGGCGATGCCTGCGCCTTTTCGGCCCGCTGTCGCCGGGCCTATCACCTTGCCATGGCCTGCCGTCACCGCCTGATCCAGAGCAACCTGAGACTGGCGGTGCACATTGCCCGGCGCTACGGCCACCATGGTATTCCCATGTCGGATCTGATTCAGGATGCCAATGTTGGTCTGATCAAGGCTGTGGAGCGCTACGACCCGGGCAAGGGCTTCCGGTTCTCCACCTATGCCTACTGGTGGATCAGTGAAGAAGTGCGCCGCTGCCTGCAGCGGGGTGTGCGTGTGGTGCATACGCCGGAGAATGTGGTGGAGGAGATCCGCCAGTTGCAGAAGGTGTCCATGCGCTTGCATCACTCCCTTGGCCGGGAGCCTACCCAGTCCGAGCTGGCTCGGGAAATGGAGGCCACACCCTCCAGGATTGGCGAACTGAGAGCCCTGGCGTCCAGGGAAGTGTCGACCGATGTTCCGCTGGTTGAAGACGGATCGGTGACCCTGGCCGACAGTCTCGATGCGGGTGCCGATACCCGCCCGGATCAGCCGTTTCGGGCGCGGGACCGGATGATTCGGCTGGAGCGCATGATGGGGGAACTGTCGGACCGGGAGCGGGATATCCTGACCCGGCGTTACGGGCTTGGCTTGATTGAACCCGAGACTCTGCAAACCATCTCGGAGCAGATGGGCCTGAGCCGGGAGCGTGTGCGACAGATCGAGAAAGGGGCCCTGAGAAAACTGCAGGCGCTGTTTGGAACAGATCCTGACGGTGCCTGAATCAGGCACCGTGCAGCAGGAAAAACCAGGCAGCGACCGTTAGCTGGCAGGCCAGTACCACGGTGGTCAGCACCAATCGCATCTTCAGATACCAGGCCGGCCAGTAGGTACGCATCCAGCGGGCGTCCACCAGATACAGCAACAGGAACGCGACGATGTAGAGCGGGATTTTCTGTGGCGTCTGCAGTAATAGCCCGATACCGGCGGCAACGAAGAACAACTGGCTCAGCAGCATGGTCACCAGGGGCGATTGCGGGTAGGAGCGGTTTTCCAGCTGCATGGCAATGGTCCAGTAGATTCCGCCCATAAAAGCGAGAATACCGGCGCTGTAAATATAGAACCACGCCAGAATGGCAACGCTGTTGGCTGGCATCAGGAACAGGCCAGCGGTGCCAAGAATGAATGGAATCAGGCCGGCAATGCCGACCAGAACGGCCAGGCGAGCAACTGAGATCACGACTTCTGCCTCTGTACCTGTATCCGCATGGGTTCGATGTCTGCCGGCGCCATACCAACCATTTCGTGGTACGCCGAGGGATGCACCACCTGGGTTTCCCGGATGGTGTAGCCAGAAAGCGTGTCCTGAATCTGCCAGGCACTTCGGAACAGCCGGGTCTGCCCCTTATGATCGGACAGCACCTTCATGCCTTCCGGGCCGTGTAGCCGTGCCATGTATTGCTGCCCCTCCAGGGAGAGGATCTCCAGAAGGTCGATCACCGGTTGTTCCAGGTTTTTGAGTTCGTCGAGGGTAATGCGCACCGTAAAGCTCCCGAAATGGCGTGTCTGGGGAACTTACGACCAACCGGCCCGGTAAGATCATTGTGCCAGTTGTTGGCACTCGGCGTGGGCATGGCAGGTCACCAGATGATCATTGACCATGCCGGTGGCCTGCATGAAGGCGTAGACAATGGTGGGGCCCACAAAATTAAAGCCCGCTTTCTTCAGGGCCTTGGACATGGCTTCAGATTCCGGGGTGGTGACGGGGACCTCGGCCAGTGCCTGCCACCGATTCTGGATCGGCCGGCCGTCGACGAATTGCCAGAGAAACTCCGAGAACGAGATGCCCTGATCCCGCAGAGCGAGGAACCCCCGGGCATTGCGGATGATGGAATGAACTTTCAGGCGATTCCGGATAATGCCCGGGTCTGCCAGCAGGCGGGCGATATCGTCCTCATCAAAGCGGACAATCTGCTCCGGGTCAAAGCCGGCGTAGGCCTGCCGGTAGCTTTCCTGCTTGCGAAGGATGGTAATCCAGCTTAGACCGGCTTGCTGTCCGTCCAGGCAGAGTTTCTCGAACAGCGCCTGATCGTCGTATTCGGGGCGCCCCCAGACAGTATCGTGGTAGTGCACGTACAGTGGATCGGTGCCGCACCAGGGGCAACGGCCGGTGGTCTGGGGCATGGTGGCCTCGCTAGGGTCGGGCTCTGATCAGCCGGTGAAACAGTGGCTCCCAGGTAAGGTCGAGGCTGGGAGCCGGCTCCTGATTGTAGTCATCCGGCGGTGGTTCCAGCAAGGTGATCTCCGGCCAGAGACTGGTGTTATCCGGGCTGCCATCGCAGGGATAAACCAGGGTGACCAGAAAGCCCTCGGCATACAGACAACTGGCCTGCCAGTGTCGGTCCGGCTGATCCCCGTACAGCTCGAAATTCTTGCGCACTTCCAGAGTTTGCAGGTTGCCGGCGATGCCCCGTCCGGTCGCTTTGAGCCAGGCCTCTTTCAGAGTCCAGACCTTGAGAAAACTGAAAGGATCGTCCGCCCTCAGCAACCACTCCTGTTCAACGGCGGTGAACCAGCGTGTTGTCACTCTGGCCCAGTCTGCCCGGCGCTGGCTCGGTTCAAGATCAATCCCCAGGGCGCTCCGGCCGGTGGCACAGGCAGTCAGCCCCTGGCTGTGGCTCAGGGACAGGTGCCAGCCCTGCGGGCTGGCGGAGGCAACGGGCCGTCCCGGTACCGGATTACAGCTTGCCGGAGCCTCACCACTGGCCCGGGCCAGGGCCTGGCGAATCAGCCAGCGGCTGGTCAGGTATTCCTGGCGCCTGGGCCCTTCCAGGCGCGCCAGGGTTTCGCCTTCATCGGCGGTCATCCAGGCCGGAGCCTGAGACAGGTTCCGGTTAATCTGGTGGCATAGCCAGATTGCCGGCCGGTCAGGGTTGCAGTCGTTGGATTGTCCAGCCATCGCCCTCTCTCACGTACTCAAATCGATCGTGAAGCCGGCTCGGCCTTCCCTGCCAGAATTCGATTCGCTCCGGAACCACCCGGTACCCGCCCCAGAAACTGGGAAGCGGAATTTCTCCGGAACTGAATTTGCGCTTCATCTCCGCGACTTTTTGCTCCAGCAGGCCTCGGGACGTAATGACCTGACTCTGCTCTGAAACCCAGGCGCCAATCTGGCTGCCCCTGGGCCGGGACGAAAAGTAGCGCAGGGATTCCGCCTTGCTGACCTTTTCGACCGCACCCTGAATACGCACCTGCCGGTTCAGGCCAATCCACGGGAACAGCAGGGCGGCCCGGGGATTCTCCTGAAGCTCCTGAGCCTTGCGACTGCCGTAATTGGTGTAAAACACGAATCCCTGGTTGTCGAAATACTTCAGCAGCACGGTTCTGAGATCGGGCATGCCATCGGCACCGGTGGTGGCCAGTGACATGGCATTGGGCTCCAGAATGCCCGCCGTTCTGGCATCCTCGAACCAGGTCTGGAACTGCTGCACCGGATCTTCGTTCAGGTGTTCCCGGTCCAGCCCTTCGCTTTCGAAATCCCGACGCATATCGCCGATATCCATACTGCTCGTCTCCGTTGATCAACACAGGGAGTCATACGTCAGCGGAGCATATCGGGTTCGGTGGCCGCTGTCAGGTTTCGTGTCTGGTCTGGTGAATTCGCTGACAAACACCGTACACGGGCGCTATGCTTGCACCATGGCCGGCTACGGTGCCGTGGGCAGATAAAGGGAGAGACTTGTGGCAGAGAAAGAGGCGGAGAATAACCAGGTAGCAAGCCGCCGGGTGGTGAGTCGCCGGAAGAGCCATCTGGTCAGGAACCTGCTGATCGCATTGGGAATGTTGCTGGGCCTGTATGCCCTGGCAGGCTTCCTGGCTCTGCCCTGGTGGCTGGAGCGGTCGCTGCCGGAACAGCTGGACCAGCGCATGGGCTGGCAGGCTGAGGTGGAGCGCGTCCGGTTCAACCCGTTTTCCTTCAGCCTGGAAGCAGACGCCTTTTCTGCAAAGGATGCAGATGGGGAGCCGGTGACGGCGTTTGACCACCTGCGGGTCAATCTCAGTTTCCTCAATTTGCTCCGCGGTATCATCGGGTTTGAAGAAATCCGTCTGGTGGAGCCGGACGTTCGCCTGGATTTGCTGCAGGACTACGACATCAATTATGCCCGGGACTGGCGCAGTGCCAATCCCGAGGGTGAGGACGCGACCCAGACTAAAACCGCCGAGAAGGGTAATCCGCCCAGGCTGTATTTCCAACAGGTGACCATTGACGGCGGTGAACTGCTGTTCCGCGACTTCTCCCAGGGCGGCGACCCTGCCGAGTTCCGGGTTGCGCCGCTGGATCTGACCCTGAACGACCTGGCCACCTGGCCCCGGGAAGGCAGCGACAGCCAGTATTCTGTGATGGCCGCACTGGGTGAGCAGGTGATTGAATGGGATGGGGAATTAAGCGTTACCCCGCTGTACTCCGCCGGGCGGCTCCGGCTTTCCGGGCTTCGCCATGATACTCTCGCCCACTTCCTGGCTCCCTATCTGCCGTGGCAGCTGCGCGATGGCACCGTGACCCTGGAATCCCGCTATGAACTGGCCGGTGGCGATCGCTTTGAACTGATCACTTCCGATGGCAATCTCACCATCCAGCAACTGGCGCTGGCGCTGTCGGCTGCAGATGACCAGCCTGCCCTGGCCACCGAGACCATTGCCGTTCAGGGCATTGGCTTCGATCTGACGGCCCGGGAGGCCACCGTTGGCATGGTGTCGATCGAGCAACCGTCGCTGGCTGCGTCCCGGAATGCCGAGGGTGAGGTGGATTGGCAGGCGTCTCTGGCAACTGCCGGAACCGATCAATCCGAAACCTCGGAGCCGGCGTCTGATTTGGGCGAGCCATTCCGCTGGTCGGTCCAGGGTGTCGAGTTGTCTGGTGGCCAGGTGCGCTGGCGGGATCAGGTGCCGGAAACAGACGCGGACATTGCCGTGAATAATCTGGCCGTTACCATGGGTGGTCTCTCGCACCGCCTGGATGAACCGGTTTCCTACGATGTCTCCGCGGAACTCGGCACCGGTGGCCGGGTGACCGCCATTGGCCAGCTGACTCCGGCGCCGTTTACCTTTGAGGGCGCCTTGTCCGGCAGCGACATCCTGTTGCCCGTTATCCAACCCTATGTTGCCGATGCCGCAAACCTGGAGCTGGTGGACGGGCGCCTGGGTTTCGATGGCAATCTGGACCTGGACGCCCAGGATGAACCCCTGACCGGCACCTTCAGCGGCACCGCAGAAATTGCTGGGCTAGCCACGAGGCTACCGGGCAATGGCGGGGAGCTGGTGTCCTGGGAGTTGCTGCGCCTGGCGCCGGTGGAGTTCAACCTTAATCCCGCCCGCCTGGAGATCGGTACCGTGACCCTGAACAGCCCGGCGGTTAATGTCATCCGGGCCGCCGACGGCCTGCATAATCTGCAGCAGATTATTCAGAATGGCGGGGCCTCCGAGGCAGAAGCCAGCGCAACGGAGCCGTCGGAAGGCTCGGAGGCAGGCTTTATTTTCCGCATTGGCGAACTGGTGGTGGAGCAAGGTTCCATGGCCTACACCGACCGCACGCTGGAGCCGCCCTTCAGTACTGCGTTCCAGGAACTCACGGGGTCGGTGACCGGCATCAGCAATGTCCCTCCGCAACAGGGTCGGGTGGCGATCAGCGGCCAGCTGGCCGGTGTGGCACCGGTTCGTTTTGACGGAACCCTGGGCGCTCTGGGCACCGAAGAGCCCAGCAACCTGAAACTCACCATGAAAGACATGGCGTTGCCGGTCCTGTCACCCTATTTTGGCCGCTATCTGGGGTATTCGGTGGACAGCGGCAAACTGGAACTGGCGCTGGACTACCAGATAACCGGTACCCGGCTTGAGGCTTCCAACGAAGTGGTACTGGACCGGATGCAACTGGGCTCTGCGGTGGCCAGCGAACAGGCCATTAACGCCCCGGTCAAGCTGGGTCTGGCTCTGCTCACAGATCGTGACGGCGTGATCGAAGTTAATCTGCCCATTCAGGGTGATATGTCAGACCCGGAATTCAGCGTTGGCCAGATTGTCATGCGGGCGTTCGTGAACCTGTTGGTGAAAGCGGCTGCCTCACCGTTCAGTATGCTGGGCTCGCTGGCAGAAATGGCGGGCTTCAGCAGCGAAGAGCTGGGCCAGGTCAGCTTTGTCCCCGGCAGTGTGCAACTGGCGGATAACGAGGCCGAGAAACTGTCCGCGCTGGCCCAGGCGTTAAGAGAACGTCCGGAGCTTCTGCTCAACATCCGTGGTGCCGTCGCCCCTGAGGCTGATGCCCTGGCGTTGCTGAAAGCTCAGATGCAGGCCCGTGGCGAGACCGTCACCGGTGAAGCCTGGGAGCAGGCGCAGCAGGCCTGGCGTGATGGCGAGCGAAGCCTGCCCCCGGAAGCGCTCGGGCGTCTGGCCTCGGAGCGAGGGGTAACGGTTCGTCAGGTGCTGACGGCGACGCACGAGGTGTCGGACAGCCAGCTATTCCTGCTGGATCCGGCCCGTGATGCGCCGGTTGATGACCAGGGCAACGTGACGGTCCGGTTTACCCTGGACGTTCGTTGAAGCGGAATACACGGAGTTCCCCAGCCATGATTGATAGCCCGGGCCGAAAGGCCAGCCATTTCTTTGCCTATGTGTCGCGCCTGCGCTGGATCAAACGCTGGGGCCTGATGCGCAACGCCATTGATGAAAACGTGGCCACCCATTCCTGGGAGGTGGCCACGGTCGCCCATGCCCTGGCCCTGATTCGCAACCGGCATTTTGCCGGAACGGTCAATGCAGACCGTGTTGCCGCCGCGGCGCTTTACCACGATGCTACCGAAGTGATTACCGGGGATATGCCCACCCCGGTGAAATACCATTCCCGGGTGATGCGGGAGGCATTCGGCGATATCGAGCACAAGGCCGAAGCTGAATTGCTGGCGCTGTTGCCGGAAGACCTTCGGGATGATTTCTCTCCCTATGTGCGGGAATCCCGCCTGGGGCCGGAAGAAAAGGAACTGATCAAGGCGGCGGACCGGCTCTCGGCCTGGCTGAAATGCCGCGCTGAACTGCGCGCCGGCAACCCGGAGTTCGGCCCCGCGGAGCAGCAGATCCGGGCGCGCCTGGAAGCGGATGGCCTGCCGGAAGTGCAGTACTTTCTGGACGTGTTTGCACCCGGGTATGACCAGCCTCTGGACAACCTGCTGGGGTGAATCCTGGACTGGCTCTGGTGCCGGGCTCGCCTGGAGTCCAGTGCCATAGGTTTGCCTCTGGTGGCTCACTAAAGTGGCGAATAACCAAAGCGCTGCTTTACTGAAAGACCACAACAAGAGGTTCCCGCCATGAAAGATCTGAACAACAAGGTGGCTGTCGTCACCGGTGCTGGCTCCGGTATCGGCCGATCCCTGGCCAAATCCCTCGCGGCCCGGGGCTGTCGGCTGGCTCTCTCCGATGTCAACGAGGCGGGGCTGGCGGAAACCGCTGCCGGCCTGGACGGTGCCGAGGTGAAAACCTACCGCCTGGATGTCTCCGACCGGGACGCCATCTACGCCCACGCCGCGCAGGTCCGCAAGGATTTTGGCCAGGTTAACCTGATTATCAACAACGCCGGTGTTGCCCTCTCTGCCACTGTGCGGGAAATGACCGACGACGACTTCAAATGGGTGATGGACATTGATTTCTGGGGTGTTGCCCACGGTACCCGGGCGTTTCTGCCGTACCTGATCGAATCCGGCGATGGCCACGTGGTGAACATTTCCAGCGTGTTTGGTCTGATCGGTGTGCCCAAGCAAAGCGCCTACAATGCTGCCAAGTTTGCGGTGCGCGGGTTTACCGAGTCCCTGCGCCAGGAAATGAAACTGGAGAATCAGCCGGTTCAGGTTAGCTGTGTGCATCCCGGTGGTATTCGCACCAACATTGCCAATGCCGCGCGCATGGGCAAATCTGAAAACGCCGAAGCCCAGCGCAAGGGCTTCGACAAGCTGGCCATGACCACTCCGGACAAGGCGGCTGAAATTATTGTCAAAGGCATCCTCAAAAACGAATCCCGTATTCTGGTGGGGCCGGATGCCTGGGGCATTGACGCCATCAATCGGTTGCTGGGCTCGGCCTATCAACCGTTGGTGGAGCGGTTCTCCCGCAAGAACCTGTATATCTGAGGGCTCGCGGTAACCTGATCTCCGTTGGCTGGTTGTTTTACAGCCAGCGGAGACCGACTATACTCTCTGGTTGATCCAGGGAAGAGTCAGCATGAATACGTCAAAGCATCCGGATCTGGGGACGGCATTGGAACAAAGCCGCTCAGGACTCCGGGATAACCACCGTCGCTCGCTTACCAGGCTGTTGTTTCTGGCGACTGGCTCTGCGCTGGTGGTTTTTGCCTGTCTGCAATTTTTCAACGGTTATCCATGGGTGGCGCTGGTCGAGCTGTTGGCCAGTGGGCTGCTGTTCTACGGCGTTTTTTGTCTGAAAACCACGGCTCACCTGCAACAGTGGATCTACGCCTATCTGGTGTCGCTGTTTTCATTTTTCATCGTCATCATGCTGTTGCCGGAGGCCTCTATTGCGGCCTTTGTCTGGGTGCTGATGATGCCGGTTCTGGCGTACCTGTTGCTCGGCAAGCACGAGGGCATGATCCTGAGTGTGCCGTTCATGTTGGTGGGTGGGGTGGTTTACTACTTCTTCCTCGGCGATGTGGGTTCTGCGCACCGGATGATCGATCTGCTCAACATGGTTCTGTGCGGTGCCCTGATGCAGGTATTCATGCACATGTACGAGGTGCGCCGGGAGGAGGCCGAGCAACGGCTGGTCGATATGGCCCAGACCGATGCTCTGACCGGGTTGGCCAATCGCTCCAACTTTCAGTCAACACTGGCCCGCACCATTGCCGAGTGTGAGCGCAGTGGAACCGGTTTTGCCCTGGTGATTATGGACATCGACCATTTCAAGCTGGTGAACGATACCCTTGGCCACGATGCCGGTGATTACGTGTTGAGGAACATCGGCCAGTGCCTGACCGAGCGCCTGCGCACGACGGATTTTGTCGGCCGGCTGGGCGGCGAGGAATTTGGCCTGATTCTGCGGGATGCCAAGCCCGGGGATGCCTTTGAACTGATGGACGAGTTGCGGGAGCGCATTGCCCGGCGTGAGCTGAAGTACGGCGAGGCGGGTATCCGCGTGACCGCCTCGTTTGGCATTGCCCAGTGGCCGGAGCACGGCAGGGAAGCGGAAACCCTGTTCTGTGTGGCAGACCGTTGTCTCTACAGCGGCAAGCGGGCAGGCCGGAACCGTGTGGCGCCCGCCGGTGCCGGACAGCCTCCGAAAACCGCCGGTTCCATGGCTGGAGGTCTCGGTTGATTCGGGTATCCTAGTGTCCCGTCTGGTTAATTCGTTGACCTACTGAGCACCTGAAAGCCTTGAGAGCAAGGCGCGGTGGCGAAGGTTTGGTGGTTCCAAATCGAGTCGCCGCAACACGGCTCTCAAGGCTTTCAGGCGCTCCCGCAGGGCGAGACGCTGGCGGCTCTGGACCTGTGTTGCCAGCCCTTGATGTGGAACCACCACACCTGCGGACTGGCGCCTTGGCCAGCGCCGCCAGCGTCTCGCAGTAGGTCAACGAATTAACCAGACGGGACACTAGCGAATAAACCCGGAAGCAAGGCCGAGGATACCGCCAACCATGTGTGAACTGCTGGCCATGAGCGCCAACACCCCGACCGATCTCTGCTTCAGCTTTACCGGCCTGACCCGCCGTGGCGGTGACACCGGCCCACACAAGGATGGCTGGGGCGTCGCTTTCTACGAAGGTAAAGGGGTGCGCTGTTTTCACGATGCCGATGCCAGTGCCTCCTCGCGCATTGCCGAAGTGGTGCAGACCCATCCCATCAAGAGTGAAGTGGCCATATGCCACATACGCCAGGCCAATGTGGGTGAGATCTGCCTGGCCAACACCCACCCGTTCATTCGCGAGCTCTGGGGCCGATACTGGGTCTTCGCCCATAATGGTCAGCTTTCCGAGTTTTCCGCGGCGCCCGGCTTCTACGAGGCCGTTGGCAGCACCGACAGCGAAGCCCTGTTCTGCGACATCCTGAACCATCTGCGCAGTCATTGCGATCGAGACACTGCCACCGAGCAGGTGGTGGAACGGCTGGTGCAGCTGTCCCGGAACTACGCCCGTCAGGGGGTATTCAACCTGCTTCTAAGCAACGGCGACTGGCTGTTTACCTTTTGCACCACCAAGATGGCCAGTATTACCCGGCGGGCGCCGTTTGGCCCCGCCCGCCTGAAAGATGCCGACGTTACTGTGGATTTTGAATCGGAAACCACACCCAACGACATTGTCAGCGTCATCGTGACCGAACCCCTCACCAGCGACGAAACCTGGGATATTTACAAACCGGGTGAATGGCGTTTGTGGCGACGGGGCGTTGTGGTGATGCAGGGCTCGGAATTGTGACCCAGTTCCGGTGGGGCGCCAGGCACTCAACCCTTTGACCGATGGCCGGCCGAGGCACGGCCTTTAGCATTTTGTTCTGAACACAGGAAAGCGGTATCAGAACAACAAAGGGAATGACCCATGCCTGCCTCTCATCTGTCTGCGGCGGTAGCCCCGGCTGCCGATGACCGGAATATCAACTCGAGTGTGCCGGACTCCGGGCGTTGCCATGAGCGCACCGCCGAGCACCTGATCCGTCTGCACGGGAGCCAGTCCAGCAGCTATTTTGCCTTGCAGCCGGATTGCCGGCACTTTCTCAGCCCCGGTCTCGGGTTGGTACCGTATGTTCCGGTAAAGGTGTTGGGGCAGCGGGTAAACGTGGTGCCCACAAGGCCCCTGGCGGGTGCACAGAGTATGGGCCGGCTGCTGCAGGCGTTCGAGCAGAGTGTGCCCGGCCCCTCACTGTATGTGGGCGTCGATCAGTCGCTGCTGGGGCCGTTGGGCGAGCTTGGTTACGATGCCACGGTGATGGGTACGGAGTTCTCGGTTGATCTGACCAGGTTCTCGCTTCGTGGCAAGGCGATGAAGCAGCTGCGCCATGCCCGCAATCTGGACAGGCGGTGCCGAATCGAGGTGCGGGAGCAATGTGGAGATGAGGTGAACTGGCACAAGGTGGCGGGTATCTCGGAGCGTTGGCGCCTGGGCAAGGCGGTCAAGGAACGGGAATTGGGTTTGCTCACGCGGCCACCGGTGTTTGCAGATGAATGGGGAGTGCGCAAGTTCTACGCCTATGTGGAGGGCGAGCTGGCCGGATACGTATTCTTTGATCCTTGGTACCGTCACCATGAACTGGCGGGCTATTGCGCCAATATTCTGCGGGCGTCGCCGGAAATGAACCGGCTCGGCGTTCTCGACCACATTATTCTGCAGGCGGCCAGTCAGTTTCGTGAGGAAGGCGTGCCTGAGCTGTCGCTGGGCATTGCGCCCCTGCACGGCGTCCGCCACTGCCCGGGTGACCGGCCTGGCCTGCGCCGCCTTCAGAATATCCTGTACCGCTATGGGAATCGCCTTTACGCCTTCCAACCTCTGGCGTACCACAAATCACGCTACCGTGGCCGGGAAACTCCCTGGTTTGTCTGTGCCCGGGAACTGGGCAGTACCCGACTGGTTGCCACGCTGATGAAGGGCACGGGTCTGCTCGCACTGCCATGACCCGGATTTCTGAACAGGCCTCCCAGTTTGGAGTGCCAGGGCTGGTTGATGACACCGGCACTGACTATGCTGAAGCTCATTTGCCAACGGTAGTGAGCTCCATGGTTGCCGAAACCAAATTAACCCGCCCCGGGCTGCCTTCAGGCTTGTTGCTTGAGCCCTCACGGTTGCAGGCGCTTGATTGTATTGAACAGGTGCCGTTTGTGCTGGTGTCGGCACCGGCCGGTTTTGGTAAAACCACATTGGTCAGTCAGTGGCTGGAACAGGAAAAACCGGTGCATGCCTGGTTGACGCTGGACCAAAGGGACAACGCGCCGGCCCTGTTCTGGAATGCCGTGGCCAGCGCACTGGCGCGGGTGAACCCACGCTTTGCCATTCGCGAGAGTACCTTGTTGGCCGCGCTGGAACCGGGTGCCGCTGTTGACCCGGTGACCATGCTGATCAACCGCCTGGCGGATTATTCCCGAACCTGGCAGGCACCCAGCCGCCTGGTTCTGGTGCTGGATGATTTTCACCTGCTTGACCAGCAAGTACTACTGGAGCAGATCCGGCGCTTTATCGACTTTGCTCCGGGGTTTTTGCGCATTGTCTGTATCTCGAGGCTCGACCCACCCATTCGCACCGCGCAGTTGCTGGCCCGGCAACAGATGGTCCGGCTGGGGCCGGAGGTGCTCCGTTTTGATCTGGCGTTGACTCGAAAATTCGTCCAGGCCCGCCGGACTGATCTCTCCGAAGAACAGATGTTGCAGTTGCATCAGCGCACCGGCGGCTGGCCAGCGGCGTTGCAGCTCTCGGCGTTGTCGGAAAACCCGTTAAGCCATGTACCCGGGCCTGGTCAGAGAGCCCTGAGTGACTATCTGCTGGAGGAAGTGTTCGCTGGTCTTGAGCCCGGGCTACAGCAATTTCTCCAGGATATGAGCCTGCTCCCTCTTTTCTCACATGAGGTTGCTGATGAAGCCCGGAATGGTAGCGATGCAGCGGACTGGATCGCAGTCATGCGCGAACGCAATCTGCTGTTCCAGAGTTACGGAGAGGGTCACTACTGGTATCGCCTGCATGATCTGCTGATCGACTGGCTTCAGGCGCAGGATCGGGAGCCTGAAGGGGAAAGCTCCATACGAATCAGGGCGGCCGAGGCATTCCGCCAGCGGGGCCTGATTGTGGAGGCCCTTGAGCTTTTTCTGGCCGAGGGCTGCTATGACCAGGCGGAAGCCCTGGTACCGTTGCTGTTGCAGGCGGAGGACCTGAGCGGCTACCGGTCACTGCCTTCGCGCTTCCCGGACAGTGTTCGGATGTGTTCTCCCGCGCTGCTTCTGCTGCAGGCGCTGTTTGCCTTCATGGATGGTCAGTACGGAGCAGTGCTTGAGCATCTGGCCGCGGCCGACCGGCTTCTGCAGTCGACAGACCCATCACCGGACACCGAGGCTCTGCAGTTTGTCTCCATGTTGTTGGGCTGGCCCTCGGCACGGTTTGCCGGCCACCGTGCAGAGGCCGAGCAGTCCCTGACTCAGATACAGGCCCGGTTGGCCAGCGCTCCAGCCGGCCTGCAACACTGGGGGCTGTATACCCTCGGTACTGAAGCCTTTATGGAGGCACGATTGGGGCCGGCGCGCACCTTGTTGACCGATGCGCTGGCAGGGGCCCTGAAGAGTGGCGATAACCCCTGTGCCCTGCGCTGTCTGGTCATGCTGGTTCCGGTTCTGGTGCAGGGCGGTCGCATTGGCGATGCCCGCCGCTGCTATGAACAGACCCGGTTGAAGCTTGTCAACGGGCCCGTGAGTAAGGAGCAGGTTTGCCTTCTGGCCTATCTGGAGGGCTTGTTGGCGCTGGAGCATCATGATCTTGCATACGCCGCAAAACGGCTGGGCGAGGCCGGTCTGATTGCCGACCAGCATCTGACGCCGCTGGATCAGCTTTACCTGGCGTTTGAGCGGTTTCGCCTGGGCATGGTTTTGCGAGACTCCGAACTCTGGCAGCAGGAACTCAGCCGGATTGAGCAGTTGCACCAGGTTATGGGCCAGTTGCGCTGGCACCATAACATTCCGCGCCCGGAGGTACTGGAGGCGTTGGCGCGATTGACGGAGGGTAACGCCTTCCCTTTGATTCTATGGGCCCAGAGCGATCCGGAACCGGTTGTAGGTAATCGCTTTTGTACCCTGAACGAAACCTTGTTGAAACTGATCGGTCAGTTGCTGGCGGCGTCGCCGGTGGCCCGGGAACTGGCAGCCCTGCGAACTGAGGCGGAAGAGGCGGGGTTGCTTCAGCTGGTGTGTCGTCTTGATCTGGTCAGTCTGATGGTTCAGGCCTTCGGGGATCAGGATCCTGAGGGAGCGGTGAAAAAGCTCGATGCACTGTTGGCGCTCTGGGTACCCCGTGGTCTGGTGCGCCCCTTTGTGGATGCGGATCCCCGGCTGGATAGTCTGCTCGACGCCTGTATTACCCGCGGCTGGTCGGAAGTGGAAGCCAGCCGGATACTGGCTCTCCGGCAGGCCCGGATGGAGCCGGACGCCGAAACCTGCGCCCGCACCCCGGAAGTCGCTGGTCCTGATGAACCGTTAAGTGATCGGGAACAGGGGGTGCTGGATCTGCTGGCAGAGGGACTCAGTAACAAGGCCATCAGCAAACAGCTCGGCATCTCAGTGGCGACGGTAAAGTCACATTTGAGCAATATTTACGGCAAGCTTCAGGCCGAGAACCGGATGCAAGCGGTTGCTCGCGCCCGGGAACTCGGCCTGATGTCATAGAGCGGGTGCACGATTACTGCAGCGTGCGCCGATTGCCGTTCTTGTACTGGGGCGCGATGTAGTCCTGGATCTGTTCCTTGAAACGACCGATCAGCTCACTGTTGTCCTTGTCCCAGGGATGGAAGCCGGGCTTGAAGTACTCCAGCCAGGTCGGGATCAGACTGGAGAAGGCGCCGTTTTTGCCCCACATGCGCCACATACCTTTGGCGGCGTCCTTAACGGAGAAATGGCTGCGGTCCTTCAGGGCCATGCGGCCGGTATACCAGGTGCTGACAATACCCAGGGCTACGGTACTGAAGACCTGGTAAAACGCCCGCTCGGTGTAGGTACCGCCAGCCTGGAGGAAAACGTCATAAGCAACGGCCTTATGCTCGGTTTCCTCAATGGCGTGCCACACCCACAGCGGGCGCATGGATTCGTGCATGTCTTCGCGTATATCGTCACGCTCTAGCAGCATGTCGGCCATCATGGCTGTGATGTGCTCCAGGGCGCAGGTAATGGCCAGCTGGTGGCGTTTGGGCAGCTTCCGTGCCACGTCCAGAATCACTTTCAGATCCCGCTCCATCTCTTCTACCGGCATGCCCTGGTCGCGGACATGCTGGTTCATGGCGATGTGCTCGAGCGAGTGCATGGCTTCCTGGCCGATGAAACCGCGCACGTCCGCTTTCAGCTTCTTGTCCTGGATCTGGTCTCGAAACGCCCGGACCGAGTCCACAAAAAACTGCTCACCCTCGGGAAACAAAACAGACAGGGCGTTCATGGTATGACTGATCAGATAGTTGTTATCCACCCAGTATCTGGGGACCTGTTCGCCAAACTCGAAACCCATGCGCTGGGGTTTGATGGAGACATTGTCCGGGGTATGGGAGGCCTTGCCCGGTTTGTTCGTTTGTGTGGTGGTCAGCATGGTTCTACTCCTTTGCGACGGAACGCTTTGGCTGATGTCATGGAGCCAGTGTGGCGGAGTCAATCCGGATACTGAATGCGCGAAGGGGACGGGCATCGTCCACAATGGGACAGGGGATTGGCCCGGGCGACAGCGGAGTCGGGGCAGCGGGCCCCACTGTGGCGGCAATCCGGTTCTGATAGAGTCAGAAACACGATAAATATCAATCAGGGACACACTATGGCAGGTACCGGTGCAGACAACGAGCGGCAAATGTTGGGGTTGTTCCTGGTGCCCGGGGTGTACCTGCGGGTACTGGCTGAAACCGTTCGTCAACTGGGTTACAACGACCGCCAGCTTTATCAGGGCCTGGATTTCACACATGAAGACCTGAAAGCCAACGACAGTCGGGTTTTCGTCACTGACGCCACTCTGATGGCGCAGCGCGCGCTCGAGGTGGCGGGCAAAGATGGCCTGAGTTTTATACTGGCGAGAGAGTTGCGGCTGACCATCCATGGCACCCTGGGCTTCGCCGCGCTTACCAGCCCGACCTTTGAGGGTGCGCTGGACTCTGTCCGTCGTTATCTTCAGCTGCGGGCGCCCTTTCTGAGCATGAAACAGTCCATAGCCGGTGACAAGGTGCTGGTTCAGCTGTGCGCGGAGTTTGCGTTGCCGCCTATCTCCGAGTTTCTGGCCGAGACGGTCAGCGCCACGTTGATTCTGCTCACTGAACAACTGCTCGACCGGAGCGATGCCGAGGCCCGGGGTTTTGCCCTGGAAGAGGGTAAATTACCGGGCGTGTCGGTACACCTGCGGGGCCCTGAGCCAGCCTATTACCGGCGGTTTGCCGCCCAGTTGCCGGTCCGTTTCGAGTTTGGCCAGCCCGAGGAAATGCTGATTTTCCCCCGCAAGCTGCTGGACGTGCGCATGCGTCTGGCGGATGCTGAAGCCTCCCGGATGGCCCGGGACCAGTGTGAATTCGAGTTGCAGAAGGCGCTCAAGGAGCAGGGCGACATCGTGCTGGCGATTCGCAATATGCTGCGGATGACCCCAGGCCCCTTGCCCTCCCTGGAGGCCATGGCCGAGCGCTTCTGCGTGTCTTCCCGCACCCTGAAGCGGCGGTTGGCGGACCGGGACACCAGTTATCGGGAGATTGTCGAGGCCGTGCTGAAAGATCGGGCCATCCAGTTGCTGCGCTACACCAATCAGTCAGTCAGCGAGATTGCCTATGAACTGGGCTATGCCGATCTGTCCAATTTCAGCCGTGCTTTCCGCAAGTGGACGGGTAAATCCGCCAGTGAGTTTCGCGAGGACGGGCCGGACCCGGCACCGGATCTGGGGCCCTGAGTGCCGTTTGTGATTCCAGCGTTCGCCCCCATATTGATCTGATCAGGCGTCCGTTTTGCGTCTGTGGTGACACACCAAATCCAACTGTGAACAGGAAGAACGCCGCAATGATCGAAAGACCCGACACCCACAGCAAGCTGATCGGCTACCTGCTCTGGATATTCGGATTCCTGGGTTCGCACCGTTTCTATTACGGCAAGCCGGTGACCGGCACCATCTGGTTCTTTACTCTGGGGCTGCTGTTTATCGGCTGGATTATTGATTTGTTCCTGATTCCGGCTATGGACAAGGAAGCTGATTACCGGTTCCAGGATGGCCAGATCAGCTACAACATCGGCTGGATACTGCTGACCTTCCTGGGGGTTTTCGGGGTGCACCGGATGTACATGGGCAAATGGCTCACCGGCATCCTGTACCTGCTCACCGGCGGCCTGTTTTTCATCGGTGTGCTGTACGATTTCTGGACCCTGAACAGCCAGATTTCCGAGCGTAACCGGGCCGATCAGCTGGCCTGATTACAGACCGGCGTTGCACTCCAGCTCTGCCAGACCCTGTTCCAGGTAGTCCAGCATCCGTTGCAGGCTGGGCAGGGTCCGGCGACAGCCAATCAGGCCGAACTCCACCTGGTCGTTATAGCTGGTCAGTGTCATGTTCAGGGCCAGTCTGTCCATATCGATAGACACCGGATACATGCCTTCCAGTTTCGCCCCGTTCCAGTACAGGGGCCTGGATGGCCCGGGGACATTGGAAATCACCACATTGAAGGTCTGCCACTTGGGCGCCAGCCCGGTCAGCAGGTGGAAGGCGGCCGGCGCCAGGGTCAGGGCCGTGTAGTTGACGATTTCCTCCGGGCTCATATGCCGGTAGCGCTGCTTGGCCTCTTCCATGCCATGGTGGATTTTTAACAGTCGTTCGCCGGCCTCTTGCACATCGGTGTGAAGGCTCGCCAGGATGACGCCTACCTGGTTGCCACCGGAGCTGTCGTCCCGGCGTAGCGACACCGGCACAAAGGCCACCAGTGGTTTCTCCGGCAAGGCATCCTGATTCATCAGATAGGTACGCAGAGCCGCTGCGCACATGGCAGTCACGACATCGTTGACCGTGGTGCCGTAGGCCTCGCACACGGCGCGAATCCGTTTCAGGCACCAGGACTGAGCGGCGAAACGACGGGAACCGGTGATTTTCTGGTTCAGCATGCAGCGCGGGGCATGGAAAATGGAGTCGTAGGCCGGATCCTTCCGGGCCTGATTGATGGTTTTCAGTAACTCCTTTGCCACGGTGGGAATGGTGCCGAGCTGGCGGCCCGAAAGCCCCAGCAAATGGGTGACACTGCGCCAGAGGGAGTGTCCGTCCGACTCGCCCCTATCCCGTGACAGGCAAGGCAGATCCCAGATTGGCGGCATGCCGTGTTCGTCCGGGTTTTCACTCAGCATCCGGGTGGCCATGCGCATGGCCGAGACACCGTCCACCAGGGAATGGTGAACCTTGGTGTAGAGCGCGAACTGCCTGTCTTTCAGGCCCTCGATCAGGTGCACCTCCCACATGGGGCGCTCCCGGTCCATCAGGTGCGAATGCTCCGCCGATACGAACGACAGCAGCTCCCGAATACGCCCGGGTGTGGGCAGCGCCTCGAAGCGGAAATGATGCTCAAGGTCCAGGTGCTCATCCTCCACCCATACCGGCTGGCCCAGGCGATAGCTCAGGCGCTGGTTAAAGGGGGCGGTCACCTCCGTCTTCTGC
This sequence comes from Marinobacter sp. tcs-11, assembly GCF_002049515.1. Taxonomy (NCBI): domain Bacteria; kingdom Pseudomonadati; phylum Pseudomonadota; class Gammaproteobacteria; order Pseudomonadales; family Marinobacteraceae; genus Marinobacter; species Marinobacter sp. tcs-11. The sequence goes on along the minus strand of NZ_LLYU01000001.1, from coordinate 219,211 downwards.
CGAAGCTGATCTGCCAGCTGCGCGACATAGTCGTCCGGCGCGCCTTCGGGGAAGGAAAACAGCTGGAGGCCGCCCACATGCATGGGCTGCTGGCGTTTTTCCAGCCAGAGAAAGAGCTGGTCAGTGGGATTCAGGGGCGTCACGGGGCAATCCTTGTTCTTGGTTTATGCCCCGATACTACCCCACTCCGAGCGGGTAAAAATTGGCTTTGGTAACAGCACCACCAAAAAGCCCGGCGAAAAGACTATTGTGCATCTCCACGCAGCGCTTTGACCTTTTGTTCCAGGCGCTCGGCACTGGCCTCGTGGGGCGAGACCGGGAGACCAGCCAGCAGATGAATCCGGGACCAGAACCGCCGTGGCCAATGGCTGAAGGCCGGCCCGCCACAATGGCTGAAAAAGCTGCCCCAGAGGCCGCGCAGTGCCATTGGCACCACCGGTACCGGTCGCCGGGCCAGAATCATGTCGACACCGGGCTTGAAGGTATCGACTTCGCCGTCTTTGGTGAGTTTGCCTTCCGGGAAAATACAGACCACATGGCCGGCTGCGAGTTCTTCATCAATGCGGTCGAAAGCGGCTTCGTAAATCTCCGGCACCTTTGATTTCGGACCAATGGGGATAGCCTTGGCCAGGCGGAAGAAACCGCCCATGACCGGTGTCGCGAAAATGTTGTGATCCATTACGAATCGGACGGGCCGCCGTACCGCGCCGGCGATCACCAGGGCATCCATGTAGGAGACGTGGTTGCACACCAGCAGCACGGGGCCCTGCTCGGGTATCCGGTCCAGGTTGTGGTGCGTGACCCGATAAATCGTGTGGGACAGGACCCAGATCACAAAGCGCAGGGCAAAGTCCGGTACCTGCTGGTACACGTAGGCCGCCACCATCAGGTTCATGATCGACAGCACCAGGAAGAATTCGGGAATGGTGAGCCCGAACAGGCCGAGCATGAGCATGCCCAGCAGCGCGCTGACCACCATAAACAGGGCGTTGAAAATATTCAGGGCGGCGATCACGCGGGCCCGGGTGGCCGGTGGTGTTTCCTGCTGGACATAAGCATACAGCGGCACGATAAACAGGCCGCCAAAGATACCAATGGCCAACAGGTCAATGGCCACCTGGCGATAATGGGGATCGGTTATGATCAGCCACCAGTCTGAGGGAATTGGCTGCTTCGGCATATTGAAGAACAGATCGATGCCGAAGAAACTCAGGCCAATGGAGCCGATGGGTACGATCCCCAGTTCAATCTTGTGGCCGGACAGCCGCTCGCAGGCAATGGAGCCGGCGGCGATGCCGATGGTGAAAATCGCCAGCAGTAAGGTGACGACCGTTTCGTCACCCATCAGGTGAGTCTTGGCGAAGTTCGGAAACTGGGTCAGATAGGCGGCACCCAGAAACCAGAACCAGGATATCGCCATGATGCTCAGGAATACATTGTGATTGTCCCGGGCAATGGCCATCAGTTTCCAGGTTTCCTGCAGCGGCCGGAAACCAATACGCAGATCCGGCGCTGCCGCCTCGGCCCTGGGAATCCGCCAGGCAGCCACCAGGCCAATCACCGCGAGCACCGCAACGGCGATGGCAATCACGGGGCCGGGAGCCGCAGCTTTCATCATCACGCCGGCCATCAGGGTACCCACCAGGATGGCCACAAACGTGCCCATCTCTACCAGCGCGTTACCACCCACCAGCTCGGATTCTTTCAGGGCCTGGGGCAGGATCGCGTACTTCACCGGCCCGAAAAACGCGGATTGTACGCCGGTGAGAAACAGCAGAAGGAACAACACCTCGTACCAGCCAAACCAGAGACCGACCGCGGCAATGCCCATGATCACCACCTCGGCGAATTTGATCCAGCGGATAACCGTGGATTTCTCGTACCGGTCCGCCACCTGGCCGGCGATGGCGGAGAACAGGAAAAACGGCAGGATAAACAGCATCGCGGCGAGATTGACCACCACATCCGACGACAGGCCAAACAGGCCCCCGGCGCTGTAGGTCACCAGCAGCAACAAGGCATTCTTGAACAGGTTGTCGTTGAAGGCACCGGCAAACTGGGTGACAAAGAATGGCAGGAACCGTCGCTCGGATAGCAGGCGAAACTGACTGTGATCTTCCATAACCTGAGGCTCTCCCTATGGGGTTCGCCGCAGACTATACGGCGCCCGGGAGGTGGTCAAGCGCGGCTGTTGTGCGCATACTGGATGCAGGATTGTGTTCCCAACCCAATGTTCTGGATGATGTGGAGTCTTGCCTATGGATGTTCAGCAGGCTGTTGTGTCACGCCGCTCGGTGCGGGACTTTCTGGATACCCCGGTGCCTGAAGCCACGCTTCGAACGGTAATCGAAACGGCGACCCGGTCGCCATCCGGAGGCAACCTGCAACCCTGGCATCTGCACGTCGTCACCGGCGATGCTCTGGCCCGACTCAAAGCCTTGATGCAGGAGAAGGTCAGCAAAGGTTTCAACGAAGTGCCGGAATACGAAATCTACCCACCAAAACTGCAATCGCCCTACCGCGACCGCCGGTTCGAAATCGGCGAACTCATGTACCGCCGGCTCGACATCCCCAGGGAAGACAAAGCCGCCCGCTTCGAATGGTTCAAACGCAACTTCGAATTCTTCGGCGCTCCGGTCGGCCTGTTCTGCACCGTCGACGACAACATGGGCCCGCCCCAGTGGTCCGATCTGGGCATGATCCTGCAAACCATCATGCTGTTGCTGCGCGCCGAAGGCCTGGACAGCTGCGCCCAGGAATCCTGGTCGGTGTACCCGAAAACCATCAGCGAATTCCTGGGCTTGCCCGAACACCGAAAAGTCTTCGCCGGCATGGCCATCGGCTACGCCAACCCCGACAGCCCGGTGAACCAGCTCACCAGCCCAAGGGCGCCGCTGTCGGAAAACGTCGAATTCATCAGCTGATGTGAGCGAACCTCAGGCGGCCACCGACGCCGCCTGAGCCACCGGCACTTCCAGCCGGATCCGGTTGCCGTCCAGCAACACCGGATAGACCTTCACCTGCATGTTCTCGTCTTCCAGACATTGCCCGCTGCGCAGGCTGAAATGCTGCTTGTACAACGGCGACGCCACCACCGGCTCGCCGTTGATATCCCCGGTAATGCCTCGGGCCAGCACGTTCGAGCCACTGAACGGATCGGTATGGCTGATGGCAAACAACGCCGGCAGGCGGTGCGGCAGATAAAACACCGCCACCGGCCCGTCCTCGGTCCAAACCGCAATGCCGGAGTCAGCTACCAGATCGTCCACGGTGCACACTGCTTCCCAACAAGTCCGAGCTTTCATAGCAAAGTCTCCAAATTCCAAGGTCGTTAAGTTTCCTATCCCACAGATGTTCGTGAGCGTGGGAGCCGGATTCATTTTCTGGCAGGAAAAAAGATGTCTGAGCAAAGCGAGTTATTTTTTCCAGAAGAAAATGAATCCGGCTCCCGCGCTCCGCCCCCAAACCAGAAGGCTACGAAGAAGCCACCTCCAAAACAGGCCGACGCTGCCCCCGCTCTGAAGTCCACTGCTGCACCGGATCCTTCTGTTCCGGCGCATTCACAAACTCCCGGAACCGCTTGCGCTTCTCCGGATCCTCCACGGCGGTTTTCCACTCGCACTGATAGGTCTCCACCAGATCCGACATGTGTTGTTCCAGCTCCTCGCCGATACCGAGGCTGTCCTCCAGCACCACCTGCTTCAGATACTCCAGCCCACCTTCCAGATTCTCCATCCAGACCGACGTCCGCTGCAGCCGGTCCGCCGTGCGCACATAGAACATCACCACCCGGTCGATGGTGCGGATCAGCTCCTCATCCGACAGATCGGTGGCAAACAGATCCGCATGCCGCGGCCGCATCCCGCCATTGCCACACACATACAGGTTCCAGCCCTTCTCCGTGGCAATTACCCCGAAATCCTTGCTCTGGGCCTCCGCGCATTCACGGGTGCAGCCGGACACCGCCATCTTCACCTTGTGCGGCGCCCGCAGGCCCTTGTAGCGATTTTCCAGGGTAATGGCCATGCCCACGCTGTCCTGCACGCCATAGCGGCACCAGGTGCTGCCCACGCAGGACTTCACCGTACGCAGGGACTTGCCATAGGCGTGGCCGGTTTCAAAACCGGCGGCGATCAGCTTCTCCCAGATCTCCGGCAGTTCGCTCAGGGTGGCGCCGAACAGATCCACCCGTTGCCCGCCGGTGATCTTGGTGTACAGATCGTACTCCCTGGCCACTTCGCCCAGCACAATCAGCTTTTCAGGGGTAATCTCGCCGCCCGGAATGCGTGGCACGATGGAGTAAGTGCCGTTCTTCTGCATGTTGGCCATGAAAGTGTCGTTGGTGTCCTGTAGCGGCACGTGGTCGGTGGCCAGAATATGCTCGTTCCAGCAGGTGGCCAGAATGGAGCCCACCGTTGGCTTGCAGATGTCACAGCCCTGGCCCTTGCCGTATTGTTTGAGCAGACCCCGGAAGGTGCGGATACCGTTCACCTTCACCAGATGGAACAGTTCCTGTCGGGTGTAGGGGAAGTGTTCGCAAAGGTCGGTACACACCTCCACGCCGCGCTTTTCCAGCTCGCTGTCCACCACCTTCTTCAGTAAAGCCGCACAGCCGCCGCAACCGGTACTGGCCCTGGTTTCAGCCTTGACGCCGCCCAGATCGGTGCAGCCGGCGTCAATGGCGCCACATATATCGCCCTTGGTGACGTTGTGGCAGGAACAGATGGAGGCGCTGTCCGGCAGGGCGTCGGCCCCCAGGGCAGGCGCGCCTCCTTCGCTTTCCGGCAGAATCAGCGCCTCCGGGTTGGCTGGCAGCTCAATGCCATTGAGGGCGTACTGCAGCAGGGTATCGTAAGGGCCGTTGTCGCCTACCAGAATGGCGCCCAGCAGAGTCTTGCCGTCCTGGCTCACCACCATGCGCCGGTAGTGGCCGGCCTGCTCATCGTGAAAACGGATATTGCGTGCACCCGGGGTCTGGCCATGGGCATCGCCGATGGAGCCCACATCCACCCCCAGTAGCTTGAGTTTGGTGCTCATATCGGCACCGGTAAAGGCCGCGCTGGTGTCTTTGTTCAAAGCGGCCGACAGGGTGCGCGCCATGGTGTAACCCGGAGCCACCAGACCGAAGATACGGTTGTTCCAGAGTGCGCATTCGCCGATGGCGTGAATGTTCGGGTCTGAGGTGGTGCATTGATTGTTGACCACAATCCCGCCGCGTTCGCCCACCTCCAGGCCGCAGGCCCGGGCCAGGGTATCCTGGGGACGGATGCCGGCGGAAAACACAATCAGATCGGTTTCCAGATGGCTGTCGTCGGCGAAGTTCATCCTCAGCCGCGCGTCGCTGCCCGGCACAATGGCCGTGGTCGCCTTCTCGGTGTGCACCTGCACGCCCAGATCCTCGATCTTCTGGCGCAAAAGGGCGCCACCCTGATCGTCCAGCTGCACAGGCATCAGGCGCGGGGCAAATTCCACTACATGGGCCTGCAGGCCCAGGCTTTTCAGGGCGTTTGCCGCTTCCAGCCCCAGCAGACCGCCGCCCACCACGACACCGGTTTTCGCCGACTGGGCACTGGCCTGAATGGCATCCAGATCGTCCAGGGTTCGGTACACAAAGCAGCCATCCTGATCGTTGCCCTTAATGGGCGGTACGAACGGGTAGGAGCCGGTGGCCAGCACCAGTTGATCGTAGGTGTACTCGCCCTTGGGTGTGGTGATCATCCGGGCGTCCCGATCTATGCCGGTCACCGGCTCATTCAGGTGCAGATCAATGCCCTGGTCGGTGTACCAGTCCGCGGTGCCCATGGCCAGGTCTGCATGGCTTGAGCCGCTGAAGTACTCCGACAGGTGCACCCGGTCGTAGGCCAGTTGCTTTTCTTCGCCGAAAACCACGATGTTATAGGCGTCAGCGGCCGGAGACTGGCTGAACTGTTCCAGGAAGTGATGGCCAACCATGCCGTTGCCGATCACGATCAGGGTCTGTTTGCTCATAGTCTTGTCCTCTCTCATAGCAGCGGATCAGGCTGCTGCGTCGCAATAGGTTTTGCCGAAAGCGATAGTGTCCCGGTAGCGGGAGACATCGGCGCCGGAGCGAATCAGTTCGCTGTACCAGGGCCCGTTGGCGGTATCGCCCAGCAGGATGGCGCCGGCGAGCCGGTTGCCATCCAGCAGCAGTTGGCCGTAGACCGCGTGGGTTCGGTCCTGCCATTCAACAATTTCGGTATGCTCGCCGGGGACTACCCGGCCACAGGAAAAAATGGGCAGATCGCTGATTTTCAGTCGGGTGGCGACTTCTCCGGGCTCAAATGCTCTGGCTCCCGGCACCTGGCAAAGAAGCTGTGCCAGGATCCGGGCCTGCTCGTAACCGGGTTCGACCAGGCCAAAGGTGTGTTCCTGAAACTGACAGCACTCACCCAGTGCGTAGATATGCGGGTTGGACGTCATCAGGTTCGGAGTGACTCGAATACCCCGGTCACAGTTGAGGCCGGCGTCAGCTGCCAATCCCTTGTTGGGTTCAATACCGGTAGCAATAACCACCAGGTCCGTGGCCAGTACCGTGCCGTCACTCAGTTCCACGGCGCGGACCTGATTCCGACCGAGCAGGGAGACCGGCGAGGTGCCGGTTCGGATACTCAGCCCCCGCTGCTGTAACTTCTGCTTCAGGATATCGCCAGCGATCGGGTTCAGCTGTCGGTTGAGCAGATGACCGCTGCGGTGCAGCACCGTAACGTCCATGCCCCGGGTCCTGAGCCCTTCGGCCGCCTCCAGACCGAGAAAGCCTCCGCCGATGACCACGGCCCGACGGTGTGACTTTGCCTGCCGGATCAGCGTGCGGGTGTCGGCCAGGTCCCGGAAGTTCATCACGCCGTCAAGGTCTTCACCGGGGAGGCCAAGGCGGGAGGGCTGTGCTCCGGTGGCCAGCACCAGCGTGTGATAGGACTGGGTGCGACCACAGGCGCTTGTTACCTGGCGCTGGCCCGGACTGATATGGGTGACAGGCTCATGCTGGTGCACCTCTATTCGGTGCTTGTGGAACCACTGCCAGGGTTTCAGTTCCAGATCGGTTTCCTGAATCTGATCGGCCAGCAATGACGACAACTGGATCCGGTTGTAGGCAGCGAAGGGCTCACCGTTAAACACCACAATGCGACTGAACGGATGCCCCTGGGCTACCAGTTGCTCCAGCAGCCGCTGCGCGACCATGCCATGGCCGCAGATCACCAGTGGGTTATCCTGTGTGTGTTCCATGGAACTGAGTGCCTCCAGCAACGAAAAAAGCCGGAGCATCATGCTCTCCGAAGAGAACAGATGGTCCGGCACCAATGCCAACAACAATGATCTGATGGTCCGGCCTGATTCCATGGCCGGGACAGTCGTCCTTGTCTAAGTGTTTGCGATCTCCGTGCCAACTTTTTCAGGCTTTATTATTCAATGGCTTAGGTGAGTCCGTTGAAAGAGTCCGGCTCGTGGGCATCAAAAGGGTGCCCCGGGATGGGGCGAAACGCACGATGATTGGGCCGGAATGACTGGCCTGTAAATTGCTGCAGTCCGGGTAGAAAGGAACCAACTGTGTACCGACACCAGGAGCTGCACCATGAACACCAAACGCCATCCCCGTATGACCGCGACAGCGACTGCTGCGGAATTTCTGATGGCCTCCCGCCAGTGTGAGATCCGTAATCTGGAGTACTTTCTGCAGATGGGGCGGTTGGTGCAGAGCGTGGGCAATCTGGTCCATGGCCTGCAACGGGAGCGAGGCGCCACCAATCTTTATCTGGGGTCCGGTTGCCAACGCTTTGCCCGGGAACGTACCGCCATGGTCAAGGAAAACGACCAGTTGGCCGCTACCTTCCGGCGGGCGTTGGCAGACATTCAGGAGGATCTCACCACCCATCCGGTCAGCAGCCCACTGCTCGGGCACATCGCCAGCGCCCTGCACAGCCTCGACCAACTGCCCGGGCTGCGGCAGCGGGTGAATGACCAGGAGGCCAGTGTTTCGGAGGCCACGGAGTGGTTCTGCGACACTATTCATCAACTGATTACGGTCGTTTTCGAAGCGGCAGAAACCGTGGCAGAACCTTCGATTGCGGGACTGCTTGTGGCCATGGTGCATGTCATGAACGGAAAGGAATATTGTGGTCAGGAGCGGGCCGCAGGTTCCGCGGGGTTCTCCAGCGGACACTTCGATAACGCACTGTCACGGCGCATGATGCACCTGGTTGAAGCGCAGGAGCGGTGTTTTGAGGTGTTTGTCGGCTTCGCCAGTGAGGAGAGCCTGTCGCTCTGGCAAGCCCTGCGCGCTCACCCGCGGGAACTGGAAATTGAGCGGATGCGACAGATGGCCGTTTCGGTCGGGCCCTATAAGTCTCTGGATAAAGACATGGCCGACCGCTGGTTCAATCTGATGACAGAGCGCATGGACGATCTGAAGAAGATTGAGGATTCCGTTGAGAGCGCTTTCCACCATCGCTGCGTGGAGCGCTATACCGAAGCGCGCCACTCCCTGGCTCATCAGGAGACCCTGCTGGCCTCGCTGGAACAACGCCATGCCTCCACAACGCCCGTGCTGGTGGTTTGCGATAACGGTGTAGAGGCCGGAGCTGCCGACGCGTGGGTCGGGGAAGGTGTCGGGCAGCAATCAGGCCGATCCATCTTTGACCTGGTCCAGGAACAGACTCGCCGCCTGCGTCAGATGTCTGAAGAATTGCAGAGCGCCAAAGAAGCTCTGGAAGATCGTCGTACCCAGGAAAAGGCCGTCCTGCTGTTGATGGAACACCGCAACATCAGCAATGACGAAGCCCACCGCCTGCTGCGAAAACTGGCCATGGATCAGGGCAAGCGACTGCCCGAAGTCGCCCGGGCACTGGTATCCATGGCAGGGGTCTTAAGCTGATACTTGAACCAGGCCGGGACGGGGCGCCCCGCCCCGGCATAAAGTCAGGCCGAAGCTGAATGTTTTGCTGCCGGCGCCTCGGGTTTTGCATTGCTGCCGCGGCGACTGTTCAGTGACTCCAGCTTGCGCTGCTTCTCGTAAAGGAACGACAACACCTCCTGCCGGTAATGCACATATTTGACATCATCCGCCAGGGCCACACGATTGCGAGGCCTTGGCAGATCAATGTGCAGATCCTCCCCCACCGTGGCGGCAGGGCCGTTGGTCATCATGATAATGCGGTCGGACAACAGCACCGCCTCGTCCACATCGTGGGTAATCATGATCACGGTATTGTTCAGCTCCTGCTGTATTTCCATCAGCGAATCCTGCAAATGGGCCCGTGTCAGGGCATCCAGCGCCCCGAACGGCTCATCCATCAGCAACACACTGGGTTTCATGGCCAATGCCCGGGCGATGCCCACCCGTTGCGCCATCCCCCCGGAAATCTCGCCCGGCCGCTTGTTGGCGGCGTGGGCCATATTCACCAGTTCCAGGTTATGGGTAATCCAGTCCTTGCGCTCCTGCCGGGTCATCGACTTGCGAAACACCTGCCGAACTGCCAGTTCCACGTTTTCATACACCGTTAACCAGGGCATCAGGGCATGATTCTGAAACACCACCGCCCGCTCGGGGCCGGGCGAATTTACCTCATGCCCATCCAGCACACAGCCACCCCTGGAGGCCTGCAGTAACCCGGCAACAATGTTCAGCACCGTCGATTTTCCGCAGCCGGAATGGCCGATCAGTGAAACAAACTCCCCTTTCTGGATCTTCAGGTTCACATTGTCCAGGGCAATGAACGGTCCTTTCGGCGTATCAAACGCCATTTCAACACCGGTTAGTTCTAAATGTGGTTTACTCATGGAATTCACCTCAAAAGCAAGCGGAGCGCCGGGTGGGTTACGCCTCCCGAAACCCTCAAAAACATGGATGTTTTTGCGGAGCGTACATGGGTAAAACCGAGCGTTTGTGGAGCACAGCTCCACGCGACGGTTTTACGACCGCAATCTGTGATTGCGGGCTGGACCCCATCGGGGTACTCGCCGCGTGTTTCGGGAGGCGTAACCCACCCGGTGCGGCATGCTCCAGAACGGGATCACTCATTCCAGGCCACCTTCCGCTGAATCAACAGCATGACCCGATCCAGCAAAAACCCGATAAACCCGATGGCCAGCACCGCCACCATAATCCGACTCAAAGACTGGCTACTGCCATTCTGGAACTCATCCCAGACAAACTTGCCCAGCCCCGGACTCTGCGCCAGCATCTCGGCGGCAATCAGCACCATCCAGGCAATGCCCAGCGACACCCGCAAGCCGGTAAAGATCATCGGCACCGACGAAGGCAACACCACCTTGCGAACGTGGGTCCAGAACGACAGCCGAAGTACCCGGGAGACGTTCAGCAGGTCGGGGTTTACCGCTGCCACTCCAACGCTGGTGTTGATCAGTGTTGGCCAGAGACTGCACAGAGTGACCGTAATCATCGAGGTCAGGAACGACTTCTCGAACATTGGATCGTCACTGACATAGGTGGCCGATACCACCATGGTCACCAGCGGCAGCCAGGCCAGCGGAGAGACCGGTTTGAAGATCTGTATCAATGGGTTCACCGCCGCCTGGAAATACCGGTTGAGGCCAAACACAATGCCCAGAGGTACTGCAATCAGCGACGCCAGGGCGAAACCGGCCAGCACCGTCAGCAGGCTGGTGACCACCTGGTCGAGAAAGGTGGGTGCGCCGGGGTAAGCCCGGATACGGACGTCTGCCTCCGGGTTGTCAGCCAGAATGCGGGCATTACGCTCCTCCTGCATGGCGATGAACTTATCGGCCCGCTCCCGCTGGCTGATATGCTCCTGCCACAGTTGCCCGGATTGTTCCCACACCTGCACCGGGCCGGGAAAGGCCCCCAGGGAGGTTTCCACCTGTGGCGCGGCCAGATGCCAGAAGCCCAGGAAGACCAGAATACCAACCAGTGGTAACAGCAGCTGCTTGCCCTGGCTGAGCCATTCGCCCGGTTGCAGACCGGAAAGTAGCTGGCGGCTGCCACTGGCCATGGACTGACTGATTCTTGCGCTTAACGTCGTCATGTCAGGCCCTCCCTTACGGTGTCTCCGACCCTTTCAGGCCGATACTGAAACGGTTGATGTAGGCATTGGGTTCGCGCGGAGTGAAAGGGACGCCGTCAATCAGCTCACCCTGCATGGGGCGTTCAAAATTCTCCTGGGCAAAGTCCGGGAAATCACTGGCGGTCATCAGGCCGTCCTCGATCAGTGACTGGGCGGCTTCGGCGTAAAGATCGCCCCGATACACCCGGGCTGCGGTCTTCATATACCAGTCGTCGGATTTTGCTTCGGGAATCTGGCCCCAGCGCCGCATCTGACTCAGGTACCAGATTGCATCAGACGGATACGGATAGGTAGCGTGGTAGCGGAAAAAGACGTTGAAATCCGGTACTTCCCGGACATCGCCCTTTTCATACTCGAAGGTACCGGTCATGGAGTTGGCAATCACTTCCCTGTCGGCCCCCACGTAGCTGGGGCGGGCAAGGATGTCCACGGCGGCCTCCCGGTTGGCATTCTGGTTTTCGTCCAGCCAGTAAGCTGCGCGGATCAGAGCCCGCAGTAACCGAAGGTGGGTATTGGGGTTCTGCTCGGCCCAGGCTTCGGTGACTCCGAACACCTTTTCCGGGTTGTTGGGCCAGATTTCATAATCGGTAATCACCGGCACACCGATGCCCTTGAAAACCGCCTGCTGATTCCAGGGCTCGCCCACGCAGTAGCCCTGGATGGTGCCTGCTTCCATGGTGGCGGGCATCTGGGGCGGCGGTGTCACGGAGAGGTGCACGTCGGCCTGGATGGTGCCGCTGGTATCGCCGCGCTGGGGCGCGTAGAAGCCGGGATTCAGGCCACCGGCGGCCAACCAGTAACGCAGTTCGTAATTGTGAGTGGACACCGGAAACACCATGCCCATGCGGAAGCGCTCGCCGTTGGCGCGGGTCTGCTCAACCACTGGCTTCAGCGCGCTGGCTGAAATCGGGTGTTCCGGATGATCGCCTTCCATTTCCAGGTTTGGTTTCATCGCTTCCCAGACGTCGTTGGACACGGTAATACCGTTGCCGTTGAGGTCCATACTGAAGGCGGTGATGATATCGGCCTGGGTGCCATAGCCTATGGATGCGCCCAGGGGTTGGCCGGCCAGCATGTGGGCACCATCCAGTTCACCGGTGATGACCCGGTCCAGCAGCACCTTCCAGTTCGCCTGGGCTTCGAGTTCTACGAATAACCCTTCGTCCATGAAGTAGCCCTGTTCCCAGGCAACCGCCAGGGGCGCCATATCCGTGAGTTTGATAAAGCCAAGCTTGAGATCGGGTTTCTCCGCCGGGCCAATATCGGCCTGGGCCAGGGAACTCAGGCCGATCAGGGTGGCGGTCAGTAAAGGTCGAACATAATGGTTCACTGTCTTCATCGTGATGCCTCTCGGTTCTCTCATTTCAGACGCGCAAAAAAAAGCGCCTGCCTCCGTTGCCGGAGAGCAGGCGCCGATGCCTGTAAATGAGAGCTGTGATGTCGTGATGGTTCACTAATCACTCAGCACAAGCCGTGCCATCCAGGACTATTCATGTATTTCAGTAAGTTGCGGGAGCCCTGGTCGTTCCAGCAGGGGAAGCCCGTGCTTTGCCGGGGTGGTTTTGGTGCAGAAAATCGCCCTTTGCACCAAGGTGAACGCCCATCGATAGGCTTTTCAAGGAAGCTATTTAGCGGTGCAACTGGCTTCGACAGGCGCACCAGGCGCCATTCAAGGCCCTTGGAGACATCAAATCGTGCGCTGGCCCCCTAATTGCTTTCTTTTATGGCAGACAACACAGGCAACGAAGCCCGCCCCCCGGCTCTGGAAACGGAAACCGGGTGGTGGGCTTTTTTGGTTCAAGAGCGAGGAACAGCATGAAACACCACGACACGCCAGCGGACTCTATTGCCACCACCTGCCCTTACTGTGGTGTTGGCTGCGGTGTTCTGGCCGCCCCTGGCCATGTCGAAGGCGATCATCAGCACCCGGCCAATGGCGGGCGGCTTTGCGTCAAAGGTTCTGCCTTGCATGAGACGCTGGAGGATACCAGCCGCTTGCTGGTGCCAAAGATCGCGGGCTATGAGGTGACATGGGAGGAAGCCATTGACCGGGTCGCCGGGGCCATTTCCGATTCGGTGCGTGAGCATGGCGCGGAATCCGTGGCCTTCTATCTCTCCGGGCAGCTACTCACGGAGGATTATTACATTGCCAACAAGCTGGCCAAGGGGTTCATCGGCACACCGCATGTGGATACCAATTCCAGACTGTGCATGTCCTCGGCCGTTGCGGCACATAAGCGTGCTTTTGGCGAGGACTGTGTTCCCGGTTGCTACGAGGATCTTGAGCTGGCGGACCTGCTGGTGCTCGCGGGCAGCAACGTCGCCTGGGCCCACCCGGTACTGTACCAGCGAATGAGTGCTGCGCGCCGTCAGGGACGGAGAGTGGTGGTCATCGATCCCAGAAAGACAGCGACAGCGGATCTCGCTGATCTGCACCTTCAGCTTCGCCCCGGAACCGACACCCTGTTGTTCAATGGCCTGTTGGTCTGGCTACACGATCACGGAGCCCTGGCGGAGGACTACCTTGCAGAGCATTGTAACGGCTTCGAGGAAACCCTGGCGATCGCACGATCCTGCGCGCCTTCTGTGCAAGCGGTGGCCAGGGGCTGCGATCTGGCAGTAGAAGAGGTGGAGTGTTTCTATCAATGGTTTGCAGACACCGGACGGACAGTGACCGCGTTTTCCCAGGGTATTAATCAGTCGGTTGCTGGTACGGATAAGGCCAACGCCATCATTAACTGCCATCTGGCTACCGGCCGGGTGGGCCGACCGGGAGCGAGCCCGTTTTCGCTGACGGGACAACCCAATGCCATGGGTGGCCGTGAAGTTGGCGGGCTGGCCAATACTCTGGCAGCCCATATGGATTATGACACGCCAGGCGCTTTGCTCAGGGTTTCGGATTTCTGGCACAGCGAGAAGATGGCCCGTGGTCCCGGCCATAAAGCGGTGGACCTGTTCGAGGCAGTCCATCGGGGAGAGATCCGGGTACTCTGGGTGATGGGCACCAACCCCGCAGTCAGCCTGCCGGGCAGCGAACGTATTCACCAGGCATTGTCCCGTTGCCAGACTCTGATCGTCTCGGATTGTGTGGCCCAGACCGATACCACGCAGTTTGCCGATATTCTCTTGCCGGCTGCCGGTTGGGGCGAGAAAGATGGAACGGTGACCAATTCCGAACGGCGCATTTCACGCCAACGCCGGTTTCTGCCCCTGCCGGAGCAGGTCCGGCCGGACTGGCAGATTATTCGGGACGTTGCCTGTTCTCTGGGTCATGCTCATGCTTTCGATTACACATGCCCTGCCGATATCTTTCGCGAACATGCGGTGTTGTCCGGTTATGGTAACGGAGGCGAGCGTGTGTTCAATATCTCCGCCTTGTCTCAACTCAGCAACCAGGAGTATGACGAGCTGGCGCCGGTGCAGTGGCCGGTCACGGAGGGTAACCCCGGGGCCTGGTTGCAAACCCGTCGGCTGTTTGGGCACGGGCAATTTCCCACGCCGGATGGCCGGGCACGATTGGTGCCCGTGTCCAGTTTGCCGCCCGGGCAGCTACCTGGACCCCGGTACCCGCTGGTGGTGAATACCGGCCGAATCCGTGACCAATGGCATACCATGACCCGAACGGCCCTGGCACCCAGGCTGTTTGCCCATCGCAGCGAGCCGTTCATAGAGTTGCACCCGGCGGATATTGCCGGCTTTGGTTTGATTGAAGGTGCCCTGGCGGTGCTGCGTGGGCCGGGCAATGCGGGCTACGTTGGCCGGGTCCGGGGCAGCACCGGCCAGCGCACAGGTGAAGTGTTTGTGCCCATCCACTGGAATGGCCGGTTTGCCTCCTCCGCTTTGGCGTCCAGCCTGATCCGTCCGGTTGTGGATCCCATTTCCGGTCAGCCAGAAGGCAAGCATGGTGTGGCGACCATCCGGCCCCTGGTGACCCGCTGGCAGGCGAGGCTATTGCTGCGTGATCCCCGCCTTGCCTCGTTGGACCACACCGCTCTTGCCTACTGGAGTTGCCAGCGCCTGCCGCACAGTCACGGCTGGTGGTTCGCCGGGGGCCACGAAATGAACTGGCGGGAATGGGGGCAACGTTGTTTTTCGCGGGAACCGGAACTGGTCATGGAAGACCGGGCGAGACAGCGCTACCGGGCCGCCTGGCTTAGTGGCGATCGACTGGACGCCGTGTTGCTGGTTGAGCCCTGTGCCCAGACCATGCCGGATCTGGACTGGCTGGACAGTTGTTTTGGCAAAGGTGAGCTGGCGTCGGAACAACGCCGCTCGTTACTGGCGGCAGGCATAGTGGAAGGGGAAGCGTCAGGGCCGATTGTCTGCAGTTGTTTTGGCGTGGGTGAGAACCAGATTGCCCAGGCCATTGAACAGGGCATGGCCAGCTCCGAAGCACTGGGTGAGCAGCTGAAGTGTGGCACCAACTGTGGCTCCTGTCTGCCGGAGATCCGGGACCTGCTGGCGCGCACAGGGGCTCGGGAACCTGCCTGAATCAGGCCGCGGCCGCCCGCCTAAGCAGCGACAATGGTACCCGATAGCGAAGGATCCGGGCATGCTGGCTGACAGTCACCGTGCAGGTCTTGCGGTTAACGCGTACCACCTGGCCTCGCTTCTCGCGCCGGCCATCGCCGAACACCACCGAATCCCCCACCTGCCAGCGCCGGTACTCCGCAGCGGGACTCGGAAATTCAAAGGGTGTACTGGCTAGCTCTATCCCGCAGTCGCTGGCCAGCCCGGACAGGTGCCGTCGGGTAGCGTCGGCTGCACCGCTATGATGCAGATCGTCCAGGGCCTCATAGAAATGCCGGTTGTGAACGGAGCCGTAATGCCGTTGCCCGGCACTGTGCTGCAGCAAATGGGCAAACTCATGGCAGCAGGTATGCGCCAGCAGGTTCAGCACAGTTACCTCGCCCCCGAAATAACCCCGGCCACGGATCTCCCGGGTTGATAGCCAGCCCTGGGCGGTGGCCGGTTGATGCTTGGCGGCGATCATCCGGGCTCCGTAGGTAATCAGGTGCTGTTTCTTGCGAGGATCAAAACGGTGGTAGGTGGCCTGGCCCGAGCCGACCCGCAATGCCAGCCCGGCGCCCGGATTTGCCTGCTGAACCCAGCCTTCAGCCGGCGTCCAGAGAATGTCCCGGGTGGTCTGGCACATGAGGGTGCCGATGGCATATGCATTCGGAGGTAGTTGAGGCATGAGTCTTGATTGGCGCTAAAAAACAGTCACGTGATTGCATGGATGGATAGACTAACCAGCGATTTTACAAATTGCTATGGCCCGATTTGGAAGAGTTGTCTAGAGGCTCTCTCTAACTCTGATCTCAAGTCCAGCGAATACGCCACTCCGGTGCTCGGCCTGATCTCCGGTAAACTGTCCCTGGAATGCCTTGATCCCGACTCACCTCCCTCCACGGAGTATGATGCGTCGGGCAGCGTCGACGAAGCTGCCGCTTGAACCCTAAACGATAATCAGACAAACTGTCACCAGATATTGCTAAGTGGTGACGGTTTGTCTGATTCCAGTTCTCCCCAATCTTCCCGGGTACTACTTCAAGCCCTGTTCCAAAAGCAAGGAGGCCAGCTCCGCTTGAGCGAAGCGTTGGCGCGGGGCTTTAGTCGGTACCAGTTCTATCAGCTCCGGGATGAGGGGCTGATAGAGCCGGTCAGCCGTGGTCTGTACCGACTGGCGGATCTGCCGCCCATCGAAAACCCGGATCTGGTGGCCGCCGCTACTCGGTTCCCAAGTGCAGTGCTTTGCCTGATTTCCGCGCTGGACTGGCATGGCATCACCACACAGATTCCCCATCAGGTGCATCTGGCGGTGGCGAGGGATGCCCGTCTCCCGGTTCTGGATTACCCGCCGGTGGCCGGGTACCGGTTCTCCGGACTAGCCTTCAGTGCAGGCATTGAGCAGGTCGATGTAGATGGCATTACCCTGAACGTTTACAACCCGGAGAAAACCCTGGCGGACTGTTTCAAGTTCCGGAATCGTATCGGCATGGATGTGGTGCTTGAGGCGCTGGAGCTTTATCGCATTCGTAAAACCTTTCTGCCGGGCAAGTTGATGGAATACGCCCGAATCTGCCGGGTCGCCACTGTTATGGCACCCTATGTGGAAGCCAAGTTGTGAATGGAATCAGTCAATCAACGGAATAACCAAAGTGAAAGGAGATCGCGATGGCAACGAACACCGCCGCGTCTGTTCGACAGAAACTGCTGAATAAATCCCGGGCTGAAAAGCGCCCCTTTCAGGAGCTGTTGCAGTATTACGCCATGGAGCGGTTTCTGTATCGGCTGAGCCAATCGCCCCACAGCGGCTGCTTTACCCTGAAGGGCGCACTGATGCTCTGGGCCATGCAGGGGCAGACCAGCCGACCGACCCGGGATATTGATATGCTGGGCCAGACCAGTAACGAACCTGAGGCGATTCTGGACCAGGTACAAGAAATCATTGCTGCTGAAGTGATGGATGACGGTTTGCATTTCGATCCAGATACCCTGAAGGCAGAAGCCATCACCGAAGATGCAGACTATCAGGGACTGAGGGTGACCTTCACTGGTTTTCTCGACAACGCCAGAATTCCGATGCAACTGGATATTGGCTTTGGCGATCCCGTATTTCCGTTCCCCTCCTGGCTGGAGTTTCCAACCTTACTGGATTTTCCCGCTGCACGGATTCAGTGCTACACACCTGAATCGTCTATTGCCGAGAAATTCCAGGCAATGGTGAATCTGGGTGAGCTGAACAGCCGGATGAAGGACTTTTACGATATCTGGCTGATGTCTCGTCAACACGAATTCCAGTCGAAAAACCTCAAGAGTGCGGTTGACGGTACCTTCCAGAAACGCGGGACCGAAATTCCTGAAACCAATCCCTTTTCTGCCGCTTTTGTGGACAGCAAACAGCTACAGTGGCAGGCTTTCCGTAAACGCCTTGGCCAGGATCATGTGCCGGAGGCATTTTCGGAAGTTGTAGAGGCGGTGGTTGAGTTTCTAGGGCCTGTGATGGCGAATCAAGGCACGGATGCTCCGAGGGAAATCTGGCTCCCACCCGGATTGTGGAGTCTGCAGGCCGATGGCTAGTTCTATTTTGGTAGGCAATATCTAGTAGCCGCTGTTGGAGCGCCTTCAGTGCATTCAAGGCTCCAAGTATGTGGGATTGCTAAACCGCATAGCCGAAAGAGATGAACGATGGCTCTAACCGTACCGATAAGCGGGATGTGATTTTCCCGGTCGTTTGAAGAACTTCAATGTGCGGCTGCGCAATGCCTTCGAGCAAAACTAGCGCAGTCTTCCCTAGCCATTCCACTGCAAAGCTTTTTGCGTGTTGTCCAATGCCCTAGAAGCCCGGATGGGTAGCTTCACCGCCGGATGGGAGCATTTCTTAAGAAGTGTGAAAACGCTTTTGAGCTGGTCGTGGAGTTTGCGGCTATTGGTCGGGAGTGGATTGCCTGAGTTCCCTGGATTCCGAATTGAAGAGCATCCAAATGCCCCCTTGATCATTCGCGTGTTTTGCTAACAGACAATGAAGACAGAACTTCTTCGAAAATGTCATCCTGAGTACTGATGGTAATCCACGAAGTTGGATGTTTTGAGGTGGCGATAAATGCAGTGGTGTATCCATTGACGGCGACTGAGAAGCCGTAGGCGCTGTTACCCAAATCCAGCTGAACGACCTTGCCGGAGGATCTTTGTGCTTCATTAAATCCTTGCCTGACCTCGTCAACGGCGGTATCAAAATCTGGGCTGGTTTCCATGGTCATCAACGAACCAACCATTGCGGAACCAAGCCAAAGCTGGGTTTCAAAAGGTTGCACATCAATCGTATCAAATCGACCGTTACCGAGCTCAAATGTCAGGTGATTGGAGGTGTGAAACTCAATGGGTGTCTGGCCAGTAGCAGCACAACCAGAGAGCAGGCTGACCAGCACAAACCCGAAAGCGATAGTTTTTTTCATCAAACGGATCCCTGTTCAGTTCAAAGAGTCGAGAATAGGAGGCTTGAATTGAACCGCGCGAAAACGCTTGCACATCATGTTAATGCGTACGTTACCCAGGAGAAAGGGCTCCCCCGACTTTCTGATAACACGTAACGCCCATTTTCTAAGCTTATTTGCTGGCCAAAGGAGATCCTGAGGGTTTGGAACGGCATCAATCCATGTGCTGCAGTCTTCCATTTCGGCAAGTAATTCAACCACCCTTATGATTGTCTCATCCGTAATCGAAGATGATGTAAAGAGGCGGGCATTAGCCTGTCCGTAGAATGCGCTGATGATTGCCTGAATTATATCGACATCATTCTCAGTGATAGTGTCGCTCATGTTCTTCATTCCTTGAAGTTCTAAAGCTAATGCCCCGGCGATCTCGCGAACGCCGGGGCATTATAACGCTGAGGCCTGGGTAAATTATGCCTCGATCGGTGAACGCCAGTCGTCAGCGCCAGAGGTGCCTGCAACCGCGTGCTCCCAAGTGACTTTACGGTAGGACAGAGACACGGTAACCAGCTGCGTGAAGTCCGCGTTGGCAGCGTCCTGACAGTGGGGCATGTTGCAGTTGATGTCGATGATGGTGGCATCTTCCAGGATGGTGGAGAAGAAGTGCTCCTGCTTGCCCTCAACCGAGGTGCGGTACCACTTCAGCTCTACCTTCGGCAGCATTTCGCCGGACGCCAGGGCGTTGTACATCAGCGGAGTGGCCTTGTTCAGGGCTGAAGTGAACTTGAACGGCTTGTGAACGCGCTGACCGGAAGGCTGGCCGGACTGGGGATCAGTCGGAACGGTAACAACGTGGCTGAATTCCTGGACCAGCACTTCGTCTTCATGACCTTCAACGTAGATGTTGCCTACGGAATCGGAAGTGAACGCGCCAGCGGTGATGTTACCCTGGGTTTGGCCTTCGATGCTGATATAACAAGGAGTTGGCATAGTCTGCTCCATGACAATGTTGTGAATGAGTGTCCCAAGGATGTTCCCTGGACGGCATAATAGATAACAATCGCCGTGCCAGTTGTTGAATGTAGCGATATAACAACTAGTTACGTGGAGTTCGGGCAATGTCTGAGTGTCTTCGGGCAAGGCGTTGCTTGGCGGGCGGGCGAGCTTTTGCTGGCTGGGCAATAAATGGCCCGGGGCTCAGTTCCAGGAGCCACTGGCCAGGGAGGTTAATAGTGCCAGCAGGAGCAGGGCCGAGACGCCTTGCCAGAAACGCACCGGGTGCCGCTCCATGAGAGGTGGATGGTGTCGGGCACGCCAGTCTCGTCCGGGGTGTCGGAGTTCGTAGAGCAGTTCCGATAACGCCGGGTAGCGGCGATGGGGCTCCGGATGGGTAGCCCGGGCCAGGGTGGCATCCAGCCACGGCGGCAGGTCTTCACGCCAGGCCCTGGCGGGCCGGTATGTCAGAGCCTGTAGTTGTTTGCGAGTGCGGATGCGGGGTACATCGGTATGGTAGGGCAGGCGCCCGGTTAATAGTTGATAGATAATCACGCCCAGGGCGTACTGGTCCGACTGCCAGCTGCCGGGTTCGCCGAGAAAGAGCTCCGGCGCCGAGTAGAGGGCGGCTCCAACCGGATAGCAAGCGGCAGGCTTGCCCGCTTCTTCCAGACCGGCGACCCGGGTGGCTCCGAAATCGACCAGCATGGCGCGGCCATCCGGTGTGATCAGGACATTTTCGGGTTTCAGATCCTGGTGCACCATTTCCAGCCGGTGGAAGGCCCTGAGCCCCCGGATAATCTGCTCGGCCAGTTGTCGCACGGTTTCCAGATCTGGCTGCGGGTGATCAAGCATCCATTGCCGCAAGGTACAACCTTCTACAAAGTCAGTAGCCAGATACAGGCAACTTTGCGGACGCTCCGGGGCAAAGATGGCAACCACATGGGGGCTCTGAACGCGCTGGGCAATCCAGCGTTCAGTAACGAATCGCTCCAGCTCATCCGGATACTGCCGCAACTCCATCGCCGGGAACTTAATTGCGGCTTGCTTCCCGGACCTCTCATCCCTGGCCAGGTAAACGTGGCTTCGGCTGCTGATATGCAGGGCCCGGATGATTCGGTAGCCGTCCAGCACCTCACCGGGAGCGGGCTCGCGCGCGAATGGCAGTTCGCGATAGGCTTTCTGGGCGCTGGTGTCCTGTGTCCGAGAGGGTAACCGGGTTACCCGCAATACCTGGACCGTCAGGTTATCCTCACTTCCCCTTTCCAGGGCGAGTTGGGCCAGCGACCGGGCGGCGTGATCCAGATCGTCCCCGTTGTCGGCAAGGCAAAGGGTGATATCACCGGCCGAGAGCCGTTCGTAAACACCATCGGTCATCATCAGAAACACGTCGTTCCGGTGCAGGGCGAGACTGCGATACTCGATATCCAGTTGCGGGCTCAGTCCAAGAGCCCGGTTCAGGCAGCTTTCCTCGGCCGAAAGCCAGACCCGGTGGTCGGTTGTGAGTTGTTCCAGCGTGTTGCCCTGAAGCCGGTAGATACGGGCGTCTCCCACATGAAACAGGTGCGCCGTTGCGGATTTCAGAACCAGGGCACTGAAGGTGCAGACGTAGCCCCGGTCCTGGTCATAGCGATATCGGCTTTGTCGGGTCTGGGCGTGCAGCCAGGCATTGCTTGCCCTCAGCACCCGTTCGGCCGATTGTTTCACCGACCAGCTCTCGGGGGTTGAGTAGTAGTCGCTCAGGAAGCCGGCCACCGCCGCTTCACTGGCGATCTGGCTGACATTGCTGGAGCTGATGCCATCGGCGATTCCTGCCGCAATTCCCTTGCTGTGGCGCTGGTGATTGTCGGGTATCAGCAGGCCATGGAAATCCTGATTGGCGGGTTTCCGGCCGGCGCTGCTGAATTGTCCGGCTTCTATCGTGAGCTGTTCGCAGTTGGACATGAATATGAGCCACTGAAGCCCGCCGGTGTGTGCGGCACCGGCGGGGCCTTAGTGGTAATCAGGCGCTGCGGGCGCTGACGGGTTCGCGGTAGTCTGTTGTCAGGGTGCGCTTGGGTGCGGTGCGAACGTGGGTGGCGTAAAGCGTCAGCCCAGTGAAGGACAGGCCACCTACCAGGTTGCCCAGAACGGTGGGGATCTCGTTCCAGATGAAGTAATCCATGATACTGAACTCGCCGCCCATCATCAGCGCAAACGGGAACAGGAACATGTTGACGATGGAGTGCTCAAAGCCCATGTAGAAGAACAGCATGATCGGCATCCACATGGCCAGTACCTTGCCCTGGACCGTGGTGGAGATCATCGCGCCCACCACGCCCATGGATACCATCCAGTTACACAGTACACCCCGCAGGAAGATGGTGAACCAGCCAGCCACACCATGTTCGGCATAACCCAGGGTACGGGCCTTGCCGATAGAGGCAATTTTGTCCCCGACCACTCCGGCTTCGGTGTTGAAACCGTAGGTGAAAACAAAGGCCATGATGGTGGCAACCGTCAGGGCGCCGCCGAAGTTACCCAGGAACACCCAGCCCCAGTTTCGAAGGATGCCGCGGGTATCCACCCCGGGGCGTCGGTCGAGAAGGGCCAGCGGGGTCAGCATGAACACCCCGGTGAGCAGGTCGAACCCCATCAGATAAAGCATGCAGAACCCGACCGGAAACAGCAGTGCGCCGACCAGCGGGCTGCCGGTCTGTACGCCGACGGTAATGGCGAATACCGCCGCCAGTGCCAGGATGGCCCCGGCCATAAAGGCCCGGATCAGGACATCCCGGGTGGCCATGTAGATTTTCGATTCACCGGCGTCCACCATCTTGGTGACGAACTCCGAAGGCATGATGTAAGACATAGTGTGTTCCCCTGATCGCTTTCTGGTTATCTGGAGCCAACAAAAAACGGCGCCCTCATTGCCTGCCTGGTAGGGACAGGAATGAGTAGACGCCGTCGTCTGAACAGAATGTGCGCGGGCAGCCTGAATGAAGATGAACAGGCTATCTGCTGAGGATGTCTGAGCAGAGAGTGTGCCAGTGTTGGAAGCTTTCAGGGTTTGATTTAAAAATCAACAGGTTGAGTGGGGCGTCGGTTGCGGT
Source organism: Marinobacter sp. tcs-11 (assembly GCF_002049515.1). Classification (NCBI taxonomy): domain Bacteria; kingdom Pseudomonadati; phylum Pseudomonadota; class Gammaproteobacteria; order Pseudomonadales; family Marinobacteraceae; genus Marinobacter; species Marinobacter sp. tcs-11. Next base: position 196,132 of record NZ_LLYU01000001.1, on the reverse strand, counting down.
TTGGTGCCTGCATTGCTGGCCAGCGCACCGGCAGAGTGCGCCCTGCCTTTCCTTGGTGCCTGGCAGGGAGTGAGTCAGCGCAGATTAAAACGGACTGGCAGAGCGTAGGTGAAGGACTTGCCGCGCATGGAGTCCGGCACGGCTGGCAGAGGCGCAGCTTGCGCCAGCATGGCCAAAGCAGCATCGTCCAGCAATGAGTGCCCGGAACTGTCGCGCAGCGAGTGTTCCACCAGCGAGCCATCGCGCCGGAACTCGAAGACAATCACCGGTGTACCCTCCTGGCCTAGCCGGCGGGCACGGCGAGGATACTCGTAATAGCGCGCCAGATGCCGGCTGAGCTTGCTCAGGTAGCTGTCTACCTGTGATGACTGACCGGCATTCTGTAAAGGTACCGCGCTTTGGTTGGTGTTACTGTCCGCTTCTTCGCCCTGAGGTTGTTCTGGGCTTTCTGCCACGGCCTCGGTGGTGCTGGATTCTGGTTCCTGCGGTGTGGGGGCAGGTTCCGGTATTGGCTCAGGTTCTGGTTCTGGCACGGGTTCAGGTTTCGGTTCCGGCTTTGGCTCTGGTTTGGGCTCTGGTTTGGGTTCTGGCTTGGGTTCTGGCTTGGGCTGCGGTTCTGGCTCTGGAGCCGGTTCGGGTTCCGGCGCGACTTCCGGCTTTGGCTCTACCGATTTCCTGCCGGCGAGATTGATCTTGATTGCGGGGGCGGTGTTCACGGCACTGTCACCCAGAACCGGCATCTCCAGGGTTTCCTCGGGCGTGGCCAGGACCGCTGTAATGGCGGTTGCGATCATGGCGATGATCAGGAACAGGGCTTTGGGTAGCCGACCTGCTGTTGTCATGTGGCAGGCTCCGTGAGCAGCAGAACTTCCGAATAACCGCCCTCTTCCAATATTCTCAGCAAATCCTCCAGATTGGCCATGGTCAGGCTTTGATCCGCCGCAATCTTCAAGGGTACGTTCTCATCCGGAGCCGGTAGCGCGGCAAGCAGACTCTCGCGGGTCTGGTGCTTGCCTTCGACCTGCCATTGGCCATCGGCCTGAATCATCATGTCGGCCTCGGGTGCCTGCTGTTCCGGACTCTGCTCGGTACCAGGCAGTTCTGGCAGCGGTTCGTTGGTAAGTTGTCCCGCTACAATGAAAAACATCAGCAGCAGAAACACCAGATTGATCAAGGGCAGCAACGCATCTTCAACACGTTCCAGAAGGCCCTTGCCGGAGGTTGATGGAGGTGGAACCAGGTCTGTCATGAGTCAGGCGTGTTTGTACGCTTCCAGTGAGGTTCAATGCCGGCGTTATCCAGCGCACTGAGGGTCCGGGTGAAATGGGCCAGGCTGGTATCGGGCGTAGTGGCGAGATTGGCTTCGCTTACCCCTTCAGCGTTCAGCGTCGACAGCAGCTGCGCCAGGTCGAAGTCTTTCTTCTTCCAGCGTACCGTGCCATTGGCATTGACCCTGAGCTCTGGCAGGGGGGCGCCCGTGGCACTGCTCTGCTGGCCGGTATTGTTCGCCAGTTCCAGGTAATCTACCGGTAGCAATCGGGTGGTGAGCATAAAGAACACCAACAGGATGAACACCACATCGATCAGTGGTGTTATCCGGATGGGAATCGGGCGGTTTGGCCGGGGGTCAACCAGCTGCATGAGCCAGCCGCTGATTATCGCCGACCGAGTAACCCCGGTCAGTCTCTGCTGCTCTATTAGAGCGGGGTTCGGCCACCGGTGTAGCTGGTTCGGCCTGAGCGGCCTGCTCGTTGCCAGGTAAAACGTTGAAGACGCTGACCAGGGCACTGTTGATGGTTTTGTGAATCCGGCGTAGACGGAATTCGATCCACGCCGCCAGAGCCGCAAAGGGAATGGCCACCACCAGACCTGCGGCCGTCGTGGTCAGCGCCTCATAGATGCCACCGGAAAGCTGGCTGGCGTTGGCGCGGCCGTCGGTCGCCGCCATCGCGCTGAATGCCTCCATCATGCCCATTACAGTGCCCAGCAGGCCCAGCAACGGGGCCAGAGCAGCAATCACTTCGATGATTTTTAACGGGGCCTCGAACGGTTCCAGCGCCGCTTGCGCATCCCGTACTGCCGTTTCCCGCACCGCACTGATGTTCGGATTGCTCTTGCTGGCGGTCATGGTGTTGACCAGCAGATGCATCAGCGGATTGGTGCGCCCGAGCAAGCCGGCGTCGGCTCTGATCTTTTCCGGGGAAGTCTGGGCCGGGGATGCCTGCCATTGTTGAACCAGGTAGCGCAACTTTCGGGTAAATCGCGGGGCGTAGAAGGTTCCGAACAGCATCAGGTAGAAGAACGTGATCACGCCAATGGCGGCTATGGCGATCAGAACGATCATGACTGGACCGCCCATTTCGACCAGTTGGCCGAGTGGCCCTTGGTTGAACAGTGATGCGGAAGTGGCAGTGATGGAATCCATACAGATATTCCCGGCGAGACGAAAATAGACCTAAATAATAACGATTATCAGTAGAATTTCAAGTCTCGATCTGACGTATCCGCCCGCCTTTGTTAGACTTTCGGTGACGTTTGCAACTATCTGGTGTTCGTGAGGGGCGCCCAGTGCCTGAGAGCCTGAGCAGCGGGAGTGATTGATTTGGTCAGAAAATGGTTCGGCAGCCTGGTCAACCGAGCGGTCGCTTTGGTAGTGGTGTTTGTGGCGACATCCGCGGTTGTCATTGCGGCCATCGGGTGGCTGCTCAGTCGGGCCGAGCTGGAGGACATGGCGTATGGTCAAGTGGAAACCATTGCCGGAATGGTCGCCAGGGAACTGGATCTGAAGCTGTCGGAAAGACTGGATGTACTGACATTGGTGGCCGAAGGCTTCCCCTCTACCGAGATCGTGCTGGAAAACCGGGCCCGGGTCCTGCTGCGTAATCAGGATGCCCTGCTCCAGCTTTTCGATGCCACCTTTATTCTCGATGCCGATGGTCGGTTACTGGCAGCTTCCCCGGCGTCGTATTACGTACCCGGTTTCAATGCCTCGCAGCGCCCCTACTTCACCGATCTGGTCAGCCGGATGTCGCCCATTATCAGCGCTCCCTACATTACCGTAATTGATGAGCAGCCCGGCGTTATGGTGGCCGCGCCCCTGTTTGATGCAAAACAGCGATTCATCGGCATGATTGGCGGGCTGATTCTGCTGCAGGGCGACAATTTCATGAGTGAATTTGCCAGTGTCCGGGTGGGCCAGACCGGCTATCTGCGCCTGATAACGCAAAACGGCATCGTGCTTGCTGATGGTCTGTCGGGAGAGGTGATGGTGCCCGTAAGCAAATCGTCCCCCTCTTTACTGCAGGCGATGTCCGGTTTCGAGGGCACATCCCACGATCATCCGGGCCGGAAAACCGGGACCATAACCGGCTATGCGCAAATGGCGCTGGTACCATGGTTTGTGGCCGCGGTCTGGCCCGAGCGTGAGGCCTTTGCTCCGGCACTGAGGATGACCGGTGGCTTCAGCTGGGCGTTGCTGGCGGTAGTATCAATACTGGCGCCCCTGGCTTTCTGGATCTTTTACCGGCTGTTGGCGCCGTTGCGCAATCTCGGGGTTCAGATATATCAGCGGCACACTGGTGAGCGGGAGGAGCCTGTTTCCGAGGTGGGCGGGTCGGAGATCCGCAACGTTGCCAAAGTCTTCAACCAGGTGCGGCAGGAACGGGATGAGATTTTCCGGTCACTGGCCGAACGCGAGGCCTTCTTCCGGTCCCTCACTAGCAATGCACCGATCGGCATCGTACACACTGATATCCTGGGCCGTATAGAGTTCGTGAACCCGGCGTTTCTGGATATTGTCGGTCGCCCCGAGGACTGGCTCCGCCATCGCTACCTGATTGAAACCGTCGCCAGCGAAGACCGGGACAAGGCCATGAAAGGGTGGCGCAATGTTCTGGTACGCCGCAGCTTTTTCAGGAGCCGGCTGAGGTTGCTAACCTATCGTCTGCCCGGTTATGTCTGGGTGGATGTCATTACCTCGGTGATCGACCTGCCGGACCAGGCCATTGGTACCATTACCGCCGTCAGGGATGTGACTCAGGAAATGCGCTTTGAACGGGCCATTCGCGAGGAACAGCAGCGGGCGGATTCGATTCTTGACGTGCTTCAGGAAGGGGTGCTCATGGTGGATACCGAAGGGGCTATCCGCTACGCCAACGGCGCCGCCTGCAGTTTTCTGGCGCTGGAAGATGACTGTGTGGGCCATAACTTTTTCGAATCCGTCACCATCCGCCACGACAATGAAGAACTGGTTTACGACACCTTTCTGGCCGGAGACGAAATCGACAATCGCTACGTAACCCTCGAAAACCTGGCCGGACGGATCTACGACATCGATCTGACCATGCTGCATATGCGCAAAGGAGAGCGGCAGGAACGGCTGGTGTTTGTGCTCAGGGATGACAGCGAACGCCGGCGCGAAGAAGAGCGATTGTCCTGGGAGGCCACCCACGATGCGCTGACCCAGTTGCTGAACCGGCGGGCGTTTACCGCTTCATTGCTCAAGGCGCTGGCGGATGCGCCCGGGCAACCGGTGCCTGCGGTACTGATGATGATCGACCTGGACCACTTCAAGCCAGTCAACGATGAAGGTGGTCACCTGGTTGGCGATGATCTGCTGAAGCGGCTGGCGGAGGTGTTCAAACAGGCCGTACGCCAGTCGGATACGGTAGCCCGCCTCGGGGGGATGAGTTCGCTATTTTGTTGCCAGCCTGTGGTATGGCGCGGGCCGAAGCTCTGGCTGAAAGTATCCGGGCAAAGGTCCAGGCGTTGAAAATAAGACACGACGGTCGCCAGTTCGGCGTCACCGTCTGTATTGGCCTGACGCCGGTTTCAGCTCACGACAACGGCCCCAAAGAGGCGATGGCACGAGCTGATGAAGGCTGCTACATCGCCAAATCCCGGGGCCGGAACTGTGTGGTATCCATTGCCCTGCCGGACGAGGGTGACCGGCATTAGCCAAGCCAGCCAGCAGAACGCGCTGCCTGCCAGAGCAAGCGGAACGCCAGCAGGGTAAGTACCATGTTGAAGGCGGTGTGGAACCACCGGTTATTGATGGATTTAAGCAGGTGCAATCCAAGCCAGGTGCCGGCAAAGCCGCAGGCGATCATGACCAGAATAAAGAGCAGCCACTCCGAAAACACAAAACCGGCTACGCCGAACACCAGGGCCTTGGGGGCGTGCTGCAGGGTCATGGCGGTGCCAAAGGTGGCGACGGTGCGGAAGCGGTCGGTGTGAATCTGCTTGATAAACGCGGCCACCAGGGGGCCGGTAGCGCCCACGAACAGACTCACGAAACTGGTGATGGCAGAAGCGATAAACACGCCGAACGGGCCAAAAGAGGCCTTGGGCAACCCGGGGCCCCAGCACAGGTAAAGCACGAACAGGGCAATGCTCAGTTGCCACAGATGAGCCGGTAGATCGACCAGCAACCAGGCACCCAGTCCGGCACCGGCCAGCACCCCCGGGGCGAAGGCGGCGATCACCTTCCAGTCGATATGATGCCAGGTCAGTATGGCCCGGCCACTGTTGGAACCGAGCTGAATCATGCCGTGAACAGGAATGATCGCCGCCGGTGGCAGCCAGGATGCCATCAGTACCAGCAGCAGGACACCGCCGCCGGCGCCCAGGGTGGCGGTTATCATGGAGGTAACCGCTGACGCCATCAGCAGGAACACAATCACGCTGGTGCTCAGGGCTTCCGGAAACACGATCAGGCTCATGGAACTCACTCTGGTATTGGCGTAAGCTCCTGAGTTTCCGGTTTATAACGGGAATGTCCAGGGGACTTTCGCCGAAGAACAACAAGCAGGGTTGCCAATGAAACCGTCCGAATATCTCCGTTACGATGCCACGGCCCTGGCCGATCTGATTCGCCGGGGTGAAGTCACCTCCCGGGAAGTGACCGAGGCCGCTATCGACCGTGCCAGCGCCGTGAACCCGCGCCTGAATGCCATCTGCCACCCGCAGTTTGCGGAGGCCATGGATCAGGATTTTTCTGCAGAGGGCCCCTTCGCCGGGGTGCCCTTGTTGCTCAAGGATCTGGCACAGGAGCAGGCCGGGCATCCCTGTACATACGGCAGCCGGGCTCTGCTGAAGAACGTCGCTACGCGGGATTCCCAGTTTGTGCGCCGTGCCCGGGAGGCTGGGCTGGTTTTTCTTGGTCGCACGGCAACCCCGGAATTCGGCCTCAAGGCAGTGACCGAATCGGCGCTGTGGGGCCCCAGCCGTAACCCCTGGGATACCGAGCGCACGCCGGGCGGCTCCAGTGGCGGTTCCGGCGCTGCGGTGGCGGCTGGCATTGTGCCCATGGCTGGTGCCAACGATGGTGGCGGCTCCATTCGTATTCCGGCAGCCTACAATGGCTTGTTCGGGCTGAAACCGTCCCGGGGCCGGATTTCCGTTGGCCCATACGCCGGTGAGGCCTGGACCGGAGCGTCTACCGATCATGTGGTGTCCCGCACGGTCCGGGACAGCGCCGCGATGCTGGATGTGCTGTCCGGCCCGGCCAGTGGCGACCCGTTTACCATTCCAGAGCCATCAGCCCCCTGGGCGGACCTGATGCAGCAGTCACCGGGCCGCCTCAAAATCGGCGTATTTACCTCGTCACCCTATGACACCGAGGTGGCGCCGGAATGTGTCGCCGCAGTCGAAGAAACGGCCCGCCTGCTGGAATCCCTGGGCCACAACGTAGAATACGCCCGCCCGGAATTCGATGGACTCGCCCTTGCCCGTTGCTACCTGGCGCTTTATTTCGGTGAGGTGTCTGCCCTCATGGAGCGCGCGAAAACCGAATTCGGCGCCATCGATCGGGACTTTGAGCTGGAAACCCGGCTGCTGGGCATGCTCGGGCGCACCATGCCGCTGCCAGACTATGTTCGCCTGCGCCAGCAGTGGAACGATTTCGCCCGGGCTCTGGGGGCCTATTTCGACCGTTTTGATCTTTATCTGTGTCCCACCACCGGCCAGTTACCGGCCCGGATCGGGCAAATGGACACACCGGCTCACCTGAAACTGGTGGCCCGGCTGATGCTCGGTCTGAAAGCCGGAAAGTTGGTGCACAAGAGTGGACAGGTGGACCAGATGGCTCTGGAAAGCCTGGCCAGGACGCCATTCACCCAGCTGGCCAACCTGACGGGAACGCCGGCGATGTCGGTACCCCTGCACTGGACCCGTGACGGGCTGCCTGTGGGGGTGCAGTTCGGGGCGGCCCACGGTGGTGAAGACCGCCTGCTGCAGGTTGCTGCTCAACTGGAAGAGGCGAATCCGTGGTTCAGCAACTACGAGCGCCTTGAGGATGCTTTCTGAGGTCGAAGAAAAAACCTTCTCCGGGGGTTGTGATCCGCGGTGACCAACTCCACGTTTATCTTTCCATGTGGAACAGGCTATGCTGTTAGTCAGGGACACCGGTTCCTGACCACCCTGATGGCATCGAGGAGGCGAGCATCTTATGAACCAATCGATGGCAATCGACGATCTGGTATCCGTAGCGCAGGCTGAAGCCATGGGGGAACTGGACGCCCCGATGATGGCGATCGTCCTGTCCAGTGATCAGAGCTACGACCTTCCTATCAACTCACTGGAGACTGATGCCGACAAGGCTCGCTGGGGGCTTATTCTGAGAGCAGCCAGGGAACATGTGGAGGCCGACGCAGTTGCGGTGCTCTATCCGGCCTGGACCACCATCCGCCGCAAACCGGCCGAAGGCCAGCCCGAGCCTGAGCAGGCGGCGACTGATGACGACGCCCGGGATGACGATAATGGCCCCATCGATACCCTGTTCGTCCAACTTCACACCCGTGATCGCATCTACTGGCGGGGTTTCGAGCAGATCCGCGACCCGCGTCACCAACGCATTATCGGCTTCCGCCGGATCAAGGCGCTGTCTACCGACTACGACCGAGATAACGCGCCGTCCGTGGCCTCCTGGCTGAGCACCCTGTTTGAGCCGCTGCCGGATGAGGGCGAGGAAACCGACGTGGATCGGGAACTGGCAGATCTGCTGGAAGAACCGGAAGTCAGTGCGGCCCTCTATCCGAGGCAGATGCGCTCGCTGCACTAGTGTTTGTACCAGGCTGACCCTGATGTCAGCGTACTGACATCAGGGTCAGACACAACTGGGCGTTCTGGATAAAGTGGCCAAACGCTGCCAATTGTTGTTCTGATGGCACATAGCCTGCTGCCGCATTGTCCGCGTAGAACAAACCTACCAACCGGCCCTTGGCTTTCAGCGAACCTGTCAGCGCCGGTACTTTCCCCAGCCAGCGATCGTAGGGCACCCCTTCGGTCTGCTTTCGCGGTTCATAGACGGCGCAGGGGCCATGGGGTAGCAGTGACCCGAGCGGGCCGGTGCCATCTTTCTTGATGATGAAGTGCTCACGCCATTCTTCGGTGCCGCGGCCACCTACCTTGCGCGGTACCAGTAGTTCGCCGGAGCGGTCGGTCATCAACAGGGCTACGCGCTGCATGCCGATGGCCCGGTGAATCCCCTCAATCACTAACTGGCAGACCTCATTGATGTCCGGTTTTTCCGCCAGGGTCTGGGTCAGCTCCCGCAGAATCTGCAGTTGCAGATCGGAGTCCATGGCCGGGGCCTGGGCATCGGGGGCTGACTCCTGGTTGCCCGGCAGCAGGGCCGTCACTTGCGGGATGCCGAGAGAAACCGCCACTTTGGTGGCCTCCTAGGCATTCACCTTGAGCTGGTCACGGATGGCGGCGGGTGTCTCGCCGATGTTCATCAGCAAAGCGCCGATAAAGACTTCTTCAAGGGCGTGCTCGGTACGTTTGAGCATCAGGCAGCGGGCCTGTACCGTGGCGTGAATCGCCCTGGCCAGGCATCGCAGCATGTGGGGGCGATCATTGCGTTTAAGCAGGGAATCGACAATCAGAGACGAAATCGCCATGGACTTCACGGCATCAAAGCCGATCAGCGTGATGGCCCGGCTGACCGTGCTGACCTGGGTGCGGGTCTGTCAGGTACCTTTTGGTGTAAGGGCAACTACCCACCTGCCGGCCACCGGGCGGGATTCGGGTTTGCCCCCTGAATAGGCTATAATCGCCGGTTTTAACGACGCATCTGCAAGGCACTGATCGTGATTGTATTTGACCAGGTAGAAAAGTCGTACCAGGTGGCTGGCCGGGCGATCCCCGCGCTGCATCCCACCAGTATGACCATCGAGACCGGTGAGGTGTTCGGCATCGTCGGCCACTCCGGCGCGGGCAAATCGACCCTTGTCCGACTGATCAACAAACTGGAACCCTCCACCGGCGGTCGCATCCTGATCGACGACGAGGACATCACCCGCTACAGCGCCGCAGAGTTGCGGGCCTTCCGACGCAAAGTGGGCATGATTTTCCAGCATTTCAATCTGCTGTCGTCCAAGACGGTGGCTGACAATATTGCCTTCCCGATGAAGCTGGCGGGCATTTATTCCAAGGCTGAAATTCGCAGTCGGGTGGATGAGCTGCTGGCACGGGTGAGCCTGAGCGATCATGCCAACAAATATCCGTCTCAGTTATCCGGCGGGCAGAAACAGCGGGTAGGCATTGCCCGCGCTCTGGCCTGCAGACCGACTATTTTGCTGTGCGATGAAGCCACCAGCGCCCTGGACCCACAAACCACCCAGTCGGTACTAAAGCTGCTGGCGGACATCAACAAGGAACTGGGCCTGACTATTGTGCTGATTACCCACGAGATGGATGTGGTGCGCCGTGTCTGTGACCGGGTGGCGGTGATGGATGCCGGCCGTGTGGTGGAAATGGGGCCGGTCAGTGAAGTCTTTCTGCACCCCCAGCACCCGACCACCCGGGATTTTGTGTTCGAAAGCGAAAACGTCGATCGCGATGAGTTGCAGGAAGATCTGCAGAAAGCCGAGGGTCGTATTCTGCGACTGACGTTCAAGGGGGAATCCACGTACAAACCGTTGCTTGGTAGTGTTGCCCGGGAATCCGGTGTGGATTTCAGTATTCTCTCGGGCAGGATTGATCACATCAAGGACACGCCCTACGGCCAGTTGACCCTGTCGTTGGTGGGCGGCGATCTGGAGGTCGCCATGAAAGCGCTGGAAGCCGCTGAAGTTCATGTGGAGGTGGTGCGCTGATGGAAGCCTTGATGGAAAGCCTTATGGGGAACGTGGACTGGGCCGAAATTGGCTGGGCCAGTTGGGATACCCTGGTGATGGTGGGCATGTCGCTGTTGTTCAGCGTATTGATTGGCTTGCCCATAGGTGTGCTGTTGTTCCTGACCGGCAAGCGTCAGTTGCTGGAACAGCCGGTGGCCTACGCCATCCTGTCGTTTATTGTGAACGTGCTGCGCTCTGTGCCCTTCATCATCCTGCTGATTGTGATGATCCCGTTCACGGTAATGCTGATCGGCACCTCCCTGGGGGTGGCCGGCGCGATTCCCCCGTTGGTGGCCGGTGGTGCTCCGTTCTTTGCCCGCCTGGTGGAAACCTCCTTGCGGGAGGTGGACCGGGGCATTATTGAAGCAACCCAGGCCATGGGTGCGAATGTTCGGCAAATCATCTTTGGTGCCTTGCTGCCGGAGGCACTTCCCGGCATTATCGCGGGCATTACGGTAACGGCCATTACTCTGGTGTCTTACGCAGCCATGTCTGGCGTTATTGGTGGCGGCGGCCTTGGCGACCTGGCGATCCGGTTCGGTTACCAGCGGTTCCAGACCGACGTCATGGTGATTACTGTGGCCCTGCTGGTGATCTTTGTGCAGGTGTTGCAGATGGCGGGCGATCGCCTGGTTCTGTATTTCAGCCGTAAATAATTAACGCAGGAGATTTGTTATGAACCTGAAGAAAACTCTGGTGGCTCTGGCCGCTGTTGCAACCTTCTCGACCGCTGCTTCGGCAGAACAACTGTCCGTGGCCGCGACTCCGGTACCCCACGCCGAGCTGCTGGAATTCGTGAAGCCGGCCCTGGCGGAACAGGGTGTGGAGCTGGATGTGAAGGTGTTCACCGACTACGTGCAACCCAACATCCAGGTTGATCAGAAGCGTATGGATGCCAACTTCTTCCAGCACCAGCCGTACCTGGATGAGTTCAACGACGGCCGTGGCACCAATCTGGTGACTGTGACCGGCGTTCACGTGGAGCCGTTCGGCGCCTACTCCAGCAAGATCGAGTCTCTGGACGAGCTGAAAGAAGGTGCGGTTGTGGCCATCCCCAACGACCCCACCAATGGTGGCCGTGCTCTGCTGTTGCTGCAGAAAGCGGGCTTGATTACCCTGAAGGACGAAAGCAAGATCACTGCGACCCCGCGTGATATTGCCGACAACCCCAAAGACCTGGACTTCAAGGAACTGGAAGCGGCGACCCTGCCGCGTATCCTGAACCAGGTGGACCTGGCGCTGATCAACACCAACTACGCGCTGGAAGCGGGCCTGAACCCGTCTGAAGATGCTCTGGTGATTGAAGGCTCCGAATCTCCTTACGTGAACATTCTGGTCGCCCGTCCGGACAACAAGGACAGCGAAGCCATGCAGAAGCTGGCCAATGCCTTGAAATCCGATGCGGTGAAAGACTTTATCAAGGAGAAGTATGAGGGTGCGGTTGTTCCGGCGTTCTGATACCGGCAGTTAGGCCTCACTCACGAAAGGACAGGGTAAAACCTGTCCTTTTTTTATACCTGGAATTGACCGAAATGACGCAGTTGCTGTCGCTTGCGTCATGTGCGCGATTGGTCAAAAAAGGTACAAGTGTTCGCCGAGTTGATAAATAGCAAAAACAATAGTTCGGAGAACTCACCATGATACGAATGAAACAGTCTCGTGCCCGCCGCGGTATTCAGACATTGCTGCTTGCGTCGTCTCTTGCGCTGGCCGGTACACCAGCACTGGCCCAGGAGAACACACGTGATGTCATTTTTGTTGGCAATAACTGGGAAGGCATGATCGATGTGATTGATGCCGAGACCTATACCAGCCTGGGGCGCATCAATGGCATCCCCGACAAGCGCCAGCGTATGACTGAAATTCTCTTCAACCCGATACGACTGGTGTTCTTCAAAGCGGTACGTTACCTGATTGGCGAAGGTAACGATCAGTATGTGGACGATATGTACAGCTCCCCGGATGGCCGGCTGCTGATTGTCTCCCGTCCGAGTTTTGCCGATGTGGTTGCCATTGAGACCGGGACCGGGAAAATCGCCTGGCGTTTTCAGGTAGAGGGCTACCGTTCCGACCACATGGCTCTGTCACCGGATGGTAACCGGGTCGCAGTTTCGGCCTCTACCGGCAATGTGGTTCACGTGTTGGATGTGAATACCGGGAACGAGATTGGTCGCTTCCCCACCGGGAATTCTCCCCATGAGAATGTCTATTCCCGGGATGGCAGCAAGATCTACCACGCCAGCATTGGCCATGTATTCACACCGCTGGACAAGAATCTGTTGGATTTCACCAAGGGTGAGCGCCGCTTTCAGGTGGTGGATGCCAACTCACTGGAGATCATTGAACAGTTCGATTTTGCCGATAAGCTGAAGGCGGCCGGCCTGGGCAAGCTGAGCCCGGCCATCCGGCCCATGGCTCATACTCCGGATGAACGTTTCTTCTATTTTCAGTTGTCGTTCCTGCACGGCTTTGTGGAGTACGACATGGAAGAAGGCGTGGTCACCCGATTGGCCGAGTTACCCAATCTTGTGCCGGACCTGCCCCGGGAACTCTACATCAATGATTCGGCTCACCACGGCATTGCCATGAATGGCGACGGAGATGCTCTGTGTGTGGCAGGTACGATGAGTGATTACCTGGCGATCGTGGACCGCGAAACGTTTGATTATCAGTTACTGACTGGCCTCGGCGAGAAGCCTTATTGGGTAACGACCAATGAAGCGGGCGACCGTTGTTACGTCTCCTGGAGTGGTACCGACCAGATGTCAGTGATTGATATCGATACTGCGACTGAATTGGCGCGGGTCGATGTCGGAGATCATCCTCAGAGGATTCGGGAAGGGCAGGTACCGGCACATTGGTAAGTGCCGGTGAAGAGGGCAGGTTTGAACCTGCCCTCGGATAACTTCAACGCAACAGAGTGGATCAGTCACCACTCCAGTTAGCGCGTGGGTCTGGTGTCATCCGCAGGTAGGACTTCACGGCTTTGTAGCCTTTCGGGAAGCGCTTTTTGATCTCATCTTCATCCTGCAGGGACGGCACAATCACCACATCACTGCCACTCTCCCAGTTGCCGGGTGTGGCCACGCGGTGTTCGTCGGTCAGTTGCAGGGAATCGATTACCCGCAGCACTTCATTGAAGTTACGACCGGTGGATGCCGGGTAGGTGATGATCAGTCGAACCTTCTTGTTCGGGTCGATGATAAACAGCGAACGCACGGTCAGGCTGTCGTTGGCGTTCGGGTGGATCATGTCGTACTTCTCGGACACCTGGCGGTCGTGGTCTGCAATGATCGGGAAGTTGACCGTGCAGCCCTGAGTTTCGTTGATGTCTTTGATCCAGTCGTGGTGAGAATCGACCGGGTCGACACTCAAGGCAATGGCCTTGACGTTACGCTTGGCAAACTCGTCTTTGAGCTTGGCAGTCAGGCCCAGCTCGGTGGTGCACACCGGGGTGAAGTCGGCCGGGTGGGAAAACAGCACGCCCCAGCTATTGCCTAGCCACTCGTGAAAGCGAATGCGGCCCTCGGTGGAATCCTGTTCAAAATCGGGTGCAGTATCTCCAAGACGCAGACTCATACTTACTCTCCTTCGACACGGTTGTTGGCAAATTCGTGTATTGCGCCGGCGTTGCCCGCCGTTGTTGTCTGATCAGTGTATACGAGTAACTGTGGTGATGGATGCGCCAGTTACAAGGGGGACTTGATCTGGCGCATCCAACGGATCGCTCACATCCTTGTGAGCGTCTTGCATAGACAGGGTATTACTCCACGCCCAGAGCCTTCTGCTTCTCGAAGTGCTCCCTGGTCAGTCGGAACACTACCGGGCTCAACAGCAGCAGGGCGATCAGGTTGGGCAGTGCCATCATGGCGTTCAGGGTGTCGGCCACCAGCCAGATAAAGCCCAGGTTGATGGTGGCGCCCACCGGAATGGCCACAATCCACAGTACCCGGTAAGGCAGAATGGCCTTCACACCGAACAGGAATTCAATACAGCGCTCGCCGTAGAAAGACCAGCCAATGATGGTGGTGAACGCGAAGATCGCCAGGGCAATCGCCACCACGTAGTTACCAAAGCCCGGCAGGCCGGTTTCAAAGGCCAGGGACGTGAGTGCGGCACCGGTTTCACCGGACGTCCAGGCACCGGAGGTGATGATCACCAGACCAGTGATGGAACAGACAATGATGGTGTCGATGAAGGTGCCCAGCATGGCCACCATGCCCTGCTTGACCGGGTTCTTGGTTTGCGCTGCCGCGTGGGCGATGGGGGCAGAGCCGAGACCTGCTTCGTTAGAGAAGATGCCCCGGGCCACACCAAAGCGGATGGCTGCCCAGACCGCAGCACCGGCAAACCCGCCCTCGGCTGCAGCCGGGCTGAAGGCATAGCTGAATACCATGCTGATGGCTTCCGGAATCTGGTTGGCGTTAATGGCCAGTACGATCAGGCCAATCAGCACATAGGACACAGCCATAAACGGCACCAGCGCACTGGCTACCTGGCCGATACGCTTGATACCGCCAATCAGTACCATGCCCACCAGTACCATCAGGATCACACCGGTTACCCAGTGGGGCAGGCCAAAATTGGTTTCCAGCACATCGGCGACGGAGTTGGCCTGAACCGTGTTACCGATGCCAAAGGCGGCCACAGAGGCAAACACCGCAAACAGGATGCCTAGCCAGGCCCACTTGCTGCCGAGGCCGTTACGGATGTAATACATGGGGCCGCCCACGTGGTTGCCGCGCTCGTCCACTTCCCGGAAGCGAACCGCCAGAACGGCTTCTGAATATTTGGTGGCCATGCCCACCAGGGCTGTGAGCCACATCCAGAACAGCGCACCGGGGCCGCCGAGGAAGACTGCGGTGGCAACACCGGCAATGTTACCGGTACCCACGGTGGCAGACAGTGCGGTCATCAGGGCCTGGAACGGGGGAATATCGCCGTCATCCTCGTCACCGCGGGCCCGGCCGCTCCACATCAGGCGGAAACCGGCGCCCAGTTTCATGATCGGCATCAATTTCAGGCCAATACTCAGAAACAGGCCGACGCCCAGAATCATCACCAGCATGGGAGGGCCCCATACCAGTCCGTTGATTTCACTTACAAAATTGGAAATGGCTTCCATGGGTTCTCCCACTGTTTACCACGGATGAATCAGGATTATTGAGCCCTGAAAGGGCATAACCCATTGAGTTTAGTCGACAATTATCCGATGTAAACCGTTTTCATAACGCCGGTTTTTCATTTCTGTGTGCTTTGCCTATGTTTAGGGTATGGAAGTGCTCAATCGGGCACCGTTATTCTGTCTGAAAGGAAGTTGTCGATGCGCTCATTGAAAATATCTGAAGTGATGTGGAACCACATTGAACCGATACGCTGTGGTACGCCGGTCACCAGGGTGGTGAAAGCCCTTCTGGCCAATCATGTTACCGGTTTGCCGGTGGTGGATGATCATCGCCGTGTGCTGGGCTTTGTCTCGGAGCAGGACTGTATACACTCGCTGCTGGTCAGCAACTACCACCACGAAGGTGATCCCATTGTGGATGACGTGATGTTCCGGCAGCCGATGACGGTATCGCCGGAGATGTCGGTGGTGGATCTGGCCCAGAATCTGGGAGCCGGTAAGCCAAAAGTGTACCCGGTGGTTGATCATGGCAAACTGGTTGGTATCGTAACGCGTACTGCCATTCTGGCGGAATTTGCCAAGTCCGGTTTCAGTATCGACAAACCCAGCTATGCCGGGGCTGAGGACTGATCGCTAACCACATCTTTAACTCCGGGGGGATCTATGGACCTGTTATCCACCAACGTCTGTTTCGACGGGGAACACCGCCGCTATCGCCATACCTCCGCTACCCTGGAGTGCGACATGGAATTTGCGGTGTTTCTTCCTCCTGCGGCGCTGGGTGCTCGGGCCAAAGAGGTGCCGGTGCTGTACTGGTTGTCGGGCCTCACCTGCACCGATCAGAATTTCATGCAGAAAGCCGGCGCCCAGAAACTCGCTGCAAAGCTGGGCCTGGCCATTGTCTGCCCGGATACCAGTCCCCGAGGCGTGAATCTGCCCGGCGAGGATGACAGCTATGATTTTGGCTCCGGAGCCGGTTTCTATGTGAACGCGACCCAGCAGCCCTGGGCGCCGCATTACCGGATGTATGATTATGTGGTCAAGGAGCTGCCGCAGCTGGTGGAAAACGAGTTGCCGCTGAACGGCGAACGTTCGGTCAGTGGCCATTCCATGGGAGGGCACGGGGCTCTGATTGCGGCTTTGAAGAACCCGGGGTATTACAAGTCGGTATCGGCCTTTGCTCCAATTGCCAACCCCATGGCCTGCCCCTGGGGCCAGAAGGCGTTTAGCGGATACCTGGGTGACGATCAATCGGCGTGGGAAGCCTGGGATGCCACCATGTTGATTCCGACGGCAAAGGAACGGCTGCCGCTACTGGTGGACCAGGGTACGGCCGATGAGTTTCTGGACAGCCAGCTGAATCCGGATGCCCTGGCCGATGTGTGTGAGAAGTTTCATCATCACCTGAACCTGCGTATGCATCGGGGCTATGACCACAGCTACTTCTTTATCGCCTCGTTCATTGACGATCACTTGAACCATCATGCCCGGGCGCTGGGGCTGATCTGAGTCAGGAGCGGAAGCCCCAGAGCATGCTGAAATCCATGGTTGGCATGATCTCGGGCTCTTCCGGCGCTCGAATGTTGTATTCCAGCAGGCTGGTATCGCGCTCAAAGGTGCCGCTGTAGCGATTGCCTCGGGGGCCGAATATCGCCTTCACGAAAGGTCCCCGGGTACGATCCGCCCGGCGGGTGACCACACCAACCTCATTGTTGACCAGCCGGACCAGCATGCCCGGCGGATGATCGCCAAGTATCTGTAGCAATGAGCGTGGAATCGCCGGCCGGAACTTGCCGTCCGCCAGGGTGGCGATGAGCTTGCGGGCCTCAGTGATATTCATCCGGTTACGGTAAGCGCGCTTGGTGATCATCGCCACATAGCGCTCGGCCAGGGCCAGGATTTCTGCTTCCGGAAGGATATCGCTACCGCTGAGCCCTTCAGGGTACCCCGAGCCATCGGCCTGTTCGTGGTGTTGGGCAATGATACGTAGCAGCAGCTTGTTATTGATGCCGGCCGACGTCAGCGCCTGAATGCTTCGGGCTGGGTGCTTGCGAATGACCGCCCGCTGATCATCGGTCAACACCGTATTGGAGGCGTTGAGTTGGTCTGCCACAGGCACCAGCGCGAGGTTGGCGGTGAGCGCGGCGGCGGTGAGCACAGTTGCCCGCTTTTCCTCCAGCCCGAACTGGCGTGCGATAGAATGGCACAGGATGCCGTAGAACAGGATCTGTTCATGGATGGTGGGGCTGATGGAATACAGGTGCACCAGTGCCAGGCTGGCGTCGGGTGCCTCCTGGCAGGTTTTATCCAGCATTCGACACAGACCCAGCAGGCGTTTCTGGGCGGTGGGATCTTCCGAGGTAATGGCGTTAAGTGTGACTTCCAGCGTGGTCAGCAAGTCTCCGTATTCTGCAAACGGATTCCGCTGGCGCAGGTCTTCAAAGGTTTCCTCTTTCGGTCGCTCGATCTTCCGGGGCTTGAAGCGCCCTCTTTCAAACAGCTGCTCGAGCTGGCTGTTGGTCTGAATCACATAGCCCTGGCGCAGAAGAATATTGCCTTCTGCGTCGAAAACGTCCCAGGGCAGGGGTTTGCCAATAGTCAGTGCCCCGGGGGCTATTCTTATCAGTGAGTTAGACACAATGTTCCTGGTTCTGCCGGCGGTACGCGATAGTATGGCTGGCCAATAGGTTTGAAGCTAATGATCGTTGCCTGGACGATTATAAAGTGGATTACATTGGAATATTAGAGAAAAGCAAAGCGTGATGCAGGTCACGTTATGTCGCCTTTGGTGGTAGATTTGTTAAGAATCGTTGCCCTGGAACGACCGTTTGAGAAGCTTGCGCTATTCTTGGATGCTAAATAAGACTTTTGTCGGATCCAGAGCTGCATGTTTCACCGTCTGAAAAACGATTTTCGTTTATCCATCATTACCTTGCTGGGCATCAGCGGGCTGGTGGGCATCACGCCGTTTGCGGTGCTGCGGTTTATGCAGGGAAACCTGTTGGCGGGTGTGGTGGATAGCGCGATCCTGGGCGGCATTGCGACGAGTATGGCTTATGCCTGGTTAACGGGAGATACCCGCAGGACGGGCCTGGTCATGGCAATTATTTCATCCTACGGTGCTGTGGTAGTGGGCAGCATCGTGGGTGATCCGGGGTTATTCTGGTTGTACCCCTGCCTGGTCACTTCTTTCTTCCTGGTTGGTCCGAGAATCGCCGTGGGTATCAACCTGTCCGCTATCCTGGCGATGATGGTGGTGGGGCTGGCATTCAGTAGCCAGGAGCAGATGTGGTCGTTTTCTTCGACCGCCGTTGTGGTCAGTGCCTGCGCTTATGTCTTTGCTCATCGCAACCACAGCCAGCGCAGGCGCCTGGAGCAACTGGCCACCATTGACCCGCTGACCGGCGTAAAGAACCGCCGTTCCATGGATGAAGAGCTGGATGTGGCCGCTGCCAATGCCGAGCGTTCCGGCCTGCCCTACGCTCTGGTGTTGCTGGACCTTGATCACTTCAAGAAGATCAATGACGAATATGGCCACGGCGTGGGCGACGATGTGCTCACCGAGCTGGTGGCCCTGCTGGAGAGCAATACCCGCCGTTCCGATCAGTTGTTCCGATATGGCGGTGAGGAATTTGTATTGCTGCTGCCAGGCGTTGATGGCGTGAATCTGCGTGCGGTGATGAACAATCTTCAGCAGGTGCTCCGAAAATACATGAAACACCCCGGCGGGCCGATAACGCGCTGTACACCGCCAAGGAAACCGGGCGTGACCGGATTGTCTATGCCGAGGATATTGGTCAGCCCATGCCAGAGCCGGTTCCCACGGCTGCAGGCTGAGTGTCTTCATCAACGGGTGTGGAAGGCTGGTAATGAAACAGGCGCCAGCCGAGTAACAGGCTGGCGGAGGTCAGCCCGGCCGTCAGTCCTACCCAGAAACCCGCAGCGCCCAGCGCCGGCCATACCCAGTCGGTAAATGTCAGCACATATCCCAGCGGCAGGCCCACTCCCCAGAATGAAAACAGCATGATGAACATGGGAATGCGCGTGTCCTTGTAGCCGCGCAGGGCGCTGATACAGGTTACCTGGATAACATCGGCAATCTGGAACATGGCGGCGAAGGTGAGCAGCCGAATGGTGACCGCCTGAACCTCAGCATCGCCGGAATACAGGCTGGCAATGGCGCCGGAGAATACGAACAGCAGAGTGGCAAACAGCAGCGCGATGGCCGAGGCCAGAATCAGCGAACTGCGGGAGATCAGCCGGGCGGAATCCGGGGCCCTCGCACCCACCAGAAAGCTGACCCGCAGGGTCAGCGCCATGCCGATGCTCAGTGGCAGCATGAACAGCAGCGACACCACATTCAGGGCAATCTGATGCCCGGCGACCACCACTGGCCCCAGCGGCGCCAGGAACAGTGCAATTACCGCAAACATGCTGGCTTCCACGAAGATGGTGAAGCCGATGGGCACGCCGATGCGCAGGATGTAGCGAATGCCGGCCCAGTCGGGCTTCACCCAATCGGCAATCAGATGAAACTGGCGGAAGGTCTCGCTGCGGTTCAGGTAGATCAGCATGGCGATGGCAGCGACACCGTTGGAGATGGATGTGGCCCAGCCACAGCCGATGCCACCCATGGCGGGAAGCCCGAGTTTGCCGTAAATGAAGATGTAGTTCAGAGGCAAATTAATCAGGGTGCTGAGCACGGAAAACGCCATGATGACCCGGGTATGACCCAGGCCATCGGTCAGTCCCCGGAGGGCGTTAATCAGCAGCAGGGCGGGAATGCCCCAGGCAAAGGCGTCCAGATAACCCTGGGTGATGCCGGCGGTGTGCGGGTCGAGTTTCAGCAGGGCCAGGACGGGGTGGACATTGGTCAGCAACAGCGCCATTACCACCGTGCCGGCCGCCGCAATGTAGATGCCCTGCCAGGTGGCGGGCATGATCTTGTGGGTGGTACGGGCACCGTTGTAGCCGGAAATAATCGGCTGCAAGGCGCCGAGCATGCCCATGAAGAACAGGAAAAGGGGCATCCACAGGCTGCTGCCGATACCCACGGCCGCGAGATCTTCGGCACTGGCGTGGCCGGCCATCACGGTATCGATCACACCATTGGCCATCTGCGCCACCTGGGCAATCAGAATCGGGCCGCCCAGAATAGCCAGGGTTTTCCACTCGGCCAGCGTGCGCTGAATCAGCGGCTGGCGGGCTTCGGGTAATGGCTGATGGGTTTCGTCCATGGCGCTCTGGTCTTTCCGGGATAGTAACGTGGCACTCGTGCAGGACCGGCCATGGTACCTCAACCAGCAGACTCCCGCTTATAGGGGTTTCCCCGCTTGCCACCGCTGCAAAACCCACCGTAAAGCAGTAAAGTAGGCGCCCGGCATACAACAGGGG
Source organism: Marinobacter sp. tcs-11 (assembly GCF_002049515.1). Classification (NCBI taxonomy): domain Bacteria; kingdom Pseudomonadati; phylum Pseudomonadota; class Gammaproteobacteria; order Pseudomonadales; family Marinobacteraceae; genus Marinobacter; species Marinobacter sp. tcs-11. The sequence continues at coordinate 175,495 of NZ_LLYU01000001.1, read as the reverse complement.
TGATGCAATCAATGGTCTTACTGGTTCTGGTAACCGTGCTCTGGGCCTTTTCGTTCAGCCTGATCGGCGAGTTCCTGGCTGGCCGTGTAGACAGCGACTTCGCGGTATTGAGCCGGGTCTTGCTGGCAGCCCTGGTGTTCCTGCCGTTTACCCGCTGGCGCGGTGTTCCCTCCGGTATGAAGCTGGGCATCCTGGTGACTGGTATGCTGCAGTTCGGCATCACCTATCTGTGCCTGTATCGCTCGTTCAGTTACCTGACGGTACCGGAAGTTCTGCTGTTCACGATTTTTACGCCTCTGTACGTGACTCTGGTGGATGATGCCCTGGCCCGCCGGTTTTCACCGGTGGCGTTGCTGGCTGCGGCCATTGCCACACTCGGTGCCGGCATCATCCGGTACGATGGCCTCAGTGAGGATTTCATCACCGGGTTCCTGCTGCTGCAGGTGGCCAACTTTACCTTCGCTGCCGGCCAGGTTGGCTACAAGCACGTGATGCAACGTTACCCTCTGGCGCTGCCTGGGTATCGCACTTTCGGTTACTTCTTCATGGGCGCACTGGTTATCGCGCTACCCTCGTTCCTGATTTTTGGTAACCCGGACAAGTTGCCCTCAACACCGTTGCAGTGGGGCATTCTTGGCTGGCTGGGCCTGGCGGCGTCCGGTCTGGGGCTGTACCTGTGGAATCGCGGTGCCTGCAAGGTCGATGCAGGCACCCTGGCGGTGATGAACAATGCCCTCGTACCGGCTGGCTTGCTGGTCAATCTGCTGATCTGGAATCGTGATGCAGATCTGCTGCGCCTGGCCGTTGGTGGTGTGGTGATCGGATTCTCTCTGTGGGTGAATGCTCGCTATCATCCCAGGGCAAAGCTGGTTGCATCCTCCTGAGTTCCCTGAATATTTTCTAAAGCGTCGTGGCCTGTTGTCGTTACACGAATAGGACACGGCGTAACCCATTCGCTATTTCATTGATATATATATATAACTAAGCTGTCGCCGTTAAATTTTATCGGGCCAATGGACCCGGTAGTCGACGGTACGCATACACGAGGTAGTTAAAGATTTTTGTGTCTAGGTGGCAGGCGGTCCGAAAGACCTGATTGTCCGATTTGTCAGTAAAACCCGCTGATTAGCATTCCCGGGCCGCGCCGGGAACAATGAATTGTCCCGGCGCTCGCCCCTCAGCACTGGCATCATGCCGCCAGTGCTGGCAGAATCCCGCCCCAATAGCCCGCACGCCGTGTGCCGGGCGATCTGACAATTCGTATTTTCCTCAGCCAAAAGCACAGGAAGCAAACACATGACTCAGTCCAACTCCGCAGCAGACAGCGGGAACGGGGCTCGCGGACTCTGGTCTTCCAAGTTCGCGTTTATTCTGGCAGCCACCGGTTCCGCGGTTGGTCTCGGTAATATCTGGAAGTTCCCCTATGTCACCGGCGAGAACGGCGGTGGTGCCTTCGTTCTGGTGTACCTGCTCTGTATTGCCATCATCGGTATTCCTATCATGATGGCGGAAGTGTTTATCGGCCGGAATGGTCGTCATAACCCCATTACCAGTTTTCGGCTGGTGGCGGAGCGCAACCTGGCGTCGCCGGCCTGGCGAGTCTCGGCCATTGTCGGCATGCTGGCTGCATTTATCATTCTGTCGTTCTACTCGGTCATCGGTGGCTGGGCGGCCTCCTACATTGGCCACGCGGCCATGGGCGATTTCACCGGTGGTACTGCAGAATCTGTGGGCGAGCTGTTCGGTGGCCTGCTGGGCAGCCCGATTCAGCTGTTGGCCTGGCACACGGTGTTCATGGCGCTGGTGGTGCTGGTGGTTTCCCGGGGCTTGAAAGGCGGCCTGGAGCGCGCAGTCACCATCCTGATGCCGGCGCTGTTCCTGTTGCTGTTGCTGGTGGTTGGTTATGCGACGACGACCGGCCATTTCGGCGAGGCGGTTAGTTTCCTGTTCACCCCGAATTTTGAGGCGCTGACGGTGAAAGGCGTACTGGTTGCCCTGGGGCACGCCTTCTTCACACTGAGCCTGGGTATGGCCATCATGATGGCTTACGGTTCCTACCTGGGCCGTGATGTCTCCATCGGCCGCACCGCAGTCAGTGTGGCGATCATGGATACTGTGGTGGCACTGCTGGCGGGCCTGGCCATTTTCCCGGTGGTGTTTGCCAACGGCCTGGAAGCCGGTGCCGGCCCCGGTCTGATCTTCCAGACCCTGCCCCTGGCGTTCGGTAACATGCCCATGGGCAGCCTGTTCGGCACCCTGTTCTTCGTTCTGTTGCTGTTTGCTGCCTGGACCTCTGGCATTTCCCTGCTGGAGCCGGTAGTTGAGTGGGTTGAAGAGAAAACCAGCCTGGCCCGCACCGGCAGCGCTATTCTGGTGGGCGTGCTGTGCTGGGCGCTGGGCATTGTTTCCATTCTGTCCCTGAACGTCTGGTCTGATGTGACGCCGCTGGGCATGTTCGCCGCCTTTGAAGGCAAGACGGTGTTCGACCTGCTGGACTACTTCACCGCCAACATCATGCTGCCACTGTCTGGCCTGCTGACCGCCATTTTCGTAGGCTGGTTTGTGGCCAAGGAATCGCTGAAGAGCGACCTGGCGCTGCAGGGTGGCGCGTTCAGCCTGTGGTACAACCTGATCCGGTTTGTGACGCCGATTGCCGTGGCGATCGTGTTTGTTTACAACCTGACAGCCTGATCGTTCGCTGCTCAGGCAGCAAAAAGAAACCCCGGTGCTGGTGACAGTACCGGGGTTTTGTTTTTGGGGAGCATGTTATTCGTAGTCGCTCTCGTCCTGCTCCATCACATCCTTGAGGCGTTCTACGTGGGGCCGGACAGCACGTTTGTCGGCATCGCTCACTTGCTTCGCCGCACTGGATGCGCTTTTGACGGTCACCATCATCTGTTCCATCATTTCGCGCATCTGGGCTTTGGCGGCTTCGGGCATGTCGGGATTGTTTTCCATCTCGGCAATGGCGCGCTCCATCTCCGCGATATCCGGAGCCATGTCGGGCTGGGCTTCCATTTCAATGGCAAACCAGGCGCTGACGATGCGGTCGCCTTTGCGGGCCCAGGCTTCCGGGCTGGAGAATCCGAAGTCATCGACCAGGTCGTCCAGGTCATCGTACATTTCGTGGCCTTTCACTTCGTCCACCATCGAGGACATCATCCGGGCGAAATCCACTTCCCGCTCATCGTCGGCTGGATCTTCGATGGATTCGATGAAGTCCTGATGCTTGTCGATCAGGGGCTGCATGGCTTCCATGCTGGCGATGAAGGAAGTGACATCGTCCTCGGTGAGGTTTTCACTGTGCGCTAACGGTGCCAGAGCCAGGCTGAGTAGCAGCAGGCCGGCTTGCAGCACGTTGAGGCGCGGTTGGGTGTTGCGGTGGTTCATGGTGCACTCCTTGCTGGTGATTTCCTGTGACTGTCAGCAAAGAGTAATCCCAGGCTGGCCAGGTTTCCAGCGGTATCAGGAGCTCAGACCTTTCCGCCCAGCAATATGCGCACGGCAGTGCAGGCATCCTCAAGCTCTTCATCGCGGGGTTCGCGGCCGCCAATGATGTCGCTGTACAGGCAGGACTCGGCGATTCGTACCATGAAGTAGGACAAGCTCTGGATGTTCATGGGTGGGCTCAGGTGGCCGGCGCGCACTTCGTCTTTGAGCAGGCGGGTGTTCACTTCCACGGTGCGGGCGTGCAGCGTGGAGTGGGAGGAAGTGAGCATTTTCAGGGCGTATTCCGGGTCCTGATGCAGGAACTTTCGCAGCGGGGCGAAGTGCAGGATGGTCATGTTGATGTGGCGGAACACGCCCACCACGTAGTCGACGCCATGGCCGGGGGTAACGGCGCGGGCTTCTTTGTACAGGGGCTCGTACAGGGACCACAGAATTTCACCAATCAGCAGGTCGCGGTTACCAACCCAGCGGAACAGGGTGGCGCGGCCGATGTGGAGGTCGTCGGCGAGGGCGGCCAGGCTGATTTTTTCCCCTTTTAGCCACATTCTTCTGGCGCGGCGGAAGGCGTCCAGGGGGGTGGTTTTGGCGGTTGGTGTGGTCACTTCGGTCCCTTTGGCTGGTTTGGGGACATTCTATCGGTTGCCGGGGCTTGGGGCTATGGCTGGCAGTCCACGAGTCTGGTTTATAGCCCGCATGGTGAGGTGCATGAGCAGCCGGGGTGTCCCCTCCAAAAACCGCTACGAGCACATCCATGTGCGCTTCTCTCCGGCCATCCATGGCCTCCGAAATTTTTGGAGGGGACACCCCGGCTGCTCATACCAAACCTGGAGTTGTTATCAGAGCGCTTGTTGAATCACACCCACAGATCGCCAATGGGCGTATCGGGGCTGAAGTGGTGAAGTATCTGGGCCTGCAGTAGCTCTGCAGTGGCAATGGCGTCGATCAGGGCGTTATGGGAGGCATAGTGGGGCAGGCCGTAGCGGGGCCGGCTGTCGGCCAGGCGGATGGAGATCGGTTTTTTGCCCATCAGTTGCTGCCAGCGGCTGGGATTGCGGTTTGGGTGCAGGTGCGCTTCGATGGCCATGGTGTCGATGACCGGGAAGCGGAGTTGTTCGTTCAGGCGCCATTGCAGGGCGGTATTCAGGAACGGGCGTTCGATGTTGCGGTAGTGCACCACGGGGATTCGGCCGTTGAGGTGTTCGAACAGCGGGTCGAGTACGTCTTCCAGGTCCGGGGCGTTCTCGATTTCGCTGTGGGTAATGCCGTGGATGGTCACCGAGGTTTTGTGCAGGGGCAGTCTGGGGCGAACCACCTGGTGCCAGCATTGGCCGAGCTGGATGCCTTCCAGGGTGAAGGGCACCAGGCCGATGCTGACGATGGAATGCTGGTCGGCTTCCAGGCCGGTGGTCTCGAAGTCCAGGGCCAGTAACGGGACATCCCGGACAGGCGTGTCCGGACTGGGGCAGCCGGCTTCGTAGAAGGCGCGGATTCTGGCGTCTTTTGCCTGTTCGGCGCCTTTGCGGTAATTCTCTGGCCAGTTCTGGTTGCTGTTTCCGCTTTTAATGCTGTCAGACATTCCTGGTGGCCCCTCCGGCGTTGTAGCGGAAGCGCAGGAATTTCTGGGCATTGCTGACCACCTGGAAGGCGTCTTTCAGGTGGCTGCGTTCGAACGGCGACAGGTCTTCCGGGCGCACGTTGTTGTCCGGTTCGCGGCCCTCTTCGATGGCCAGGGCCTGATGGCGGATGCGGACGATGGAGATGAATTCCAGGGCATCCCGCAGGTTGCCGGCGTCGTCGTCCAGCATGAGTTTGGTTTTGGCGATGTCGCGCAGGCGTTCGAAGGAGTTCTGGGAGCGGGAACCGCAGGCCAGGGCGTGCACCCGGATGAGGTCAGAAACCGGTGCGGTGCCGCGGCGTTTGAGGTTGAAGGTTTTCTGGTGTTTGCCGTCTTCTTCCAGGACGAAGGTGCGAAAGAAGCCCAGGGGCGGCGTGCGGTTCAGGGCATTGCGGGCCAGGAAGGTAAGGAAGCGCTGGCTGTTGCTGGCCTTGTTCACGATCAGGGTTTTCAGCTGTTCAGCATAGTCGGTTTCGCCGTAGATGCCGTCCAGGTCGAAGAAGATGTTGCTGTTGAGCAGGGCTTCGGCTTTGGGGTTGTCGATCCAGTCGGTGAAGTAATCCTTCCACACGCTCAGCGGTTGTCGCCATTTCGGATTGGTGGCCATGATGTCACCGGTGCAGTAGGTGTAGCCGCATTCAGCCAGGCCGTCGGAGACAAATTTGGCCAGGGCCAGGAAGTATTCGTCGTGCTCTTCCGGAATGAAGCTGTCGTCCAGCACCATGGCGTTGTCCTGGTCGGTAACCACCAGCTGTTCATCCCGGGCCATGGAGCCGAGAGCCATAAAGCAATACGGGATGGGTGGCGGGCCGAGTTTTTCCTCGCCCAGCTCCAACAGGCGCTGACTGAAGCTTCGGCCGATGCCAGCCATGGCGCTGCCGATCATGTGGGAATTGGCGTCTTCATTCACCATGCGCACGAAGCTGTCGCGCACTTCGCGGCTGATTTTCTTCAGGCCTTTGACGTCGTTCTGGTGGTAGATGTTGCTCACCAGGTACAGGCTGCTCTGGCTCTCGTATTTGACGATGTCGGACAGCGCGATTACGCCACGCACTTCATGGTCTTCCATCACTGGCAGATGGTGCACGTTATTGTGCAGCATGGTAAGCATGGCTTCGAAGATGTAGCTGCGGGCGCTGATGGTAATCAGCCCTTCGGACATGATCTCGCTGATGGGGGTTTCTGATGGCAGTGCGTTGGTGACCGCCCGGGTGCGCAGATCCCGGTCGGTGATGATGCCCTTGAGCCGGGGCGAATCCCCACTTTCGTCCATCAGCAGCAGTGCCGACACGCCGTTGTCGGTCATGATCCGGGCGGCTTCCTGAAGGCGCACGGTGGTCGGGGCGGAGACTGGCTCGCGGGCAATTAGCCGGGTGACCTTGGCGGACATCAGTTCGTTGGATTTGTGCCGGCGCGAGACCGCCGAACGCAGACGGCTGTGGTCTTCAATCTCGACAAAATCCGCGAAGTTCTCGTCGTTTTCCCACAGATGCTGGAAGGTCTCGTAGGGGATTTTGTAGATCAGGCAGTCTTCGATGGCTTTGGCCGGAAAGCGCACTTTCTGATTGCGCAGCAGGCCAAACTGGCCAAAGATTTCGCCCTCACCGATGCGGTTGTAAAGCTCGCCCGAACGCCGGAAGATTTCCACCGCACCGCTGCGGATGTAGTGCAACCAGTAGTTCTGCTGGCCCAGCTCAAGGATCTGGGTGCCGGCCCGGTAATAGGCCACTTCGATGCCAGTGACGATGCGGTCGAGCAGTTCTTCGGGCATTTCGTCGAAGGGAGCGTGTTGGGCGATGTGGTTGCGGATGTCGAGCAGCTCGGCCTGCATGGGCTCTCCAGGGTTAATCGGTCTTGTTCTGAAGCCGGCGATTGCGGTGCCGCCGTTTCCGGAGTCTGGCCAAACTATAGCAGTTGTCTGTCCGGTTGGTGTACCTTGGCACCGGAATGGGGCGGGCTGGAGAAAGGTTTATGGTCAACAAGTTACTGGTAACCGGCGGGATTCGCTCCGGTAAGACCGGGCTGGCTGAGCAGAGGGCCAAAGCGACCGGTAACGATGTGGTTTATGTGGCGACCGCGACGGCAGGCGATGATGAAATGGCACTGCGTATCCAGCGTCACCAGGAACTGCGGCCGGACCACTGGCAGCTTGCTGAAGAGCCGCTGCGCCTGGGTCAGGTATTATCAGAGTATGCCAGCGGCCCGGGAGAACCGCCTTTGCTGTTGGTGGACTGTATGAGCCTGTGGCTGAGCAATCTGCTGTTTGCCGACGGCGCCTTGTTCCAGACCGAACGGGCGGCCTTTCTTGAGGCGGTTGAGGTCTATCCTGGCTCCCTGGTCATTGTGACCAACGAAGTGGGGCTCGGGACCATCGGCATGGATCCGCTGACCCGTCGCTTTGCGGATGAGCTGGGCTGGCTCAATCAGGCCCTGGCCCAGCGTTGTGATGAGGTGGTGATGGCCGTGGCGGGTTTGCCACTTACCCTCAAGGCTGGTGGCTGATCAGGCTGCGAAACACACCGAATTCGGACTGGTCCACCTGTATCCGGCTGCGGCAGGCGTAAGGCACGGCAAAGCCGGTGAATGATCTCTCCAGCGGAATGCCCAATACATTGGCCAGCACCATGCGGATCACGCCTCCGTGGCAGACCACCAAGACCCGTTTGCCGGCAAGTGTTTGCTGCCATCGATCAAAACCGTCAATAGTGCGCTGGTAGAAATCCGTCACAGCCTCACCGCCGGGGGGGAGGAAGTTGATGGGGTCCTGCCAGAAGTGGTTAAGATGATCCCCATAGCGCTCCTGGATCTGCTCAGCGGTCAACCCTTCCCACTCACCAAAGCCGATCTCCCGGAGATCTTCTTCGATATGCAGTGGAATTCTGTGTTCATCGGCCAGTTGCTGGGCAAAACGCTGGCATCGTTGCATGGGTGAACTGACGATGGCGTCCCACTGATCACCCTCGGCGATGGCAGCTATCATCTGTTGCCACCCGGTGTCGCTCAAGGGGTCGTCTTTACTGCCCCGGAACATCTGGCCGCCTTCCGGTTCGCCGTGGCGTATCAGGTCGATTACTGTGGTGGTCATAGGGCTATTCTTCCGCTTTGCCACTGACGCCAGCGTCGGTAAAACTGGCCATCCGGTTATGCAGCGCGCAGGCGGCGCGTAACAGGGGAACGGCAACGGCGGCGCCACTGCCTTCGCCCAGGCGCATGCCAAGATCCAGAAGCGGCGAGGCATCAAGTGCCTCCAGCACGGCACTGTGGCCGGGTTCGGCTGACCGATGTGCAAACAGAAGCCACTCGCGCGCAGCCGGTTGTTGATGCACGGCCACCAGTGCAGCGACTGAGACAATAAAACCGTCCACCAGAACCGGGATCCGGCGCGCGGCGCAGCCCAGGATGGCGCTGGTCAGTGCGGCTATTTCGAAGCCTCCCAGAGAGGCCAGTACCATCAGCGGATCACGGTCGGGACCATGCCGTTGCAACGCGTTTTCAACCACCCTCGCCTTGCGGGCAACGCCCTCGGAGTTCAGCCCTGTGCCCGGGCCAACGAGGGTGGTGGGCTGCTGCCCCAGCAGGGCACAGGCCAGTGCTGCAGCACTGGTTGTGTTGCCTATGCCCATGTCGCCACCAATAAACAGGCGGCAGCCAACGTTTGCGGCACGCCTGGCGGCTTCGTCGCCACTGGATAGCGCGGATTCAACCTGGCGCGAGGACATGGCCGGTGATTCTGCCATGTTGGCCGTGGAAGGCGCGATAATCTGATCTATGACGCCGGGTAACTCCGGTACTTCACCAACGGTACCCAGGTTGACCACTTCCAGACTGGCACCGAGTTCCTTGGCCATCACGCTGATGGCGGCGCCGCCGCTGGCAAAATTGGCGATCATCTGGGCGGTGACAGCCTGAGGAAATGCGGAAACGCCTTCAGCGCAAACGCCGTGATCGCCGGCAAACACCACCATTCGCACCGGATCAACGCTGGGTCTGTCGGTGCCGTGCAGGCCCGCCAGACTGATGGCGAGCTGTTCCAGCTGCCCGAGAGAGCCGGGTGGCTTTGTGAGCACCTGCTGACGCTCGGCGGCAAGCGCTGTGTGCTGAACCGAGGGCCGTGGGGGAGACGTGAGCCAGCTGTCGGGCAGTGCCATGGCGATGGGTCCTTGTGGGCGGAAAACCGAGGATGGTCTAACCGGGAGGCAAGGCTGTCAAGTTTCGTGACCGGTCGGTTAGACTTGCCGGCAATTGAATCAGGGAGACCGGCTTTGGATACGTTTGTGGTTGCAGTGCTGGTGTGCGGTGCGGCGGTTTTGTTGGACTGGTTGATGGGTGAGCCCCGTCGGTGGCACCCGCTGGTGGGCTTCGGTCGGTGGGCATCCCTGTTGGAGCAACGCCTGAATGATCAGCAGACTTTCCCGGCGCAAAGCCTCTTGCTGGGGGTGCTGGCGACCCTGGTAGCGGTCATGCCAGCCGTCGTACTGGCAATTTTTCTGCAATTCCTGCTGGAGGGCTGGCTGTGGCTGCTCACTCAGGTGGCCGGTGTCTGGCTTGCCATTTCATTAAGGGGGCTGGCGGAACATGGCCGGGCGGTGTCGACTGCGTTGGCGTGCGGGGATGGTGCCAGGGCCCGGCTGGCGGTTGGCCGAATTGTCAGTCGGGATGCTGCAGCGTTGAGTGACGAAGGCGTTGCCGCCGCGGCCTCGGAATCCATGCTGGAAAACGGTGCGGATGCGGTGTTTTCAAGCGTGTTCTGGTATCTGGTCGCTGGCTTGCCCGGACTGGTTTTGCACCGGCTGGTGAATACGCTGGATGCCATGTGGGGCTACCGGACGCCACGATATCTGTATTTCGGGCGCTGCGCCGCCAGGCTCGATGATGCTATGAACTGGGTGCCTGCCCGGCTAACTGCCTTGACCTATGCGTTGCTGGGCAATACCCGGCTGGCCGTGAAATGCTGGCGTGAACAGTCCAGGGCCTGGGACAGTCCGAACGCCGGCCCGGTGATGGCAGCAGGAGCGGGCGCGCTCGGTGTCACACTGGGCGGCCCGGCGCCTTATTCCGGTGGCGTGAAGCAGCGACCGCTGCTGGGCAGCGGGCAAGGCGCCACGGCGCAAACCGTGGAGGGCGCGATTTCCCTGGTTCAGCGTGGCGTGATGTTGTGGCTGTTGGTGTTGTTGGCCTTGGCCGCAAGTCTGAATGCGTTCTGGTCAGGAGGTATCGGGTGACAGCGTTCGATGGTGCTGATTTGCCGGAGCATGGAGGTCGCCTGAGGGCAGCGGCTCAGCACTGGGGCATTCCTCCGGAACAATGGCTGGATCTCTCCACCGGTATTAATCCTGTGCCCTGGCCGGTTCCGGCAATTCCGGCGGAGGTATGGCAACGGCTGCCGGAGCCGGAAGATGGGCTGGAAGAGATTATCCGTATCTGGGCCGGGGCGCCGGAGCGTGCCTGCTGCCTACCCGTAGCGGGTTCCCAGGCGGCGATCATGGCCCTGCCAGCGGTTCGTGCCCGTAAGCATGGTTTCGGTCGGGTGGCCGTGCCCATGCCCGGTTATCGTGAGCATGGTCATGCCTGGCGGCGAGCGGGTTTCGACGTGGTGGCGATTCCTGAGCAGGCGACAATGCAAGCGGAGCTGGCGTGGCTGGATTCTGTGGATGTGGTGGTCTGGATACAGCCAAATAATCCGACCGGGCAGCTGATCCCCGTTGAACAGTTGCTGGTTTGGCGGGAACGTCTGCGAGCGCGGCAAGGTTGGCTAATAGTTGATGAGGCCTTTTTGCCGGCTTGTGACCAACAGAGCCTGATAGCTGCGGGGGCCCTGAAAGGACTGATCGTCCTCAAGTCCATGGGCAAGTTCTTCGGTCTTGCGGGGCTTCGTGCAGGCGCTGTGATAGCTGAGGCAGAGACAGGCAGAGCTTTGAGATCTGAGCTGGGCCCCTGGCCCGTGAGCGGACCAGCGCGCTATATGATGGCGGAAATGCTTCAGGATAGAGCCTGGCAGCAGCAGACAAGGGATCTGCTTGAACACCAGAGCCAACGATTGGGGGAGCTGTTGTCTGAGTTAGGACTTGGTCTCAGTGACGGCACGATTCTGTTCCGTTATCTGAGACACGCCAGGGCTAAGGACTTTCACCGCGAACTGGCGCAGAAGGGTATTCTGGTGAGGTTGTTCGAGAATCCCCTTGCAATCAGAGTCGGACTTCCGGGCACTGAGCAGGAATGGCAAAGACTGGAACAGGCGTTAGAGAGCCTGGTCGGGCACTGGGCGGGCGGCCACTAAAGCCGCCCGCTGTCGAGGTCAAGGATTGGCGACCACCGTGCCGAAGCTGATCGCGATGGGTAGCAGCGAGGTTCCAATGAAATCGGCCTGACTGTTGTCGGAAGGGTCGATGACCCGCACGCCCGGATTCGACAGAGTGGCATCTGCCAACCACAGGCGGCCTTCAGGACTCAGTTCAATATCCCGCAAGTCCTTGCCGGTCAGATTGTTGATGGTGGTCAGGGACGATGCGCCTTCGGAGGGGTTAAAGGATTGCAGGGAGATATCCTGCCAGCCAGCGTAGTTCAGGATGTAACCCTGAGTTTGACTGATGATAACGGCATCATTGATCTGAGTGTCAATGTCGGCGTCTGGAATCATTGAGGAAACCTGATAGGTTTCAGGGTCAACGACATCCAGGCTTGTGCCCTCAAAGGGCGCGGAAAAGCCTCCCAGGTTGGTGATGACCAGCCCGATGCCTTCAACGTGCTGAATGTTGGAAGGGTTCTTGCCAATGAGAGGAATGCCTTTCACTGTGTCGGTAGCACTGGCATTGGTCTCGATTTCTGTGTCTGTTGTGGTATCAAAAACCGCAACGTATCCGGCATTGGTGGGGCTCCAATTGCTATCGAGCCGTTGCATGGTGATAAACAGTTTGCCGTTTACGACAGCACCGGCTGACATCTGAACTACATCGTCCTTACTGTCTTCTGTGGGTACATAGCCGCTCAGATCCAGGGTTTTTCCGGTGAAAAAGTCCTCAGCCCGGTTGGCGGAAGGATTTACAACCCATGCCTCGTTTTTACCGTAACGGAGCAGATACCCTTTGCTTTCATTGGCAAAGACGATCTGGTACGGGTTGGCACTGCCCTGTTCGCCGCTCTCAAGTGTGCTTGCCTCCCAGACTTCCTTGCCAGGGTTTTCAATGTCGACCTTCAATACTTGGTCGCCGTTGAGCTTCCTGATCAGGTAGTAATGCTGACCATAGCCATTCACTGTGATGTCAGATATCCCGCTGAAGTATCCCCCGGAGGCCTGCATGCCCGTTTCTTTGATGGCCACTAGCTCCACCTCACCGGAAGTGTAGTCGTCCGCTGCGGTCGCAATAATCCCGAAGTTTTCGGTGATCACAGGGTCCTGTGTTGAAGATGAGGAATCGCCACCACAACCGGTCAGACCGATGGTCAGTGCGAGCGCTGCAAGGGTGTTTGTGCGCAATGAGAAAAATTCCGTTTGGTTCATGGTATTGCCCTTGTAATGGTCAGAAGGAATGCTTGATGTTGATAAACCAGCCACGCCCGGGGCCGGGGAACCGATTGAAGTCCTGATAGATTTCGTCGGTGATGTTGCGAACTTCCAGTCGTGCCTCAGTCATGCTCTTGTCCGGCCAGATCCGTTGCCATTGCACCGTTGCGTTAAGCGTCTCTCTGGCATCAGCTTCCAGGATATTGGCGGAGTCATAATAGAGTTCATCGTCCACCTGATAGGACAGGTCGATCTGGAAGGGCCTGAAACGCCAGCGGGTACCGGCAAGAAACGATTCGTGATAAATACCCGGCAACCGCTTTTCGAAACGCGTGCGCACTGACTTGTCGGTATTTTCCGACTCCTGCACCGTGGCATTGCCGTAGAGGGACCAGGCGGGGGTGATGGAGAAAACCGCATCCAGCTCCACGCCATAAACCTCGGCTTCCAGGTTGCGATAACGGCCGACGCCGCGCGCATCGTAGGTTGCGATCACCGCAGGGTCGAGCACCCGGAAATACCCCGTGGCTTCGGCATGCCCCCAGCCCTGGTCTGTGCGCAGTGTCAGGTCGTAGTTCATCGATTCTTCCGGCTGCAGGTCCGGGTTGCCGATAAACAGCCCCTGCTGACCGTATAGCTCTTGAAGGGTAGGAACGCGCACGTTGTTTGCAATGTTGCCAGAGAGTGTCCAGTTGTTATCAACCAGATGGGTCAGGCCGAGCTGCCAACTGGTGTAATTGTCTCGGGAACGGGTAGCCTGGGTGGTTCCGTCTCCAAGTGATTCGTCTGATTCATCCCGAACGTGTACCTGACGAATGGCGGCCTGGGTTTTCCAGCGGTTATCGCGACTCTGCCAGGCGTGTGAGAGTGACCCGGTAGCCTGGAAGCGTTCCCGCTCATCCCGAGGATCTGGGTCTTGTCTGTCGTCTTGCTGGTAGTCATAGCGGGTGGTATCAACGCTCAGCGTGATGGTGTGGTTGCCGAGTAAAGCGGATAGGGTATTCACCAGCCCAAGCTGTTGTGTGTCGGTTTTTACATCGGAGACTCCGAGACCTACCCGACCGCTGGTATTGTCGTAGTGTTCGGTGATATCGCCGACAATCAGGCGATGGCTGGAGTGCAGCTTGCCCTGTAACCATCCACGTTCCTGACCCTGAAGTTGTAGGCGAAAAGTTTCGTTCGCCAGAGACGCATCGTTGTCCCGCCAGTTCTGGATGGTTGGCACACCCTGCTCATAATGGGTGTATTGGAACAGAGCGTCGACCTGGGCTGTCCGGCTGATCTCCCAGCCAAGTTTCGTGCTGACAGCATCCTGTTGATAATCCGCATTGCGCCGCTTGGTGTTATCACCATCATTCGGATTGAACCAGTCACTGAGGTTGGGGTATTCAAAGTCGTTATTGCTGGTTTGTCGATCAAGCGACACCCAATAGTAAAAATCGTCGTGGCTGCCGCTGTTGAAGAGGCCGGTTCGGTAAGTATCAAAGGAACCAGCGCCGACATTGATGCTGGTGGCATCCTCGATGTCTTTGCCAAGGCTTTCCAGAACCACCACACCACCGATGCCCGCCTGAGGCAGCTGTGCTGGGGCTCCACTGGGGTACACCTGAATACGGCTGACATCAGTTAACGACAGTTTGCCGAGGTCAACACCGCCGGTGACCGGATCGTTCAGTAGCATACCGTCCAGAACAACCTGTACCTGCCGCGAGGTCGATCCTCGAATGGACACTGACGAGGCGCTTCCCAGTCCGCCGCTTTGTCGGATCTGGACGCCGGCCTGATCGCTAATAACGTCAGCGACTGAAGCGGTCCGGTTTTCGATGCTGGACCGATCCAGAACGCGCACGGGGCCTGTGGCCTGGCTTGGATCTATATCGCTGGCGGCGTTGATGGGAGAGCTTTCCACGACTATGAAGGGAAGAGTCTCTTCCGCAACGGCACTTGTGGCCATCAACGTAAAACCGAGGATAACGACTTTCTTCATCGTAGAACTGGGTACCGGCTGCGTTTCTCAGAGTCTGCAACCAGCATTGGTGATGTTTCTGGTTGCCTGAACAGCTACCAAAAGAGAAGAGGCGCATGCGCCTGCTCCGTGCTCTGACCCTCCGTCAAAACACTGATAGCCGGTAGCAGGCCGGTCTCCGGGCTTGCGGTTGGCGTTATCGCCAGAGTAGGATGCCTTCCCACAGCGTTTTGCTGCAGTGGCTGGCTCAGGGCCATTCCTCTCGTACCGCATACCGTTGCGGGGGCAGCGTCGGAATTTCACCGAACTTCCCAGTTTCACCCATCGCTCAGTCGAACAGTTGTCGCGCTTGAGGTGGGCACCTGCTACGGATAAAAAATTTGAGTGAGAGTTTACGGTGTGGCCAAGAGGTCGTCAATAAATGACAAATAGTTCAGAGTTAGCCAACGCTCAGGAGGTCTCATGATAGTCATTCGGGTTTTCGTGCTTTTCCTGATGCTCTCCAGCCATGTGGTGGCTGATGTCTGTGCCACGGACGATAACGGAGTGGAGCTTTGTTTGCCCGGGCCTGCCCAGCGCATCGTGACACTATCCCCCGGGGCGACGGAGCTGGCGTTTGCCGCCGGTGCTGGTGAGCAGGTTATCGCTGTTGTTGATTACAGCGATTATCCCCCGGAGGCTGAAATGTTGCCCAATGTCGGGAGCCATACCCGGATTGACCTGGAGGCATTGGTCGCTCTTAAGCCGGATCTGGTGGTTACCTGGGTGTCTGGTAATCCGGTTGAGCAGGTCGCTATGCTCAATCAGCTTGGCATGGCCACTTTTGCGATTGAGCCACGAACGTTTGAAGGTGTGTCCTCGGTGCTGGAGAGGCTGGCGTTGCTCGCGGGTACAGAGTCTGAGGGTTATGCTGAGGCGGCCCGGTTTCGACAGGGAATTGCCGCATTGGCCAAGCAATATCGGGGGCGTGAACCCGTTCGTGTGTTTTATCAAGTGTGGGATCAGCCTTTGATGACGATCAATGATGAGCATCTGATCGGAAAGGTGATTTCTTTGTGCGGTGGCCAGAATATTTTTGGCGAGATGGCTCGCCTGGTGCCGCGTATCGGGCCGGAAGATGTTCTGGCCGGTGACCCCGAAGCCATCCTGTCGGGCGGCACCGATGAAGACGGCAACAGTTATACAAGCCTTGAGCGCTGGAGGGAGTTTGGCGCGATGGCGGCGGTAGCGGCGGATAATTTGTTTATCATTCCGGCCTCGCCCATTTCACGCCCCACGCCGCGTTTGCTGGATGGAGCGCGCACGGTTTGCGAGAAACTGGATATGGCGCGTGCTCGGTTGTAATAACACAAGGATCCGCTTGAGGGACCGGGAATGATGCGAGCGCTGACAATACTGACGGTTATTGCGGCACTGGCTTGTGCGCTTTCCCTCGCCGTCGGCAGTGTAACTATCCCGCCCGGTGATCTGTGGCAGGTTGTTCTCGGGCAGGGTGATACGCTGGATCGAACCCTTCTGATTGATCTTCGTTTACCCAGGACGCTCTCGGCGTTTGCTGCTGGTGGTTTGCTGGCGATCGCCGGGGCATTGATGCAGGTATTGTTGCGAAATCCGCTGGCCGATCCCTATGTTCTGGGGCTGTCCGGTGGTGCTGCCACCGGTGCGCTGCTGGCCATGCTTGCGGGGGCTGGCATGGTTTTGGTGTCTGGCGCCGCCTTTGCTGGCGCCCTGTTTGCGACTTTGCTGGTGTTTGGGCTGGCCCACGGTACCGGCAGCTGGACCCCATCGCGATTGCTGCTTACCGGGGTGGTGACCGCCGCTGGTTGGGGAGCGGCCATTACCCTGATGCTTGCCATCACCCCCGCTCATCAGTTGCCGGGTATGCTGTACTGGCTGATGGGCGATGTGTCTTATGCACGTCTGCCCTGGCCCTCCATCGTGGTGCTGATGCTTGCGGTTATTGCCTTGCTGCCACTGGCTCGTAGCTTGAATGTACTGGCGAGGGGACCATTGCAGGCTGCGGCTCTGGGGGTGTCTGTTCGCCCTTTGGAATGGAGTATCTACCTGTTGGCCAGCCTGCTGACCGCAACGGCGGTCACCTCGGTGGGCAGCATCGGGTTTGTTGGCCTGATTGTGCCCCATATGCTGCGTCTCGTGCTGGGGAATGATCAGCGGGTTATCTTGCCGGCCAGTGCTCTGGCAGGCGGCACCTTGCTGGTTCTGGCTGATACTCTGGCCCGGACTGTGATTGCACCCGAGCAACTACCGGTGGGTGTGATTACCGCCTTGCTAGGCGTACCCACTTTCCTTTATCTGCTTCATCGGAGCCGATGATGACGATTCTCTCTGCTCGCGAGCTGATCATCGATATTCCCGGGCGCTCGAACGGTGCGAAGCTGAACCTGGACGTGGCTCCTGGACAGATCTGGGGGGTTCTGGGGCCGAACGGAGCGGGGAAAACCACGTTATTGCATACCCTGGCAGGACTGAAAGCACCCCGGTGTGGCGAAGTATGGCTTGATGATGTTGAGTTGGCTGCCATACCCCGGCGTGAACTGGCCCGGAAGCTGGGGTTGGTATTTCAGGAGCGACAAGACAGCTTTCCTGCCACGGTACTCGAAACCGCATTGATTGGTCGCCATCCTTGGTTGTCAGTTTGGCAAAGTGAACAGGCCGAGGATATCCGTCGGGCAGAAGCCGCGCTTGACGCCCTGGACGTTGGTGAGCTTGGGGAGCGTTTGCTGAATACCTTGTCCGGCGGTGAACGACAGCGCGTTGCGATCGCCACATTGATGACTCAGGATCCTGCTGTATGGCTGCTTGATGAACCGACCAACCATCTGGATTTGCATCATCAGGTCCAGGTGATGCGGCTATTGAGTGTCTGTGCCCAGCGCGACAAGAGCATCTTCATGTGCCTGCACGACCTGAATCTGGCCGCTCGATGGTGCACTCATGTTTTATTGCTGTACCCGGACGGCCAAGCCTGTTGGGGGCCGACAGAGCTGATGCTGGTGCGCGACGCACTGGAAGGCCTTTATGACCAGAAACTGATTGAGCTGAATAAAGATGACATTCGCCTGTTTGCTCCGGCGAACGACTGAAGGAGATCCTGTGAAAGAGCGCGCCAAAGACCCCGAACGCCATGCCAGGCGCATGGCCGCCAAACAGAAAATCATGCAAGAGCGCATTGCCAGTGCCCAGAAAGAACAGGGCGTGTTGCTGGTGCTCACCGGCCCTGGCAAAGGCAAAAGCAGTTCCGGCTTCGGCATGGTCGCCCGGGCCCTGGGCCATGGAATGAAAGTGGGCATCGTCCAGTTTATCAAGGGCGCTTTCAGCACCGGCGAGGAAGCCTTCTTCCGGGGACTGCCGAACGTCACCTACCACGTGATGGGACAGGGCTACACCTGGGACACCCAGAACCGGGAACAGGATGTGAAGAGCGCAACCGATGCCTGGGAAGTCGCAGCTGACATGCTCAAAGACGACAGCTATGACCTGATTCTGCTGGACGAACTGAATATCGCGCTGAAGTACGACTACATCGATCTGGACCGGGTGCTGGACGACCTGCAGGCCCGTCCCGAAATGCAGCATGTGGTGGTCACCGGGCGCGGGGCTCCGCAGGAACTGATTGATCTGGCTGATACGGTCACCGAGATGGGTGTGGTCAAGCACGCCTTCAAGGATCAGGGTATCAAGGCCCAGAAGGGCGTGGAGCTGTAAATGCCCACCCTGATGGTGCAGGGCACCACCTCGGATGCCGGCAAGACTACGGTGGTGGCGGCCCTGTGCCGTTGGCTGGCGCGCCAGGGCGTGGCGGTGGCGCCCTTCAAACCCCAGAACATGGCCCTGAACAGTGCGGTCACCGTGGATGGTGGCGAAATTGGCCGCTCCACGGCGTTGCAGGCACTGGCCTGTGGTCTGGAGCCCCACAGTGACATGAACCCGGTGTTGCTGAAGCCCCAGAGCGATTGCGGGGCCCAGGTGATCTTGCGGGGCAAGGTCCATGGCAATATGGATGCCCTGGATTACCACGCCTACAAAGCTGAGGCGATGAATTCGGTGATGGCGAGCTGGCAGGCACTGAGTGCCCGCTACGATGTGGTCATCGCCGAAGGCGCCGGCAGCCCCGCGGAAATCAATCTGCGGGCCAACGACATTGCCAACATGGGTTTTGCCGAAGCCGCCGATTGCCCGGTGTTGCTGGTAGGGGATATCGACAAGGGCGGGGTTTTTGCCCAGCTGGTGGGTACGCTGGCGTTGATTTCCGACAGTGAGCGGGACAGGACGGCGGGTTTTGTCATCAACCGGTTCCGGGGCGATATTGCGCTGTTGGAGCCCGGGCTGGACTGGCTGACGGAACACACGGGCAAGCCGGTGTTAGGGGTTTTGCCATACCTGCACGGGTTGGTGATCGACTCAGAAGACAGCGTCAGTGCCGCCGGCACCAGTGAGGCCGGCGCCCTGAAAGTGGTGGTGCCGGTATTGCCTCGGATCAGCAACCACAACGATTTTGATCCGTTGCGACTCCACCCGGGCGTTGACCTGGTGTTCGTGGGGACGGATGAACCCATTCCGCCAGCGGATCTGATTATCTTGCCCGGCAGCAAAAGCACCCGGCACGACCTGCAGTGGCTGAAGCAACAAGGCTGGCCGGAGGCCATCCAGAAACACCTGCGCTATGGCGGCAAACTGCTGGGTATTTGTGGCGGTTTTCAGATGCTGGGACAGCGAGTTGAAGACCCGGAAGGCCTGGAGGGTGAAGCCGGCACTACCGAGGGCCTGGCCCTGTTCGAAATGGTTACCCGCATGGTGCCGGGCAAGCAGCTCCGAATGGTAAATGGCGGGCTGACCTCTCATGTTGCCAGCACGGCGGCGACAGGCGCTCTGAAAGGCTATGAAATGCACAACGGTGTCACCGAAGGCGCCGCGCTGGTGCGCCCATTTGCAGAGCTGGAAGGCCGGCCGGATGGCGCCGTCAGTGCGGATGGCCAGGTGGCGGGTACCTATATCCACGGCGTCTTCGACGAGCCAACCGCCTGCAAGGCCATTCTGGCCTGGGCAGGCCTTAAAACACAGGGCGAGCAGTCGGTGGACTACCAGCGTCACCGTCTGCAGCAGCTTGATCGCCTGGCCGATCAGGTGGATCAGTGCCTGGACAAAGAGCGGTTAAGGAGGCTGTTACAGTTGTGAGTAACCCGAATGATCCCTTCACCGAGGCCCAGCGCGAAGGCCTGTACCGGGCCATCTTCGAGCGCCGGGTACCATAAAAAGCTATTATCGTTTTCCTCATAGGTCCCGAATTGGGTACGATCCGACCCGATTTGGGACTTCTGTTCAGGGGGTGAGATGAAGTTTTCTGTGTTTTACCAGCAGGCCTTGGCCCGGAAGGGTGGCGAGCAGGCCCTGAAATCTCTGTTGCCTCCGGTCACCGAAAAGCATCGTCTGGCGGAGATCGGCGACGACCGTTACCTGTCCGAGATCACCCGATGCATTTTCAAGGCTGGTTTCGTCTGGCGGGTAATCGAGAACAAGTGGCCGGATTTTGAGGCGGCCTTCGAAGGGTTTGTGCCCGCCTACTGGCAGCAGGTGCCGCCAGAAGTGCTCGAGCAGCTGGCTACAGACGAGCGTATCGTTCGCAACATGCAGAAGATCCGGACCGTGCCGGAAAATGCCCGGATGATCATGGATGTGGCGAAAGACCATGGCAGCTTTGGTCAGTTTCTGGCCCAGTGGCCGTCGACCGATCAGGTGGGGCTGCTGCTCTACCTGAAGCGTAACGGTGAGCGTCTGGGCGGGAACTCAGCCCAGTACTTCCTGCGCCGGGTGGGTTGGGATGGCTTTATCCTGTCCCACGATGTGGTTACCGCCCTGACCCGGGCCGGAATTCTGGATGCCTCACCGGCCAGCAAGAAAGGCATGAGCCAGGCCCAGGAGGCGTTCAACCGTTGGCACGAAGAGACGGAAATGCCCATCAGCCACCTGTCCCGGATAGTGTCCTTCACGGTGGATAACTGACGATTTCCCGAGCGTTAGAGAAACAGCAACAGCGCCAGTTCACTGAACACGACAGCTGCGCCCAGGGTGTCGCCGGTGTAACCACCGAGCTGGCTACGAAGATAGCTGCCCCAGAACACAGCAACCAGCAGGACGGCCGTTATGGCTGCGGGAATCAGTAACGGCTGCCAGAGTGATAATCCGGCTGCCAGCAACAATACAAACCCCGCGGCCGCCAGCAAACGGCTGCGGGAGAAACCGTCTGCCACCGGCTTGGATTTACTCTTATCGGGGTCAGTGACGTACGGCAGGCAGGCCATCAATATCAGTGGTGTCAGCCGGGAAACCGCAGGTGCCACCAGCAACGCAAGCCAGATCAATTCAGCCTCAGCCAGCAGAGCTACTTTCAGCAGCAAGGCCATCACCAGTGCCACTGTGCCATAGGTTCCGATCCGGCTGTCTTTCATGATCTCCAGTCGTTTTTCAACGGTATAGCCGCCGCCGAGAGCATCAACACTGTCGGCCAGGCCATCTTCGTGGAAGGCCCCGGTGATAAACAGGTGCAGAATAACTACCAGGATAATGGCCGCCAGCGGGCTGGCCACCAATGAGAACAGAAAGTAGGCGGCGCAATAGCCAAGGCCGAGCAGAAGGCCCACCAGGGGAAAATAAACGCTGCTCTGGTTCATCAGGCGCTGGGAGTAATCAATCCGAACGAGCATTGGGATACGAGTCAGGAAGCCCAGGGCCAGCCAGAAGGCCTGCCATTCTTGTGCAATCTGCGAGCGAGGGAGCAAGGGCGCCTCCTTGAGAATTCAAAAGCGCCCATTGTACGTGAGACCAACAAAATTTGCGGTGTTCTCAGGGTTGCATCAGTCCAACCACTTCCCGGGGTTTTCGGTGGTAAAGCGTGTCACCTTGTCCGGTGGTTCACAGCTGTCAGTCATGTCCTGGTCGCTCAGCAGCACGTAGGTATCCCGGTGAGCGGTGCCAATTGATTTTGCGCCGTCAGTGGTGAAGCACGACAGAGCATGCCGATCGGCCACAATGAGGTAACTGTCTGGCGTCTTCTTCATCCAGACCCATGCATTACGATCTTCCTGTTCCAGTGAACTGAAGAAGCTGAAATGAGTGAAATCCCGCTTCGAGAAAAGAATAAACTGTTCACGGAAATCAATCATGCCAATCTGCCCGCCGGCAGGCACGAACTGCTCGGCTGCGGCGAGCACATTTCTGGGTGTGCGCAATGGCTCGAGAATCCGATAACCCCAGGTTGTGAACACCAGCCAACTCACCATCAGGGCAATGAACCAGCGCCCGAGTGCCCGACAGCGCCAGAACGCCATGAGACTTGCGACCCAGATAAAACCAAGGGTGAACAACAGGGTGCCGGCTTCGTGCAGTCGAGCCGGATCCTGGGTGTAGTCAGCGACCTTTTCCACCAGACGAGGGTGGTCATTCCAGGCTAGGACGCCCAGGATGATCAAGGCTGCACCAAGCAGCAGATGCAGAACACTGATGACCGCCCCGAACCAGCGTGCCGGGTTTTGTCCACTCAATGCCGGGGCCAGGCTCAGGGCCAGTGCCGGCAAAGCCGGGAGCACATAGACCCCGCGTTTACCCGGGCTCAGGCTGAAAAATGCCACCACCAACACGACCCACGCCAGCAGAACCACCACGTCCAGCCTGTGTTTGAGAATCTCACGAATGGGCCGCAGCAGTGCCAGGAATAGCAGCGGCAGCGGAAACCACAGCGAGGGAATCACGCTGACGACGTAGTAATACCAGGGCTGAATGTGCCCCCAGGAATCGGCATAGCGCTCACCGGTCTGTTTGAACAGAATGTTGTCGCGATAGGCCAGGGCCTCGTCCGTGCCCAGGTGACTGACGGCCAGCACCATCGGCACCAGCCAGGCTGCCACAACGGCCAGCATGACCAGGGGCCCGAGGGCGCAGCGCCAGCGGAGTGTGCCCTGAAACCGAGAAGTGTCCTGCAGTTTCAGGGCCAGTATCGGAATGAACAGCAAGGCGGGCAGAAAGCCAACCCCTTTGGTAATAATGCCAAGCCCCATAAAGGCCCAGGCCACGAAATACCAACGCCAGGACGGCTGCACGAAAAAATGCCGGATCAGACCGTAACAGGCCACCATGATCCAGCAGGCCACCATGGCATCAATCTGGGCTCGCTGGGCCTGAATCAGGAACTGGGGTGCCACCATCAGCAGCAGTGCGGCAATGGCGCCGGTGCGTTGGTTCCACAAGCGTGTGCCCAGATCGAACACCAGGCCCAGAGTCAGCAGACTGCACAGGGCGTTCGGCAGCAGAAACGCGATTTTCAGGTTGCCGGTCAGCCAGTAGAAAAAGGCGATGGCCCACATGAACACCGGTGGTTTGTCCGGGTAGAGTTCGCCGCCCCGCATGGGCAGCAGCCATTGCCCGGAGGCCACCATTTCCCGGGCGACTTCGGCGAATCGCGGTTCGTCGGCGGGCCACGGAGAGCGTAACCCGATGCCGGTCAGAATCATGAGTGCCGCGAAGGCCAGTACCACCAGTAACAATCGGTTGTACGGCAGATTGAATAAGGTGTCGGGTAAACGCCGAAGACGGAAGTCGAGTGTCATAATCGCAACTCAGGAGGGGTCAGATACGGAATCAGCAAGGGTCTGATTGCGCTGGTTGTGATACAGGTAAGCGCCAATGGCACTTGCCAGCGCGAACAGAACCGCGCTTACCACAAGCTGATCGAGACGGGCCTGGCCAATCCCTGCGCCGGCCATTGCAAAGATCACCATCTGGGGCAGGTAGCCAAGAACGCTGCCCAACAAAAATGGGACGAATCGTATCCCGGAACACCCGGCGAGGAGATTGGTGACAAGATTGCTGCCTACCGGCAACAGCCTGATCATGAGTATTTTGAGCAGAGTGCCTTCCGTGAACAGCAGGTCAAAACGTTGCATGCGATCTGAAAAACGGTTCAGGAGTGATGTTCGCAAAAGCCAGCGTGCGACAAAAAAGCAGCCTGTCGCGCCAATGGCTGTAGCGATAGTCGATAGGATCGCACCCTGAATGCTGCCTGCGGCAAATCCCAGAACGAAAGCGAGGACCTGTCTGGGGGCTCCGAATCCAGTGAAAAGTGCACCGAGCAGCGTAATGGCTGAAAGTCCTGCCAGCCCATTACTGTTCAGGAAATCTGCCACGCGCTCCTGATCGGTCAGAAAACCGAACCAGTCCCCGCTCATGGTCAGATAGCCTGTTAATACCAGGATGGCGAAAGATAGCCAGCGCAGTCCCGAAGCCATATCAAGCCCGTTCCGTTGCCGGTCGACTGTTGTTCGGATCCTCTAGGTTTGCAATTTGAGGAACTCGTGTGCGGTGAAGTAACCACATAACGCCGATCATATCGACGATTCCGGCCCATGCACGGTTCCAGGCATTGTATTTGGAAATCCCGGCCATTCTTGGGCGATGATTGACCTCGACAATGGCGATTTCGCCTCCCGCGCCTTTCACCAGCGCGGGAATGAACCTATGGGCGTGATCGAACCACGGCAGTTTGAGAAAGGTCGATCGGGGAAACAGCTTCAGTCCACAGCCTGTATCGGGAACTCCATCATGTAGAAATGCATTACGAATACGGTTAGCCAGGCGTGATTGGAAGCGTTTCCATGCCGTATCCTTGCGGTTCCTGCGATAGCCCGCAATACAAAAGTCGGGATTGTGGAGTCTGTTCGCTTGTTGCAACAGCGCTGGAATATCTGCGGGGTCGTTTTGACCATCCCCGTCCATTGTCACAATCAGTTGGCCTGTGGCGCGACGGATACCCGTCGCCAGTGCCCCACTCTGACCGATGCTCTGTTCATGTCGAACCGCTAATAGCCGGCCCCCCAACGCCTCGGCCGAACGACGAGCTGTTGCCAACGTCTGGTCGGAACTGCCATCGTCCACGAGCACGACTTCAAAGCCCGGGTAATCCCTCATAACGTTGAAGGCCTCGGTCAGCAGCTTCGCGATGTTTTCCTGCTCGTTTTTTGCAGGAATGACCAGTGACAGAGTGCTGTGCTGAGACATTGAGATATTCTCCAAGATGTTAACCAAACCACGTTGCTGTGCGGTTTATGCCTTGAAGAATTATCTGCCTTAAAGCTTAACCGAATCTTAAGAGCGTTTAGTGAGCGCCGGGCATCGTGCTGGCAGCCATACTTGCACACAAAGCCCGGATTGACCGTCTGCTCTGTCTGCCAGGATTAGATGGCCACCATGGAGCTCTGCAATACGCCGAGCAATCGCCAGCCCTAGCCCTGCGCCTCCTCCTTTACGTTGATCCAGTCGCACAAACCGGCTGAGTGCGCGTTCACGCTCCTCCGCGGGAATTCCAGGACCCTGGTCACAAACCGAAATGGCGTAGCCTTCACCTGCGGGAACGAGATTGGTGGTGATTATGGTATGAGGCGGACTGTATTGGATGGCGTTGGCCAGCAAGGAGCGCATGAGGGTGTTAATCAGGGCACGATGGCAGCTAATCAGGGACTGACCTGTTTCGTCCTGGAGCACCGGCTCTATGTTTTTCTTTAGCGCCAGCGGTGCAACATCTGCGATGCTTTGTTCCAGAATGGCGGAAAGATTGTGATGCTCCGGCGGAAACTGAGCGCCGGAGTCCACCCGACTCAGTAACAGCATTTGTTCGACCAGATGAACCATTCGGTCTACGGCCTGGATAAGGTCTCCATATTGTTCGGGGTTGTCACCGTAAACTTTCTCCAGATTCAGGCGCAGCGCGGCCAATGGGGTTCGCAGCTCATGTGCCGCATCAGCGGAGAAGCGGCGTTCACGTTCCAGAGCCTGATTCAGTCGTCTCAACAGGCCGTTGACTGCGTGCACCAATCCAGCTACTTCTTTCGGAGCCTGACGATCGTCGAGGGGATGGATGTTCTCCGGTGCCATGTTCCGAACCGGTTTTTCGAGCTTTCTCAAAGGCTTGAAACTCACCTGAATTGATGCCAGTACGGCTATGGCCAGTAAAGGTAACGCCAACAGAAAGGGCAGTACGTTGCCCAGTGCAATTTCCTGGCTCAGTTCATCCCGAACGTCCTCTCGCTGGGCGGTACGTATCCAGAACCCGGTCGATGTATCTCGCATGGTAAACGTTCGCCATTGATAGCCGGCGGCCTCCTGCCAGGCAAATCCTGGCTCAAGGCCCTGGGCATCGTTAGCCCGGAGCGTGTCCAGCACAGGTTGTTGATCAGGAGACCAGACTTCGAAAGCGATTTTGCGTTCGTATTTATGCCCGGCACCGTCGGGCAGAATTTCGTCCTCTTCTTCATCGCCCTGAAATAATGCGTCCGGCAATTCGAGAGTTTTCGACAGCGTAAAGGCTAACTGCTCGATAGACTGAGTGCTCGAGAGATGTTCCACCAGCCCCTGCACAATCCGGGTACTTTGTGCCAGCTCCGCATCGAACAGTTCGTCCAACTGGTGATTGCTGACATAGAACCCCCAGCCTGCCGCGATCAGAGTGATCATAAAAACAGTGCTGGTAATTAGCAGAATCAGCTTCCGTGTCAGGCTCATATTTCTTGGCCTTCCGAGGCTGCTTTGCTGTCCAGCATGTAGCCAACGCCGCGCACAGTGCGAATGGCCTGCTTACCCAGTCGCCGGCGCAGATGGTGAACGTGAACTTCCAGGGCGTTGCTCTCGGCACCCTGATCCCAGCCGTAAAGTTGTTCCTCCAAACGTCGTCTGGTTGCCACCTGATCAGGGTGCCGCATCAGATAGTGAAGGATCTGCAGTTCGCTACGGGGTAGCACGAACGTCTCTGTGCCTACCTGCAATTGCGCAGAGTCCGGATCAAGCACGAGTCGCCCCACCTTGAGTCCTGAGACTCGTGTGCCTGAGCGGCGGCGAGTAACCGCCCTTATCCGGGCTTTCAGTTCTGACATGGCAAAGGGCTTGGTCAGGTAATCGTCTGCCCCTGCATCCAGTCCCTGTAGTTTTTCGGTCAGTTCGCTCCGCGCAGTCAGGATGATGATGGGCAACTCTACGCCCTGCTCCCTCACCTGGCGGACAATGTCCAGGCCATCGACACGGGGTAACGTCAAGTCAAGAATGGCCAGGTCAAAGCTCTCGTTCAGTAAGGCGTTCAGAGCCTGTTGGCCATCATCGACCCAATCTACGGTATTCTGGTCGTCCCGCAGCATGCTCAGCATGGTGTTGGCCAGTGGGTGATCGTCTTCGGTCAGAAGTATGCGCATTTGGCTACGCCATCCGGTTGGTTTTTAGCTCAAAGGTTGCTGGTGTTTTTCAGTGTAATGGAATGCGGGCAATTTGCGGTCCGAATAACTGTTCCCAGCCGTATTGTTGGTCATCGGTTCCAGCAGGAACAGCTTGTAACGCCGGTTTTCGTCGACCGGATCGGTAATCTGCTGCAACTGGCCAAGTAAGTCATGCTGGTTTTTTCCCACGGCCACCGCCAAAGGTCGCCGCAGAGTTCCATTCGCGAGCTGAAGACGAAGACTTTCCACGTCAATGCTATCGGCTCTGCCTGCGCTGTAAAACCTGGCCGAAAATGGCGGTTCGCCGGTGTACACAAGCCTGGCCGATGAACGCCCGGCCAGCTGGCTGGCGGTCATCACCAGCTCCCGTTCCGTTTTCAGTTGCTCCGGATACAGGTAGACCCAGCCGCTGGCCAGGGTGCCGAGCACGGGGATGAGCAGGCTGGCCGCTACCGTGGGGTGCGGCAGGCGCTGGCCGGTGTCTGGTGTCAGTAATCCCGAGGCAAGCACGGCCACAAAGGGCAGCCCCGGCAGCACATAGGTCCAGAGTATGTTGCCAGCCAGGGTAAAGAATAGGGCCGGAGCTAACGCCGCCAGCACCACCAGGGTGCTGACGTTGTGTTCGCCACTAAGCCAATGCTGCAGTTTGTGAACACCGCGCCAGTGGTGGCGGACCATCCCGGCCATCGCAGCCAGCCCCCAAGGCATGCTGGCAAGCACCAGATAGAGCCAGATCGTGCCCCGGGGGAAATCGTGGGCGCTGCCGTACAGATCACCCTGCCAGCCGCTGACCACAAAACGCTTGATGTGCTCGCCGACAATGAAGTAATCGAGGAAGCCAGGTGTCTTCAGCTCCGCCAGAACATACCAGGGGGCTGAAATCAGCAGGGTCAGGGCCAGGCCGCGCACCCAGGGCAGGCTGTGCCAGAGGGGCTGCCAGCGGTTGAAGGCGAGCGCCCAGAGGAACACCGGCAGGCCAGCCAGCACCAGAACCAGCGGGCCCTTGGCCAGCAGACCAATAGCCAGGCCGATGAAGAACAGCCAGCTCCAGAGCGGCGGGCCCCCTTGCAGGCGAATGACCAGGCTCACCAGTGTCAGGCTGGTGCCAAGCGCCAGGAACGAATCCGTCATTACCGTGCCGGCAGACAGAAATCCCAGTGCGGTGGTGGCGTAGATCAACGCAGCCCAGAGCCCTTGCGTTTTGGCTCCGTGGCCGAGCGGGTCGGGATGCAGGTAGCGCCGCAGGCTGTATACCAGCCAGACGATGCCGACGTTGGCCAGCCACGACGGCAGTCGGCCGGCGAATTCGTTGACGCCAAACAGCTTGAACGACAGCGCCTGAGTCCAGAACGACAGGGGCGGCTTGCCCCAGAAAGGCACACCAATATCGAACCAGGGGGTTATCCAGTCGCCGGTT
Organism: Marinobacter sp. tcs-11; assembly: GCF_002049515.1. Classification (NCBI taxonomy): domain Bacteria; kingdom Pseudomonadati; phylum Pseudomonadota; class Gammaproteobacteria; order Pseudomonadales; family Marinobacteraceae; genus Marinobacter; species Marinobacter sp. tcs-11. The sequence goes on along the minus strand of NZ_LLYU01000001.1, from coordinate 147,277 downwards.
TCCGCCATGATCCGCGCCATCTCTGCGTAGCGGGGTTCGGTGGTGTCTGCGAACGGCAACAAGGCAGACAGGCCGAGCCTGGCGGCAAGCACCGAGACCAGCAGCCAGAGCAAGGTGTTACTGATTCTGGTCATGTCCGGCCACTCTCAGCAGGGGTTGTGCGTAAGCCATGGCTTCATGGCTGTCTTCCGCCACGATAAAGACCGGGCGTTGCTTGGTTTCCATATAGATGCGCCCGATGTATTCCCCCAGCAAGCCGACACACAGAAGCTGGACGCCGGACAGGAAGGTGACCATGGCGATCAGGGAGGCATACCCCGGTGTTGAAATGCCGAAGACCAGTGCCCGGATTACCTCCCACAGACCCACCGCTCCTCCGGCGCCCGCCGCCAGCAGGCCCAGCACAAGGGCCAGTCGCAGCGGTCGGGTCGAAAAGGAGGTGATGCCTTCCATGGCCAGGTGCACGAGTTTCAGGTAGTTCCACTTGGTGGTGCCTGCGGTTCTGGGGTCGCGGTCGAATTCCAGGGTCACCGTGGGCATACCCACCCAGGCAAACATGCCCTTGAGGTAGCGGTTGCGTTCCGGGAGCTGTTTCAAGGCCTCGACTGTGCGCCGGCTCATCAGCCGGAAGTCGCCGGTATCCACCGGGATCGGAGAATCGCTGATCCGATTGATCAGACGATAGAAAAGGCTGGCCGTGATGCGTTTAAGCCAGCTTTCGCCGGCCCGGGATCGGCGTTTCATCAGCACGACATCGGCCCCTTTGCGCCATTCGGCAAGCATGTCGGGAATCAGTTCGGGGGGATCCTGAAGGTCTGCATCCATAAGCACCACGGCCTCGCCGCGGGCGTGCTCCAGGCCGGCCGAGACTGCCGCCTCCTTGCCGAAGTTTCGGGACAACTGCAAGACACGGATTTCTGGCTGCCGTTGCCTGGCGGCCATCAGAATGGCGACCGAATCATCCCGACTGCCGTCGTCGACAAACAGCAGCTCAAAGCTGCCGTCGAGCTTTTGCCCGGTTGTCCAGAGTCGAGCCAGCAGGGCCGGGAGCACTTCAGCCTCGTTGTGGACCGGAATAACTATGCTCAGCATAGGTTCAGGGGAGCTTGAGCGTTGTTTTTTCATGGAAAACAAACCTCTTGGCAAAGAAGTAATTGGCAACCGTGACGAGTGCCGTGGCCAGGAACTGTGCTGACAGGACTTTGAGGCCAGCCAGGCTGAGAACGGAGAAGCTGAAAAGGTTCAGGGTCCAGCCCAGACTGGCTGCCGCCAGGTATCGCGGCATCGCGACTCGGTGCGGCAGGTTCGAGGTAAACGCGTACTGATGCTGGGCCACGTAGTTGAAAACCAGTCCGGCCGTGGCTCCGGTTGCTGTTGCTAGCCTGGGGTCAAGCCCGGCCTGAACCAGCAGGCCCATCATCAGCCAATGCAACAGCGTGGCCAGTCCGCCGGCTGCAAGAAAACGGGCAAGTCGGCGTTGAAAAAAATGGCGAGCTTTGGGCATAGGTGTTTGCGTCTGTGTCGATTGTTTTCGGGATAGCCCCGAGGTTGGCCGCAATCTACCCCTCCTTTCTTAAGTGAGCCTTAACCGTGCAGGCACAGAAACCTTAAGGCGCTCTTAAGGTTTCTGTGGTGCCGTCTTAAGACTGGTTTAAGCCAGCCTTTCTAATCTGTCAGCCATGACCCTGCGTCCGTCTGGGCCAGGAAAAGCAAGCAGAGAGAAGGCAGCCATGACTGATCCGTTAACAATGTCGACCTGTTGTCCTCCGGATTCCGGGGAGTTGGTTCCGGCCGTCCGTTGTGCTGGCCGGTGGTTTTGCGAAATCCAGTCCAATACGCCATTGGCCCACACGGTGTCGGATTTCATTCGGCGCCGCTTCCTCCACGCGTACGGGGCCGAGCCTTCCCTGCGTATTCCACGGCTTCTGGCCCTGACAACCGCTCAGGGAACGCTGCTGGCCGCCGTTGGCGTGCGCAATGCGGAACAGGAACGGCTTTTTCTGGAGGATTACCTGTCGGTGCCGGTGCAAACACTGATGCCGGAACCGGGAACAAGGCGCAGCGGTATTGCCGAAATTGCCCACCTGGCCGGGGTGGAAGCCGGGGTCAGCCGCTATCTGTTCGCCTCGCTCTCAGTGTGGTTGGATGCTGCCGGCTATGACTGGGTGGTGTGTACCGGTACCGACCAGTTGCGCAACAGTTTCCATCGGCTCGGCATCGCCACGCAGGTGCTGGCGGATGCCGACCCTTCAAAATTGCCGGATGGCGGCGCTGGTTGGGGTCGCTATTACGACCATCATCCGGTGGTGATGGCCATCAAGGTCGCTGATGGCATGGCGGCCCTGCGCGCCGCCGGCTTGCTGAAGCTGGTGCAGCCGGCAGTCGCGGCCGGAGGTAAACCGCAGGCGGACCTGGGAGGTGCCTATGGCCGCCTTGCCTGATCTCCTGTCTCAGCGGGTCCGGCAACATCCGGAGCGCATTGCACTGCAGGGGCCAGACGCCAGTTTCAGTTATCAGCAGCTATGGCGGGCGGCGCAGTTGGTGGCCGAGCAGTTGCGGAGCCTGGGCGTGAAACGCATAGGCCTGTGTGGCGACAACACCCCGGCCTGGGTGGTTGCGGACCTGGCTTGTCTGATGGCGGACGTGGTGTGTGTACCGGTGCCGGTGTTTTTTTCCAGAAGCCAGACCGAGCACCTGATTCAGCGGGCCGGGCTGGATGCCCTGGTATTCAGTGGCGAAGCAGAACAGGCGGAGATGATCGGTCATGGCGTCTGGCTGAGACATTTGCCGGTGTCCCCTGCTGCCTCCTGGATGCCGGAACACACCGCCAAGATTACCTTCACCTCCGGCAGTACTGGTACCCCCAAGGGCGTGTGCCTGTCGGCGCAGCAGCTGGCGGCGACCGCCGGTGCGCTGCAGCAGCGGCTGGAAGGTGTGGAGCTGGAGCAACACCTGTGCATTCTGCCGCTGGCAACCCTGCTGGAGAACATTGCCGGGGTTTACCTGCCCCTGCTGATGGGCGCTACGGTGACGGTTGCCCCGTTGCAGACTCTGGGCATGACCGGCAGCAGTGGCCTCGATCTCGGCCAGCTGGTGGCCGGCCTGAATCGGCATCAACCCCATTCCGTGATTCTGGTGCCTGAGCTGGCGATGGCGCTGGTCAATGCCGGCGAGCAGGGATTGCTGACAACGGATTCGTTTCGCTTCCTGGCGGTCGGCGGCGGCCGGGTATCGCCGGACCTGTTGGCCCGGGGACGGTCGATTGGGTTGCCTCTGTACGAGGGCTACGGCTTGTCCGAATGTGGCTCGGTGGTGGCGCTGAACGTGCCCGGAGCCGAGCGAGAAGGCTCGGTGGGCCGGCCCCTGGGGCATGTTCAGGTAAAGGTGGATAACGAGCACCGGATTCTGGTCCGGGGCAATACCCATCTGGGATATCTCGGTGATGAGCCGCAAGCCGATGACTGGCTCGATACCGGCGATCTGGGCGACCAGGACACAGAGGGCTTTCTGGCTATCAACGGTCGGGCAAAGAACCTGTTGATTACCAGCTTTGGTCGGAACATCAGCCCGGAATGGCTGGAAAGTGAACTGGTCCAGGCATTGGGGGCTGCTCAGGCTGTGGTATTTGGCGATGGTGAGCCACAACCCGGTGCTTTGGTGGTGATCACCGATAACCGAAGCCCTGACGATATACGTGCGGCCCTGACGTTGCTGAATGCCGGTTTGCCGGATTATGCCCGCTTGCAGGCCGTGTACCTGCGCCGGCAACGGCTGACCCAGGCCGAGGGTCACATCACGGCCAACGGTCGCCCGGTGCGGCACCAGATTCAGGCGGACCTGCCCAGGCTCATGGCCGAATCCTTTCCCTTATTCATGAATCTCTCAGTGCCTGCGGGCACTTCTATCCGACAGACAACGCCAGGAGACTCAAACATGGCATTTTTTGACCGACTGCAATCCGAAACTGAACAGGCCCGGGCCCATGTCACCGGAGCCCCGGTGATTCAGGCTATCCGCGAGGGTCGCTTTGATCTTGAGGGTTACACCTGGTTCCTGACCCAGGCCTATCACCACGTGAAGCACACCGTGCCACTGATGATGGCCTGTGGTGGCCGGCTGCCCGAACGGCTGGAATTCGTGCGCAAGGCACTGGTGGAATACATCGAGGAAGAATACGGCCACCACGAGTGGATTCTCAACGACCTTGAAGCCTGCGGCGAAGACAAGGAAGCCATTCGTCATGGCCAGCCCGATACCTCCATCGAGTTGATGGTGGCCTACCTGTATGACCGCATCCAGCGGGGTAACCCGGCGGCTTTTTTTGGCATGGTTCAGGTGCTGGAGGGCACCTCCATTGAGCTGGCCACGCCCCTGGGTGAAGCCATCCAGAAACAGCTGGGCCTGCCCAATCAGGCGTTCAGTTATCTGTACTCTCACGGCGCCCTGGATCAGGACCACTTCGAGTTCTTCCGCAACCTGATGAACGACATCACCGATCCGGAGGACCAGCAGGCCATCATCGAGGCCGCGCGCATGGTGTATCGCCTGTATGGCGATATGCTTCACAGTATTCCGCTGCGGGCCCATGGCAAGGAGCAACGTCATGAGGCTGCATGACCGTACCTTCCTGCTGCTGGGTGGTACCGGTGGCATTGGCCAGGCCCTGATCGGGCCGCTGGTGGAATGCGGTGCCCGGGTGATCGTTGCGACCCGACATCCGGAGCGGCTGGAAAAGCGCGCCGGCGTTTCGCCGGTACACCTGGAGCTGGCCAGCCCGGAGCTGGATCGACAGCTTCAACAGTTGAGTGAGGTGTATCCCGATATTGATGGTGTAATTCATTGCGCCGGCCAGAACCGGTTTGCGGCGCTGGATGCCATGGCCGTCAGCGACCTGGATGCACAGCTTATGGTCAATCTGCGTTCCGCTATGCTGGTGGCCCGGCATTTTGTGCCTCGTTTCCGTAAAGCCGGCGTGGGCGCCCTGGTGTTGGTGGGGTCCACCTTCGGCAGCATCGGGTTTCCCGGATACACCGCCTATTGCGCCAGCAAGTTCGGCCTGCGCGGCTTCAGCGAAGCCCTGCGTCGGGAGCTGGCGGACACCCCGGTGCAGGTGGTGTACGTAGCGCCCAGAGCCACGGCCACGGCTATGAACCCGGCGCCGGTGAACGAGCTGAACCGTGCCCTGGGCAATGCCATGGACGCACCGGAAGCTGTCGCAGCCCAGATTCTTCAGGCGATGGAAAAAGATGAACGCCGACGTTTTCTCGGCTGGCCGGAAAAACTGTTTGTGGTGATTAACGGCATCCTGCCGAAGCTTGTGGATAAAGCCATGTTAAAACAACTGCCGGTGATCCGGCGCTTTCTGGATTCAGGAGTGGTGTCATGAAGTGGATCGTAATGGTGTTGGCGGGGGTCATGGCCATGCCCCTGTGGGCTCAGGACATGCGGGCTGAACTGGCACAAATCCAGCAACGCTGGGCGCAGATCCAGTATCAGTTGCCCGAAGATGATAAGGAAAAGGCATTTGAGGCACTGGCCAAAGAGGCCGAGACCTTTGTCGCTGATTATCCGGGCCGTGCCGAACCGCTGATCTGGCAGGGTATTGTGCTCAGTACCTACGCCGGCGCCAAAGGCGGCCTGGGTGCGCTGGGACTGGTGAAAGAGGCCCGGGCCTCCCTGGAAGCGGCCCTGAAGATCGCTCCGGAGGCGCTGGATGGCTCAGCCTATACCTCACTGGGTAGCCTGTATTATCAGGTGCCGGGCTGGCCGTTGGGGTTCGGGGATGATGAGATGGCCCGGAAGTACCTGCAGAAATCGCTGGCAATCAACCCGGAAGGTATTGATGCCAATTACTTCTTTGGAGATTTTCTGGCGGAGCAGGACGAGCCTCAACGGGCACGGGTCTATCTTGAAAAAGTGTTGGCAGCCCCGTCGAGACCTGGTCGGGAAGTGGCGGATGCCGGCCGTCGGGCGGAAGCAAAGGCCCGCCTGGACAGCCTTTGAAGCGCATTCGCCGCGACTGTCGGGCTGGACTACACTAAAAAAACCAGTGTAGACAATAGCAGGGAGACCGGCCATTTATGGCAAGCCAGCCCGACGATGAGCAGCCAGAGGGCCTGTCGGCCCGGTTTTTTCAGAAGCTGGCATCCGGCGTGCCGGGCGTGCTGTTTACCTATTGGCTCAGTGCCGATCACCAGTCCCACCGCTATCCCTACGTTAGTGACCAGGTAAAAGAACTGTTCGGCGTCGAGCCGCAAAAGCTCCGGGAAAATGCCGATTCGGTTTTCCGGGTCATTCATCCTGACGATGCGGCCGGCGTTGGTGAGAGCATCCTGCACTCGGTGCGAACGCTGCAACCCTGGTGTTACCGCGCCCGGCTGAGGATGAAGAATGGCGAGTACCAATGGTACGAGGCCCATTCCGTGCCGGAGCGGCAACCGGACGGCAGCACCCTCTGGTACGGCCAGTTCCACAACATTCAGCACTACAAGGAGCTGGAGCAGCATCTTCGGGATAGTGAAGCGGAATTCTCGTTCCAGGCGGGTTTCCAGAAGCTGATTGCCCGGCTTTCCAGTGAGTTCATTCATCTCGGATTTGGCTCCATTGACGACTGCATTGATGAGTTGCTCAGATCCATCGGCGCCTTCTTCAGCGTTGATCGCGCCTACGTCTATGCCTTTTCGCCGGACCTTGCCACCATGACCAATACCCACGAATGGTGTGCTCCGGGTGTGCCATCGTTGATGGCGGATCAGCAGGCGGTGCCGATTGACGATTTCCGCTGGTGGCAGCAACAGATTCGCCTGATGGAGAGCCAGAGCCAGGTGGTGTTCATTGAGGACACTGCGGATTTGCCGCCTGAGGCCGAAAATGAGCGGGCATTGCTGGAGCAGCAGGGAGTCAGTTCCATGTTCTGCGTCCCTGTCCGGATCCGCGGCCAGGTGATGGGCTTCTTTGGTGTGGATTCGTTATCCCGGCGGAGTTGGCGGCGGGATATGGCGGATCTGTTGATTATTGTCTCTGGTCTGTTGTCCGGTGCGTTGGAACGCAACCGGCTGGAAGAGGACCTGCTTAACCAGTCGATTCGTGATCCCCTGACTGGACTGCATAACCGTCGTTACCTGATGCCCCGGCTGGACGAGATCCTTGCTGCCAGCAATCGCCATGGCGACCGTTTCTGCCTGGCCATGTTCGATATTGATCACTTCAAACGGATAAACGACAACCTGGGCCACCTGGCAGGTGATCAGGTACTGATGCGATTTACCGACCTCCTGCTCGCCCATACCAGAACCACCGATGTGGTGTCCCGCTTCGGGGGTGAGGAATTTCTGGTGGTTTTTACCGGGGTAACCGAGAGGGATGTGCAAACCCTGGTGATGCGAATCATGGAAGCAGTAAGGGAGGAGGAATGGTTGGTCGACGGCAAGACATTAACCGTTACGGTCAGTGCCGGGGCGGTGTGCGTGTCGGAGCTGACAGACGAGCCGGCCACCCCGGAGGCAATGATTGCCAGGGCAGATGATAGGCTGTACCAGGCCAAAGATGGGGGCCGGGATTGCCTGGTTGATGCATCGGGATTATCGCGCATATAAGAAAACAGCATTTCACCTTATATATCGTTTCAGTATATCCTTAGATCAAATTAAAGAACTGGCGACTTCAAAGGTGAACACCATGACTCAGCCCATCGTTCAGCATTTTTTTGACGAACCCACTAACACCTTCAGTTATGTCGTGCGCGATCCCGACAGCCAGGTCTGTGCGATTCTGGATTCGGTTCTGGATTTCGATTATGCCGCTGGCCGCACCGATGTGCGCTCGGCCGACGAGATCATTCAGTACATTCAGGCGAACGATCTGATCGTGGAATGGATTCTGGAAACTCACGTACATGCGGATCACCTGTCAGCAGCTCCCTACCTGCATGAAAAGCTTGGAGGCAAAACCGGTATCGGGGCAAAAATCATTCAGGTACAGGAAATTTTCGGCAAGGCCTTTAACGCCGGTACCGAGTTTGCCCGCGATGGCAGTCAGTTTGACCGGCTCTTTGAGGAAGGCGACACCTTTGCGATCGGCAGCCTCGAAGGCCGTGTGCTACATACGCCCGGCCATACACCGGCCTGCCTCACCTATGTGATTGGCGACGCCGCATTTGTGGGCGATACCCTGTTTATGCCGGATTACGGCACGGCCCGCTGTGATTTCCCGGGCGGTGATGCCCGGGTTCTGTATCAGTCCATCCAGAAAGTTCTGGCGTTGCCGCCGGAGACTCGCATTTTCCTGTGTCATGATTACAAGGCACCCGACCGTGATGAATACCAGCACATGACCACCGTGGCCGAGCAGCGCCAGGCTAATGTGCACGTGCACGATGGTGTGTCGGAAGAGGAGTTTGTGAAGATGCGCACCGAGCGGGATGCAACGCTGGATATGCCGAGGCTGATCCTGCCGTCGGTGCAGGTGAATATGCGGGCGGGCCATATGCCGTCTGCAGAAGACAACGGCCAGGTGTACCTGAAGGTACCGGTCAACCTGTTCTGAGCCGCGCATGAATCTGAAACGCTATCTGCCCATTCTGCAATGGGCGCCATCTTACGGTCGCGACCAGGCCACCAGTGATCTGGTGGCTGCCGTCATTGTCACCGTTATGCTGATTCCGCAGTCCCTGGCGTACGCTCTGCTGGCAGGCCTCCCGGCGCAGGTCGGGTTGTACGCCAGCATCCTGCCACTGGTGATCTATGCGGTGTTCGGAACCAGTCGCACCCTCTCTGTTGGCCCGGTGGCGGTGGCCTCGCTGATGACGGCGGCGGCTCTGGCGCCACTGGCCGAGGCGGGCACTGCTGAGTATCTGGCTGGAGCTATCTTGCTGGCGGTGATGTCTGGCCTGATGCTGACCCTGATGGGGGTTCTGCGGCTGGGATTCCTGGCTAACTTCCTGAGCCATCCGGTGATATCCGGGTTTATTACCGCCTCGGGCATTGTCATTGCCGCCAGCCAGCTCAAGCACCTGTTCGGTATCCAGGCCAATGGCCACAACTTGCTGGATATTGGTCACTCGTTACTGGTTTCCCTGGGCAATACCAACGTGCCCACGCTGTTGATCGGGGGCGGGGCCTTGATGTTCCTGTTGTGGTCGCGCCGGTACCTGAAACCGGTACTGCATCGACTCGGCCTGGCGCCCCGGGCGGCTGATATCCTGACCAAGACCGCGCCCATTCTGGCGGTGCTCGTCACCGCTCTGGTTGCCTGGGCATTGCGGCTGGATGAGCAGGGGGTGCGACTGGTCGGTGAGGTACCGTCAGGATTGCCTTCCTTCACCATGCCCAGTCTGGATCTTGGCCTGTGGTCCCAACTGGCGGTCAGCGCCTTGCTGATCAGTGTGGTGGGTTTCGTGGAATCGGTTTCGGTGGGTCAGACCCTGGCGGCCAAACGGCGCCAGCGCATTGACCCGGACCAGGAGCTGATTGGTCTGGGTACCGCCAACCTGGGGTCCGGCCTGTCGGGCGGTATGCCGGTTACCGGTGGCTTTTCCCGTTCGGTGGTGAACTTTGATGCCGGCGCAGAAACACCGGCGGCTGGCGCTTACACGGCGGTGGGCATCGCCCTGGCCACTCTGTTCCTCACTCCGGCCATAGCCTGGTTGCCCCAGGCGACGCTGGCGGCGACCATTATTGTGGCGGTGATCACCCTGATTGATCTGCCTGCCCTGGGGCGCACGTTCCGCTATTCCCGTACCGATTTCGGGGCCATGCTGGCGACCATACTGCTCACGCTCGCTCACAGTGTCGAGGCCGGTATCATTGCCGGGGTGGCGTTATCGATCGGCCTGTTCCTGTACCGAACCAGTCGCCCCCACAGCGCGGTAGTGGGCCGGGTGCCGGGCACCGAGCATTTCCGCAACGTGCTGCGCCATGAGGTGGAACTTTGCCCCAAGGTTACGTTCCTGAGGGTGGACGAAAGCCTGTATTTCGCCAACGCCCGTTTCCTTGAGGAAACCGTGATGGATCTGGTTACCCGGGAGCCGGAGCTGACTGATCTGGTGCTGGTGTGCCCGGCGGTGAACCTGATTGATGCCTCAGCCCTGGAAAGCCTGGAAGCCATCAACGAACGGCTGCGCGATGCCGGGGTGCGCCTGCACTTCTCGGAAATCAAGGGCCCGGTCATGGACCGGCTCAAGGGCACGGAACTTCTGGAACACCTGGGTGGGCGTATCTTCCTGAGTACCTATGAAGCCTGGCAGGCACTCACGGGTCGGGCGGCGGTGGCGGCTTGACCTGTACGGTGTGATCCCATTGACGGTGTATGGGGTATGTGTAGACACTGCCTCTGATTCCAATCGCACCCGCACCGGTAAAACGCCATGGGAATGACCGACAACCTGCTCTCCACCAGTCAGTGGCTGATCACCGCTGTGTTGTTTGCGGTTATCCTGCTGAAGGCGGTGCGTTCTGTCGACTGGCCCGCCTTGCGCAAGGACAATGCCCTACAGCATTCGTTTTTCGGTGCGGCGGTTATTCTGGGCTTTGTCTGGCAGCTGAGGGCGGGTATTTCGCCAGGGCTGGCGATTCACATCTTTGGCATTACGGTGATTACCCTGATGCTGGGTTGGGCTTTGGCGGTGCTGGCGGGCCTGCTGGCCCTGGTGATCACCGTCATCACCGGGCGTGAGCCGCTACTGATGTTTGCCGCCAACGGCCTGATTACGGTGATGGTGCCGGCCTTGGTCAGCCACGGCATCATGTTGTGGGAACGACGGCGCAATTTCCGTAACTTCTTCGCCTACATCTTCTTCTGCGGGTTTTTCGGAGCCGGCCTGTCGGTGGCTGCGGCAGGCATTGTCATGTGTCTGATGCTGTGGAGCAGCGGCACCTACAGTTTTGATGAACTGGTGCATGAGTATCTGAGGTATCTGCCGCTGTTCATGATTCCGGAGGGTTTCATCAACGGCACCTTTGTCACTGGCCTGATGGTATTCCATCCGGACCGGCTCAGTACGCTGGATCAGAGCCGCTACCGGTAACCCTGCTGTTCAGATGCCCTCACCTTGCTCCGAAACGGTCTGCAGTTCACGAATGTCCCTGTTGGAGTGGCTTCTCTGACGCCAGTTGTCCAGCCAGTCCAGTACTTCGTCTGACGGCATAGGCCGGGCGATGCCATAGCCCTGAACCAGGTTGCAGCCCATGTCCCGCAGTGCGGTGGCGTGCTCCAGCGTTTCCACCCCTTCGGCCACTACGGGGTGGTCAAAACGCTGTGCGAGGAAAATGACGCTTTCGACGATGGCACGGTCATTGGCGTCGGTAAGCATGTTGCGGACGAAACTCTTGTCAATCTTGATGACGTCCACGGGCAGGGTGCGCAGGTAGGTCAACGAGGAAAAGCCGGTGCCAAAGTCGTCCAGCGCCACCTGCAGACCCAGAGACTGGCAGCGCGCCAGCACATTGCTGGCGCGTTTGGTGTCTTCCAGCGCCGTGGATTCTAGCACTTCCAGAGTGATTTGCCCGGGGCTCACTTCCGGATGGCTTTGCAGATAGCCTTCCAGGTAGTCCGCAAACTTCCGGTCCATCAGGTGGGGCGCGCTGATATTGATGCTGACTGCCAGAGCTTCGCCGGCTTCCCGCCATCGGTTCATCTGGTGAATCGCTTCTTTCAGCACCCATTGGCCCAGGGGGATCTCCAGGTGACTGTTGGCCGCCGCCGGCAGAAAGGCATCGGGGGTAATCAGTCCTTTTTCGGGGTGGTTCCAGCGAATCAGGGCCTCAAAGGCAATCACCTGACAGTCGGCCATGCGCAGTTGTGGCTGGAAGTAGAGTGCTAATTCCTCGTTCTCCAGGGCGCGGGAAATCTCCATCAGCAGGTTCCGACGTTCCTTGCGGAAGGCATATTGGCCTGGATCGAAAATATAAAACTGGTTGCGGCCTTTCTCTTTGGCAGCATACATGGCCTGGTCGGCATGGCGGATCAGGCCTTCGGCGTCGGTATCATCCTCCGGGTACAGGGTGACGCCGAGGCTGGCGGTCAGATTTACCGCTTTACCCGCCATGTCGAAAGGCTCACTGACCGAGCTCAGGATACGCTGATACAGCGGCTCCGAATGATCGCTCTGAATCAGCAGAACAAATTCATCGCCGCCGATTCGGGCGACGGTATCTCCGCTGCGGAGACTTCGGGTGAGCCGTTCCGCCACCATGCGGAGCGCCTCGTCGCCGAAATCGTGGCCGAGTTCATCGTTGATACCCTTGAATCCGTCCAGGTCAAGATAGCAGATGGCGAGTGAGCGTTTCTGCCGGTCCGCGTGCGCCCTGGCGGATCGCAACCGCTCTTCCAGAAGCTGGCGGTTGGGCAGGCCGGTGAGGTCGTCGTAATTCGCGGCCCGGTCGAGCTCTTTGGCGTGATTCTTCAGGGCGGTGATATCGGAGAACGCCGCCACATAATAATGTTTGCCGGGTTCTTCCAGGTGCACCCGGCTGATCGATAGCAGTTCCACATATTCCTCACCGTTTTTGCGGCGATTCCACACCTCTCCGCGCCAGTGATCGGTTTTTTCGATGGACTGCCACATGGAACGGTAGTATTCCCGGGAATGGCGGCCAGAGCTCAGAATGGAAGGGTTGAGGCCGAGTACTTCCTGACGGCTGTAGCCGGTAATCCGGGAAAACGCTGGGTTTACATCGATAATGTGGTTGAGGTGATCGGTGATGACAATCGCCTCGTGGCTGCGATCAAAGACGCTGGCAGCGATGCGCAGGCCGCGTTCGCTGTTTTTCCGGTCGGAGATGTTGGTCTGGATTACCACAAAGCCGGGTTCAATGCCGTCCTCTCCATCGACGGGTGTGCAGTAGGTGTGTACCCAGTAAGGTTCGCCGTTGGCGGTGTAGTGCAGGATGTCTTCTTCAAACGCCTCGCCCCGGAACAGGTGGCGGTGTATCCGGCTGACCGTCTCCGGATCCGTGTCCGGGCCGGCCAGAACCTGGCTGGGCAGTTTCCCGCGCACCGAATCCAGCGAGTAGCCAGTGTGCTTCTCAAACGCCTGATTGACCCACTCGATGCAGCCACTGGCGTCCAGAATCAGTGCCATGTTGCGGGTGGCGGTGGCCACCAGCGCCAGTCGTTTCGGGTCGATATCCGTGGCAGGCTGAGGGGTATCCGGGGTGTTGGGCATAGATCAGGTGTTCCGGTTATCGGTGGCTTTCGGCTTCCTCCTCTCCATGTGAGAACTGTTTGCGAGTATAGCAATGATGGCTACCCGCAACCTCCGTATTTGCCATGTACCTGTTATCCGTTTATTGCAAAGGGAGGTTGCGTGGGATGCTACCGTATCCGGGATTGGAAGGCATTCGACCTTGGTTTCAGGAAGTTGACCATCGTCAATTCGAAGTGAGATTTTTACCGTTTCAGGACAGCTGGGAGATTCACTGTCGCCAGCGGGAATGCTTCTGGAGTTTTCGTTGCAGAGTTCGGCGGTGCATGTTCAGAGCCCTGGCCGTTGCCGATATATTGCCCTCGTGTTCATTCAGCACCCGCTGGATATGTTCCCACTCCATTTCCTCCACCGAGGGCGGTTCCTGGCGGAGTGCGGGGCCGCCCTCAAGGGGTTCAAAGCCCTGTATCAGCTGGCTGACGGTGACCGGTTTGCACAGATAGTTTGCGGCGCCACGGCGCATGGCCTCCACCGCCGTGGCGATACTGCCGTAGCCGGTCAGTACCAGTACCTCCAGATTGTCATCGTGTTGCAGCAGCTCTGGCAGTAATTGCAGGCCGCTTTCACCCGCCAGATTGAGGTCCAGCACGCAGCGGTTAAAGCGGTACTCATCAAGTGCCCGTAGCGCATCCTCGCGGTTACTGGCCGTGACGCTCTCTACGCCTTGCCGCGATAGGGAGCGGCCCAGCACCTGAAGAAAGGTTTCATCATCATCAATCAGCAACCAGCGTTCGCCGTCTGTCATGTTCAGATAACCCCCGTAGAAGGCTCGTCAGTCACCGGAAGGTCGATCACCATGGTGGTGCCCTGGTCGCTTACCCGGGCACGAAGGTGGCCACCCAGTCGCTGTATGGTGGCGTTGGACAGAAACAGCCCCACACCCAGACCATTGCGGGAATCCACCACGTCTTCGCCCGGCGCACCGGCAAAGGCACTTTCCAGACCATCGCCGTGGTCTTCGACGATAATCTCCACCCGTGCATTGTCTGAGCTGCGGCAACTGACCGCGACCCATTGCGGACTGGCGGTCAGGGCGTTGGCGAGCAGGTTCAGTACCGCCTGATCGAGGGTGGCATCTACCGCGACCGTTGCCTCAGGACACTCGTCTGCCCAGCGTATCGGCCCGGCGGGCCAGAGCAATGTTGCAGACTCCCGAAGCCGCTTGAGCCAGGTGGATACCGCCAGGTTTTCCAGTTTTGCGTTGCGGGCTTCGATGGCGGCCTGGGTCAGCTGTTGCAGATGGCCACTGCACAGTGCCAGCTGTTGCTGCATCATGCCCAGGTCCTCTTCCAGATGTTCGTCGCCCCGCCCCGCGGTGGCAGAACGAATTTCATCCAGCAACAGCGTCATGGTGTTCAGAGGTGTTCCAAGCCGATGGGCGACGGCAGCGGCCGACAGGCCCAGGGAAATTATCTGCTCGTCCCGAAGCCGGTCTTCCCGGAACTGCCCAAGCTGGGACTGCTGTGCTCTCAGCTGGCGGGCCAGGGTTCCCACCACCAGCAGCAGAATGGCGGCGGTCAGGGCAAAGGTTACCCACATGCCGACCAGATGCAGCTGGGCCAGGTCGCTGCCGTGGTGCTGGTGTTCAATGGCAGGCGTGTGCCAGAGCACCAGGGCGGTATACACCAGAATACCGGATACCGTCAGGACGATACCCTGACGCCCGGGCACCAGGATGATGGCGACCGCAATCGGCAGCAGCAGGAGCGAGACCAGGGGGTTGGTGTAGCCCCCGGTGAGGTAAAGCCAGAACCCGATAAGCACCAGATCGGCCGCCAGGGTAAGGCTGACAAAAACCGCAGAGGCGGGCGGGCGCCGGCTGAACCATAACCACCCGAACGTGGCCAGTACACCGTACAGCAGGCATAGCAGCAGCGCCTCGGCCCGATGAGCAAGGGTGATGGTGGTTTCGGCAACGGCAACGGCCACCAGCAAGGTAACAATGATGGCCAGGCGCATGCCCAGAAGGTAACGGGCGGCCTGCCGAAAACCGGTCTGTGAGTGTGTCAGCCATTCCATGGGGGCATTCTAGCAGCGTGCGGCCGGTTCCGGCGCGAAAAACGCTTGGCTATTGCTTCGGGTCAACCGGCCGGTAGCACACCAGTTCTTGGCGAACCACATCGCCGGCCAGCTGAAGGGGCGACTGATCCATGACATACACCCTGATGGCGCGTTCAATGTCACTGGCGTTCTCAGGCTGGGGGATTTCACCGGGCAGAAGGTCAGGCTGGTAGTGGCACTGGCCGGATTCGGGAAACAGCGCCACATAGGCGATACCGGTTTCCACCAGGTCCTGAAAGAAATGAGAGCCGTAGGACAGATCCGGCACCATGTCGCCGGCGTTTTCGGATACCTCCACCAAAGCACTGACTCCGGCGATGTCGCCAAACCTGACCGGTACGCCCAGTTCCGGGCTGCTGGTGCCCCAGCGGCCGGGGCCGATCAGCAGGGTGCTGTCGCTGGATGCCCGCACCACCTCGCCGACACGGCGGGCCACCTCGTAACGCTCGTTGGTATTGAGATTGGCGTAAACAGCTGCATCCACACGGATAACCCGCTCGATCGCCAGATTGATGTTGCCGCCCATGAAATGGCCCTGGGTGCGGAAAATCTCCTGCTCTGCTGGCAGGTGTTCCGGCAGTGTGACCGGACCGGTTTCGCCAATGGTGGCCAGTGGCCGGCACTGCACCAGGTTGAAGGCCGGTTCGCCGTGCTCATCCAGGTGCAGGGTGAACTCGACATCCACGGGATGCTGATAGCCGGCCTCCAGGGTTGATAGCAAGGACGACAGCCGCTGAATAAACGAGCTGGCCTGAACCAGCGGCCGGAAGGTGAGCCGCCACACTGGCCCTGGCAGGCCAATCTGTTCCGCCCGAGCACTGGCGGCCCGGTCGATCTCGCCCATGTGTGCCATGGGCAGGTCGCTAACGGTTTCCAGTAACTGGCTCAGGGGCCGGGTTTCCAGATGGCCTTCCTGCAGATCGAGCAGATCCACCAGATGCTGGGAGAACCGGTAGTGTTCGTCCGGATTGCGGAATGGTTGCCGAGCGGGATGGTCCAGCGCCATCACGCAGGCGTGGTCGCCTTCAATTCGGTCCACGGCCCGGGTGCCCAGCCCCATAACCAGGCGGACCATGCCCGCTTTCGGGTCCATGGTGCTGTCCCAGGCAAAGGTGTTTCTGGACACGCCAACGCCCGCGGCATCGGGCAGGTAATAGCGGCCATGGAAACGGCCATTTACCCGCTGGATCAGCAGGGCCATGGGTTCCTCGCGCTGATCCAGGCCTCGTTGTTTACGGTACACCAGAGCGTCGTCACTCATGGACGAGGCGTAGACCTGGCGGATGGCATCTTCCAGTTCCGCCAGTCGCTGTTCCGGTGCCCCCTGGTTGATCAGGAAGACACTGTCGTATTTGCCGGCAAAGGCGTTGCCGAAACCATCCTCCTGCAGGCTGGATGAGCGCACCAGGATGGGATACTGGCCGTAATGGTCAAGCAGGCGTTCCAGCTCCGAACGGACTTCCGCCGGGAATTGCCCGGTCAGGATGGCCTTGCGCAGGGCGGGTGCTTCACTGAGATAACCTTCTGGTGAGCGTTGTCGCATGATTGCCGGCCACAGGCCGTTGTGGACCAGAAATGCGTAGTAGGCGTCGGTGCCCAGGTAGCTGGAATCGTGGGGTTCCAGATTCGGCTGCCAGAGTTCAGGCGCGTCTTTCAGCAGAATGTTCCGGGCAATCAGCATGCCTGTGGCCTTGCCGCCAATATAACCGCTGCCAACCAGACGGCTGCGAATGGTGAGCAGATCCTCCAGAGTCAGGTAGCGCCGGGCCAGTTCCAGAATCTTGGGGTCGCGGCTGATCATCACCTGCAGAACCTGCTCCTGCAGATCAGGCATGCAGGCCTGGTCCTGCTCAAAAACGGCCCGGCTGACTTCCTGGAACAGTCTGTCCCAGTAATCCAGCAGTGGCTGGCGATGCAGGTGCCCGGATTCCAGCGAGGCCTGCAAGCGGGTGGCATCGCTGCTGTCGGTAATCGGTCGGAACTGGCCAGCCTGTTCCCGATGGGGCAGGAACATGGTCGGTGACTGCCGGCGCCAGGCCTTGATGGGATGAATCTGCACATCGTCGCCGTGGCGGTGTACATCAATCATCACCTGGGTGGTCTGGCGAATCCGGTCCAGGGTCATCCGGGAGTGTCGGTCCGGGTGCAGGGCGAACCAGGCGACGGTATCCAGCTCGAACAGGAAGGGACACACGACCCGGAAAAAGTTGCCCACCATGGCGTCGGTGGCCCAGGCGTTGAGTAGCTCACTCAGGCTGTCGCAAACGTAGAAGGCGCCGCGGCCATGCCGTTCGATCAGGTGCCAGACCCGGCTGGTAAAACTCTCGAAGCCGCCGAGGGCATCAATGGTGATGGTGCGCACCGCAGGGTGCTGGTCAATGATCGGCGGATGCTCGCCGAAGCGGAGATAGATGATCTGCCGGCCGGCTTTGGCGGCAGCATCCAGAAAGGGAATAACGAATCGGCGGTAATCGTCCAGATCGGAGACCCGCCAGACAACATTGTCGCCGATTCGCAGGCCATCCAGCACCTCATCCAGACCGGGCAGTCCGGTGGACACCCGGCCTGTGGTCTGCTGAGGCTGCTGGTGCGTCATGGCGTGATCAGATCACGCCCATGGCGGTCATAGCCTTGGCTACGCGAAGGAACCCGGTGATGTTCGCGCCCAGCACATAGTTACCCTGAGCGCCAAACTCTGCGGCGGTCTCGTAACAGTTCTTGTGGATATCGATCATGATTTCCTCAAGGCGCTTCTGGGTGTAATCGAAAGTCCAGGAATCGCGGCTGGCGTTCTGCTGCATTTCCAGGGCGGAAGTTGCAACACCACCGGCGTTAGCGGCCTTGCCCGGGCCGTAAGCAATCTTGGCGTCCTGGAAGATGATGATGCCTTCCGGCGTGGTCGGCATGTTGGCGCCTTCGGCAACTGCGATACAGCCGTTTTCCACCAGGGTCTTGGCATCGCTGCCGTTGAGTTCGTTCTGGGTGGCGCAAGGCAGGGCCACATCACACGGAACGCTCCAGATGTTGCCGTCTTCCACGTACTTGGCATCCTTGTGGAACTCAGTGTAGGCGCTGATACGGCGGCGCTCCACTTCCTTGATGCGCTTGACCGTCTGCAGGTCAATGCCCTTCTCATGCACGATCATGCCCTGGGAGTCGGAGCAGGCAATTACCTTGGCGCCCAGTTCGTGGCATTTTTCGATGGCATAGATGGCTACGTTGCCGGAGCCTGACACCACCACGGTCTTGCCTTCCAGGGAGTCACCACGAGCCTTGAGCATTTCGTGGGTGAAGAACACGGTGCCGTAACCGGTGGCCTCGGTACGGGCGCGACTGCCGCCCCAGTCCAGGCCTTTGCCGGTGAATACGCCGGATTCGTAGCGGTTGGTGATGCGCTTGTATTGGCCGAACAGGTAGCCGATCTCGCGGCCACCGACGCCGATGTCACCGGCGGGAACGTCGGTGTACTCGCCCAGATGGCGGTACAGTTCGGTCATCAGGCTCTGGCAGAAACGCATGATTTCGTCGTCCGACTTGCCTTTCGGGTCGAAGTCGCTGCCGCCTTTACCACCGCCGATGGGCAGTCCGGTCAGGGCATTCTTGAAGATCTGTTCGAAGCCCAGAAACTTGATGATGCCGAGGTAAACAGATGGGTGGAAACGCATGCCACCTTTATAGGGGCCAAGAGCACTGTTGAACTCGACACGGAAGGCTCGGTTGATGTGGATCTCACCGCTGTCGTCCTGCCAGGGCACACGGAAGATGATCTGGCGCTCGGGTTCGCAGATGCGCTGGATGATCTTCTTGTCCGCGAACTCCGGGTACTTCACCAGCACGGGCCCCAGGGTTTCCAGTACTTCGTGAACCGCCTGGTGGAATTCCTTCTCACCCGGGTTGCGATGAAGAACATCCTGGAAGATCGGTTCGAGCTTTTCGTCGAGTTTTGCAGTCATGGTGTCATGCCCTCGGAATACGCGTATTGAAGGTCGCAAGAAAATGCGGTCGCCCAAAAAAAGGGCACTGATTGCACCACAGCGGTGCGGTATTTGGCAAGTGAATCTGCTGCAAAGCCCGGCGTTCTACCCGACGGAGATACCCCCAAGGGGGTGCGGCATTGTGTCTCAATCCAATGAAAATGAAGCGGCATACAATTCCGGCTAATTCGCAAAATACCTGATCAAAACGCCCCAAGGACCGCCAACCCATGCTGAGAAAGACCCACCTGGCTCGCTGTATCAGCCTTGTGATGGCCGGCTATGCTGTCGCACCTCTTGCCCATGCCCAGTCTGAAGCCGATGCCCTGATGTTGATCCGGGTGACCGAAGGTCAGTCTGCCGAAGCCGCCCGGCTCTCTGCCGCGGCCATTCAGACCGAACCCGTGCAGCGATTGTCATCGGATGCCGGGGTTTCGCTGTCGCGCATGGGTGGCCGCGGTCTGGACCCGGTGATCCGTGGCCAGAACGAAGAGCGGGTTGAGGTGCTGCTCGACGGCATGCGGGTGGAAGGAGCCTGCCCTAGCCGGATGGATCCGCCCACCAGCCGCTTGAGCACGGCGCTGGCTCCGGTGCTGGAAGTGCGCACCAGCAACCGCACCCTGCGCTGGGGCCCGATTGCCGGCGGCCAGGTGGTCGCCACCACCGCCGCCCCGGAATTTGCTGATGACAACCGCACAACCGGCCACCTGACCGTCGGCGGTGCCGACAATGGCGAAGGCAAGCTGGTGAATGGCAGCGTGGCGGTCGGTGACAAGGAAACGTTTATCCGCCTCGCTGGCGGCTACGACGAAGCCGACGACTATGAAGACGGCGACGGTAACGACGTCCGTAGCGCCTACAAAAACTCTGAAGGCCGGGTGGATGCTGCCTGGACCGCTGATAATGGCTTCTACATCAAGGGCCTGGTCAGCCGCCAGGAAGAGCGGGATGTAAAGTTTCCCGGCCGGGGTATGGATGCACCGAAAACGGATACCGACCTGTACCGGCTGGAGCTGGGAGCGCCGGTCGCCAGCGGCGGCTGGAACCTGATGGCCTGGCAGGCAGATGTGGATCACGTGATGGATAATTTCAGCCTGCGTGAGCCGCCGGTAAATATGGGTATGCCCATGAAAATGCAGACCAACTCGGAAACCCGTACCCGGGGCGCCCGACTGGTGCTGGATCAGACCATCAACTACACCAAAGATATTGCCTTTGGTGTGGATGTGGAAAGCAATGAGTGGGACGCCACCATGTACAACGGCATGAATCTCGACCACGAGGCCTCTTTGATGTGGCCGGGCGTTGAGCGAGACCGGGTAGGTGTGTTTGTGGAAGCCTTCCACCAGATCCGCGCCAACGCCCGCCTCGGTGCCGGCATCCGTTATGACCGGGTTGAAATGGATGCCACTCGAGCAGTCCAGACGTTTACTCCGATGGCCGGCGGTATGATGACGTTCTCCCCTTCGGGACTTTATGCCTCGGCCTATGGTGCAAACGATACCGAAGCCAACGATGACAACGTGAGTGGTTTCCTGACCGGGGAGTGGCGTTTTTCTTCGGTCCAGGCCCTTGAAGTTACGGCCAGCCACAGCGTGCGCTCCCCCAGCGTGAATGAGCGCTACGTTGCCCGTAAGACCATGAAAGGCAGTTGGATTGGAAACCCGGATCTGGACACCGAAAAACACCACAAGCTGGAAGTCAGCCTGCCCGGCAATCAGGGCGAGTGGAGCTGGCGCCCGGCCGTCTGGGTAGATCAGGTGGATGACTATGTTTACCGCTTTGACATCCGCAATCCGAATAACACCACGGATACCCGCTACGAAAATATCAGCGCCCGCCTGCTTGGTGTGGAGGGCATGCTGGGATGGAGCAACGGTACCTGGAGCAGCAACAGCAAGCTGGCTTCCGTGCGCGGCGAAAACCGGGATGCCGACAAGGCGCTGCCGCGGATTCCGCCTATCCAGTTTATCCAGACCCTGGGCTGGCATTATCAGGGCCATACTCTGGAGGCCGAATGGCAACTGGCCCGTCGCCAGGATCGGGTAGATCTTGAATCCGGACTGGACCCCAGTACTTCGCCAGGATACGGCGTATTCAACCTGTCCGGCACCCACCCGCTCATGGCCAATCTGAGCCTGACCTGGGCAGTGGATAACCTGTTCGACAATACCTGGGCGAACCATGTCAGTAAGGACAACCTGGCCGACAGCGGGGTGTTCCGGGTCAATGAGCCGGGGCGCACATTGCGCGCAGCGCTTACGGCCCGGTGGTAAAAACGATTATGGCGGTTACCCGCTTCTCATAGCCGGCGGGTGACATTGATACCCCGGGTGGAGGTCACTCCATCCGGGGTTTTTTTGTCGTTGATCAAACCCGGTTCGCAAGGACAGCAACTAGACTGAAGGGTGTCAGGGGTAATGCTACAATTGGTTATCAAGTAATTCTCTAAAGGAATAACGAAGATGGGTAAGTGTGTTCAGGCGATTCGGGTGCTGCTTCTGATGCTGATCAGTTCCGCTTTATCGGCTGAGACCGTGGAAACGCAGGCGGTAACGCGGGCCACCCTGCAGGAAACCGCCCATCTTGATGGTGTTATTGAAGCGGTTCAGCAGAGTACCGTATCCGCCCAGACCAGCGGTACGGTGGTGGAGCTGCCCTTTGATGTGGATGATTCTGTTGCCGCCGGTGATCTGATCGTGCGCCTGGAAGACAGCGAACAGCAGGCCCGGCTCAACCAGGCTGAAGCCGGATTGCAGGAAGCCCGTTCCGGGTTGCAGGATGCCCGTCAGCAGTATCAAAGAATCGAAGCCATTCATGAACGGGGCCTGGTGTCCCGGCAGGAATTCGACCAGGCCCGCAATAATATGAGCGCTGCTCAGGCCAGGGTGGAAAGGGCGGAAGCGGCGGTGGCCGAAGCCCGCAAGCAGCTGGACTACACCCGTATTATCGCCCCCTATGGCGGCATTCTCACCGAACGGCATGTCGAGTTGGGTGAGTCTGTGAGCCCCGGCCAGCCTTTGCTTAGCGGTTTGTCCCTCGAACAGCTGCGGGTGGTGGTGGATCTGCCCCAGAAATACGCCGACGTGGCCCGCAGCCAGCGCCAGGCCACCGTGACCCTGCCCGATGGCCGGGTGCTGGAGACCGGCGAGATGACGTTCTATCCCTATGCCAACCCGCAAACCCATACCTTCCGGCTGCGCCTTCAGCTCAACGAACCCAATGGTGCCTTGTTCCCGGGCATGCTGGTGAAAGTGAGTGTGCCGGTGGCGAGCCGGGAGGCGCTGTGGATTCCGGCGTCTGCCCTGGTTCAGCGCAGTGAACTGCGGGCCGTGTTCGTGATTAACCCTGAGGGCGAGCCACGGCTGCGCCAGATTCGGCCCGGCGTTCGCGATGGTCAGCGGCTGGAGGTGTTGTCGGGGCTCAGTGCCGGTGAACAGGTAGTGAGCAATCCGGGGGTTCTGGTGGGCAGCGAAACACTGGCCATGCCCGGTTCCTCAGCGGCAAGCGGGGAGTAAGCGGCCATGAGTCAGGAATTGCCCCCGGTTGGCCCGTCCGGTGTCATTGCCCGGGCCTTTCAGAACAATCATCTGACCCCGCTGCTGGCCATTCTGGCGATCATCCTCGGTGTCCTGTCGGTGATCGTCACACCAAAAGAAGAGGAACCCCAGATTGATGTCACCATGGCCGACATCATGGTGGCGCTGCCGGGAGCCAGTGCCCGAGAAGTGGAAAGTGTGATTGCCACGCCGGCCGAACAGGTGATGAGTGAGATCAAGGGCGTAGAGCATGTTTACTCCGTGTCACGACAGGGCCAGGCGGTGGTGACCGTTGAATTCGAGGTCGGTATCACCCGACAGGAAGCACTGGTGCGGCTCTACAACCAGGTGTATTCCAACCAGGACTGGCTGCCGCCGGATCTCGGAGCCTCCCAGCCCCTGATCAAGCCCCGTGGCATCGATGATGTGCCGGTGATGAGCCTGACCCTGTTTGATCCCACCAACACCCATTCCGGGGAGGAACTCACCCGGCTGGCACACATGCTCGAAGTGGCCCTCAAGCGCGTGCCCGGTACCCGGGACATCTATACCCTCGGCGGCGTACCGGACCGGGTGGACATCCTGTTTGATCCGGCGCTGTTGGCGGGCTATGGCCTCACCACCGAGGACATCGCGAGTGCGCTCAATGCCGGCAACGCGGCCAGCCAGGAAGCCCGGGTAACCCGCGACAACGTCTCCATTCCGGTACAGGCCGGAACGCTGCTGGAATCCGTAGACGATGTCCGTTCCCTGGTGGTGGGCATGCACAATGGGGCGGCCGTCTACATGGATGATGTGGCGCAAGTGCGCCGTGGCGGGACGGTGCCGGACCAGAGCGTGATGGTCGGTTTCGGCCCGGCCCACCCGGAGCATAAGGCAGGCGTGGCCGGCCAGGTGTATCCGGCGGTGACGCTGGCGATTGCCAAGAAGCCCGGCGAAAACGCCATTGATATCACCACCGCCATCGAGCGGCGGCTGGATGAGCTGCGTAACCGGGCCCTGCCACCGGATATTGAAGTGCTGGTGACCCGAGATTACGGGGTGACCGCCTCCGACAAGGCACAGAAACTGATCTCCGATCTGGTGTCCGCCACCGTGGCGGTGATGCTGCTGGTGCTGGCGGCCATGGGCTGGCGCCAGGCCCTGATTGTCGGTATTTCGGTACTGATTACACTGCTGCTAACGTTGGTGTTTTCCTGGGCCTGGGGCTTTACCCTGAACCGGGTGTCGCTGTTCGCGCTGATCTTTTCCATCGGGATTCTGGTGGATGACGCCATCGTGATCACCGAGAACATCAACCGGCGCATCCAGAACACTCGCCGTTCGATCAGGGACATCATCCCGGTGGCGGTGGATGAGGTGGGTACCCCCACCATTATGGCGAGCCTGACCATCATGGCCGCGCTGCTGCCCATGGCGTTTGTGACTGGCCTGATGGGCCCCTACATGAGCCCGATTCCCATCAATGCCTCGGCCGGCATGGTGGTTTCGCAGATCGTCGCCTTTGTGGTCGCCCCCTGGCTGGCCTTCCGTTTGCTGAAACACAAAAAGGGCCAGGAGCTGGACGACGGCGGTGAGGCCGCCAGTTCCGCCGAGGGTGCCAGCCCGCTGGCGATGAAGATCTTCAACGGTGTGTTGGGACCGTTTCTGGGCGAGCATGCCTGGCGCCGCCGTTTTCTGGGTCTTGGCGTGGTGCTGCTGACGCTGGCGGCAGCGTCCTTGCCGGTCTTTCTGGCGGTCATTCTCAAGATGCTGCCGTTCGACAATAAATCCGAGCTGCAGGTGATTCTGGATATGCCTGAGCGCACGCCGGTGGAACAGACCCAGCGGGTGCTCACTGATATGGGCCATTATCTGGAAACGGTGCCGGAAGTCACCGACTGGCAGACCTATGCCGGTACCGCATCGCCCATCAATTTCAACGGGCTGGTGCGGCAGTATTATCTGCGCAGCGAACCCTATCAGGGCGATATTCAGGTAAACCTGGCCGGCTCCGGGCACAGAGAGCGGCCATCACACCAGATTGCCCAGAGCCTGCGTGGCCCGCTGACAGCCATTGCCGATCGCTATGGTGCCAGGGTGAAAATTGTTGAGGTGCCACCGGGGCCGCCGGTGCTGTCGCCGGTGGTGGCCGAAATCTATGCCGCCGATGCCTTCCGCCGGGCGGAACTGGCAACCCTGATTGCTGACGATATGAACGGTATCGAGGGGCTGGTGGATATTGATACCACCCTGGAGGCCCCTACCCGGCAATGGGAAGTGGTGGTGGATCGGGCTCGGGCAGCCCGGCTCGGGGTCTCCCAGGCGCTGGTGGTCAGTACCTTGCAGACCGCGCTGGGCGGGGCTGGTGTCAGTTATCTGCATGATGACCAGGCCAAATACCCAGTGCCGATTCGGGTGATTCTGGCCGAGGGTGACAAGGCACAGCCCTCGGCCCTGCTTTCGGTACAGGTGCGCAGTCGCAGTGGTGAACTGGTTCCGTTGGCCAGCATCGCAGACGTGCGGGAGGCGGACTGGATGGGGGCCATCTATCATAAGGATCTGCTGCCAGTGACCTACGTCACGGCCGATATGGCCGGAGACATCGACTCGCCCCTCTATGGCATGTTCCGTATGGTGGACTTGCTGGAAAATCAGGCGGAGGCTCCGGAGCAGTTCTTTATCCAGCAACCGCCGTTGCCGGAAAAAGGTACTCTGAAGTGGGACGGTGAGTGGCAGATTACCTATGAAACCTTCCGGGACATGGGCGCCGCGTACAGCGTGGGTGTCTTCATGATCTTTGTGCTGCTGGTGGCCCAGTTCCGCTCCTATTTGCTGCCGCTGATCATCATGGCTCCGATTCCGTTGACCCTGATCGGCATCATGCCGGGCCATGCTCTGCTGGATAAGGAGTTCACCGCCACCAGCATGATTGGCATGATCGCCCTGGCCGGCATCATTGTGCGTAACTCCATCCTGCTGGTCGTATTTATCCAGCAATTAATGGAAGAAGGCATGGCGCTTGATAAGGCGGTGGTCATGGCGGGTGCGGTGCGCATCAAGCCTATCCTGCTGACGGCTATATCGGCCATGGTGGGCGCTTACTTTATCCTGAGCGACCCCATTTTCAACGGGCTGGCGATTTCGCTGGTGTTCGGCCTGGCAATGTCGACCCTGTTCACCGTGATCGTGGTGCCCTTGCTTTATTACACCCTGGCCCGTTGCAAATGGATCTGAGGCGTGGTGGCTATCGGGTTGGCCAGTAGCGCTGCATTTCCAGGAACAGGAACGAGGCACTCCAGGTGATCAACATCAGGCCAGTGAGTGCCTCGATGCCGGTGAGGTGCCGGAGTTGGCCGACGGCCTCGATATCGCCATAGCCCAGCGTGGTGAAGGTGGTGAAGGAAAAGTAGGCACAGTCCAGCATGGTGCCACTGAAGTTACCTGTTAGCTGGCCCCAGCCCTCGGCGTGGTGCATGAAATAAAAGGCCGTGGCGAAGATCCACACTTGCAGGGCATGGGCGGTCAGGCAGCCGAGCACCGCCACAATCAAACGGAAATGGTGGCTTTGGCGCATGCGTGCGAGAAGGCCGCTTAAACGGATCAGGACTTCGTTATGTATTACCACAACGGCACACACCAGAAGGATGTTCAGCAGGGTGACGTTGATCAGGGTATCGTGAGTGGCGTCCAACGGAGTCTGTCCTGAAGCCGGGAAACCTGCCGGAGTAATCCGGAACCTGTTGAAAATTGTATAGTAAATTCGTTGCCTTCGCGCACCTTCATTTAATCAGAGTATCGACGGCCCATGTCCAGAAAACTGCTCCCCCTGTTGATGATCGCTCTCGGTATCGCCGGCTTTCTGCTTCTGAAGGTAACCCGGCCGGAACCGGCGGAAGTGTCCGCCACCGAGCGCAGCTGGCTGGTTCAGGTACAGGAAATACGTCCTGCGAAAGCGACCCCGGTACTGCCTCTGTATGGTGAGGTGGTGGCGCCGGATCTGCAGACCATCACCGCCACTCTGGCCGGGCGTATTGACCGGTTACCGGTACGGGAAGGGCAGCAGTTGAGCGAAGGTGACTTGCTGGTCGCGCTGGATTCCGCCGATATTGAACCGGTACTTGCCCAGGCTCGGGCCCAGGTCGCCGACCTGGAGGCGCAGGTGCGGTCCGAACAGGTGCGATACCGCAACGATCAGCAATCCCTGGAGAGTGAAAAGGCCATTCTGGACAACGCCCGTCGCCAGTTTGAGCGCACTCAGTCGCTGGTTGAGCGCAACCTGGCCTCCCGCGAAAGCCTTGAGGCTGCCACCGATACGCTGGCCAGGGCGGAATTGACCGTTCGTACCCGGGAGCGGGCCATAGCCGAGCATCCGGCCCGGCTGCAAAGCCTGGAAGCCCGGTTGTCGCAGGCCCGGGCCAGTCTGAGTTCGGCAGAACTGGACGGTGAGCGGGCGGTATCAACAGCGCCTTTTGACGGTATGGTCACCAACCTGCAAGTGGCGGCTGGCGATCAGGTATCCCGCAATCAGGCGTTGTTGAGCATCTATCCGATACAGGGGCTGGAAGTCCGGGCGCGGGTGCCGCAGATGTATCTCGGCGAGTTGGTGGATGCCCTGGCCGAGGGGGCAACACTAACGGCTACCACCGAGGATTCCGGCCAGCGCTTTGAGCTGGTCCGGTTTGCCGGCCTGTCTGATCCGGCCGGTACCGAGGCGGTGCTGGAGCTGAACGGGGAATCGGGAGCCTTGCGGCCCGGGGCTTTGCAGCCACTGTTGCTGCAGCGGCCAGCAAGGGACAACTTGATTGCCATACCCTTCAGCGCACTGTACGGGGCCGACAGTGTTTACATCATGACTGATGATAACCGCATGCAGCGGGTGACGGTGCAACGGGTTGGCGAGGCACTCAGCGAGAATGGCGAGCGCCGGTTGTTGATCGCCAGTGAACACCTGAAACCGGGCATGCATCTGATCACCACCCATCTGCCCAATGCGATCACCGGCCTGAAAGTAAAGCTGGCGGATAGCGAGGGGGCACCGGCCTCATGAGTCGCAAAAAGGGTGTGATCGGCTTTTTTGTCCATCACCGGTTGGCCGGCAATCTGGTGATGCTGGTGATGTTGCTCGGTGGCGTAATGGCCCTGACCCGCATGAATATCCAGTTCTTCCCTACTTTCGCCCTGGATGTGGTCAGCGTGCGGGTGGTGTGGAGTGGGGCGTCGGCCGAGGATGTGGAGCGCGGTATTACCGACCCGCTTGAGCAGCGTCTGCGCAGCGTCGACGGCCTCAAGAAGATGACCTCCACGTCGGCGCAGGGGGTGTCGTCCATTACCCTGGAATTCCATGAAGGCACCGACCCGATACAGGCAGTGGATGACGTGCGCCAGCAGGTCGACGAGTTCAATAACTTGCCGGCGGATGCCGAAGAACCGCAGGTGGCCAGGGTTGAACGGTACGAACCGGTGGCCCGGCTGCTGGTTTACGGTGATGTCGACCGGGCCGAGTTGCGCCAGCTGGTGTACCGGTTTGAAGATGAATTGCTGGACCGGGGCATCGACCGGGTCACGCTCCGGGGCCTGCCGGAGCAGCAGATCAGTATTGATGTGCCGGTGGAGCGGCTGGAATCCTTGGGCCTGTCGCTGGAACAGATTGCCGATCGGGTGGCGTCGCTGTCCCGTGACCTGCCGGCGGGGATGATGGCTCAGCAGGATGCCACCCGAGAGCTGCGGGCGGTGGAACAGCGACGCAGCCCCCAGGCCTTCGAGACCATTCCGGTGCTCAGCGGTGATCGCATCCGCATGCAACTGGGTGACATAGCCATCATCCGCCAGGAAGCCCGGGACAACCAGACGGTCATGGAAAACAACGGCATGCCCGCCGTAGAGCTGCAGCTTCAGCGGGCGGAAAACGGCAACTCCCTGACCGCCGCGCGGGTGTTTGAGTCCTGGCTGACGGATACCCGCCCGACCTTGCCGGCCACCGTAAATATCAAGGTTTACGACGAAACCTGGCAGCTGATTGAAGACCGGATTTCCCTGCTGGTGAATAACGGCCTGGGTGGTCTGGTGCTGGTGGTGGGGCTGCTCTACCTGTTTCTTCCCGGGCGGGTCGCCGCCTGGGTGGCGGTGGGTATTCCCACCGCCTTTCTCGCCGCCCTGGGGGTGCTATGGCTGATCGGCGGCTCCATCAACATGATTTCACTGTTTGCCCTGATCATGGCCCTGGGGGTGATCGTTGACGATGCCATCGTTGTGGGGGAGGACGCGGATGCCCATGCCCGTATGGGAGAGCAGTCCATCTATGCCGCCGAAGGCGCTGCCAAGCGTATGGTCTGGCCAGTACTGGCTTCGTCCCTGACCACGGTGGCGGCGTTCATGCCACTGCTGGTGGTGGGAGGTGTAATAGGCAATATCCTGGGCGATATTCCGGTGGTGATGATCTGCGTGTTGATTGCCTCTCTGTTGGAGTGTTTTGTGGTCTTGCCAGCCCATCTTCGCCATGCCTTTGTCCGCAAGGTATCCGAGAATCAGCCAGAGCGACGCCCTCACGCCGTGGCCCGTTTGCGCCGGGGATTTGAGCAGCGGTTCGATACCTTCCGCGACGGCCCTTTCCGCCGGTTCTCCCGCTACAGCCTGAAGCACCGGGGCATGACCGTAGCCTCGGCACTGGCGTTGGCCATTGTCACCGTCGGCCTGCTGGCCGGTGGACGGCTTGGGTTCAATTTCTTCCCGACGCCGGAACCATCGGTGTTCTACGCCAATGCCAGCTTTGTGGCGGGCACGGACAAGGACACGGTGGCGCGCTTCATCCGGGAAATGCAGCGCTCACTCACTGAAACGGAGGAGGCCCTGGGTGGCGATCTCGTACTCCATGCCGTGACCACCTACGGCGCTACTCAAGGGGCTGAGGGCAGTTCCCGGAACGATGACGAGCTTGGCTCCATGCTGGTGGAGCTGGTGCCTTCGGACAGCCGTTCTGTGCGCAATGCCGAGTTCATTCGGGAATGGCGCAGCCGTATGACGCTGCCAGCCGGACTCGATGCCCTGAACATCAACGAGCGCCAGGCCGGCCCGCCCGGGCGAGATGTCAATGTGCGACTGACCGGTGATGACGCAGAGGCCCTGAAGCGGGCAGCGGATGAAGTGGCCCAGGCACTGGCTACCCTGCCGGGCGTGCTGGATGTGGAAGACGATATGCCCTGGGGCCGGGAACAGTTGCTCTATCAGGTGAGCCCCTATGGTGAAGCTCTGGGGCTGACCACTGTGGATCTGGGCCGACAGTTGCGGGCGGCATTTGATGGCCGGATCGCCCAGATCTACCAGGATGGTCGCGATGAGGTGGAAGTCCGGGTGCAGTTGCCGAGGGCGCAACGGGAGCAATATTCCACCCTGGAGCGCATGACCATCCGCATCCCTGATGGCCGTTTCGTACCGCTGACCCAGGTGATGAACCTGGATCACCGCCAGGGGTTCCAGGCCCTGCGCCATGCCGATGGCAAGCTCGCGGTGGAGGTCACCTCGGCACTGAATACCCGGGTTGCCACCACCGACCAGATTCTTGAAAGCCTGCAGTCCGGGCCTTTGCCGGAGATCGCCAGTCGCCACGGTGTGCGCTACAGCTTTGAGGGCCGCTCGGCCGATCAACGCGAAACCATGGCGGACATGCAAACGGGGCTGCTTATCGGCCTGGCCCTGATGTATGTGGTGCTGGCCTGGGTATTTGCATCCTGGAGCCTGCCCCTGATCGTCATGGCGATTATTCCCTTTGCCCTGGTCGGTGCCCTGCTGGGCCACTGGATCATGGGGCTGCAGCTCACCATACTGTCCCTGTTCGGGTTGTTCGGCCTGTCCGGTATCGTGGTGAATAACGCCATTATTCTGGTGGCTTTCTACAACCAGCAACGGCAGAAGGGGCTGGACATCACGGATGCCCTGAATGAGGCCGCCGTGCAGCGGGTTCGCGCGGTTCTGCTGACGTCCCTGACCACTATTGGGGGGCTGACACCGCTGCTGTTCGAAACGTCGTTGCAGGCCCAGTTCCTGATTCCTATGGCAACGTCCATTGCCTTTGGCTTGGGACTGTCCACCTTCCTGGTGCTGCTGGTGATTCCAGCGCTGTTGTCCTGGGTCGAGCAATTCCGGGAATGGCGTGCCCAAAGCAGGAACGGTGCGGCAGAACCTCTGGGGGCTGCCGACTGAATACCGGGAGAAAGCATGGCCGATAACCTGATCAGTGCCACCGGTCTGAGCAAACAGTTCGAGAGCGGCGACCAGCATGTGACCGTGTTGCGGGAACTGAGTGTGCATCTGGGGCGAGGCGAGTCGCTGGCGCTCATTGGCCCGTCTGGTTCCGGGAAAAGCACGCTGCTGAATATTCTTTGTGGCCTGGAGTCTCCCGGTTCCGGTCGGCTGGTGATGTTGGGACAGCCTTTGGCCGGGGATGGCGCGCCAACGGGTAAGGCCCTGGAGCGGGCCTGGTGCGAATTGAGGCAGAGCCGACTCGGCGTGGTCTTTCAGGATGCCAACCTGATGCCGACCCTGTCCCTGCTGGATAATATCCGGTTGCGAGCGCGCCTGGCTGGCCGGGACGACACCAGCGCTGGCAACTGGCTCCAGAGGTTGGGCATTGGTGAGCTGGGCCAGCGTTATCCGGATCAGGTTTCCGGTGGCCAACGCCAGCGGGCTGCGCTGGCCATGGTATTTGTTACCCGGCCGGCACTGATTCTGGCGGATGAGCCGACCGGTAGCCTGGACCGGAGGACGGCTGAGACTGTCGCTGATGAGTTGTTCGAACTCCAGGCCCGCCATGGCTGTGGGCTGGTGCTGGCGACCCACGATGCGGACCTGGCAGCCCGTTGCCTGCATCAACTGGACCTCGGGCACCAGGGCCGGCCCTGAAGACCTATGTCTCCCCGCATCGCATTGTTCAGTCATTATCGTCGTCACCCCCTGCAGCTGGCCGCGCTGGCCGCCATGATCCTGCTTGCCACCGCGCTCTGGACTGGAATACATCACCTCACCAGCCAGGCCAGGGCCAGCCTTGAACAGAGCGAGAGCGCTGTCGCCGAGCGCCAGCAAGTGGTGCGTGAGGACGGCCAGCCGGTCTCGGTGCAGGACTTTGTCACCCTTCGGCGCCAGGGCCTGTGCGTGATGCCTTGGCTGGAAGTGCCGGTACCGGGGCGCGGTCGGCTGGTGGGCATTGATCCGCTGGCGGCCCATTGCTTTGCCGAGCCGGAACACACGCCAGCACCCTGGCAGGGCGAACTCGATGGCAAGCCCTTCGTCGATATCAGCGAAGCCGCCGCCCAGGCCTCAGCCGAAGCATCGGCCCTGGTTCTGCTGGTGTCGCAAGCCGACGGTCAGACGCCACCACCGGCCGGCTACCGCTATCAGGCATTCGCCGTTGCGCCTGACACGGCAGAGCTGGGTGACAGTTTTCTGCTCAACCTGGATGCGCTCGGAGTGCTGGTCCTGCTGATTACCTCGTTGTTGTTGCGCAGTGTGTTCCTTCTGGGTCTGGCTCAACGTCGGGAAAGCCTGGCTTTGCTGTATCGCTATGGCGTGAACAGGAGCCAGCTCAGCCGACTGTTGCTGGTGGAAAACCTGCTGCTGGCGTTGGTGTGCATACTGCCCGGGGTTTGGTTGGGGCGGGCGCTGTCACTAGTTTTGGCAGATGGCTTTGGGCAGGCCCTGGAAGGCCTGTTCGACCGTCCGCTCTATGCCGGTGGAGGGGAGGACTGGTGGCTGCCAACCCTGACCATGGTGGCGGTGATCGTGGCCGCTTGCCTGGCGGGCGTTCGGGACTCGTCGGGGCCGCTCCTGACTCGGGTGCAACCGGCATTTTTTGCGGTGCTACTGGCCCTGGGGCTGGCAGTATCTCTGTGGGCACCAACTCTGATCTGGCTGTTCCTGGCGGTGGCACTGGTTTTTCTCGCTGCCGGTTGGCTGGCCCCGCTGGCGATTGCCGGGGTTGTCCGCTGGCTCGCCCGTAACACCGGGGATCCGCTGATTCGCTGGCGTTTACAGGAGGTCGCAGTCCTGGTGCGTCGGCTGGCGTTACCGCTGGTGGCCCTACAGTTTGCCTTGGCACTGGTGCTGGCGGTTCATGCCCTGGTAACCACGTTCGAGGACACCTTTGATCAGTGGCTGGGGCAACGGCTGGAAGCGGATTACTACATTGAAGTACCGCCAGGGGCGGATATCACCGCTGCCGCAAGCTGGCTGACGGCGCAGCCGGAGCTGGTGAGCCCGGAATTGTGGCATCAGGTGATTCGTGGGCGGGCCAGCGTGCAGGCAGCATCAGGCAGTGAGCCGGTGCCTGTCGATGTGTTTGCGCTCGGGCCGGTCAGTCACCTGGTGCAAAACTGGCGCCTGCTGGCGCAAACAGAAACGCCCTGGCAGGCGTTGGCGCGGGGCGAGGGGCTAATGGTCAATGAGCAGTTGGCCAGAAGGCAACAGCTTGCAGTAGGCGACCGTCTCTTCGTCAGGCTTGGCGCCCGTCGGTTACAGGCTCCGGTGCTGGCCGTTTATCCGGATTACGGGCGGCCCTCCGGTGAGGTGCTGGTGCCGGCGAGTCTCTTGCCCGAGGACTTTGAAGCCCGCTTTCGAAGCCTGTCGATAAGCGCGGGCATCGAAGAGATCAAAGTGGTTGAGGCGCAACTGGCCCGGCTTTGGCATACCCCTCAGCTGACCGTGAGGGATAACCAGGCCATCCGGACCCTGGCCACTGATGTTTTTGATCAGACCTTCTTGCTGACCCGGGCCATGACTACCCTCACGCTGATTCTGGCCGCCGCCGCGTTGTTGCTGATGGTGTGGGTCTTTCTCTCTACCCGCGCCTGGTATTTTCGCCTGCTGATCGTCTGGGGTATGCCCCAACGCCAGGCCGCGACTCAGCTCACCCGGGTCTCCCTGGCTCTGATTTTTGCGGTATTGGTTTGTGCACTGCCACTTGGCGTGTGGCTCACCTGGATTCTGGTCCAGCGCATCAATCCGCTGGCTTTTGGCTGGTCACTGCCGATGGCGGTATACCCGGGGTTCTGGATCGAGCTGGCCGTGTTGGCTCTGATCATCGGCCTCAGCATTGCCTTGCTGATGCGCCTGCAGCTGCGTCGCCCGGCCTCGGCGCCGGAGTCCGCACACGGGCTGCAGGGAGGGGAACGATGAATCGTTTCGTTATCGTACTTCTGGCGCTGCTACTCACCGCCTGTGATCGAGCAGAACAGCCGAGCGGATTCGCAGGCCTTGCCGGTGTGGCGGAATCTGAGCATGAGATTCAGTTCCTGCAGCCCGGGCCCGGAGACCGGCTGTCCTTCCCCGCCGATTTCGGCCCTCATCCCCAGCACCGCATTGAATGGTGGTATCTCACCGCGAATCTGGAAACCGAAAACGGCGGGCCGCTGGGTCTGCAATGGACGCAGTTCCGGCAGGCCTTGACCCCGAGGTCCGTTGAATCCGAACCGCCGAAGCCGGCACTCTGGCCTCTGGAGGCTGCCTGGATGGCTCACGCAGCGGTGAGCTACAGCGGTCAGCACCGCTTTGCCGAAAAGCTGGCCAGGGGTGACGTCGGGCATGCCGGGGCCACCGCCCAACCATTTTCAGTCTGGCTGGATCACTGGCACCTGAGGCCAGCGAGCGGACACGTTGGCTGGCGGCTGTCGGTCGCTACAGAACACTGGTCCTACGATCTGTCGTTGCAGCCGCAAGGTGATCCTGTGGCTCATGGTGACGACGGTTTCAGCGCCAAATCCGCCAGTGGCGAAGGCTCCATGTACTTCAGCCTGGTAGATCTGAAAATTGAGGGAACGGTTACCCTTGAGGGTGACACGTTGAGGGTGGCGGGCACTGGGTGGTTCGACCGGGAGTGGAGCAGCCAGTTTCTCAAAGCCGGACAGCAGGGCTGGGACTGGTTTGCCCTGCATCTGGATTCGGGGGACAAGCTGATGCTGTTCCAGTTGCGGGAAACACAACAGGCATTCCGCTCGGGTACCTGGATTCCAGCCACGGGCGAGCCGGTGGCGCTGGGGCCGGAACAGATCGGGCTGACCTCTGTGGGCCAGCCAGTCGGTTATCCGCGCCGTTGGCAGATAACCCTTCCGGCTTTCGACGTGAACCTTGAGGTCTCCGCGCCGGCAGGGGATTACCGGAATTCCGGGCTCTATCCGTATTGGGAGAGCCCGGTTTCCGTCACCGGAAGCCATTCCGGCGTGGGTTACATGGAGCTTACCGGTTACCAGGCACAATAAGGCCCGGAAACTCACTCAACGGCATTGGCACCGATACGGTGAATGCTGAGGTCGGCACCGTTGAACTCTTCTTCCTCTGTCAGTCTCAGGCCGCTAATGGTTTTGATGGCACCGTAAACGATGAGCCCGCCGGCAAAGGCCACGATCACACCGGCCACCGAGCCAATAATCTGCGACATCAGGCTGACGCCACCCAGGCCCCCGAGCGCTTCCTGGCCGAAGATACCGCAGGCAATGGCGCCCCAGACACCGCATACGCCATGCAAGGGCCAAACACCCAGAACATCATCCAGCCGCTCGATTTTCGCCTGTGCCCACTCGAACAGGTAGACAAAGATGGCGCCGGCCACGCCCCCGGTAATCAGGGCGCCAACGGGGTGCATCAGGTCTGAGCCGGCGCACACCGCCACCAGTCCGGCCAGCGGACCGTTGTGAATGAAGCCAGGGTCTTTGCGGCCGAGCAGCATGGAAACCAGAATACCCCCCACCATGGCCATCAGGCTGTTGACCGCGACCAGGCCACTGATGCCGTCCAGAGTCTGGGCCGACATGACGTTAAAGCCGAACCAGCCCACGGTCAGAATCCAGGCGCCGAGGGCGAGAAACGGAATGTTGGAAGGGGCAAAGGCCACGACCCGACCGTTGCGATAGCGACCGGTGCGGGCGCCGAGCAGCAGCACCGCAGCGAGAGCAATCCAGCCACCGACAGCATGCACCACAACGGAGCCGGCGAAATCATGGAAGGACGCACCAAACTGGTTCTCCAGCCAGGCCTGG
Source organism: Marinobacter sp. tcs-11 (assembly GCF_002049515.1). Lineage (NCBI taxonomy): Bacteria > Pseudomonadati > Pseudomonadota > Gammaproteobacteria > Pseudomonadales > Marinobacteraceae > Marinobacter > Marinobacter sp. tcs-11. The sequence goes on along the minus strand of NZ_LLYU01000001.1, from coordinate 111,501 downwards.
AAACCAAAGTTCCCGTTCCAGATCAGGCCCTCAAAGAAAGGATAGACGAAGGCCACGATCAGGCCCGAGGCAATCAGCATGGGGTAGAAGCGGGCACGCTCTGCGATACCGCCGGAAACGATCGCCGGAATGGCCGCGGCGAAGGTCATCAGGAAGAAAAATTTGACCAGTTCATAGCCGTTGGCGGAGGTGAGTTCGGCGGCGCCATTGAGAAAGTGCCCGCCATAGGCGATGTAGTAGCCGATGAAAAAATAGGCGACTGCGGATATGCCGAAGTCGGTCATGATTTTAACCAGGGCATTGACCTGATTTTTATGGCGAACAGTGCCCACTTCCAGGAACGCAAAGCCGGCGTGCATGGCCAGCACCATAATGGCGCCAATCAGAATGAAGAGCGTGTTGGCGCTCTCGGTCAGGGTGTGTACGGCACTCGTGATATCCACGGGTTTTTCTCCTGAATGTTTTGATTACGCGGCTTCTGATGAGCCGTTGTGCATTGTTGGGGTGCGACTTAAGCAAGTGCTGTTCCAAAACAATGCATATCAAGTACTGCAGGGGGGTTGGAGAACCTGAGGGCGCCGAGGGAGGTATTTATCTGCGTCAAAGTGCACCAGAGGCGTGCGCATCAAGGGCTTGTGCACCAATCTGGATAGGGCGCGAGGCAAGGTTTTACTACCAGGTAATCTCGCTGGGCGTATCCCGACCGGGCTCAATGCCAATAATGGCTTCTTGCGACTCGCTTTCGGAACGAATCAGCTCGCGAAGGCGCAGTTCCTGCTCTTCCATGGGCTCTGACAGATCGATAACGATTTCAACCCGCCGGTTCTTGGCTCGGTTTTCCGGCGAGGTGTTGGGTACCCGTGGTTCGGTGTCTGCCAGACCGGTCACCCGGATGCGGTCCGGAGTCACTTGCTCCCGAGCCAGCAGAACATTAGCCACCGCGGCGGCACGGGCTGCGGACAGGTCCCAGTTACTGTAGAAACGTTCGGTGCGGATGGGCACGTTATCAGTATGGCCTTCAATGGCAAGGTCGCCGGGCATGTCGGCCAGAACCTCCGCCATATCCAGAAGCAGGCCTTCGAATTCCCAGGTCAGTTGGGCTGAACCTGAGGCAAACGAGCCCTTCTCCTCAATGCGAATGATGATGCGGCGCTGATCTTCCGAGACGTTGATCCGGCCATCCATAATAGCCGGTTCCAGCACTTCAAGAATCCGGGCCATGTTGGCGTCCATCTGTTCCTGGATGGATTCCTCAATGGCTTTCTCTTCGGGGCTTTTCAGAGTCTGGATTTCGGGCTGTACGTCGGTGGTGGTCTGTTTGACTTCATTGACCACAGTGGGCTCTGGCGGCGCCGGCGAAAACTTGTCGAAGATCGGGCTGGTGCCCTGAGGGATCTCAAGCGCAGGCACTTCCCGCTGCACCCCGAAGGCCTTGGAGAGTTCACCGGCGATCTGTTTGAACTTCTGGGCGTCGATTTCCGAAAACGACAGGAGCAATACGAAAAAGCACATCAGCAGCGACATCAGGTCGGCAAATGTGACAACCCACGCAGGAATCCCGGGCTTTTCCTCTTCTGGCAAATCATCCATGTTTAACCGCCTGCCGTTTCCGCATCGCCGTTTCTGGCCCGCTCTTTGGGCGAAAGATAGCTGGACAGCATCTGCTCGATAATGCGCGGGTTGGTGCCTTCCTGGATGGCGACGAGGGCATCAATATAGAGCGATTGCATGCGGGCCTCCTCCGTCATGCGCAGGGACAGCTTGTCGGCAATGGGGGTAGCGATCATTGTGGCGATCATGGCGCCGTAGAGCGTGGTCAGCAGGGCTACGGCCATGGCCGGCCCGATAGACTTGGGATCTTCCATGTTGGACAGCATCTGCACCAGGCCAATCAGCGTGCCAATCATACCCATGGCCGGAGCCACATCTGCCATGGCGGTGAACACTTTTGCGCCCGACCGGTTGTGTTCCAGTGTCATCAGGCGTTCCTTGTTGAGGAGCTGCTTGATGGTGTTGCCGTCCTGTCCGTCCACCAGCATCTGAATACCCTGGCCCAGGAAAGGGCTGCTGACCTCCCTCCCTTCGATACCAAGAACGCCCTCTTTTCGGGCGATGCTGGCAATCTCCACCAGTTCTTCGATGCTGGCCTGAGTTTCGGGCAGTTTGAACTTGAACGCTCGGGCTGCCACCTTGAAGGCATCAAAAAACTGGGCAAGACTGAATTTGGCCAGAACCACCAGCAAGGTACCGCCGATCACAATCAGCAGGGATGGCGGATTGATGAACATGCCTGGCGATGCGCCCAGGATAATGGCCGAAGAAATCAGAAGAATGGCGCCGACGAGGCCGATAAGGGTGGCGAAATCCACAGTAACTCCAGAACTGTGCAGGTGACGATTAAGGGGGCGGGAGAATACTCCCTGGTTGATTATTAATCAATGCCCGATTGGTCCCTCATCCTATGATGAGTGAAGATCCTTCCATGCAGCGTAGCGGTGCAGATCGGATTCGACCAGTTTAAGGCACAAGGCAACCACACCGGCATCATCAACCAGGCCGAAGCCGAAGATCAGATCCGGAATCAGGTCCAGCGGATTCAGCACGTACAGCAACGCTCCCGCTACTGCAGCGACGGACTTCCAGGGTATGGCCCGGTAGTGGCCGTACCAGTAATCGCGAATCAGCGAGAACATCAGCTTGATATCGGTAGAGAAACGATTCAGCCTGCCGCTGTCTCTGACCTTTCCCTCAATGGCTTTCTGTCGGTCCAGCAGCGTTTTCAGGTCAGCCTGATGGACCTTATTGCTCTGTTCGTTCAGTTCTTTCTCGGCCGTTTTTTCCGAAAACAGTGCCATGGGTGCTACTTCCTGATTCAGTGATCTTAGCTGGTGGTCTTCGGCCAGTTTACGGGATTCCAAGGGCATCAGCCCACGAAAATCCGTTTGGCCAGTCCCGCACCTTTCAGGCCGCGAATCGCCAGGGTTGTAACCAGCCCGCCGATCATTGCTCCGACTACGCCACAGGTAAGAATATCCTGCCCGGTGAGGTACAGGCCGGGTATGTCGGTTTTCGGCCTCAGCCAGCGTTGCTCGAAACGTTCTGGCGTGTGGTCCAGCCCGTACAGCTCACCCTGCTCATAGCGGCAGAACCAGGCGGTCGACAGTGGTGTGGAGGTTTCCACATAGTCGACTTTACCTCGAAGCTGGGGCAGTTTTTCGTACATGACTTCCAGAAGCTGCTCGGTGATCCGAGCCTTCAGAGCCTCATAATCCTCGCCCCGTTTGCCCCAGGTGGAGCCCTGCCACGGCTCGAACATTTCCCAGGTGGTGGGCGCCACAATCTCGATGGTGGAGGTTCCGGGCCAGCGGTTCTGGTAATCCGGATCCTTGGCGGCGGGGAAGGAAATATAGACCACCGGGAAGGGCTCGGATTCCGGGCTTTGCAGGAACCGCTGTACATTGCCGTCGTGGTCGGCGCTGGGGTAAATCCAGAAGTTGGTGCGCGGCAAGCCGAGCTGGTCGGGTGTGCCTTTAAGGCCTATATACAGACCGATATGGGGCATTGAGGGCTTGATGTGTTTCCGGTTGCCGGGATAGCCAATACTGTCTGCGACGGACTCGGGTAGCAGACGCTCGAAGGTATTGATCACACCCGCGTTACTGATCACCAAAGGTGCCCGGATGTCCTGGCCATCGGCCATGCGCACACCCACGGCTTTGCCCTTTTCGACCAGGATCTCTTTCACGTCGGCGTAGGTGAGCACGTCACCACCGCCAGACTGAATCACCGGGATGATGGTTTTGGCAATTTCCGAGGCGCCGCCCACGGGGTAGAAACCACCGTACAGATAATGTTTGGCAATGAGTGCGTGCACCATGAAGCTCGACTGTTTCGGGGTTACCCCACAATCCCCCCACTGGCCGGTAATGGCGCCAATCAGCTCCTCGTTATCGGTCAGTTCCCGCAATACGTCATAGGTGGTGCGGTTGAAGCAGTCCGGCAGCACTGTCTTTAGCCCCCGGGAGACCAGTGGGCCTGCCAGAGCGGGCGACAGCTTGGACAGGGTATACCACTGCATGCCATCGGCCACTTTGCCGAGCAGAGCCAGGTAATGGTCGATGGCCTCTTCTTCGTCCGGGAAGGACGTCAGTAGCGAGTGCCTCAGGCCTTCCTTGCCGGCCCGAAGGTTGACCACTTTGTCGCCCAGAAAGAACCGGTCGTAGTTCTCGTCCATCGGCGCCCATTCGAGCTTGCCGTCGGTAATGTAATCGAACAGCCGGCGGCCGAGGGTGTGGCGCGCGCCCATGTCGCCGATGTAGTGCACACCCACATCCCACTCGTAGCCATTGCGGGCGTAGCTGTGGGTGTAACCGCCAGCGGTGTAATGCTGTTCCAGCACCAGAACCTTGTAGCCGGCTTTGGACAGGCAGGCGGCGGTGGTCAGGCCGCCGATACCGGAGCCGATCACCACGGCATCATAGGGTCCTTTGAGCCGGCTGGCGCGGTAACGAGTACCGATGCGGATTGTACTGGGCTTCAAGGATTTCGAATTTGTTTCTACCACCACGCTTTTCCCCACATTTCCGGATTGGCCCAGTTATCGGGATTGTTCCAGGCCCGTTTATGATTGTAAGTATCCAGATTGTAGGTATAGAGCGTGAGTGCGCCGTTCTCGCTTTCGATATCGGCGTGACGCTGAAAGCCGAGGGCGATGAAGTCGGTAAAACCCCAGTCTGTGGTTTGGGACACCAGTACCGCAATCTGGTGGGTGCCGTAGTTGCGTAACTGACCCAGTAAAAGCGCCCCTTCTTCGTAGGGGAGATGTTCCAGAGTCTCGGTGATGATGGCCAGATCGGGCACCGAATCCAGTGGCAGTCGGGCGTTCGGGTCGGAAGTCTCCAGTGTCAGCAAGCGGACGGCTTCCCGCTGCCCGTGCCACAACTGGCTCACCCGGCTGGCGGTATCGCCGCAACACAGGAGCGTGTCTGGCTGGCTGGTATCCAGAATCCGGGCCAGTACTTTCTCCGGATGGCTTACAGATGTCGTCATGATAGTGGCCAGTCTGCTGCGTCTACGGTATGCAGGCCCACTGGTTGTAGAGCCTCGCCTTGCCAACGATGCACGAAGGCCCCCTCAGGATCGTACTGTTGCGCCTGCTTGTCCAGATTGAACTGCCTGAGCCCGCGGGGATCGGCGCCGACGCCGGCCAGGTACTGCCAGTTTCCGTAGTTACTGGCAACATCGTAATCCACCAATTGCTGTTCGAACCAGGCGGCACCGTAACGCCAGTCCAGTTCCAGTTCATTGATCAGGCAGCTGGCTACCAGCTGGCGTGCGCGGTTGCTGATATAGCCGGTTTCCCGCAACTGATTCATGGCCGCGTTGACAATCGGGTACTGGGTATTGCCCTCGCACCAGGCCTTGAATCGATGGCCATAGAAGGTCACCGGGCGGCGTTTACGCTGAACACCATCGCGACGAAACAACCGACTCCCGTGTTTGAGGGCATACCAGTAGAAGTATTCGCGCCAGAGCAGTTCGAACCAGAGCCAGTAGGTGGAATCGTTGCGGGTGTGCTTTCGTTCATACTCTTCGATGGCGGCGGCGACTTCCCTTACCGACAGGCAGCCGTTCGCCAGCCAGGGCGAGAACTTGGAAGATGAGCCCCAGTCGTCCAGCGCATTACGGGTTTCCTTGTAATCGGCAATGCGGTGCTGCTCGAACACGAAGGCCTGCAGCTGTGCCAGGCCGGCTTCCTCACCGCCGGTGAATGGTGACCGATGTATCGGTTCCGGTATCGGCGGGCACTGGCCCCGGTTATCTTCGGGGAATCCCGGGGGTGGTGGCAGGGCGCTGACGGTTCGGATCCTGAGCGTGTGGTCCGGTTGCTCGGTTTTTTCCACCTGCTTGCGGAATTGCGAGAAGGTATCGGGCAGCTCTGCCAGTTCCATGGGAAGCTGGCCTTCCGTGAACATGCCCAGGGTTTCAAACTGCTGGAACGTCGCCTCCGGTAATCGGGTTTTGAGGGCCTGCCACTGCCCGGCTTCTTCGGTGCCCGGTAAACGTGAGCGAATCAAACGCTGCACGCCGTGCTCACGGACCAGCGCCGGCAGAACGACTTCCGGTTCGCCCCAGGCGATATGAAGCCGCTGCCCCATGGGCCGCAGGCTGCGTTCCAGTGCCATCAGACTTTGCCACAGGAAGCGCCAGCGATGATCCCCCAGGGCACGGCACTGGAACCGGTCACCGGTAAACCAGCGCGGGTCGACCACAAAGACACACAGCAGCATGTCTGAACGGGCCGCAGCCAACAACGCCGGGTTGTCGTGTAATCGAAGGTCGCGGGTAAACCAGTAAAGGGTATGCAACGTATACACCTCGCCGTTAGATAGTAAACCGTTGAGTGGTACGCCTGCTGATTCGAAAAGGATCTGAAAACCCAATGCAGGAATACCTCGGGGCGCCGATATAACGCTACCCACGGAACAGGATGTCAGTGGTTACCGATCAATGTAAGAGTAAAACGACGATGTTCCTGACCCGAAAGCAAAAGCAAGACATGGCCGACTGCCAGGCCCGAGCTAGCCAGTGCCAGGCTGTGTACAGCGCTATCCGCCACGCGGTGGCGACGATTGAATTTACCACCGATGGGCTGATCGTGGATGTAAACGATCTGTTTCTTGAGGTGGTGGGCTACCACCGGGATGAGGTGGTTGGAAAACAACACAGTCTGTTCTGTGATCGTGAAGTGGCAAACTCGGCCGAGTACCGGAAGTTCTGGGATGGAATCCGGGCTGGCCAGGCACAGACCGATACCTTCCCGCGCCGGCGCAAGGATGGCGGCAAACTCTGGCTGGAGGCAACCTACTTCCCGGTTTATGGGAACGATGGCCGGGTGCAGCGAGTGATGAAAATTGCCTCGGATGTCACCGCGAAACAGGAGCGCCTGCGGGACCAGCAAGCGGTCTTTGAGTCCGTTGACCGCTCCATGGCAATCATCGAGTTCGAGCCGGACGGCACCATCATTACCGCCAATGCCAATTTCCTTGCCGCGACTGGTTACCGGTTGAGCCAGGTTGAGGGCAAACACCACCGGATGTTCTGTGATCCGGGCTTTTACCGGGATAATCCCGATTTCTGGAAGGGTCTTGCCAGTGGCCAGTTCCGCAGTGGCCGTTTTCATCGCCTGCGCTCAGACGGCAGCGACCTGTGGCTCGAAGCCAGCTATAACCCGATACTGGACGAGCGTGGCCGTGTCACTAAAGTGATCAAGTTTGCCAGTGACATTACCGAACGGGTGGAAAAATCACTGCAGATCCAGGATGCGGCAGCGATTGCATCATCCACCGCCACCCAGACCGCGAATATTATCGGCAAGGCGGATGAGGCCCTGCGCCAGTCCAAAACCACTGCCGAACGCATTGAAGCGGGCGTCGACAAAGCCCGGGCTCTGATTGCTGATCTGAACGAACGGTCGCAAAGCATCGAGAAAATGGTCGATACCATTGCCGGCGTCGCGGACCAGACCAACCTGCTGGCCTTGAATGCCGCCATTGAGGCCGCCCGCGCCGGAGAGCATGGCCGCGGCTTTGCCGTGGTGGCCGACGAAGTACGCAAGCTGGCGGCCAGAACAGGCACAGCCACCGATGAAATTGCCGATGTGATTCACACCATTCTGGAACTGTCTGGTGGCGTGGAAACGCAGATTGCCGAGGTTCTGGATGTGGCGGTGGAAGGTCGCCGGCAATCCGAGGATGCCGAGGCGGTGATCGCCGAAATCCGCGATGGCGCCAGAGCGGTACTGGCCGCTATTGATGACATAGGAAACTAAAGTCCGGACAGCTCTGAGCTGTGCTAGAGTTGTGAACTGTATCAATGTCGGCGCTGGCCGGCCGAACCGGACAACAGGAGACTGAACGTGATCAAATCCCGCGCAGCTGTGGCATTTGAAGCCAACAAACCGCTGGAAATTGTGGAAGTGGATGTGGCTCCGCCCAAAGAAGGCGAAGTGCTGGTGAAGATCGTGGCCACCGGCGTGTGCCATACCGATGCCTACACCCTGTCCGGCGCCGATCCCGAAGGCCTGTTTCCGACCATTCTCGGCCACGAGGGCGGCGGCATTGTTGAAGCCGTAGGCCCGGGAGTGACCGGCCTGGAAGTGGGTGACCACGTGATCCCGCTGTATACCGCCGAATGCGGCAAGTGCAAATTCTGCACCTCCGGCAAGACCAACCTGTGCGGCGCCGTGCGCGAAACCCAGGGCAAGGGTGTGATGCCCGATGGCACCTCGCGCTTTTCCTACAAGGGCCAGCCGCTGTATCACTACATGGGCTGTTCCACCTTCTCTGAATACACCGTGCTGCCGGAAATCTCCCTGGCCAAGATTCCCAAGGAAGCGCCCCTGGACAAGGTGTGCCTGCTGGGTTGCGGCGTCACCACCGGCATTGGGGCGGTGCTGAACACCGCCAAGGTTGAAGAAGGCGCTACGGTCGCCATCTTTGGCCTGGGCGGCATCGGCCTGGCGGCGATCATCGGCGCGACCATGGCCAAGGCCGGCCGCATCATTGCGATTGATATCAACCCCGGCAAGTTCGACATTGCCAAACAGTTGGGTGCTACCGATGTGGTTAACCCCAACGACTACGACAAGCCGCTCCAGGAAGTCATCATCGAGATGACCGACGGCGGTGCCGACTATACCTTCGAGTGTGTGGGCAACGTGAAGCTGATGCGCGCCGCGCTGGAAGCCTGCCATAAGGGCTGGGGTGAAAGCACCATTATCGGCGTAGCCGGTGCCGGTGAAGAAATCAGCACCCGCCCGTTCCAGCTGGTGACAGGCAGGGTATGGCGCGGTTCCGCCTTTGGCGGCGTGAAAGGCCGTACCGAGCTGCCATCCTATGTGGAAAAAGCCGAGAAAGGCGAAATCCCGCTGGATGTGTTCATCACCCACGAGATGAAGCTGGAAGACATCAACAAAGCGTTTGACCTGATGCACGAGGGTAAGAGCATCCGGTCTGTGATTCACTTCTGACCGGACCAGCCGTGTTCGCGCCAGTGTTCTGAAACCACAAAGGGGAGGCCGCCGGCCTCCCCTTTGCTTTCATGCTTCAGGACACTGTCAGCCTTCCTGCAAAGCCTGCAACACAGCCTTGGCGGCACCCTCAGAGGACGCCGGGTTCTGGCCGGTAATCAGCTTGCCGTCCACCACGATGTGCGGTGCCCAGTCATCGCCCCGGCTGTAGCGGCCGTTGTTCTGCTTGAGCATGTCTTCCAGCAGGAAGGGCACGATGTCGGTGAGCTGTACGGCGTCTTCTTCGGTGTTGCTGAAGCCAGTGACTTCGCGGCCACCTACGATGTTCTGGTCCGGTTTTACGAACACATTCTTGAACACGGCCGGAGCGTGGCACACCGCGCCGATCACCTTGTCCTGCTCGTAGGCGGTTTTGATCAGGGCGACGGACTTGTCGTCCTCGGCAAGATCCCAGAGTGGGCCATGGCCGCCGGGGTAGAAAATGGCGTCGTACTGATTCATGTCCACGTCGGCCAGTTTTTTGGTGCTGGCCAGCATTTCTTTGGCGTGGGTGTCTCCGGCAAAGCGCCGGGTGGACTCGGTCAGTGCCTCTTCGGCCTCGCTGTTGGGGTCAACCGGCGGCTGGCCGCCTTTTGGGGATGCCAGGGTGATATCGGCGCCTGCGTCTTTGAACACGTAGAATGGCGAGGTGAATTCTTCCAGCCAGAAACCGGTTTTATGGCCAGTGTCGCCCATCTGGTCGTGGGAGGTTAGTACCATCAGAATCTTCATACCAGTCGACCCTCCTGTCGGGAGTCCGGGTGTGTTTCATTGGTCTCACTACATCAAATTGTGATGATCGCTCGGTTTTCAACCGTTAGTACGTTGGCCCTGGCATATTGGATGCTCATTAACGGTTATACTGGCAGGATGGTCATAGCACATGTAACGCCATGGAACAGGACGGATTTATGAGGTGGATTGCCTTGAAAAGCGGGCTTGCCGGCATGCTGATGCTGCTATGGGCGCCCTTGGTTCTGTCACAGCAGGGCACCGAAACGGTTGAGCCACTGACGGTGACTGTTGGCGTTGACCACTCGCCGCCCTACCGGATAATTGAGCCGTCCCGTAAAACCGGTCTGTATCTAGACATATTCGAGGAAATTGCAGACCGGCTAGGCTGGCGTGTTGAGTATCGGGAGGCACCATTCCGGCGCGTACTGTTGCTGATGCGCAGGGGAGAGGTAGATGTCATGCTGGGACCGCTGCGCACGGAAGAAAGGGAAGAATTCATGACCTTCGTGGCGCCGGCTTTTCCGCCGGAACGGCGGCTGTTCTTTTACCTGAATGAGCAGAACCGTATTGAGCGCTACAGCGACCTGCAGGGAAAAACTATCGGTATTCTGGAGGGCGCCCGCTACTTTACCCGGTTTGATCGTGACCAGGCCCTGAAAAAAGAGTCTGCAGCCCACTACGAAAACCTGATGAAGATGCTTCAGCGAGGGCGGGTTGATGTGGTGGTGGCCCCGGAGCTGGTGGGGCAGTACACGCTGCGAGCCCTCGGTATCGACGCGAGTATTTCACCGTTTTTCGTGCCGGGTGAACGATCCTGGATTGCGGTTTCCGAGCAGTCGCCTGCGCGTAAATACGCAGAAGACATCAGGGCTGCCCTGAAGCTGATTGAGCGTGAAGGTATTCGGGAGAACCTGGTGTTGAAGTATCTGGAACAACCCGCCCATTGATCTCCAATCGCGTTTTATACCGGTATGCTCCTGTTTAAAGGAACTTAGGGTGCTTACCTTTGTCTGTGATCGTTTAACAGGTGTTTTGGCAAAGGAACTGGTATGAAAACGATTCGATTATGGGATCTCCCCACCCGGCTGTTCCACTGGTTGCTGGTTGCCGCCGTTGTCGGCGCGGTGGCGACCGTCAAGCTGGGGACTGGCTGGATGGTCTGGCATGAGCGGTTTGGTCTGGCGGTTATCGGGCTGCTGTCATTCCGTCTGGTCTGGGGGCTGGTGGGCTCCACCTACGCGCGTTTTGGCCAGTTCGTAGCGGGGCCGGGGGCGATCGTCCGTTACCTGCAAGGCCAGTGGAAGGGCGCAGGCCACAACCCGCTGGGCGCCTGGTCGGTGCTGTTGCTGCTGGGGCTGTTCGGTTTTCAGGCGGTTACCGGTTTATTTGCCAACGATGAAATTGCCTTTAACGGCCCGCTCTACCCGCTGGTGTCGTCAGGCTGGAGCGATACCCTGAGCGGCTGGCACCGTCTTACGGAGTGGGGGCTTTACGCCGTGGTTGCCCTTCATGTACTGGCGGTGATGTTTTACACCCACGTGCGCAAGGATAATCTGGTTAAGCCAATGGTGACTGGCCGAAAGCCGGTTCAGAACCCGGAGCTGAGAGACGCCAGCGGTGGTGGCTGGCTGGCATTTGCCATTGCACTGGCAATTGCCGTTGCTGTGGTCTGGGCGGCGAGCGGCGGGCTGATACCGCCACCGCCGCCACCGCCCCAGAATCTGGGCTGGTAATTCCTCTGGATTATTTGGCCCGGAAGTTGTCGTGGCAGGCCTTGCAGGTTTCGCCGACCTTGGCGAACTGGCGTGCAATGGCGGCCTGGTCACCCGCTGTGGCCAGTTCCTGCAGTGCGTTGGCTTCACGGACGAAGCTGATCGCAATTTCCTGAACCTTCATCGGCTCCTCAAAGAAATTCGGCTTGAGGCGGGTGTTCTCGGCCCGGTCGTTGGCGCTGTCACGACTGTAAAGCACGCTCATGCCAGAGTTGGCTACGGCGGCAATGGCATTGGCTGCTGCGGCAACCTGGTTCTGATCAAACGCTGCGGAGCCATCCACCGCCTGGGCCTTGATTTTGCCCATATTCCAGGAGGCGAACTGGTAGGCCGCCTGGCGGGTTTCGATCTGGTCTTCCACGCTCATCTGGGCAATGGCCGGGGTTGAGATGGCAGCCGCAAGCACCGCTGTGGCAACAAAACGTTTATTCATTCTAGGTCCCTCTCTTGGTCTGATTGGTCGTAATGCAAAAATGCTCTATAAAGGCGTGGTTATGAGCATGCTACCTGTATAGACTCATTCCTGACAGCTATAAGAAACGAAAGTTCAATATGGAGAAGTCGCACGATGTCGATCTGGACGGTTACCCCCAATCTTGAGCAAATGACAGAGGCCAGCAAAAACACCGCGGTCAGTCACATGGGTATTGAATACCTTGAAATCGGTGACGATTACGTGAAAGGCCGGATGCCGGTGGATGAGCGCACGGTTCAGCCATTCGGCATTCTCCACGGCGGCTCGTCGGTGGTACTGGCAGAGACCCTGGGCAGTATGGCCGCTAACTGTTGCCTGAAAGACAGGAATACCGTGGCTGTGGGCCTGGACATCAACGCCAACCACATCCGGCCTGTGACCGGAGGCTGGGTATACGGCACGGCGACGGCAATGCACATCGGCAGCACGACACAGGTGTGGGAGATCCGCCTGGAGAACGAGCATGGCAAACTGACCTGTATTTCGCGCCTGACCATGGCGGTCACCAGACGCCCGGGATGAACTGACGTACAAATTGACGGATATCAAAAAAAACACTGACTGCTGACAACCGCCAGGCTGCTATACTCGCAAATAGTTGAGTTTGTGAATTAAGTGTCATCGGGGTGGCTGTGTCAGTAAAGAGGTGGGCGTCAATGTTGTCGGTACTGCACAGAGTCGTTTCAGTGTCAGGCCTGTTCATAGCCTTTGCAACTGAAGAACCGCCTGTTTAATTACGGCATTGGCCGGACCTGAAAGGCCGGCAGAGCAGTACCCTTATCAATAACAGCTTCCTCCCTGGTCAGCCGGCTATTCGTCGGTGCTGAGATTCACCCGGCCCCGCCCTTGGTGCTTGGATTGATAGAGTGCCCGGTCGGCACGGGATAGCAGGTCTTCAAGTCTTCTGTCCCGGGAGCCCAGAAGGCTGATGAAGTTTTGGATTCATGAGGGTGCCGGAAGGTATGAATCGTTTCGGGGAAAACTGCCCCTGTGGTAGCGGAAAAGCCTACCAGCTGTGCTGTCAGCCCTGCCACGCCGGCGCCGCTGCGGACACACCGGAAGCCTTGATGCGTAGCCGGTTCAGCGCCTTTGTGGTGAAAGATGCCGATTACCTGCTGGCGACCTGGCATCCGGATACCCGGCCGGCCGAACTGGATCTTTCCGGCTCACCGGAATGGGTTTCGCTGCAGGTGCTCTCCTCCAGTGCCGGGGTAGACACGGGGCGGGTTCACTTCCGGGCGGTCTATCGTGTTGGTGGTGGCTGGGGTTATCTGGAGGAACAGTCAGACTTCAGCAAAGAGAATGGCCGCTGGTTTTACCGAGAAGGCAAAACCAGCGAGGGAGCCCTGAAGCCCGGCCGAAACGACCCTTGCCCCTGTGGCAGTGGCCGCAAGTTCAAGGCCTGTTGTCTTTAAGCGTTCTATTCGAATTTCGGCAGATCCGGCTGAGCGACCTCTTTACCCGCTTCCAGCCAGGCGTCAAAGCCGCCTTCAATGGATTGTGCGTTCATGTAGCCCATCTCTTTCAGCGCTTTAGCGCTGAGTGCTGCACGGCCGGAGGTTTTGCAGTAGAGCACAATTTTCATCTGCCGGTCCTCCAGTGCAGGGTCGTTGGTGAACTTGAATTCGAGCATGCCCCGGGAAACATTGACGGCCCCGGGGATGTGGCTGGCCCGGTATTCATCGGCATCCCGCACATCCAATAGCAAATCGGCATTTTTGATGGCCGCCTCGGCGCTGGCCAGCGGCACCTCCTGAATGTCTTTTTTGGCTTCGGCAACAAGATCGTGAGCAGTCTTCATGGCAGTTCCCTTTGAGCGTGGGTGTATCCGTTCAGGTTAAGGCATTTGCCACGGGTGAGCCACCTATGGGTTGCCTATGACTAAGGCATGAGCCTTTGGCGACGGGGTTTGTGTTAGATTGGCAGGCTGGACAATGAGGAAGCTATGAAACCGCTGAATGACACCACCAAAGGCGTGGTCTATGGGTTAGGTGCCTACACCCTGTGGGGAAGCTTTCCCCTGTATTTTGCCCTGTTCAAGGGGATCCCTTCCTGGGAGGTGCTGATTCATCGGGTGATCTGGTCCTGCCTGTTTCTGGCCGTGGTCATCTCGATACTCAAGCGCTGGCCGCCGGTGGTGGCGGCACTGCGACAGCCGCGCCGGCTGGGGTATGTGCTGGGTTGTGCCGTGTTTATTGCCTTGAACTGGGGTATCTATATTTATGCCGTGGAAACCCGCCATGTGTTACAGGCCAGTCTGGGCTATTTCCTGACGCCGTTGGTAAATGTGGCCATGGGGCTGCTGATCCTGGGTGAGCGTATTTCCCGGCTGCAGGCTGCGGCGGTGGGTCTGGCGGCGGTTGCGATTCTCTATCAGCTGTTGCTGCTGGGCGAGCTGCCGTGGATTACGCTGGTACTGGCGTTCAGCTTCGGCACCTATGGCCTGATGCGCAAGAAAGTGGAACTTGATGGTCTTTCCGGTCTGTTTGTTGAAACGCTGTTATTGCTGCCGTTGGGCCTGCTGACCCTGGCCTGGCTGTCGTCGCAGGGGCTGTCACACTTTTCGGACAGCACCTACAGTGCATTGCTACTGGCCTCCAGTGGCGCCGTGACCGCCATCCCGCTGCTGGCCTTTGCCGGGGCTGCGCGCCGTTTGAAGCTGTCAACCGTGGGCTTTCTTATGTACATCAACCCCACAATCCAGTTCCTGATCGCGCTGTATATCTTCCATGAGCCGCTCAGCACGGCCAAACTGGTGAGCTTTGTGATGATCTGGGTGGCGTTGTCAATATACTCGTGGTCGGCCTGGGTGGGCCGATCGAACAGAGAGGCTTCGGCATGAAACACCCCATCAGCGGCTATCACAAAGACGATGAAAACCACTGGGTAGCGCAGCTGGCGTGCGGTCATAACCAGCACGTGCGCCATGATCCGCCCTGGGTAAACCGGCCCTGGGTTGTCACGGTGGAAGGCCGGCAATCCATGTTGGGAGTTGAGCTGGATTGCCGGAAATGCGATGACCATGCGCCAGCGGATGTCCGTCCGGATAGTCCGGAAGGACCTCAGTCTCCCAATCAGGCCAGGGTTTCCAGATAGGCTTCCAGTTCGTTGGCGAGCCAGCCCACCACGGCGCCCCCTTGCGCCTGCTCCGACTCCAGCGCACTGAACACTTTCCACCAGCGGGCGCTGCGGTGGTGGATGGTTTTCAGCTGTTCCTTGCGCAATGCCTCAGCAATCAGGGGTAAGGGTAAATCCGCCCAGCCGGCGCCATCAATCACCGCATCACGCATCAGTTCGTATTGAGTAAAGGCGAGGTAGTTGGCGGTTTCCGGGGATTCGGCCACCAGTTGGGCATCGAGCATGTAGGCCAGGGTGATTTCCGTGTGGCTGACCAGGTCGTCCTGAGTGACCCTTTTCAGTTGGCTCAGGGGGTGGTCCGGAGCTGCCACGGTGAGCATGCGCACATCAGCCAGTTCCCGAAACCATTGATAACCTTCGTTCAGCAATTCCGGCATCAGGCCATAGGCCACATCCACGGACTGGTTGCGAACCAGCGGCGCCAGTTCCCGGGGCGAGGCCAGGTAAACCGACAGGCTGGTCTGGGGGAAGCGTTGTTTCAGCCGGCGCAGAATGTCGCGCCAGATATCTTCCGGAATGGCATCGTCCCGGGCAATGCGCAGGACCGATTCGGCACCACTCAGGTGGTGCTGGCAGCGAGCCCTGATCTGGCTGGCAACCTGGTCGAATCGGCGGCAGTCGGTCAGGATGGACTGGCCGATGGCCGTCAGGTGCAGTTGATTGCCGCTGCGTTCAAACAGCTCCACCCCCAGTTCATCCTCCAGGGACGCCAGCACGGTACTGACGGTGGTGCGGCTGCGGTTCAGCTCCCGGGCTGCCGCGGCCACGCTGCCGTTGCGCACAACCGAGAGGAAGGTCTTGATCTGTGACGTTTTCATGGTTTGCTCTTTGCGACGGATTTTCCGTCGCTCAGCGACTCACACCTGTTGAATGATGCCGCTAATATGGCAGCAATTCTCAGGAGGTCAAAATGTTTACTTCTCTGGCGCGGGAAAACCTGGCGCTGACATTATCAGCAGTGGGCGCGGGCCTGTTTGCGCTCGCCGGTATTACCTGGGGTCTTTGGGTCGATTCCCTGGTTATTCTCTTCGATGGTGCCTATTCCCTGATCAGCCTCGGGTTGTCGCTCCTGTCACTCTATGCCGCCCGTCTGGTGCGCAGGCCGGCCAATGACGATTACCCATTCGGGATGGGGGCCGTGGAGCCTTTGGTGATCGCCGTGAAAGGTCTGGTGATTGCGGTGGTGTGTATCTTGTCGCTGGTATCGGCGGTGGTGTCGCTGCTTCAGGGTGGTCGTGCCGTGGCGGCGGACATGGCAATGATCTTTGGTGCGGTGAACGTGGTGGGGTGCCTGGCGGTCTGGGCGTATCTACGGTGGTCAACTCTGCGCAATGGTTCGGGGCTGGTGCAGGCGGAACAGCGCCAGTGGCTGATGGACAGTGCCCTAAGCGCTGCCGTAATGATTGGTTTTGGCGCGGCCTGGCTGCTGGAACGCAGTCATTGGGCGGAGCTGGCCGTGTATGCCGACCCGGTAATGATGCTGGTGATTTCGGTCTACTTCATGACGGTGCCTGTGAAGATGGTTCTGGAATCAGTTCGGGAGCTGTTGCTGGCGGCGCCCAAAGAGGATGCGCTCGAAGACATCCATGAAACGCTGGAAGATCTGGGTCTGAATCCGGAACAGGTCCGGGTGGCCAAGCTCGGCCCGAACCTTCTTCTTGAGGCCTCAGACGTTCAGCCCTCCCATAGCCAGTATTTGCCTGCGGGTATTGGCTTTCTCTTGCTCAAGTTTGCCAGTCAGTGACACCCCGTCGCACTCCGGATGGTCGGCGAGGAATCGCCGGGTCAGCTCGATCTGGACATGCAGATCCTGGAAACGGCCATACAGATCCTGTCGCTGGCGCAGTTCTTTCAGTGTTGGCTTGCCGTGCCGGGCATCCCGCTCCAGAAGATATCGGATACGCTTTAGGGCCTTGCGCAGCTGGTGCAGGGCTTCATCCGGGGCGGTATGAAGCAGTTCTGCGGTTTTCCGGTTGAACTGTTTCAGGCGCCGGTTTGCGGCGACCTGGATGTCTTTTTTTCGCAGCTCTCCAGCCAGCTTATGAAAAGCTTTGGATTCAATATAGCCGTGCCAGCGCTCTAGACTTTGACGATAGCGTTTCTGGCCAAGGCGTTTGGCCAGTTTGCGCTGTGCTTTAGATGCCCTGAGCCGCGCCCAGTCGGTCAGCGTGGTGCAGAGTTCCGGGTTGTCGTGGCACAGCTCGGGGATATCCTGAAGAAATACGTGCAGATCCCGCAGGGCGCTGGTGGCCCGGGCATGTCGCTTCAGTTCGCGAATATGCTCCTGTAGTTGGCGATCGCCGGTAATCTCGGCCAGGGGTTCGGCAATGGCCCGGCTGCGGCGAAGGGCAATGCGGTACTGGTGCAGAAATTCGTCATCCAGCCCCAGAATGACCCCCGGGGTCAGCAGTTCCAACTGATTGTTCAGCTGCTGCAAAACCTCCGGGAGTGTGTTCTGGTCCAGTTCAGTGGCGCCGGGACTGGCTTTTCGGTTCTTGCGCCGGAATTCGTTGTAACTGAAATCACGAGGCGTCAGGAAGGTTTTCAGTGCACCCTTGTTTTTGTCCACTTTCTTCCAGTGCCTTACCGGCAGCCGGATCTCCAGGATACTGGCGGTTGGCAATTCGAACGGAGCCTGGGGTACCAGAAAGGCGGCCAGTTCGAGTAATGCCGGGTTGTGGCCGATGAGGGTGATGCGGTTCTGAGCGTTATCCAGATTCTGCAGCCAGCGTAATAGACGCCGGAAGTCGAAGGTGTAAAGCTCATCTTCGGTGCGGACATGGGCCGGCTGGTCGTTGACGCTGAGTGCACCTGCCAGCGTTTGCTGGGCTCGCACAGCGGGGCTTGCATAAATGGCACCGGACAGCGCGCCCAGGCATTTCATTGCCCGCGCGAGCGGCGCAAGCTGGCTTTGGCCTCTGTTATTCAGCGGGCGTTCCTGGTCGCAGAGGCTGTCGTCGTTCCAGCTCGATTTGGCGTGGCGGATAAGAAAAAGCCGTTTCATGCATGCTTGCTCATGAGCTGAATGTTCAGACCTTAGTCTGACACAGCCTCAAGTCGTTTACATGACGGCCGATACGTATTTAGACGTATGACTCTGATATGACGGGCTTGTTTACACAAAAACCTGTTCCGGACCTGCGTTTGGTATACAGCTTTTAACAAACTGCAACGGAGTGCGGACTGCGTTTGTGCATAATCAAAGGATTACAAGAAATGACCCCGGAGCGAAGACCATGACCTTCATGAGCAACCTGACCATCAGAACACGGCTTCTGATTGGTGTATTGGTGCCTGTACTGATTACGGCTGGAACAATTGCATGGATTACGGCGAACCAGATCCGGGCCAATGGAGAGGCAGAGTTGCAACGCCTCGAGCAGGAACTGTTGGAAGCGCGCAAGGAAGGTTTGAAAAATCTGGTTGAAACCGCGAAATCCGTGGTGCTTGAGGCCAAGTCCACTCCCGGTTTTTCGGAGCAGGAGGCGCAGGAAGAGGCGCGAGAGCGGTTGCGGTCAATCAAGTTCGGTCAGAACAACTATGTCTTCGCCTATGATCGCAGCCTGTTCAATCTCGCCTATGCACCGGACCCCTCCAAAGAAGGGCCGACCACCAATCCGAACACGCAGAAGTTGGTGCGAGGCTTATTTGACGCTGCAGGTGACGATGGTTTCATGCCTTATGAGTGGCCCAACCCTGCTACCGGCCAGGTGGAACCGAAAGTCTCCTATTCCACCATTATTCCGGGCTGGGACTGGATGATAGGGTCCGGCGTGTATGTAACCGATGTTCAGAGAGCGGTGGCCGCTGCCCGGGAAGAAATTGATGCAACCATGACATCTGCTATGGGCTTCATTTTACTGCTGACCATTGTGGTGGTGGTGATTTCACTGGTAATCGGGTTGGTCATTGGCCGCACCGTGACTGCGCCGCTGAACAAGGTCAGCGACATGATGCGGGAGATTGCCGACGGAGAGGGCGACCTGCGCCAGCGCCTGCCGGAAGATGGTAAAGATGAGCTGGCCGTTCTGGGTCGCCGCTTCAACCATTTTGTCATCAAGATTCAGGACACCATCCGCGAGGTGGGGTCTACCACGGACCAGGTGGCGTCGGCGGCTGAAGAACTGAGCCGGGTGGCGAATGAAACCCGCCAGTCTGTTCAGGAACAGGGTTCGGAAACCGACCAGATTGCTTCGGCCATCAACGAAATGGCGGCAACGATTCAGCAGATTTCCGGCAACGCCAATGAGGTGGAAGGCGCAGCTTCCGATGCGGACCGCATGGCCAAAGAGGGTGGCGAGACCATCAACAGTGCCCAGGGCGCGGTCAATCAGCTGTCCCAGGAAATGGAAGATACCGCCCGCAGCATCAATGCCCTGGCCGAGAAGTCGAACGATATTCAGCAGGTGCTGGATGTGATTCACGCGGTTACCGAGCAGACCAACCTGCTGGCCCTGAACGCTGCCATTGAGGCAGCCCGGGCCGGCGAGCACGGTCGCGGCTTCTCGGTGGTTGCCGACGAAGTGCGCCAGTTGGCCAAGCGGTCAGCGGAATCCGCTGATCAGATCCGGGAAATGATTGATGGCTTTGTGGCGGAGTCCAAGGCTTCGGTGGAGCGCATGAACAACTCCCGCAAGAGCTCGGAGGCGACGGTTGAGCGCATCAATCATGCCACCAGTGCACTGAACACCATCGTGACCTCGGTGACTCAGATTCACGATCAGGTGACACAGATCGCTACTGCCGCTGAACAGCAAAGCCAGGTGGCGGAAGAGATCAACCAGAACGTGGTGCGGATTGTCGACGCGGCCCAGCGCAGTGACACCGGCGTAACCCAGACCAATGAAGCCAGCCACGAACTGGCCCGGCTGGGTGAGAACCTGCGCGAGCTGGTTGGTCAGTTCAAGGTCTGATTGCCCTCACAAGAAAGCCGGCCCGCCACATTGGCGCGGTCGGCTTTCGTCGTTATGATGGATCATTCAGGCATGTTTGAATCAAAAATCGATAACAATGGAAGCCAACACTATGTCCCTGCGTAAAACCCTGCTGGCGGCAGTCAGCACTCTTGGCCTGCTGGCCAGTCCTTTCGCGGTCTCTGAAGAAACCTATACCCTGCGTCTCGCGGAAACCTGGGGCCCCAATTCCGGGCTGCTGGGGGATGCGCCCCGCAACATGGCGGCCATGGCCGAGGAAATGTCGGGCGGTCGGCTGAAGATCCGGATTGATTCCTCCAACAAGCACAAGGCCCCTTTCGGTATTTTCGATCTGGTCCGTAACGGCCAGTACGACATGGGCCACACCGCCTCTTATTACTACAAGGGCACCATTCCCAACGCCATGTACTTCACCACCATACCCTTCGGCATGATTGCACCGGAGATGTATGCCTGGTTCTACCACGACGACGGCATGGAGCTGATGCAGAAGGTGTATGAACCCTTCGGGCTGCTGTCCTTCCCGGGTGGCAACACGGCCAATCAGATGGGCGGTTGGTTCCGGAAAGAGATCAAATCTCTGGAGGACCTGAAAGGCCTGAAAATGCGCACCCCTGGCTTTGCCGGCGAGGTTATGTCGGAAGTCGGTGTGGCGGTAACCAACCTGCCACCGGGCGAGCTGTATACCGCGCTTGAGCGCAACACCATCGACGCCGTTGAATGGGTTGGCCCGGCGCTGGATCTGCAGATGGGCTTTCACCAGATTGCCAAGTACTACTACTCCGGCTGGCAGGAGCCCAATGCCGAAGTGCAGTTCCTGATCAACAAGAAAACCTGGGATAAGTTGCCGGCCGATCTACAGGCCATCCTGCGAGTCTCCATGCGCACGGCAGCGTATGACATGTATATCCAGAGCACCCACGAAAGCGGTGTGGCCTGGGAGAAGATGAAGCAGGAATACCCGGATGTGACCCACAAGGTGTTTCCGCCGGAAGTTATTACCGCCCTTCGAGAAACCACCAACCGCCTGCTGGATGAGTTTGCCGAGAAGGACGAGCTGGCGAACGAAATCATTACTTCACAGCGCGAGTACCTGAAGCAGGTTCGCCCCTGGACTAACATCTCGGACAAGGCGTATCTGAACAGCGTCGCCGACCAATAAGACCGGTGCGTGACAGCCCGGCCTGGTAAGGCCGAAAAACAAGAGGGGCGTGGTCAGGGAATATCCGCACGCCCCTTTTTGTTTGCGTCTGTTTCTGGAAAAATACGCCGCTCAAACTTTGGGCAGGGCCGATGAAACAGACACTGCTATCTCTGAGCAATCTCACCAAACAGTTCGACGGCAAAAAAGTGCTGGATTCTCTGGATCTGGACATTTTTGACGGCGAGTTCATTACCCTCCTGGGGCCCTCCGGTTGCGGCAAGACCACCTTGTTGCGGATGATGGCGGGTTTCGAGCATCCGGATGACGGCACCATCGCCCTGGGCGATCAGGACCTGACTCACACTCCGCCGGAACACCGGCCGCTGAACACGGTCTTCCAGAACTACGCGCTGTTTCCTCATATGTCGGTCTTCGACAACGTGGCCTATGGCCTGAAAATGGAGAAGCGGCCAAAGCAGGAAATCCGGGAGCGGGTCGAGGATGCCCTGGCCATGGTCCAGCTTGAGGACTTCGCCCGGCGCAAGCCGCATCAGTTGTCCGGTGGCCAGCAGCAGCGGGTGGCCATTGCCCGTGCGGTGGTCAAGCGCCCGAAGGTACTGCTGCTGGATGAGCCGTTGTCGGCGCTGGACTACAAATTGCGCCGCACCATGCAGGTGGAGCTCAAACGCCTGCAGCGGGAGCTGGGCATCACCTTTGTGTTTGTCACCCACGATCAGGAAGAAGCCCTGTCCATGTCCGACCGGGTGGTGGTGCTGAAAGATGGCCTGATCCAGCAACTGGGGACGCCGCGGGAAGTCTACGAGCGCCCGGCCAACCTGTTTACTGCCCGCTTTGTCGGTGAAACCAACTTCTTCCCGGGCCGGGTGGACAAAGCCAACGGCGATGACACCATCACCGTGGACGTGTTCGGTCTGAAGCGTACCTTCCGCAAGCCGGATTTCCCGGTCTCCGGTGGCCAGTCCCTGCATGTGCTGTTGCGCCCCGAGGATATCCGGGTACTGGCGCCGGACGATGAGGATGGTGTGGCTGGCAAGATCGTAGAGCGTAACTACAAGGGCAGTACCCTGGATTCGGTGATTCATCTTGAGGATGGCACCGAGGTGCTGGCGTCGGAATTCTTCGACGAAGACGACCCTACCTTCGACTATCGCCTTGGCGAGCCGGTCAAAGTGAGCTGGGTTGATGGCTGGGAATGGCTGTTACCCACAGAGCCGGAAGCTCTGCCAGAGGAAGAAGGCACCGATGCGTAGCCTGACACAGCAGCCGTTCAGAACGGCCGTGCTGGTGCTGGTCTGGGGCTGGTTGTTGTTTCTGGTGCTGACCCCCAACCTGCTGGTGGTCGGTGCCAGTGTAATGACCCGGGACCCGGGCTCCTTCATTTCGCTGCCGCTGACCCTGGATGCCTACCGGCAACTGCTCAATCCGCTGTACCTGGAAGTGTTCCTGCACTCCCTGTATATGGCGGCCATGACGACGCTGGTGTGTCTGCTGATCGGCTACCCGTTTGCGTGGGCGTTGTCCAAGGTCGGCAAACGCAATCAGGTGCTGCTGATCTTCCTGCTTATCGTGCCGTTCTGGACCAATTCCCTGGTGCGAACCTACGCCCTGAAGTTGATCCTGGCCACCAATGGCCTGCTCAACAACGCGCTGATGTCGCTCGGGGTGATCGAGGAGCCCATGCAGCTGCTGTATACCGAAGGAGCCGTGATTATCGGGCTGGTGTATCTGTTGTTGCCGTTCATGATCCTGCCGCTCTACTCGGTGTTTGAAGACCTGCGGGAGGACTACCTGAGGGCGTCGCACGATCTGGGCGCGGGGCGCCTGTCCACGTTTATCCATGTGATCGTGCCGCTGACCCTGCCGGGGGTGCTGGCGGGCATCATGCTGGTGCTCTTGCCGGCCATGGGGTTGTTCTTTGTGCCTGATATTCTGGGCGGTTCCCGCAACCTGCTGGTGGGTAACGTCATCAAGAACCAGTTTCTGGATGCCCGCAACTGGCCCTTTGGTGCCGCTGCCAGCATCCTGCTGACCCTGGCCATGGCGTTCCTGATGTTCGCCCACCGCCTGAGTAAACGGCGGATCGGGGAGGACGGTGTATGAATCGCTGGCTGCCCCGCACCTACCTGACGCTGGTGTATCTGCTGCTGTACGTGCCTATCGTGGTACTGGTGGTATTCTCCTTCAACGATTCCCGCACCGGTTACGAATGGGGTGGCCTGAGCCTGCGCTGGTACGAGGCCCTGTTCAACAACCGGGCCATGTTGCAGGCCATGTGGAATTCCCTGTGGCTGGCGCTCTCCGCGGCCACCGTTTCGACATTGATCGGCGCGCTCACCGCTCTGGCCCTGCACCGATACCGGTTCCGGGGCAAGAAAGTGCTCAACGGCATGTTGTTTGTGGTGATGATGTCGCCGGAGATTGTACTGGCGATTTCGCTGCTGGCACTGTTTCTGCTGGTCGGCCTTCAGCTGGGCTATGTATCCCTGTTGCTGGCCCACGTTACCTTCTGCCTGCCCTTTGTGGTCATCACTGTGATGGCCCGGCTCAGCGGGTTTGACGAACGCCTGCCGGAGGCGGCCCGGGATCTGGGCGCCAACGATTTCACCATGACCCGCACGGTACTGATTCCGGTGATCATGCCGGCCTTACTGGCAGGCTGGCTGCTGGGGTTTACACTGTCACTGGACGACGTGGTGGTCAGTACGTTTGTCAGTGGCCCGAGTTATGAAATTCTGCCGTTGCGTATCTATTCCATGGTGCGGGTGGGCCTGAAGCCCGAAGTGAATGCCCTTGGCACCCTGCTACTGGTATTCTCACTGGTCATGTTGATCTTGTCTCAATGGATACTGTTAAGGAGCAAACGATGAAGAAACTGGCACTGGCCGGCCTGCTGGCGGTGGGCCTGACTGGCTGCAGTGGTTCTGAGGAGCCCAAGGTTCTGAACCTGTACAACTGGTCTGAGTACATGCCCCAGGAAGTTCTGGATCGCTTTACTGAGGAAACCGGTATCCAGGTGGTCTACACCACTTACGACAGCAACGAAGCCATGTACGCCCGGCTGAAACTGCTGGATGAGAGTGCCGCCTACGACCTGGCCGTGCCCTCCACCTACTACGTGAGCAAGATGCGGCAGGAAGACCTGCTGATGCCCATCGACCGCAGCAAGATTGAAGGCTTCGACAACCTGGATCCGGAACTGGTGAACCTGGATATCGACCCGGAAAACCAGTACAGCGTGCCTTACCTGTGGGGCACCACTGGCCTGGCTGTGGATACCGCGGATGTGGAAGGCGAGGTTACCGCCTGGGCTGATCTGTGGGATGAGCGCTTTGAAGGCCGGGTCATGCTGACCAACGACATGCGTGAAGTCTTTCACGTAGGCCTGCGGGTACTGGGTTACTCTGGTAACAGCACCGATCCCCAGGAAATCGAGCAAGCCTACGAGAAGCTGACCGAGCTGATGCCGTCTGTGCGTACCTTTAACTCGGATGCCCCCCGCATGCCGTACCTGGAAGGTGAAACCGACGTAGGCATGATCTGGAACGGCGAAGCCGTCATGGGTCGCGATACCCTGGATTCCCTGGAATACGTGTATCCGGAAGAGGGCATCATCGCCTGGCTGGACAGCTTCGTGATTCCCAGGAACGCCAAGAACCCGGAAGCGGCCCACCAGTTCATCAGCTTTGTGCTGCAGCCGGAAATCTCTGCCCTGATCAGTGAAGAAATCGGCTACGCCACGCCCAACCTGGCGGCCCGGGATCTGCTGGATGACACTGTCGCGAACGACCGTGCCAGCTACCCCAACGCCACCGACATGATCAATGCCGAGTTCCAGACCGATATTGGTGACGAGGCGCTGCAGGTGTATGCCAAGTACTGGGAAATGCTGAAGTCCGGTCAGTAAGTCTGGTCAGGCTTAACAGCAATAGAAAACGGAGGCTTCGGTCTCCGTTTTTTATTGCCCGGGTTTCACAAAACTGAAATACATGGTCTATAACTTCCTGATAACAAAACGTTAGCGAATCCGCATCACACCGTTTCAGGGGAATGAACGACCATGGCACTGCGCAAGACACGGATATCAGCACTGGCCACCCTGCTGGCCGCAACCACAGCTTCCGGCAACCTGTTGGCGGAAGAACTTCGCCTGATTACCTGGGGAGGCTACGCCCCGGATGAGGTGGTCGCCCAGTTCGAGGAAGAAACCGGAATTGATGTAAAGATCACCTTGTCCAACAACGAGGACATGATCTCCAAGCTTCGGGCCACCGGTGGCGCCGGTTTTGATCTGGCCCAGCCGAGCCAGGATCGCATCGTGGGTGTACAGCGCCAGTTCAACATCTACAAGCCCATTGATTACAGCCGTATCAATACCGGCCAGTTGCAGGCGTCGATGGTGAAGGCGACTCAGGAGTCGACGGCTCTGGATGGTCAATCTTACGGTGTGCCCTCGGTCTGGGGGACCAGTGGCCTGATTGTGCACAGTTCCGTCGCGGACACCGTTACCGATTACACCGACCTGTGTGACCCGGCAGTGGCTGGCAAAGTGAGTTACCGCCTGAAGCGGCCGACGCTGATCGGCTTTGCTTTCGCCATGGGCATGGATCCATTTGCGGCCTATGAAAACCGGGACGAGTACCAGTCCATTATGGCGAAAGTGGAAGACAAACTGATCGACTGCAAAGACAACGTGAAAACCTACTGGACCGGTGGCGACCAACTGCTGTCGCTGCTTCGTACCGGAGAAGTGACCGCTGCCATGGCCTGGGATGCCGGCGGCTGGAAGCTGAATGCGGAGAACCCGGACATCCGCTTTGTGGCGCCGGAATCCGGAGCCCTGGGCTGGATTGATACCTTTGCCATCCCGCGCCGCAGCGAGAACGAAGAGGCCGCCTACAAGTGGATCAACTTTGTGATGCAGCCGGAAATTGCGGCCAAAATCACCAATGCCTCCGGTAACTTCACGGCCTCCAAAGGCGCCGATGAGTTTGTGAACGCCGAGCTGCGGGATGCCTATCGCCTGAGCTTCGATGAAGAAGCTATCAACAACATCAAATGGTATCCGCCAGTACCACCGGGGCTGGAAGCCATGGAAGGGCAGGTGCTGGATCGCGTCCAGGCGGCGAACTGATCCTTATGGCAACAGAGTCTGACCTGTCCTGCAGCGGACTGGTCCGCCGCTTTGGTAATAACGCGGCGGTGGACCATGTGTCGCTGGATGTTCCTGCGGGCACCTTTTTTTCCATTCTGGGGCCGTCGGGGTGTGGCAAGACCACCCTGCTGCGGCTGCTGGCAGGCTTCGACAAGCCGGATGAAGGGGATATCTTCATTCGCGGCCAGCGCATGAATGAGGTGCCGCCTAACAAGCGCCCGGTGAACATGGTGTTCCAGCACCTGGCGCTGTTCCCCACCATGTCCGTCGGTGACAACATTGGCTATGGCCTGAAGCGCAAGAAGGTGCCCGCGGCCGAGCGCCGCAAGCGGATTGCACGGGTGCTGGAACAGGTGGGGCTGCCGGAACTGGAGAATCGCAATCCCCAGGAATTGTCGGGTGGCCAGCGCCAGCGCGTGGCCCTGGCCCGCTGCCTGGTGCTCGAACCCACCTTGTTGTTGCTGGATGAGCCTCTCGGTGCCCTGGATCTGAAACTTCGGGAGCAGATGAAGGTCGAGCTCAAACACCTGCAAAAGCAATTTGGCACCACCTTTGTGTACATCACCCATGACCAGTCCGAAGCCATGGTGATGTCGGATCAGGTGGCGGTGATGAAAAATGGCCGCTTCGAGCAGGTGGCGCCGCCGGAGGAGCTATACCGGCATCCGGCAACGCCGTTTGTCGCGGGGTTTGTCGGCGACAACAATCGCCTGGCGGGGACGGTGGTGTCCGTGGCCGATGATGTGGCGGCTGTTCGTCTGAGCGATGGTGCGGTGGTACGCGGTCGGGCTGCATCGGCGGGCCTGGCACCTGGTGCCCAGGCAGAATTGTACATTCGGCCGGAATCATTGTCGTTTTCGCAAACGGCTGCGGTCGCGGGTTCCTCCTCACTGCAGACCCGAGTCCGGACCACGCTGTTTGATGGCGCCAACAGCCGGGTTGAAGTCGAAAGCAATGGCCAGGCACTATTTGCACGACTCCCCCAGGACGGCTCGGCGCCGGCGCTGACGCCGGACGGCCATCTTGAGCTGTCGTGGGATCCGGACCTGGCCCGGGTATTTGGAGCTTCGCCCCAGTGAATAGCTCGGTTAGCCGTTTCTCGCTGTGGCTGTTGCTGGCGCCTTTTCTGCTCTGGATAGTGCTATTGGTGCTGGTGCCCCATCTGCAGATGTTGCGGGTGTCGTTCCAGGTGCGGGAAAGCTGGGATACCCTGGCCTGGGGGCTGGAGCAGTACCAGAATTTCTTCAGTGAATCCTACTACTGGCGTACCTTCGTGCGTACCGGGGTGATGTCCCTGTTCACTACCTTCCTTACCCTGCTGATTGCCTTTCCCATTGCCTGGTACATTGCCCGCCTGGCCCGAGGGAGGAGCAAGGGTATTCTGTTCCTGGCTTGCCTGATCCCGTTCTGGGCCAGCGAGTTGGTGCGTACTTACGGCTGGATGATCCTGTTGCGGGAGAGCGGCCTGTTCAGTTCCTGGCTGCAGGCGCTGGGCTGGGTGGATGGCCCGGTGGAGATGCTCTACAACGATGTCGCGGTGATCATCGGCCTGGTCTACAACGGCCTGCTGTTTATGGTGGTGCCGCTGGTGACCACGCTCGACGGCATGGACGAGAACCTGGTCGAGGCCGGCTACGATCTCGGCGGCGGCCACGGTACCGTGCTGCGGGAGGTGGTGATTCCCTGGGCCATGCCGGGCATTGTCTCCGGCTGTATTGTGGTGTTCATGCTCACCCTGGGCAGTTACCTCACGCCGATTCTGATGGGGGGCAAAGACAGTGCCTGGTTTACCCAGCAGATTTTCACCCAGTTCATCACCCGGTTTAACTGGGAGCAGGGTGCGGCTTTGGGGGTCTTGCTACTGGTATTGTCGTCGCTGCTGGTCTGGCTGGGCCTGAAGCTGACCGGGCAATCCCTGCGCAAGGTTATGGGGTGATGTCATGATCCGCTCTGTACCTCGGTCCCGGTTGTTTGATGCCCTTTACCTGAGCTATCTGTTGGCCTTTTTCCTGTACCTGGCGTTGCCTTTGCTGGTGACGGCCGTGTTCGCATTCAACGACTCGCCGTTCCCGTCATTGCCCTGGCAGGGCTTTAGCCTGGACTGGTATCTGGCCGATGGCACGGCGGGGCGTACCGGGCTGTTTCATGACGACGGCTTGCTCAGTGCCCTCTGGGTCAGCACCAAGATCGCGTTCTGGGTAACGCTGGTCAGTGTGGCGCTGGGCTGCGTCAATGCGGTGTTGTTCGAGCGGCTGGAATTTCGCGGTAAAGAGCTGCTGTATCTGTTGATGCTGCTGCCGCTGGTGATTCCCGGCGTGATTCTCGGGGTGTCCATTCTGGTGTTCTACAGTGGCATGGCCAACGATGTCTCCCGCTTGTGGGGCATCGAGCTGGATCTGTTCCGGCCGGGTATGACCCTGGTGGTGATGGGGCAGGTCACTTTCATCACCACCTTGGCTACCCTGGTGATCGCGGCCCGGCTGCGCAAGTTTGACCGACAACTGGAAGAAGCCGCCCTGAATCTGGGTGCCACGCCGGTCGTGGCCTGGTTTACGGTTACTTTGCCGTGGCTGCTTCCCTCCATCCTCGGGGCCGCGGCGATGGCGTTTTTGATGTCCTTCGAGAACTTCAATACCACGGTCATGCTCACCGGTAGTGATACCCCGCTCACCGTGGCCCTGTTCAATCGTCTGCGGGAAGGCTCAACGCCGGTGTTGAACGCGGTGGCGCTGTTTCTGATGCTGGTGTCTGCGTTGTTGGCGCTGTTTACCCTCCGACAAAAAAGTTGAGAAAGTTCTGTATCTGCCGGTTACGGTTTATACTGGAACGATCACTCCTGAAAGCGGGTTCTGCTTTGCACGCGTCCACTTGTCGCATCAGGTTTCTGCTG
Organism: Marinobacter sp. tcs-11; assembly: GCF_002049515.1. Classification (NCBI taxonomy): domain Bacteria; kingdom Pseudomonadati; phylum Pseudomonadota; class Gammaproteobacteria; order Pseudomonadales; family Marinobacteraceae; genus Marinobacter; species Marinobacter sp. tcs-11. The sequence continues at coordinate 82,170 of NZ_LLYU01000001.1, read as the reverse complement.
GTGATCATCGCCCTCGGGGTCTGTCTGTCCCAGCCGGGATTTGCCGCCATGCAGCTGGTGGATGAGGGATGGCAGTATCGCTGGGGGGATTCACCGTTTCAGCCTGATGGCACGCCGCTTTGGGCCACGGAAGCCGATTCCGGCCCCTGGCAGGACATTGCCTTCCCGTCAAACCCGCCGGGCCGTAAAGGCCAGCAGCATGCCTGGTTCCGGGTGAACCTGTCAGAAGGTGAATGGTCTGCGCCGGCGCTCTATATCTACAGTGTGGACATTATCGTTCAGGTCTGGCTCCGGGGTGAGCTGCTCTACCAGTACGGCACCTTTGATGACCAGGGGCGGGGCAAGTTTGAGGGCTGGCCATGGCACGAAATCCCGCTGCCGGATGGCTACGAAGGCGAAACCATGTACTTCCGGGTTTTCTCCAACTACACGGATATCGGGTTGTGGGGAGAAGTGGCCATTCTGGACCATCCGGACCTGGTGTTGCACATTGTCAGCCAGTCTGCCGAAAGCCTCGTTATTGCCGCCCTGTCGGCCCTGATTGCCTTATTGGCCCTGGTGTTTGCCCTGATTCAGCGGGGCCAGCGCAGTTTCGCCAGCATTGCTCTGTTTTCATTCCTGACCTCGGTGATGCTGTTGGCTGAGAGCCAGGCGAGCTTGTTGATTGCTTACAAACCTTTGTTGTGGGACTACCTCGCGGCCGGCTCTTACTACCTGATTCCTATGGCGTTGGCCTTGTTGTTGCGGCAATGGCTGGGCGCTGCGCGCCCGGCGCTGATCAGCTGGCTGGTGTGGGTGCATCTTGGATTGGCGGTGAGTGCTCTGACCCTGGCGTTGGTCGGCGCGGTAGACCTTTCGTCGACCTTCCCGGTGTTTGATGTGTTGCTTCTGGTCTCCCTGGTGTTGATGGCTGGGGCTGTATTGCCTCGCTTCTGCGTGCTGTTCCGGGAGCAGCAGGTGCTGGTGGTGGCCTGTGGTGTGCTGGCGGTGCTGCTGATCGTCGATATGGCCGTTGCTCACGGGTTCCTGCCCTGGGGCCGGGTGCCGGTGAGCTGGGGCGCGCTGGGTTTCTCGCTGGCGGTGGTCAGCATTTCGGTCTGGCACTACGGCAAGACCCAGAAAGAGCTCCAGCAACTGAACATCCGGCTGGAACAGAAGGTTCAGGAGCGCACCGCCCGCGCTGAGTCACTGGCAGAAAGGGAAGTTGCCCGGGCCCGGTTGCTGGCACTGGAAAGCAAGAAAAGCCAGAAGCTGGCGGATGTCATTGCTGCCCTGCAGGATTGCGCCGGCATTGAGGAAGCCTTCGAGCCCCTGTTAAGAGCCATGCCGGAACTCTACCTGCCCATGACCGGTTGCTTTTATCGAAGAGGCGTCGATGGGCATTACGACCGCGTGGTTCACTGGGGCAGCGCCCCGGAGGACGTGTTCCCGGCGTCACTGGGGTCGAATCTTTCTGCCTTGACTGAAACCGTACTGCCGGTGCGTAGCTACGATTTACCGGCTCAAATGTGTTTCTTCCTGCGGGTAGAGTCTGCCCGCTCCGGCAACCGGCCTGAAGGGGTGTTGATGCTGGAGCGCCCGGATCTGCCGCCAGTGGTGAAAGACTATGGCATCGCACGGGTGATTGCCTGGGTATACCAGTCGGTTGAGAAAATTGGCATTACCTTGTCTGGTCTGGCCTTGCGGGCTGAATTGCAACGATTCTCTTATGAGGACAGCCTGACCGGCCTGAAAAATCGTCGCTACTTTGATGAACTCTTTCGCCATGAGCGGGAAGTGTCGGCCAGATCCGACAGGCCGCTTTGCCTGCTGATCTTCGATATCGATCACTTCAAACAGTTCAATGATTGCCATGGCCATGAAGCCGGTGATCAGGCGCTGAGAATGGTCGGTGACGTGCTCGGTACCTACTTTCGCGGCAGTGATACCGTATGTCGTTACGGCGGTGAGGAGTTTGCGGTGCTGATGCCGGGGGCATCCCTTGAGGAGGCCCGACAACGGGCCGAGCAGCTACGGGCGGCCATCTCAGCCGAACAGGTGGAATATCGGGGTGAAAACCTGGGCAGCCTGACCATTTCAGCCGGCATTGCCTGCTGGCGGGAGAATTGCCCGGAGTTTGACGAGCTGTTCCGGGCCGCCGACCAGGCGCTGTACCAGGCCAAGGAAGCGGGCCGCAACCGAGTAGTTGCGGCCACGCTCTGACATCAATGCCAGATATTGCTGTCGATCTTTTCGTGCAGCTCAGGATAGTCCTTGGACTTGAAGTGCGGCACCAGGCCTTCCTTGCGCTGAGCCAGGTAGTCTTTGGTCAGTTTCACAACCGTGCCGGACAACAGAACGATAGCAATCAGGTTGATGGTGGCCATCAGCCCCATGGATGCGTCCGCCGCATTGAATACCGTCACCACCGCTTCGTAGCCACCCCAGATCACCATACCAAGCGCGGCCAGGCGCAACAGGGTCAAGCCCAGGGTGTTGCCGCCGCGCAGGTAGATCAAGGCATTCTCGGCGTAGGTGTAGTTGGCGACGATGGAGGTAAAGGCAAAGAACAGGATGGCAATGGCGATAAAGTAGCCTCCGAAGTCACCCAGATGCACTTCCATGGCCTGTTGGGTCAACTGGGTGCCGGTCACGCCGGAACCCGGCTCCAGAACGCCCGCCAGTAGAATCATCACGGCCGTCGCCGTACAGACAATGATGGTATCGATGAACACACCGAATGCCTGAACCAGGCCCTGTGAAGAGGGATGATGCGGAGCCGGGGTTGCGGTTGCGGCAATGTTGGGTGCCGAACCCATACCGGCTTCGTTGGAGAACAGCCCGCGTTTGATGCCATTCAGCATGGCGGCGGTAATGGAGCCTGCCGCGCCACCAGCGGCCTCTTCCAGGCCAAAGGCGCTTTTCACGATCAGCGCCAGCACGCCCGGAACCTCGGTAATGTTCATAGCCATCACGCCCAGTGCCAGCAGCACGTAAGCGCCGGCCATGAACGGCACGACAAACTCAGCGAAGCGAACGATCTTGCGCAGACCGCCAAAGATAACAATGCCGGCAAAAGCCGCGATGACCACGCCAACACCGAGCTTGGGCACACCAAAGGCGCCCTGCATGGCATCGGCAATGGAGTTGGCCTGTACGGCGTTGAAAACCAGGCCGAAGGAGATAATCAGACAGACCGCGAAAATGGCCGCAGCCCAGGGCGCTTTCAGGCCTTTGGCAATGTAAACCGCCGGGCCACCCCGGTACTGGCCTTTGCCGTCACGGACCTTGTACAGCTGGGCCAGCGTGCTTTCAGCGTACCCGGTGGCCATACCGACGAGGGCTACCATCCACATCCAGAAAATGGCACCGGCACCGCCCAGGTACAGGGCAACCGCAACCCCGGCAAGGTTACCGGTACCCACCCGGGAGGCCAGGCTGGTACACAGGGCCTGGAAGGGAGAAATCCCGTGTACATCGCTTTCCCGGGAGCCACGGATGGCGCGGACCATTTCGCCGAAATTGACGAACTGAAGGAAGCCCAGACGGATGGTAAAGAAGACACCTACGGCAAGCAGGCCATAGACGAGGACATAGCCCCAGAGAATCGAGTTGAGAAAATCAACAATTGCAGTCATGGCTAGACGCCTTGTGATTTGTGAATGAGAAGTAATCCAAGGCGAGGCAGTCTAGCACGGTGAAAAATCAAGCTGACTGCGGAAATCCGTGATTGCCGGGCAGCTATGAATATGCTGCCCGGCGGTACTGCGGGGAGGACTTTACCGATTCAGACCACCAGAACCGGGCACTTGGCCTGGGAGGCGACCCGGTGTGAGACACTGCCCAGGAAGGTGCCATCTTTATCGCTATTGGTACCCTTGGTACCCACCACGATCAGGTCGGCTTCCTTGTCCTGGGCAAATTTGACAATCACCTTCGAGGGTCGACCGGCCTTGACGAAACCACGCACCTTGGTGGCGCCATGCTCCTTGGCCAGCTCCTTGGCGTGGTTCACTACGCCTTTGGCATACTCAGACAGCACCTTGTCCGGGATGTCCATGTCGTCGGGCCTTCCGATAGACAACGACGCCTCAAACAGGCTGTGATGCTTGTACACACAGAGGATGTAGATCTCGGCGTCCGGGATCAGTTTCTGCAGTTCAATGGCTTTATCCAGTGCCTTGAGTGAGGTTTTGGAACCATCCACAGCGGCCAGAATCCGTTTAAACATGTTGTTCTCCTTTGATCAGTGGCTGTGGATCTAGTCCCTGAACGCGATGTCACGCAGGAACAGGGCAATATCCGGGAAGGCGATGATCAGGCCGGCAGCCGCCACCAGCATGAATATGAACGGAGGCGTACCCCGGATAACTTCCATGTAGGGCCGTTTGAAGATGGCAATGGCGGTGAAAATGTCGCAGCCAAAGGGTGGCGTGGCAGAACCGATGGCCACCTGCAGGGTAATCAGCACACCGACAAGCACCGGATCCAGCCCGGTGGCCTGAATGGCGGGCGCAAAGATCGGTGTCAGCACCAGGATAACCACGATGGGATCGACGAACATACAGGCGATGAAGAAGGCCACACAGATGGCAATCAGCACGCCCACAGGTCCGGCCTCGTTGACGCCCACCGCTTCCAGGATGGCCTGGGGAATCTGGGCAAAGGAAATGATCCAGGAGAAGCCATTACCCACGGCCACCAGAATGAACACCACAGCCGTGATCAGCCCGGTGGATTTGGCAATCTTGTAAATGTCGTTCAGTTTCAGCGACCGGAAGACCACAAATTCCAGCAAGAAGGCGTAGAGCACGCAGACTGCAGCTGCCTCGGTGGGGCTGAAAATACCACCGTAGATACCACCGACAATGATCACCGGGAACATCAGGGGCCAGGAGGCATCCCTGACTGACATCGCCCGTTCTTTCCAGCTGGCCTTGGCTTCAGTCGGAACATCGTTCTTGTAGGCGTAGATCAGGCAGTAGATCGAGAACATGAACAAAATCAGGATGCCCGGGCCGATGCCCGCAATGAACAGTTCGGCAATGGAGGTTTCCGAGATGACCCCGTAGATGATCATGCCGATGCTGGGAGGGATCAGGAAGGCGATATCACTGGCGTTGATAATCAGAGCCAGCGTGAAGGGATCGGAGTAGCCAGCCTTGAGCATTTTCGGGCGCAGCGGTGAGCCCACTGCGACCACGGTGGCCTGGGTTGAGCCAGACACCGCCCCGAACAGGGTGCATGAGGTGGCGGTACTGATGGCGAGGCCACCTTTGATGTGGCCGATAAAGGCCATGACCATATTGATCAGGCGGTCCGCAGACTGGCCCCGGGTCATGATATCGGCCGCCAGAATGAACATGGGTACCGCAATCAACGACGCTGGCCGGATGCCACCCATCATCTGCTGGATGAATGTGCCCATCTGCCCGAAGCCATCGAACATCATAACGAAGCCGATGACGGCAGCAGTGGTTAGCGGAATCATCATCGGGAAGCCCAGAAGCAGCAGCCCGATCATGACGATCATCATAATAGTTGCCATGGTGTGTCTTTCCTTAACCTATGGGTTCACGCTGCTTCAGACTTCGGTTTCGGTATCGGCGTAGCCATCCACCACACCCGTCGACAGGTACACGTCTTTGGTGGTGAAGTTCTTGATGGCGGTCAGCAGGTACTGGATGCCGGTAATGGCGAAACCGACAGGGGCCCAGATGTAAATCCACCAAATCTCAAAACCAAGCGCTGGCAAAATCCGACCTCGGCTGTACAGGGTCTGGATGTACTCAAAGGAGTAATAGCACAGGAAAAACATGACCACGGAGGTAAACAGGGCGATGATGATCATCAGTACCTTACGGCCCTTGGTCGGGAAGGCATCGTACATGGCGGACATGCGGATATGGCGGCCGTGCCGGGCGGCGTAGCCAATGCCGGCAAAGGTAATCAGAATGATCAGAATCCGGTTGATTTCACCGGAGAAAAACAGGCCCTCACTGAACACGAAACGGGCAATAACATTGGCGCAGGTGTTTACCGCCATCAGAATCACGCCAGCGGCGAGCATGACGGCTTCGATTTTTGAAATCCAGACGTCAATCGTGCCCAGAAAGCCAGGCAAGCCGGACTCATAGTGACCGGTATCGTCTTCGATCTCCGGGGAATTCTCGGACATGGATTCTGCTCCAGAACATGTCGCTCCCGGCGGGAAGAATCCCCGGCGGGGCGGGGTTAAAGCTGGGTTGCCACCCGCCGGAGCGGGGGCAACCGTTTGGCGAGGTTCAGTCGTTCTGAACTTCTTTCAGATCTTCCTTGAACTGCTCCAGCAGCTCTTTACCACGCTCACCGGTCATTTCGATGAACTTCTCTTCCACCTGTGGCGCGCGGGCCTTGAAGGCTTCGATCTGTTCGTCAGTCAGACGGGTAACGGTAACTTCGTCGCTGTTGGACTGGATCTTTTCCAGGGCCTCGTCCGCCAGACCATCAATGTGCACGATGATTTCCTCGAAGGCGTAATCAGCGGCATCCTGAACCAGCTTCTTGTCCTCATCAGACAGGCCTTCGTAGAAGTTCTGGTTCGCCATCATGGCGGTGGTGAACCAGCCGTGGCCGGTGAATACCAGGTTCGGGGAAACCTCATACAGACCACCTGACTCAATCCAGAAAATCGGGTTCTCCTGACCCTGGATCATGTTGGTCTGCAACGCACCGTATACTTCACCCCAGGGCAGGGGCGTGGGAGTGGCACCAAACGCAGAGTAGGTCTCGGACAGAAGCGGGTTGGTCATTACCCGGATCTTCTTGTTGTTGAACTCTTCTGGTGAGGTAACCGGCTCATCCACAGTCACCACCATTTCCCCTTCCGGGTACATCTTCAGCAGCTCCAGGCCTTTCTCGGAATACAACTCCGGGAAGTCTTCGTTGATGGCCTCGGATTCACGGAAGAACTTGATCACCTGGTCCATGTCGGTAGGCATCAGGTAAGGAATAAAGAAGATCTGCGCTTCCGGGATCAGGGAGCCGGTAAAGCCAGGAGACTGGTTTACAAAGTTAAGGATACCGGCCTGGGTCTGTTCCATGATGTCGTCAGACTCACCCAGCTCACCGAAACGGTAAATCTGCAGGGTGTGGTCGGAATTCTCTTCAATGTATTCCTTGAACTTATATGCGAATACGTCCTGAACGTCGCCTTCGTATTCTTCATGGGCGTAGCGCCAGTTGGCGGCATTCACGGCATTTGCCGCGGTCAGGCCGGCAAATGCCAGCGCTGAAATACCAGCCAGTTTCCTGAATTTACTTGTGCTGCTCATCGGGTTGTCTCCGCTCGTTATTTTACGTTAATCCATTGTTACATTATTAAAGACTGGCAAATCAAAGCGGTTTTCGCAAGGAAACGGGGGAAATAACCTGCGCGCCAATAGCCGATTAAGTCAAATTGCAAGTGCATGAATTCAGGATGGATTCGGGTTTTCAACACACAGGAACAGGAACCTTCTGAACTCCTCTGCCACCCGCTGGACACTGTTTTCCAGCCGATGTCCGTCGGGTAGAACCAGGGCTTCAATCTGCTGCTTCCGGGCCAGCTCCAGAACCGGCATTACCGGTACCACATCGTCGTTCCAGCCGTGGATAATGCGAGCGTGGCGGGCGCCGATCACCGGGTTGGACTCCGGATAATCCGGTAGCGCCAGTGCTGGTGCCAGCATAAAACAGCCCCTGACCGGCGTCTGTTCGCTGGTCCGGGCGCAGACCCAGCCGCCCATGCTGGAGCCTGCCAGGATGGTCTGTTCGGGCTTTGCACCGACAGCTGCCATGGCGTGTCGCATCTGCGCGAGGCGTTCGGCAGGGTCTTTAGTGCTGCGATGATCCACCGCCTCGGCATAAACGCCTGAAAACGTTTCCGCCACCGTTTTCAGGGCCTGGATCTTGGTACTGCCGGGGCCACTTTCCAGACCGTGGGAGAGAAACACATGGAATGCCGGTTGAGCCATGATCAGGTTCTGCCTAGTTGATGGTTGCGTCGGAGTCAGTTTGCGGGGAACGGGTTTCGGCCAGGATATCCAGGGCCTGCCGGCGTTTGTCCGGGTCGTGGATATCAATGGTGAACATCAGTTCGTCCACCTGAATGTCGGCCAGCAGGTCGTCGAGTTGCTGGCGCAGGTCTTCACTGTTGCCCATGATCTGCAGTTTCAGGAAGTCCCGCACGCCGGCCTCTTCGGCCGGATTCCAGAGCCCGTCCATGGATTCGACCGGCGGTCGCATCCACAGGGGCTGCCCGCGGAACAGGGCCAGAATGCGCTGGTAGCTGGTGGTGGCCAGATGGCGCGCTTCGTCCTTTGAGGCCGCCGGGATAGCGGGAATGGCCAGCATGGCATAGGGCTGTCGCAGCTGTTCTGAGGGCTCGAAGTTCTCGCGATAGACCTTCAGGGCTTCCCGGTAGAGCCGCGGTGCGAAGTGGCCGGCGAAGGCATAAGGGAGGCCCCGCATTGCCGCCAGCTGAGCGCTGTACAGGCTGGAGCCCAGAAGCCAGATGGGGACATTGGTGCCGGCGCCGGGAATGGCCTTCACCGGTTGGCCCGGTTGAAGCGGTCCCAGCAGGTTCTGCAGACGGGCTACGTCTTCCGGGAATTGCTCGGCGCCCAGACCATCCCGTCGCAGTGCCCGGGCGGTGACTGGATCGGTGCCCGGCGCGCGGCCAAGGCCGAGATCGATTCGGCCCGGATAGAGACATTCCAGGGTGCCGAATTGCTCGGCAATCACCAGCGGTGGATGGTTCGGCAGCATGACACCGCCGGAGCCCACCCGGATACTCCCGGTTTTGCCAGCGATGTGCCCCACCAATACCGAGGTGGCGGAACTGGAAATCCCTTCCATATTGTGGTGCTCTGCCAGCCAGAAACGCTTGAAGCCAAGTGCCTCCGCATGCTGGGCGTAACGCACGCTGTTGGCCAGTGTCGTTGCTACGGAGTCGCCCTCGCGCACGGAGGCCAGTTCGAGCAGGGAGTAATCGGGTGTTCTGGACATGGGGTTCCGGTACCTGTGAAGAAACAACGGTGTTCAGCGTTTCACAATGACGCCAGCGGACGGTTTCTTCAAGGGTAATGACAGGAGGGGCAGGAGCATCCGTTAGTGCCGGATGCTCCTGCAAGCACTCGTTACGGTGCTGGCGTGTACATCTGAGTGGAGTACTCGCCCTGGACGGGCTTGCTGAGGGTTACCTCTTCCTTGACGTAATCGACGAAGGATTGGGCATAGTCCAGAAAGGTATCCGTGGCTCGGCCATCCTCGCTGACGGTTCCGAAGGTCAGGTAGCCGTCACGGCCAGCCGCGGTGAAGCTGTTGGTGACGACGTTCAGGGTTTCAGCGTCGGTCAGAGCGCGCCAGGTGGTTTCACTCCGGGGCCGAACTTCGATGTCGTAAAGGCGTTCGCCAGCAGGCCTGGTCATGTCGACGGTCCAGCGCAGACCGGCGGCATAGGGGTAGGCACCCGTGGAGCCGCCTTCAACGTGGGCGAAATCCACTGCTTCATTCAGCACCTGTCTGATTTCTGCTCCGGTCATGGGCAGATCGGTAAGGGTATTGGCAAACGGCAGCAGGTTGTAGGCATCACCAATGGTGATATCGCCGGCCAGAATGTCGGTGCGAACGCCGCCGGCGTTCTGGATCGAAACATCGGCATTCTTGCTCTGGAACAGGAAGGCCTGAGCCACCAGGTTCGGGATATCCCCCCCACGGTTCGGGTCTTCGTTGGCGCAGGTGTCATCGCCGTATGGCCGGCCGGGAATTCGGGCCAGGCACAGGTCCTCGGATGCGGTACCGATGACCTGATTGCGGAAGCTGTCCAACTGGTTGGCGTACGTGGCCAGGGTTTGAGCGCCGGTCGGGTCGTCCGTCACAAGGCTGAGTTGCGGGTCCGCCTCGATGGCTGCCCGAATGGCGGCCAGTTCCTCGCCTTGGGGTTGGTAGCCATCGTCGGTGCCGTCATCACGGATGATGGGGTTGCCCAGGAGCAGGTGTGGCGTTCCGGAGCAGGAGGAAACAGTGCCATTGTTCTCCCAGGTCACGCTCAGTTCACCCAGCACACGCGAATACTGCCAGGCCTGGGCCACGCACACTTTGTCGCCGTCGGCATTGGTCACTTCGGTGGGGTAGGGGCCGGAGGCACTCAGGCCGTAGGCGTCAAAGTTGCCAAGCAGGGTGTGGGAATCTCCGCCGATAATGACATCCACTCCAGACAGGCGCTCGGCCAGTGCCAGATCGTTGGCATACTGGTAGTGGGTCAGCAGGATGATCTTGTCGATGCCCTGGTCGTTCAGCTCATCAATCATGGCCTGGGCGGTTTCGGTTTCGTCCAGAAACTCAGTGCTTGCCAGCGGGCTTGAGCTGTTGCGGGTTTTGGTGGCGATGTCGATGCCGATGATGGCCACCTGCTGGCCATCAATGTTCTTGATGGTGTACGGCTGGATGTAATCGTCCTGGGCCACCGGGGCCAAAGGGGTGCCGATGGCCGGTTTGACGTTGGCCGCGAGAACCGTCGTGTTACAGCTGCCTGCCGCCAGGTAGTCGAGGAATTTCACCAGCCCTTCGTCACCACGATCAAACTCGTGATTGCCCAGTGCAAAGGCATCAAAACAAACCTGGTTCATCAGCTCGGCATCGGCCTCACCTTCGAAGGAGGTGAAGTACAGGGTGCCGGTCATGGCATCTCCGGCATGCAGTTTCAGCACGTTGTCCAGTTCGGCGGTTCGTTCGTTGATCTTGGCGATCACCCGGGGGAAGCCGCCGGCGCTGAATTCGGTTTCTTCACCAGCGATATCCAGGGACTGTGAGCCCGCTTCCAGATGGGAGTGGTGGTCGTTGATATGCAAGATGTTAACGGTAAAGCGCTCGGTTTCCGTGGCGGGCGCGTCGTCGTTATCACTGTTACAGCCGGTCAGGGCAATCAGCGGGATTGCCAGCCAGAGTCCTTGCCGAATCATTACTCTATCTCCGTTGTGGGGGTTAGCGGCTGGTCAGCACGCGAATCAGGGCGATCAGGTCGTAATGGTTAATGCGCCCGTCACCGTCAATGTCGTAAGCCGGAGCTGTGGCTTTGCCGAACAGCATCGCCAGCACCAGGCGGGACAGGTCCCGGCCGTTAACGCGGCCATCGCCGTTCAGGTCGGCGCGGTCTGCGGGGGTTCTGGTATCGAGATTCAGGGCAACGATCACAGGGTCATGGTCAGAGGCCCGGTAAGCGTCCGGTGCGTAGAAGCTGGCCTGCTGCTCCGGCGTCTTGAACTCGGTGTTGTAGTCCAGGGCTCGGGGCTCATCGGCATTGATCGGCCAGACGGTGGTATCGGCAATTTTGCCGGCCAGGGCGGTATTGGCCAGAGCGTGGTCCAGGTAGCCTGCCTGGCCATAGAACACGTAGGAATACGCCTGCTCGCCAACGTAGGCCGCCAGTAGATCGGTATAGCCGGCACTGGCCAGGGCGCGAATGGGGTCTTCTTTCGCGTAGGCGTTGAGATCGCCGATGATTAACACATCCGGTTCGCCGGTTCCGGTGGCATCGTCTGCCAGCCAGGATGCCAGCGCCTGGGCGGCCTGGGTCCGTACTGGATTCCAGCAGCCCTGACCATCGTTCTGGTCAGCGTTGCTGCCTTCGGCACTGCCGCAGCCTTTGGACTTGAAGTGGTTGACGGCAATGGTGACGCCATCGTCTGAATCCTTCAGCCGAAAGGTCTGTGCCAGGGGCTGGCGGTTCAACTGATCAAAAGGAGCCGCGCTCAGAGTGGCGGCGGTGCCAACGATCTCGACACGGTCGGCGCGATACAGCAGGCCAACGGCAATGTCATCATTGCCCAGTTGTGCCAGGCCGGGATCGACCCACTGCCATTCGGAACCCAGGGCCCCGGCAAGTTCGGCAATGGCACTGGTCTGGCCGTAGCCGTCATTCTCGATTTCCATCAGGCCGATGATGTCGGCATCAAGGGCGACCAGGGCACTGACCAGCTTCTCGGTCTGGCGGGCCAGTTCTTCCGGGTTGTCTGCGCCCCGCGCCGTCGGGAATCCGCCACCCATGCCGTCACCGTTGAAGAAGTTCAGCACGTTGAAAGAAGCCACCACCAGGTTACCGCGATCCTCAAGGCCGGGCTCGGTTACACGTGCATTTGCCTGGCTGAAGGACGGGCTCGCGGTCGGCTGCAGACGCCATTCCGAAAAACGGTAGTCGAGAACGCCGGCAAGATCCTGAACGGTGTCGCCAGCGCGCATGGTCTGGCTGGCGCTCAGTTGCGGTGTCGGGTAGGGCACGATGGCCGGGTTCTGGCGGTTACTGGCGTCGTCCAGGATAATCCGGTCCAGCGCATTCAGATCAGCCACCAGTGCGGCATCCGCTCCGGGCTCAGCGATACTGGTGGGGATAAAGTGGCGACCGCTCCCGAGGGTCAGGCTGCCGTAACGGCCCAGGTCGTAGTTGTCGTTCACCACAAGAGGCGCGCTGAATTGTACCCGCATGGCTTCAAAGGCTTCCGGAGCAGTGGCATCGGCCCAGGGCAGGGAGATCTGCGCCGCCGGTGGAAGCTCCGCATTACCACAGTTTTCGGTACCGCTCAGGTTGGTCAATTCGGTCAGGCCGTCGTATTCGGTCACTTCACCGGCAAGCCGCAGGCGCTGGCCGGGCTCGGCGTTCAGAGTTGGCGCATAGACAAACAGGCCTTCGGAGGTGGCAGGGTTGTCGTCGCGGTCTGAGGCTTCTTCCTCCACAAAGACGCCGCCAAGGCCATCGTTGGTGTTGAAGGCGGCCGTAACTACGGCTTCGATCACCACGTGCTGGCCGGCAACCGGGCTGATATCGCCTTCGCCCTGAATGTCCGAAATGCGGGTGGCGGGAGCACCACAGGTCAGATCCGGCGCAGTCGGTGGCAGGTCCGGGTTATCGTCATCGTTGCCGGCGACGCCGAGATCGTCGAAGCTGTTCTGGGGAAAGCCGTCAAAGACTGTGGCCGGGTCGTAATCATCGTAGGCATCGGTATCGGCCAGGGTGCCTGCACGGCGGCGCAGAGTGCGATCCTGAGTGCGGGTATCCCCGGAGCCCCAGTAGCTGCCGGGGTCTGTGCCGACCTGGCCGATACTGTCAGCAACCGTGCCGCCATTCAGGAGCAGGACAGCGTCATCACCGTTGAACAGCCCGGCTCCGGTGGTTTGATCCGCCACAGCGAGAATGGCCGGGTCAGCAGCGCTATGCGCGAAAACGAAGTTGCTGCCCGGAGCAATCGAACCCTCCAGGTTGAAGGTTTGCCCGGGGGTGGCGCTGCCGTTGAAGAAAACCTGCAGCTCCCAGGGGGCAAGATCCACCACCGCGTTGCCGGTGTTGAGCAGTTCAATGGCTTTGTTGTTGCTGGAGCCTTCGACATACTCGCTGATGACCAGCGATGCCTGTGTTGTCGATGCCAGAAGGCCGCCGATGGCGGCTGCCAGCAGCGTTGGTTTCATCGTCATGGTACTGTCCTTGTTTCGGTTATGTTGTGTGTTTTGACACCACAATCTGACCGTGCTGTGTGACGATGACATGAGAGTTTTGTGAAGGATGCTTTGCCGGTTTGTGTCAATGTGGACAACGCGCCTGAGCAGTTTGGTAATCCAGTGCGTATACAGGGGATCTGTCGACAGGAGGGCCGATGATGCGTTGGACAGTCTTGAAGTGTGTGAGTGTGCTTTTACTGCTAGGGTTGACGGTGCCTGCCGTTGCCCGGGATTGCCCGGATTTCCTGGACCACGAGCAGCGCAAGCTGCACTCCCGGGATTCGGTGAATCTGTGCGAAGTGGCTGCTGGCAAGCCGATGCTGGTGGTGAACACAGCCAGCCGTTGTGGTTATACCGGTCAGTTTGAAGGCCTGGAGGCCCTGCACCAGCGGTACAAGGATCGGGGGCTGACGGTCGTGGGATTTGCCAGTGATGACTTCCGGCAAGAGGCGGATTCCGAAGAAGAAGCCGCGAAGGTCTGTTTTGTGAACTTTGGTGTGAGTTTTACCATGATCGCGCCGAGCGCAGTGACCGGTGAGCAGGCCAATCCGGTGTTTCAGGAAATCAATCGCCAGAGCCAGCCGCCAAGCTGGAACTTCACCAAGTATGTGATCGATCGTGAGGGTAAGGTGGCAGCCCGTTTCCCGAGCCAGGTGCGTCCCGAAGATGCCCGGTTGATTCAGGCCCTGGAATCGGTTCTGTAATCCCCGGCCGGTTTGCGGATAGCAGTCTATTCTGAAGGCAAAGGTTGTTCACCGCTCCGGGTGTAGTATGCAGTGTTTGGAAAAGGATGCCCTATGGCAGAAGCCCTGTTTGAATCCGTACGAAGCCAGATAGCACAGAATCTCTCGGCTACCCTGGACGCTCTCGCGGGCGGACAGACCGATTGGGTGGCCCTGGCCGGGCATGTTCTCAGTCAACTGCTGATTTCGGTGATCTACCTCGGCATTCTGTTGCTGGTCTATGCCATTCTGATCAGCCTGATACGCCTTGTCGTCGGCAGCCGACGCAGCTCGAAGCCCTGGTTTGGTCAGTTGCGCACTGGCATCCGTTATCTGTTCGGGCTGGGCGGATTGCTGGTGATTATGGCGCAATTCGAGGCCTCGCCGGAGCTGTTGAAGGGCATGGCCAGGGCGGGCCTGATGGCGTTGGGCTTTTTTGTGGGCTGGCTGGCGATTGGTCGTCTGCTGCGGGAGACGATGAATCGCTACCGTCTGGAACCCTCTATCCGCCAATTGGTCGAGAATCTGTTCTCGGTGCTCACCGTTACCTTCGCGGCCGTTACGGTGCTGTCCCAGTTCGGTTTCGATGTGGTCTCCATCGTCGCGGGTCTGGGGATCGTGGGGATTGCCGTCGGGTTTGCGGCCCAGTCCACGCTGTCGAACTTTATTGCGGGTATTACGTTGCTGATTGAGCGCCCCTTCCGGATTGGCGATTGGGTCACCATCAACGGCCAGGATGGTAAGGTGGTGAAGATCGCCCTGCGGACCACCTGGCTGCGTACCCGGGACAATATCTTTACCATGATCCCGAACGATAACGTGGCGTCCTCGGAGATCATCAATTACAGCGCCGAAGGGGCGACGCGCCTGAACATTCCAGTTGGCATTGCCTACAAGGAGTCTGCCAGGGCAGCGCGGGACGTGATAATGCCGGTTCTGCTGGCGCACTCTGAAGTCTTGCAGGGGCCGGGTATGGAGCCGCGAGTGGTGGTCAAGACCCTGGGCAACTCTTCAGTCGATCTGGAGGTCAAGATCTGGATTACACCGGACAATCTGGAGGTTCAGCCCAGAATTATGGCTGATGTGCTTGAGAAGATTAAAGAGGCCCTGGACGAAGCGGACATTGAAATACCTTTCCCGCACCTGCAACTGTTCATAGATGATGCCAAAGGGCTTGCGCCGTTGGTACAACCGTTTTACCCAAGGTCGACGGAACAAGGGAAAGGCCTGTCGGCGCCAGGAGACAATCATGAATGAGCCGTCCGGCTACTACGAAAGCAACACCACCTTGGCCCAGTATCTGGAGTTTCACTTCGGTGAAAGCTGGCATGGTGAAGCCAACTTCGCGAAAGAACTGGCCGATGCCGCGCTTGGAGCGCTGGATGGCCGCGCCAGCTGCCGGGCGTTGGATATCGGTTGTGCGGTAGGACGTACCTCGCTGGAGCTGGCCCGCCAGTTTGACCATGTCGATGGGGTCGATTATTCGGAAACCTTTATCGGCAAATGCCGTGAGGTGGTGCGGGAGGGGGTTGCGCGGTATGCGCGGCCCGAAGAGGGCGAGCTGGTCAGCTACCAGGAGCGGTCACTGGCAGCCCTGGGTCTGACCGAGGCTGCCCGCCGCGTGGCGTTCCATCAGGGCGATGCCTGCAAGCTCGGCGCTGATTACCGGGACTACGATCTGGTGCTGGCCGGCAACCTGATTGACCGTCTCTACAACCCATCCCTATTTCTGGAACAGATCCATGAGCGTATCAATGCGCTGGGGCTGCTGGTGATTGCTTCACCCTATACCTGGCTGGAGGAGTACACACCCAGGCAGGACTGGCTCGGTGGTTTCCTGAAAGACGGTGAGCCATTCACCACCCTGGATGGTCTCAAGGCGGCGTTATCCCCCCGTTTCCGCTTGCTGGCAGAGCCCCGGAGCCTGCCCTTCGTGATCCGGGAGACCCGCAACAAGTTCCAGCACAGTTTTTCGGAGCTCACAATCTGGGAGAAGTTGCCAGATTAGCGTGCCCTGTCACACAAGCGTCATCTCTTCCGGTTAGTGTGAAGGCTCATCAGGACGACATGCATTGTGTTGATGCATCGTGTGATTGCTTATGCCGGGGCTTGCCCCGGCTTTTTTATGGAGCCCGGTGTTCGCCGCTCCCTTCCCTTCTCAACGCCCGTTCACGCCGCCGCGCGGTTTCACTCCGCTCCGATATGGTTTGCTGTACAAACTGAATGTGCTCCCCGGCGATGGCCCGGGCGTCTTCTTCCCGGCCTTCAACGATGGCGTTATACAGTTTCTGGTGTTGGTCCATCAGGCCCTGGCGGGTCTGAACCTCGCGGGAATACATGCCGCCGATGTTGGTGACAATGTTGTTCTTGAGCATGCTGAACAAGTTGCGCATGGTGTGCAGCAGCACCACGTTGTGGCTGGCTTCAGCAATGGCCATATGGAAGCGGGCATCGGCGGCGCCTTCTTCTTCCAGATTGTGGGCAGTGGAATTCTGGTAGCAGGCGTGGAGTTCTTCCCAGGCTTTTCCCAGTCGGGCCAGATCCACTTCTGTGGCGCGCAGGGCGGCATAGTAGGCGCAGTCGCCCTCCAGCGTGCGACGGAACTCCAGCAAATCCCGGTGCGCTTCCGGGTGCTTTTCCAACAGTGGAATGAGTGGGTCGCTGAAACTGGTTCCCAGATTCTCCGCCACGTAATTGCCGCCGCCCTGGCGGCTTTTCAGCAGGCCTTTGGCCGCCAGGCGCTGCACGGCTTCTCTGAGTGACGGGCGGGATACGCCGAATTGCTCCGCCAGTACCCGTTCCGGCGGCAGGCGCTGCCCCGGCTCCAGGGTTCCTTCCAGAATCATGGTCTCCAGCTGCTCGACAATGGTGTCGGCCAGCCGCTTGGGAGCAATCTGATTGATGGGCATGATGCCTCACTTGTGTGTCTAAAAATTGGTCATACCAATAAATCTTACCTGCGTCTACGCTTGTTTTTACAACAAAACTTCAAGGCAATACGACTAATGTATGAGTGGGCGGTTTTGACACCACAAGGCCTGCTCAAATAACGTACTCGGCACAGGTTTTTAAATTGGTAATACCAATTATCCAAAAACAGAATCCAACAACAAGACCCTGGAGAAGATAATGTCGTCCGGATTGCTCGCCCTGTTGGCGTTTACGCCCATTCTTCTGGCTGGAGTGCTTTTGATTGGCATGCGTTGGCCCGCCCGCCATGCCATGCCCGTGGTATTTCTGGTTACCGCGCTGATTGGCTATAGCGCCTGGGATATGACCCTGAACCGTATCCTCGCTTCCACTCTGCAAGGGCTGGTAATCACCATCGGCCTGCTGTGGATTATCTTTGGCGCGATATTGCTGCTGAACACGCTGAAGCACTCCGGTGCCATCACCACGATTCGGGCCGGCTTTACCAACATCACCCCGGATCGCCGTATTCAGGCCATCATCATTGTCTGGCTGTTCGGCAGCTTTATCGAAGGTGCCTCTGGCTTTGGTACACCGGCCGCCATCGCCGCGCCCCTGCTGGTTGCGGTCGGTTTTCCGGCCATGGCGGCGGTCATGCTGGGCATGATGGTGCAGAGCACGCCGGTATCCTTTGGTGCTGTAGGTACGCCGATTGTGGTGGGAGTGACAACGGGTCTGGATCGGGCCAGCATTACCGAGCGACTGGAATCCCTGGGCTCCAACTGGGACACCTACCTGCAGCTGATCACCTCGGAAGTGGCCATCACCCACGCCATTGTCGGTGTGGTCATGCCAGTGCTGATGGTGACGATGATGACCCGCTTCTTCGGCAAGAATAAAAGCTGGAAAGAGGGGCTGGAGGTCCTGCCATTTGCGTTGTTTGCCGGCATCGCGTTTGTTGTGCCCTACGCCCTGACCGGGGTGATCCTGGGGCCGGAATTCCCGTCTCTGCTGGGTGGCCTGATTGGTCTGGCGATTGTGACCACTGCCGCCAAAAAAGGCTTCCTGATTCCGAAGCGGACCTGGGATTTTGCCGACAGCAAAGACTGGCCCAGTGAGTGGCTGGGCAGCATTGAGATGAAACTGGAAGACATCGCCGCCAAACCGATGAGCGGTTTCCGGGCGTGGGTACCCTACGTGCTGGTCGGCGTGGTACTGGTTCTGAGCCGCACCGTTGAACCGATCAAGCAAGCTTTCACCAGCGTTGGCGTGTCGTTCTCCAACATCCTGGGAGAAGCAGGTATTAATGCCGGGATCCAGCCACTTTACCTGCCGGGCGGTATTCTGGTGATGGTAGTGCTGGCAACTTTCTTCATCCACCGGATGAACCTGAAAGCGCTGAATTCGGCGGTGAAAGAATCCGGTGGCGTGCTGCTGAGTGCCGGTTTCGTGCTGCTGTTCACCGTGCCTATGGTGCGAATACTGATCAACTCCGGCGTTAACCTGTCGGACCTGCCGAGCATGCCGCTGGCCATGGCCACCTGGGCTGCCGATGCGGTTGGCGGCATTTACCCGTTGCTGGCCCCCACGGTGGGTGCGCTCGGTGCGTTCCTGGCCGGTTCCAACACGGTCTCCAACATGATGTTCAGCCAGTTCCAGTTTGGCGTTGCCGAGAGCCTTGGTTTGTCCACCGCACTGATGGTGGCGGTGCAGGCCGTGGGTGCTGCGGCAGGCAATATGGTGGCCATCCATAACGTGGTGGCAGCATCTGCTACGGTCGGGTTGCTGGGCCGTGAAGGTCAGACACTGCGCAAGACGGTGTGGCCGACCCTATACTACCTGGTGATGACCGGTTCGATTGCGCTGCTGGCCGCCTACGGCCTGGGGCTGACGGACCCGTTACTGAACTGAAAACACTGGGATAACCACAACGGGTGGCCGGCTGCCGGCCGGACCGCCCGGAGGCAATGACTGATGAGTGAGCTGTTTTACGACGCCGCCCCCAATGCTACCCGCGTGGCTCCAGAGCGCTCCAGGCCACGAACGTATCCGGCCAAGCCGGCCGAGGTCATTTTGTTCGGCACCTGCGTGGTGGATTTGTTCTTTCCCGAGGCCGGGCTGGATGCTATCCGCCTGCTGGAACGGGAAGGCATTCGCGTGCATTTTCCACACGAGCAATCCTGCTGCGGTCAGCCTGCCTGGACCTCCGGCTACGTGAACGAGGCCCGGGAGGTGGCGCGGGCACAGCTCAATCTACTCGACAACGGCTTGCCGGTGGTGGTGCCGTCCGGATCCTGTGCCGGTATGTTCCGACAGCATTACCGGGAAGTCTTTGCAGAAGAACCAGATACCCTTAAACGTGTGGAAGATCTGGCTGAACGAACGTTCGAGCTGACCGAGTTTCTGCTGCATGTATGCAAGGTGGACTGGCAGGATCTCGGCCAGCCCACACAGATTGCCTTGCACACCTCCTGTTCCGCCCGCAGGGAAATGAACACCCACCTGCATGCGCGGGAGTTGCTGGGCAAGCTGGCGAATGTCGAGCGGCTGGACCACGATCATGAAAGCGAATGCTGCGGCTTTGGTGGCACCTTCTCTGTGCGCATGCCGGAAGTGTCCGGGGCCATGGTGCTCGATAAAACCCGTTCGTTGCGGGAATCCGGTGCAGCGGAAATGGTAACCGCTGATGGCGGCTGCCTGCTCAACATCAACGGCTCCCTGGAAAAACAGAAACAGACGTTCCGGGGCCGGCATCTGGCCAGCTTTCTGTGGGAGCGGGTGAGTGGAGAGGTGAAATCATGAGCCAGCGAATACCGGTTAAAGAACTCACCGACAGCTTCCGTGGCCGAGCGGTGGGCGCCCTGGCTGACGACCAGCTGCGCACCAACTTCCGCGTCGCCATGGACTCGCTGATGAAAAAGCGGGCCGATGCTTTTCCGGACGAGGAAGAGCGTGAAGGACTGCGGGAACTCGGCAACCATATCAAGGCCCGGGCGCTGTCCCGGTTGCCGGATTTGCTTGAGCAGCTGGAATCGAAGCTGACCGATAACGGTGTCAAGGTTCACTGGGCCGAGACTACCGAGGAGGCCAACCGAATTGTCCACTCCATCATTGAGGCGAAGCAGGGCTCTCAGGTGGTGAAGGGTAAATCCATGGTCAGCGAAGAAATGGAAATGAACGACTACCTGGCTGAACGCCACATCGAGTGCCTGGAGTCGGACATGGGTGAGTACATCGTCCAGCTGGATGGCGAAAAGCCCTCCCACATCATCATGCCGGCGATTCACAAGAACCGCTTTCAGGTCTCCAGACTGTTCCACGACAAATTGGGCGTGGATGAGACCGAGGATGTGAACGAACTGATCCAGATTGGTCGCCGCACCCTGCGCCAGAAATTCCTTGAAGCGGATGTTGGGGTCTCCGGCGTCAACTTCGCCATTGCCGAAACCGGCACCTTGCTGCTGGTGGAGAACGAAGGCAATGGCCGCATGAGCACCACGGCGCCGCCAGTGCACATTGCCGTCACCGGCATCGAAAAAGTGGTAGAGAACCTGCGGGACGTGGTGCCCCTGTTGTCGCTGCTGACCCGTTCCGCGTTGGGTCAGCCGATCACTACTTACGTGAACATGATTTCCGGCCCGCGCAAGGCGGATGAGCTGGATGGTCCGGAAGAAGTGCATCTGGTTCTGCTGGACAATGGCCGCAGTGGTGCTTTCGCCGATGCCCAGCTGCGCCAGACATTAAACTGTATCCGCTGCGGTGCGTGCATGAACCACTGCCCGGTCTATACCCGTGTGGGTGGCCACACCTACGGTGAGGTTTATCCGGGGCCGATCGGCAAGATTATTACGCCGCACATGGTCGGGTTGCACAAGGTACCGGACCACCCCAGCGCGTCTTCATTGTGTGGCGCCTGTGGTGAGGTGTGTCCGGTGAAGATTCCGATCCCGGAAATGCTGCAGCGCTTGCGCCAGGAAAACGTGAAGAACCCCGCCGAACAGCCGAAAGTGAAAGATGGCGGCGCCAAGTATTCCCGCAAGGAGCGGGCAATCTGGCGCTTCTGGGCCAGGCTGAATACGGCGCCGGTGTTTTACCGCCTGTTCCTGTGGGGCGCGACCCGTTTTGGCAAACTTGCACCGAAAAACGTCGGCCCCTGGACCGAGAACCACTCGGCGCCGGTACCGGCCCGGCGGTCTTTGCATGATCTGGCCAAAGCCCATTTGAATCAGGGAGACCGGTGATGAGTGCCCGCAGCAATATTCTCAACAAGCTCCGTGCCGGTCTGGCCGGCACCACGCCCCGGCCGGACGATTTCGATGAGGGTCTGGTAACCCGCCCCTGGCAGTATGCGCCGGAGGACCGGATTACTCGCCTGCGTTCTCTGATGGAAGCGGTGCACACCGAAATCCACCAGCTGACGACCGAGGAGTGGCCCTCAAAGGTTCAGGAATTGCTGGAGAGCCGCGGCCTGAAGAATGTGCTTTATGCCCCGGG
Source organism: Marinobacter sp. tcs-11 (assembly GCF_002049515.1). NCBI lineage: Bacteria > Pseudomonadati > Pseudomonadota > Gammaproteobacteria > Pseudomonadales > Marinobacteraceae > Marinobacter > Marinobacter sp. tcs-11. The sequence goes on along the minus strand of NZ_LLYU01000001.1, from coordinate 60,556 downwards.
TACCGGGCACGGCAAGCAGCTGGCGGAGCACTGGCAGCGTGCGGAGCCCAGACCGGAGCTGTTGGTCTATGACCGTCCGATTGAGGAATGGAAGGAGGAGCTGTTCTGGCAGGTGGATGCCAGCGTGACGGGCACGGTGGGCGGGATTGCTGCCACCGGTTCACTGGTACTGTGGCCGGATCGTCACGAGCCGCGGCTGATGAGTCTTCTGCCGCCGTTGCATATCGCGTTGCTCAAGGCCAGTGAGGTGGAAGACAACCTGTATGGGATGATGCAGAAGCACAACTGGTCCGCGGGTCTGCCCACGAACCTGTTGCTGGTATCTGGTCCGTCCAAGACGGCGGACATCGAGCAGGTGCTTGCCTATGGGGCCCATGGCCCCAAGGAGCTGGTGGTCCTCATCCTTGAGGACGGCTGATCAGAGTTCCTTGATCGCGCTGGTGGTGGCTTGCAGGACTTCCTTGGCGTCGCCCTTCACCATCAGGCTGTTGTCGCGAATGAACAGACCGTTGGGAATGCCGGCGAAGCCAGCGGACAGGCTGCGCTTGACCACCACCACGGTTTTCGCCTTGTGCACATCGAGGATCGGCATGCCAAAAATGGGCGAGTTCGGGTCTTCGGCGGCGGCCGGGTTTACCACGTCGTTGGCGCCGAGCACGATGGCTACATCCGCCTGCGGCAGTTCCGGGTTAATGGCGTCCATGTCTTTCAACTGGTCATAAGGGATTTCAGCTTCGGCCAGCAGCACGTTCATGTGCCCTGGCATCCGGCCTGCCACCGGATGAATCGCGTAACTGACCTTGGCACCACGGCCCTCAAGCTGGTTGGCGAGTTCTTTCACCGCATGCTGGGCCTGAGCCACCGCCAGGCCGTATCCGGGCACCATGACCACCTTGCGGGCACCATCCAGCAACAGGGCCAGATCGTCAGGGGTGGCGTATTTCACCTTGCCATCGTAGAACTCCCCTTCATCCTGCTGGCTCGCCGTACTGTCTGATCCGCCCAGTACACCGCCGAACAGAACGTTGGGCAGGGACCGGTTCATGGCCTTGCACATGATGGCGGTCAGAATCAGGCCGGAGGCACCCACCAGGGAACCGGTAATGATCAACCCCTGGTTGCCCAGCACGAACCCGGTGGCCGCACCCGCCAGGCCGGAATAGGCGTTAAGCAGGGCGACGACGACCGGCATGTCGGCACCACCGATAGGCTGGACCAGTCCAATGCCAAGTAGCAGGCAGAGCCCTACGAGGGCCGCGAGGGCCAGCGGGCTGGTGCTGCCGCTGGTGGCAAACAGCACCGCTCCGGTCACGGCGGCAATCAGAGTAACCAGCGTGACACTGTGCCACAGGCGATTGTTCCGGCTGTCGCCAATATTCCCCTTGAGTTTCAGAACGGCTACGACCGACCCGGTCAGGGTCACTGAGCCGATGACGATGGAGGCCAGAATAGCGGCGGTCCAGCCACTACTTCCGGCACCGGTGGCGTTAACCGCATGCATCCAGGTACTGGCGGCCACCGCAACGGAGGCGCCCCCGCCGATACCGTTCAGGCTCGCCACCAGTTCCGGCATTTCCGTGGTTGCGGTCCGTTTTGCGAGCCAGACGCCGATCGAGCCGCCCAGCAGCATACCAGCGATGATGGCCGCGTAGCTGATGATTTCCTGGTGCAACAGGGCGGCGACGACCGCAATCAGCATCCCGATGGCGGCCAGCTGGTTGCCACGTACCGCTGTTTTTGGGCGGGTCATGCCCTTGATGCCGAGAATGAAGCAGACAGCAGCTGCAAGGTAAGACAGATTGATCAATGCAAACATGGTTATCCCTTCCGCTTGAACATATTCAGCATGCGATCCGTCACCAGAAAGCCAGCTACGATATTGATGCTGGCCAGGGTGACAGCGATAAAGCCCAGAACGCCGGCGACATTAGGCGACAGCTCTGTGCTGCCCGCACTGATGATCGCGCCGACGATTACGATGCCGGAGATGGCATTGGTGCCGCTCATCAACGGGGTATGAAGGGTGGGCGGAACCTTGTTGATCAGTTCTACCCCGACGAACAATGCCAGAATGAAAATGGTAAAGCTGAGTGCAAACAGTTCCATCAGTCCGTGTCCTTTTGGGTTGAAGTTTGCGGAGTGTCTCGAGTCTCGGCGTTGTGGCGGACGCTGCCGTGCTGGACCACCAGTGTGGCCGCAACAATCTCGTCCTCCAGCTTGGGTACCACACGACCGTCTTCGGTCATGTTGAGCAAAAAGGCGGTAATGTTGCGGGTGAGCAGCTGGGACGCGTGCACCGGTACGCGGGAGGGGTGGTTGGCATGGCCGACCAGGGTAACGCCGTCCACATCCACCTTCTGGTTCAGAACGGTGCCTTCCACGTTACCTCCTTTGTCGGCCGCCAGATCCACGATGACCGAGCCGCTCTTCATTCGGTGAATCATTTCCTGGTCAATCAGTTTGGGAGCCGGTTTTCCGGGTACCGCCGCCGTGGTGATTACCAGGTCGGCGCGGGCGACGCAGTCTGCCAGTTGCTGTCGTTGGGCGGTGTAGAACGCCTCGCTCTGCGCCTTGGCATAACCGCTGTCTCCGGTGGTATCGGATTCAGGCACTTCGATTTCAATGAAATCGGCGCCCAGGCTCTCCACCTGCTCTTTCACCTCAGGGCGAAGATCGTAGGCCTCGACCACTGCGCCCAGACGGCGGGCGGTGGCAATGGCCATCAGACCTGCAACACCGGCGCCAATGACCAGTACCCGGGCCGGATGAATGGTGCCGGCGGCGGTCATCAGCATGGGGAAGTAACGGGGCAGGGCCATAGCGCCACTGAGGACGGCGCGGTAGCCGCTGATGCCCGCCATGGCACTCAACACGTCCATGGACTGGGCGCGGGTGGTTCTGGGCACCAGGTCCAGGGCAAATGCCTGTACGTTTTGCCCGGCGAGCTGTTCCAGCAAAGGCTGGTTGAACCAGGGATCGAGCAGGCAGATCAGGGTGGCGTCTTGCTGAATCAGTCGCGCTTCCTCTGAGGAGGGCGCCCGAACCTTGAGGATGACTGTGGCCTGACGATATAAGGCGTCGGCATCGTCGGCGATGATGGCCCCGGCGTGGCGATAGTCGTCATCGGTGAAATGGGCGGCACTGCCAGCGCCACTCTCGACCACCACCTCGTAGCCGGCCTCCAGCAGGGTGGAAACTCCGGATGGGATAATGGCCACACGGTTTTCACCGTCTTGTCGTTCTCTGGGAATCCCTATCATCATGCGTACAGGCTCCGTTCAGTTTGAGTTTGTTCTGCCCCGGTGTTCAGTCCCAGGGTGTTAAGGGTGTAGCGGCGGACATCGGCTAGCAGTTGGCGGTTGGCCTGAAGCGATTGACCGTAGCTCGGAATCAGCGATTGCAGGGTTTGCAGCGGTTGGCCCTGAATCAGTTCCGGGAAACAACGTTCTATAACCTCCAGCATTGCGGAGACGCAGGTGGAGGCGCCCGGTGAAGCGCCCAGCAGGGCTGCCAGGGATCGGTCCTCAGTGCTCAAAACCTCGGTGCCGAATTCCAGACTGCCCCGGCCCGAGGCCGTTGGCTTGATAACCTGAACACGCTGCCCGGCCCGCACCAATTGCCACTGAGCCGGATCCGGGTCCTCCATAAAGCGCGCCAGTTCGCCGAGGCGGGCCGATTTGGGGCTGAGAGCTTCTTTGATCAGGTATCGGGTCAGCGGCCAGTTGTGCACGCCAACGTCGATCAGCGGCCGCAGGTTGTGGCTGCGAACTGAGCGGATCAGGTCCGATCGATCGCCGCTTTTGAGGAAGCGGGTGGTAAAGCCAGCGAAGGGGCCGAAGAGCAGCGCCGCCTTGCCATTGATAAACCGGGTGTCCAGGTGGGGCACCGACATGGGTGGGGCGCCAACCGGTGCCTGGCTATAGACCTTGGCGTTGTGTGACAGGGCCATGTCTTCGTTATCGCAGGCCAGCCACAGGCCGGATACCGGGAACCCCCCGTAGCCGCGAATTTCCGGAATACCGGTCTTCTGCAGCAATGACAGGGCCGCTCCGCCCGCGCCAATGAACAGAAAACGGCTGGTAATGCTGCGTTTCTCGCCGCTGCCCAGGTGATGCAGGCTCACGCGCCAGCCGCCGGCTTCGCGCTTGATATCGGTTACCTGGCACTGGAGCTGAATATCACAGGCGTGCTGGGCCAGGGAGCGCCCCAGCAGGCGCGTCAGTGCGCCAAAATTGACGTCACTGCCGTGGGCGACGCGGGTAGCTGCGACCGGCTCAAAGGCTTGCCGGGTACCGTGGATAAGCGGGAGCCAGCGAGCGAGGGTGTCTGGCTGATCGCTGAACTCCATCTCCTGAAACAGCGGTTGGCCCTCGAGGGCTCTGTGGCGGGTTTTCAGAAATTCACAGGCCCTGGCACCCTCAACCCAGCTCAGATGTGGCACCCGGCGAATGAAGTTGGCCGGTGCGGGCAGGAGCCCCTTCTCAACCAGGCTGCTCCAGTACTGAAGTGAGAGCTCGAAGCGCTCGTTGATGGCGAGCGCCCGCTCTACGGAAACGCTGCCATCGGGGTTGGCGGGGGTGTAGTTGAGTTCGCAATAACCGGCGTGACCGGTGCCGGCGTTGTTCCAGGCGTCCGAGCTTTCTCCGGCCAGCTCCTGACCCTGTTCGACCAGGGTGATCGACCGGGAGCTGTCCAGTTGCTGAATCAGAGAGGCCAGCGTGACGCTCATAACGCCGCCGCCAATCAGAAGAATATCGGTATCGAAGCCCGCCATGGGTATGCCCCTTTCAGTAGCAAACGAACAAAGGGGGCATACTTTAGTCTAAGGCGGTTGCCGCAAGAATCGTATTTACTGAGGCAAATACATCGAAAAAATCGATCTATTTAGTGCCGAAGCCGCGACCATTCAGGAATGCTTTTATGTGCGGGCGCAGTTTTGAGGTAAACAGTGGCTTCAGCTGTTCGGACCAGGTGGTGTCCTTGTTGCTGCTGCTTCTGGCCTGGTAATACTGATTCATGGTCTGGTCGAAACGGGTCACCAGTGCGGTGTCATCGGCATCGGTGTAGGCGTCTTCTTTCAGAATCGCGGAAAGTGGCAGCCGGGGCTTAACTTCGGGGTTCTGATCGGGGTAGCCGAGACACATGCCAAATACCGGGTAGACATGTTCCGGCAGTTTCAGAATCTCGCTCACGTCCTGCGGGTTGTTACGAATACCTCCGATGTAACACAGTCCCAGACCCTCGGATTCCGCGGCAATGGCGACATTCTGTGCCATCAGGGCGGTGTCGATGGTGGCAACCAGCAGTTGCTCGGTCATACCTCGTATCACCTCGGCACCGGCCCGCTCTGCGGCTTCGGTCGCGCGTTTCATATCGGCACAGAAGACCAGGAAGTCGGAACTGTCTGCCACGTAGGGTTGGCCGCCGGCCAGTTCGGCGATCTTACGGCGGTTCTCCGGGTTGACCACATGGATGATGGAATAGGCCTGAACGTGATTGGAGGTGGCGGCACTCTGGCCGGCACGAATCAGCTCTTCGAACAGTTCCCGTGGGATTTGCTGGTCCTTGAACTTGCGGATAGAGCGGTGGGATTTCAGAAGTTCAATGGTCGGATTCATAGCCTCTAGCCTGTCTTTTAAGAGAGAAAACAGACGATAGCTTGCTCATCAGCAACCGCACAAGCGGACAAAGGTGGGTAGTTGTCCGGATAGTATGACCAACCTCAACAAAAAAGGCGCGCCGGGAAAGCGCGCCTTTGAGGGTGAACGCAGAGCCCGTGACTTACGGGATCATGTCCACCGGCTTGGGCGTATTGGCGGTGCTTGGTGGCAGTACCGGATAGGTTACTTCCGGAACATTGCCGGTCAGGGTCTTGAGGAAGGCGACGATGGATTTCACTTCATCGTCGTTCAACTCGGTGCCCAGCTGGGCCGTACCCATCACCGCAACGGCTTCTTCCAGGCTCCAGACGGCGCCAGAGTGGAAATAGGGCGCGGTCAGCTCGATGTTACGCAGCGGAGAGGCGCGGAACACATACTCGTCAGACGCGGTTTCGGTGACAGAGAAGCGGCCTTTATCGCCCTCTGGCAGGATCTCGGCACCCGGCTTGGCAACCAGCCCGAATGGATGGTAGCTCTGACCGCCGAGGTTCACACCACTGTGGCAGGCGGTACAGCCGCGGTCCATGAACAGCGCCAGACCTTCTTTCTCACTCTCGTTCAGCGCGGAGGTGTCGCCGCGCAGATATTTGTCGAAAGGTGCTTCCGGGGTGATCAGTGTTGCTTCATAGGCTTCAATGGCAACAGCCATATTGTCGAAGGTGACCGGATTTTCCTGGCCCGGGAATGCGTCCTCAAAGCGCTCGATATACTCCGGCATACTCTTCAGGGTAGCCACCACCCGGTCCGGCGTACTGCTCATCTCGACACCCGCCTGTACCGGCCCTTTGGCCTGTTCGGCCAGGTCGGCGGCACGGCCATCCCAGAACTGGGCTGCGTTAAACACGGCGTTGAACACCGTCGGCGAGTTCCGGGGACCCTTCTGCCAGCCATGGCCGATAGAGGTAGGCAGCTCGTCATCACCGCCCAGCCCGACGTTGTGGCAGGTGTTGCAGCTGATCAGGTGGCTGGAAGACAGGCGCGGTTCAAAGAACAGCATCTTGCCCAGTTCAACCTTGGCCTGAGTGAGTTCATTGCCATCAATCACCGGTGGGTATTTGGGAATGGGCTCGAACATGCTGTTGGCCCGCTCCATCAGGTTGTCCGCCATGGCGGAGCCTGCTGCCACGCCCAGGCTCAGGGTGAGTGCTTTTGCCAGTGGATGCTTGATCATGTCGCTTTCTCCTTTGAGAACAACTTGGTATCCATCTGGTTCCAACGTAACAGAGTGGCAGCGCGGTTCATCGCAAAAACGCGAGAGTTGGTTCTGAGCTTGACGTTCATCAAGTTTGATTCCGGTCTGCAATTTCTGGATCTTTCTGCGGCATTTCGTCGCGCAGAAAAGCCGTGCTCTCCCGTTTTCATTTAGGTTATAAAGTTATACTCAGAAGAAATTTAAAAGTAGGCAGGAGTACGCGTTATGAAACCGATTGTTGTGTCTGTGCTTTTCTTTTTGACGGTTGCCATGTCAGCCCAAGCGGAAGATGCACTGTCTGTGACTCCGGAGCAGACCTGGGACGCGGTTCAGGAGCAAGGTGACCATCTGCTGTTCATTGATGTCCGGGATCCGGTGGAAATCATGTTCATCGGCTTTACCGATGCGGTGGACCGAAACATTCCGTTCCAGCTGGTGGATCGTATGCGCTGGAACGATGAGAAAGGTGTCTTCGCCATGGATATCAACGAGGATTTTGTTGCCCAGGTTGATGCCGCGCTGAAGGAAAAGGGACTGACGCGGGATTCCCTGATCATCACCATGTGCCGCTCCGGTTCCGCCCGCGGCAAGCCCAGTGCTGATTACCTTCTGGAACGTGGCTTTACCAACGTGAAGTACATCGACAACGGCTTCCAGGGCAGTACTGTGAAGGACGGCGAAAAGAAAGGATTCCGTGTGCAAAACGGCTGGCAGAATTCTGGCCTGCCCTGGTCGACCAAGGCCAACCCCGAGAAAATCTATCGTTTCCCGGCATCAGGGACCTGACCAACACGGCTGTCAGCCTGGAGCGGCCACTCCGCTCCAGGACAGAAATTCAATCACTTCAGTCAAAAAGTAAAAACCCTCGTCTTGCGATCCAGCATCTGGTTCGCCATCGACGGTGGGGTTGCAACGCCGACACCCTCCATCAAATCTTCTTTGCTGTGTTCGCTGTTGGGCAGGTACAGCGCACACACATTCACCGTACCACCGGCTTTCATCAAACCGCGCAACATCTGGCCCGGGGTGACGTTTTTCGGTGCCAGGGGCTTGGCCTCATAAGTTTTCAGGGCCAGGGCGCCGGCTTCGTCGCATAGAAGCACATTCACCTTGGCACCTTTCTGGGCCATGGTGTTGGACAGCACCATCGCCATACCCTGGGTTTGCGGGGAGTCGCTGGAAAGAATCACCAGAACCTCGTCTACGGTGTTTTCTTTACTGCCGTTGTTCGCCTTTTGATTCTCCGCAACGGCTGTCAGTGGAGCCGCGAACAACAGCGACAGTACAAAAGTCTTGATGGCATTCGTCATTGGGTCACTCCTGAGTTTTGATGGTTCACATGCCAATCCTAGACGCGGGGCTATTGGAGCTTCAGTGACAATGTCACTGTTCTGTCTGTCACCGGGCTCTTCTCCACCCTGCGCGCTATGAGACAGGAAGACCTTGCGCGGCGATATATTCCTTTATGATATAACGATATATCTAAAATGGTGTTAGGATTTGATATGTATCAAGATGAAATGCCGTGCAAATAAACACAAGAGGGTAGAGGCATGAACAGCAGAACAGAACCGGCGGGGGCCGATCGGCACCACAGCGTTGTTATCGTTGGTGGCGGCGCTGCCGGTATCTCGGTGGCGTCCAGCCTGCACAAACGGGACCGCCGTCTGGATATCGCGATCCTGGAACCATCCGCGACCCATCACTATCAACCAGGCTGGACCATGGTCGGTGGCGGCGTTTTTCAGCCGGAGGTTACCTCCCGGCCCATGTCACAGGTGATGCCGGGTTTTGTCTCCTGGTATCAGCAGGCGGTTTCGGGCGTAATGCCGGAGCAGAATCAGGTAAGGCTGGCGGACGGTTCGAGTATTTCCTATCAGACACTGGTGCTGGCGCCGGGGCTGGAGCTGAACTGGTCTGCCATTGATGGCCTGGAATCGGCGCTTGGGTCCAATGGTGTGACTTCCAACTACCGTCAAGGCATGGCGCAATACACCTGGCAAACGGTACAGGCCCTGAAAAAGGGAAGGGCCCTGTTCAGCCAACCACCCATGCCTATCAAATGTGCCGGGGCGCCGCAGAAAGCGATGTATCTGTCTTCCGACCATTGGCGCAGAAACGGAGTTCTTGGCCAACTCGATATTCAGTTTCATAGTGCCGGAGCGGTTCTGTTCGGTGTGCCGGCTTATGTCCCGGCACTTCAGGAATACATTGATAAATACGGTATTCAGGTCAACTTTCAGAGCAATCTGGTAGCTGTTAACGGCCCCGCCCGGAAAGCCACGTTCCGGCTTACGGACGCTGAAGGTAACAGCCAGGATCGGGAACTGGATTTCGATATGTTGCACGCGGTGCCACCCCAGCGGGCGCCCGGTTTTATCCGTGAGTCCGTCCTCGCCAACGACGGTGGCTGGTTGAATCTGGCGGACGATACGCTCCAACACAAAACCTTTGTCAATATATTCGGACTTGGCGACGTGAGCGGCACCGGTAATGCCAAAACCGCCGCAGCCGTTCGAAAGCAGGCGCCGGTCGTGGCGGAAAACCTTATTGCAAGTTTACGGAATCAGCCCCTGCCTGCGGCTTACCTCGGATACGGCTCCTGCCCGTTGACGGTAGAGAACGGCCGCATCGTGCTGGCCGAATTTGGCTACAACGGCGTGCTTCAGCCCAGTTTCCCGCAGTGGGTGAATGATGGCACCAAAGCCACACGCGCTGCCTGGTGGCTCAAGGCCAAGCAGCTGCCCACTTTGTACTGGCACGGTATGCTCAAAGGGCGTGAGTGGTTGGCGAAGCCTGAAGTCCGGGAGGGCTAGGCGCTTACAGTGCACAGCTGAATGACAGCGTGCCAAAGCTGAAGTTATCCTGGTTACGCTGTTCTTCCCCCGTCGTGGCCCGCAAAATCAGCGCCGCTTGCAGGTTGTCCCACTGCCAGGTGCCGCCCAGGCCTAGCTGGCCGAGCAGGGGGCCTTCACTGAACCGGTAGGGCCCGGAATTGTCCTCCAGATAGGAATAGGCAATGTATTCCGCCCCCAGGCCTATGAATACTGACCAGGCGCTTTTCGCGTCACTGAAAGATCCGGGTAGCGCGATGGCAGAGGAGCTGCCGGCGTAATCCGGTATAAAATTGGCCGGAAGGTTTCTGCCCATCCGCCAGATCACGCCAACGGTCGCGGAGGTTCGAAAACTGGACAGCAGGCCGGAGCCTACCGCTGAAAACTGTTGTTCAAGGTCGCCGCGTTGCCCCGCTTGCAACAGTTTGCGCCCGTGGGCCGCCTGAAATCCGCCAACCACGTCGGTCCCTAGCTGGTTGTCCCATCCTTCGGGGCGTTCGCTCCCGGTGATTTTGTGTACCCATTTCTGGCTGGCTTCGGCGCCGCTTTCAGGACCAACCACGCCAATGTGAGCGCCGTACCCCGTAATGCTGTCGGCGCTCCAGCTCCAGAGGGTGCTGCTCAGGGAGAGATGACCGGCGTAGGGGATATCATTGAATTGAGGCTCTTCCTGGCTAATGTCTGCCGGTGTCACCATGAGTTGACGCAGACTGACGCTCATTGCATGGTTGTTGGCGACGTCGCCGACGCCGGGCAGAAATGACAGACTATCTCTGCCTGCCCTTGCAAGTCGGGCTGAGCCTCCGCCGGAGTCTTCGGCTGTGTTGGTAAGGTAAGACAGGCGCACGCCATTGGTGTAGCCCCGGTCGCTGCCAGTGAATAGATCGTTGTCCCAGGCAAGGTTGAACTGTTCTGAATTGGCGGAAGCGGGGGCTAGCACGAGTAAGAGGCTAATGCGGGCAAAAAGAGCTCGGATGGGCACTGGGAATGGACTCCGTGAGGGTAGGATGCAAAGTATCTTAGCAGAACCCTGCTACGGTTTTATGGCGCAAACAGATCCATACCCGCGCTAATCAGGAGTCAATATGCACGTTAAAACCAATACCACGGGCTATGCCGATGCGCTGATTTGCGAAGCTGAGGGTCTGGAATCTCTTCGGGACGGGTTGCAACAGGCAGGGGTTGAAGCACTCCGTATTCCGGAGGTTATGGAGGTGAGCCAGCACCGACTTACCCTCAGGCGGATTGACTCAGCACCGCCCGACGACAAGTGCCTCACTGCGTTGGGGGAGGGGCTGGCGCAGTTGCACCTGCTGGCTCGGGATCAATATGGCTGGCGCCGCGACAACTTCATTGGCCTGGCACCTCAACCCAATACGCTGACAGATTCCTGGGGCCGGTTTTTCCTGGAGCAGCGGCTGAAGTATCAGGTCAGCCGGATCTCAGATGCCGAGGTGCGAGCCAGGTTCGAGCGCACCCTGGAAGCCTGTGGTGCCAGCCTGGCCAACTGGCTGGACCGGCATTGCGAACAGCCGAGCCTGCTGCATGGCGACCTGTGGAACGGCAACGTGATGTTTGACCGTAATGGCCCCTGGCTGATTGACCCGGCGGTGTATCAGGGCGACCGGGAGGCGGACCTTGCCATGACCGAGATGTTTGGCGGTTTCGGCGCGGCGTTCTATCGTGCCTACGATCGCGTATACCCGCGCACTGAGATCTACGCCACCAAGCGAGAAATCTATAACCTGTACCACTACCTCAACCACTACAACCTGTTCGGTGGTGGGTATCTGGGTGGTTGCGAGCGTGGCCTGTCGGCCTTGGCGGCGCTACCAGCCTCGTAAGCAGAAGCTGGTAACGCCGGCATCACACTCAGCTCCTGGCGGGTTTGCGTTCCCACACGGTCACTTCAGACAGCGTGTGCTGGAACTTGTGCTCGGTCTCGCGGATCACGAAGGGCACTTTCCGGGGCTCGCCCACCATCCTGAAGTGCTCTCCCAGGCACTCTCGAATGCCGTCTAGCGTTCGGTGATTTTCGCCATCCTTCTTGAAACCGCCAAGCCATTCCTCTTTCGGGGTGTGTTCTTCAAGCCAGGTATACGGGGAGGCAATAATCAGCAGCCCGCCTTCGTTAATGCGATCGTGGATGCACTCCAGGAAACGACGTGGCCGGTACAGGCGGTCGATCAGATTGGCGGCCAATACCAGGTCATAACCGGAATGCCCGGGTTTCAGGTTGCAGGCATCGCCCTGATAGAACGCCACCTTGGCGGCGGTATCTTCGAGATCCAGTTCTTTCAGGGTGCGGGTGTGGTAGCTGACCAGTTCGCCTTCTTCGGTCAGTGAATAACGGATGGCGCCCTGCTCGGCCATCTCCACCCCCAGACGTATGAAGTTGGCGGAGAAATCGACACCTTCAACCTCGTCAAACTGGCGTGCCAGCTCAAAACTTGCCCGGCCACAGGCACAGCCCAGATCCAGCGCTTTCCCGGTCTTTTTGCCGGCCATAGCGTCCAGGGCCAGTTCCGCCATGGTTTTCGGGAAATTGGCGACGCCAAACCAACGGTCGCCGTAATGGAACTCGGCGTATTCAGTGAGTAGCCGGTCGCTCTCGTAGTAGGCGTTGGGTTGAACAGCCTCGGCCTCGGAGGTGATGTAGCGGAAGCCTGCATTCTGGAAGAAATGCCGACGGAAGGCATAACGGGAGGCCAGCCTTGCTTCGTTGCCGCAGGAAATCCAGGAGCCGCCTTTGATCAGATTGTGCTGGCCGTCGAACGTGGGTGTGGTGAAGTCGTCGTACAGTGGATGCACCTTGAAGTTGTCGAACGGATAGGTGGGCGTTTCGGTCCACTGCCAGACGTTGCCAACCACATCGAACCACTGGCCGTGGCGAAAGCGCGTTACCGGACACGACGAGGCACCATGGTCCAGGTGGAGGTTGGCGTTGGCCGGGGAATCACCTACTTCCCGGACGCCGGCTTCGTCACAGAGGCGATACCACTCGTCTTCCGTGGGCAGGCGGATGGGTTTGCCGGTTTGCTCACGTTTCCACTCACAGAACGCCTTGGCCTCGTGATAGTTGACCTCGACCGGCCAGTCCCAGGGCATCTCCACCTCTTCAGTCATCAGGCGCAGCTGCCAGCCATTTTGCCAGCGCCAGAACGTGGGGTGTTTGGCTTCGGCAAAGGTTCGCCAGGCCAGCCCCTCCTCGCTCCAGTATTCGTCCTGCTGATAACCGCCGGCCTCGACAAATTCCAGGAATTCCTGGTTGCTCACCAGGTACTGGCTGGCCTTGAACTCGGCGACATCGGCCTGGTGCTCGCCGTACTCATTGTCCCAGCCGTAAAAGGCATCGTCGTAGGGCTTACCAATGTGCACTTTGCCAGCGGGAACGGTGAGCAACTCGTTTTCCGGTGCCTCGCCGGTTTCCAGGATGGGCGCCCATTCCGGTTGCGTTTGAACGCGTTCCAGTGCGTGCTGGCGGATGAGCACCGAGGAAGTCTCAAGGTGAATACGCTCATGTTCGATGCCCATCACGATGGGCCACCAGTTACTGTCCCAGTCAATTGGCAGCGAGAGTGGCATGGTTTCGATCAGGTCCAGCACGGTCTGGCGCACCTGTGCCCTGTAGTCCAGCACTTCCTGAACAGCGGGCCAGTCGTAATGGTCGTCGTTCAGATCGTCCCAGCTCATTTCATCCACACCCACCGCGAAGATGGATTCCATGTTGGGGTTGATGCGTTCTTTCAGGATCTTGGCCAGTACCAGTTTGTTCACAAAAAAGGTGGCGGTGTGGCCAAGATAGAAAATGAGCGGATGCCGGAGCGGGATAGATTTCTGGTAATAGCCGGCGTCATCGGCCAGGCAATCGAACAGGCGTGTGTAGGTGTCGAAGGTGTCTGTGAAATAACGCGCGATTTCCTGGCGTTTGGTGTCCGGGGTCCCCTCGGCCAGATTGGGCGTGCGGGTTAAACCGATGGCATGTTGGCGTTCGAGAATTGCAGTCGGGTTGGAGAACTCCATGGTTGAACCGATCCTTCCAGTGAATGATGTCCTACAGGATTACGTTCAACCATAGGTAACCGGTTCAGCGACTGGCAAGTAAAGGCCGGAATTAATCCGGGGGACTCAGGCGCGGTTCAGCTCGTAAACCGCCATATTGACCGCGGAGGCCAGATTCAGCGACTCGATAGCGGCCGCACCGGGGATGGTGTAGGCGTGGGCGCCCAGTTCAGTCAGGGCTTGCTTCGGCACACCGCGGGCCTCATTGCCAAACAGGTAGCAGTCCTGGGCCTGGAATTCTGGCCTGGTAATGGACTCCCCGCCGATGTCCAGGCAGGCGATGCGGGCGTATCGCTGCCCCAGCGTGCCCAGGGCAACCTCGGTCTCCAGCGGTACATGGAATATGGCGCCCATGCTGGCGCGCACCACTTTCGGATTGAACGGATCCACGCTGCCGGGGCTAAGGAGGCACCGGAAGCCACCGAACCAGGCCAGCGTGCGCAGGATGGTGCCCAGATTGCCGGGATCCTGCACCTCGTGAAGGTAAAGCGCTTTTTCCCGGGAGGCGTTTTCTCCGTGGGCAGCCGGTGGCAGTGGCACCAACGCCAGGATGCCCTGAGGCGTTCTGGTATCGGAAAGCTGGGCCATCTGCCGGTCGCTGATGACGTGCTTGGGCCAGGGGCTGGGCCAGTGCTCGTAGGCGCTGGTTACGTACAGTTGGGCGTTGCGCCAGTGGGGCACCTGCTTCGCCGCTTTTTCCAGCTCCAGTACCAGATGTTCGCCTTCCACCAGAAACTGTCCGAACGACTGGCGGTATTTCTTTTGATGCAGCTTTTTGATGTCGTCCAGTTTCACGGTCTGCTTTCCATGGTGCCTGGCACGGCCGGGGCCGGGCGATGATGTTTTTAATGAGGCATGTGATCAGGCGCTATTGTACGGGGGCGTGGCTGGCTTGTCAGGAAGTGGCTGGTTTTTGCGGCGTCACTGGCGGCGGCGTACAATGCCGTTTTTCCCGCAGTGAACAGAAGGCAGGCGATGGCACGCTCGAAAAGCAGTAACCGATGGCTCGAAGAGCACGTAAACGACCCCTTTGTAAAACAGGCGCAACAGGATGGCTATCGTTCCCGTGCCAGCTACAAACTGCTGGAAATCAACAACAAGGATCGGCTGATAAAACCCACGGACCTGGTCGTCGATCTGGGTTCGGCCCCGGGCGGCTGGTCCCAGGTGGCGGCGAAACTGGTGGGCCACAAGGGCCGTGTGGTGGCGTCTGACATTTTGCCGATGGATCCGATTGCCGGCGTTGAATTCATCCAGGGCGACTTCACCGAACAGGAGGTCTTCGACCAGATCATGGCGATACTGGACGGGGCCCGTGCCGACGTCGTGATCTCGGATATGGCCCCCAACATCAGTGGCGTAAACGCCGCAGACCAGGCAGCCTCCATGTATCTGGTGGAACTGGCCCTGGATATGGCCTGCCAGGTGCTCAAACCCAAAGGCAGTTTTGTTGCCAAGGTGTTCCATGGTGAAGGCTATGATGAGTATGTGAAAACCGTGCGCGAGTCCTTCGATAAGGTGGTGATTCGCAAGCCGGATTCGTCCCGGGCCAGGTCCCGGGAGGTGTATCTGGTGGCCAAGGGTTTCAAGGGCTGAAGAGCGCAAGCCGGTTCAGGCAGCGTCGGGGAGTCCCGCAGCTTTGCTCGCTCGACGTAGCCAGAAGGTGTGCCTATAATGCGCGCCTTCCGCAGGAGAGTGGGCCGGCTGGCCCCGCCGAAGGCGCAAACTCCCATAAACGCTCAGGCACAGGTACTGCGGGCATTCGATAACGCCGTCTGGAGAGAGACTGTCGACACAGTCCACCGAAGGGGCAAGCAGAGCCGGGCTCTGTAAACTCTCAGGTATCAGGGACAGGGGGAGAGGCCACAGAAACGCAGGAGACCTGTGTGCTGACCTCTATCTATATGATTGCCATTACCGCGGAAGCCATGTCCGGGGCGCTGGCCGCCGGGCGCAGGAACATGGATCTGTTCGGCGTGGCCCTGATAGCCTTCCTGACCGCCCTAGGTGGCGGCACCGTTCGGGACATCCTGCTGGGTAACTTTCCCGTGACCTGGACCCAGCACCCTCGCTACATCTACATGACCATCACCGGTGGCCTGCTCACTATCGCCATTGCCCGCCTCATGCGCCACCTGCACCAGCTGTTTCTGGTACTGGACGCCGCCGGGCTGGTGGCCTTCACCGTGATTGGCTGCAATGTCGCCCTGAAACTGGGTTACGACACCATCGTGGTGGTGATGTCGGGCATTACCACCGGCATATTCGGCGGCATCCTCCGCGACATCCTCTGTAACCGCACGCCTCAGGTTCTGCGTCACGAACTCTATGCCAGTGTCTCTCTGGTGGTGGCATTGCTTTATCTGGAGCTGCTGAACCAGGGCCTGAGCGAGAACATCACGTTACTGGCTGCCTTCAGTGTTGGCCTGCTCTTGCGCATGGCCGCCATCCGCTGGCAATTGTCGCTGCCGGTGTTCAGCTATTCGCAGGCGCGCTGGGAATAGGTTTCTGTGTAAAAACTGGGGTATCCCTAACTAAATAGATGCGGACACGACCGCCGGGATGATTCGCCGCGATATCGACTTTCTCATGGCATCTGGCCAGAATCCGAGCCAAACTGTCTTTAACTGGCGAGGCAGAGTCGGGCAAACGACGGCCTTGCCCGATTAATCAGTCCAACGAGGACCGAATGAGAGTAGTCCTGTTTATCATCACGGCATTCTGGTTCTTCCCGGTTTCCTCCCAAACCCTTCAGATTATGGGTTCGGACGAGGGCTTCCTGCCGTTTTATTATGGCAAAGGTCTCAGCGAGGGAGTTTTGGTCGAGGTGATCAAAGACTTCTCCATGGAGACTGGTATCGAAGCCGACTTCCGCCCGATGGCCCGCAAACGCCAGATCTGGGCCCTGCAACGAGGACTCGCCAACGCGGTTTTCGCCAGCCCGCACTGGATGCCTTTGCCGGACCAAATGCACGCTGTAGGGCCGGTGTTAACCTGGCGCGACCGGGTGTTCGCGCAGCCTGGCATGCCAACGGATTCCTTCGATGATATCTCGGGAAGCATCTGTCTTCGTAGATGGTTTGTATACAGTGACCAGCTCGAGCGGCGGATAGGGACTCAGCTGGTGCGCCATGACGGATACAACACACAGCAGATGCTGCTAATGTTTTTGCGCAAACGTTGCGATTACATCGTCATGAACGAAACGGAGTTCCGGTTTCTGACAATGATGGGGGGCATTGATCCGGAGCGTTACAGCACGGAACTGATAGACTCAGAATGGCCGGTCTATCTTGGGATACTCAAAACCGAGAAAGCTCTCATTGAGGCGGCGGAAGATTTTTTCGCTACCTACTCGATTGACGTAGAGGCCATGTTACCTGAACTGCCGCGGCCGGATCGCTGAAGAGGTTGGCTGGCAAATGTCCATTCGCCAGGCATTCACGCTTTTTTGTCAAACGTCGTACCCGAATGTCCGCTTAGCGACCGTAGCTTGCGTTTGTACTTCCGCCAATCGCTGGGCCGCCCACTCCATAGTTATGCTGCTTGAGTTCGACACGTTCTTTTAGCCCGGAAGCCAGCCGGAATTCCCGATGGTGTCAGTACTACCTAGCAAAGAAGGTGGGCACTCTTCAGCACCAACGGCCGGCTAAACTATGAGCTCAAGAACACAGCAAGATATCGTCATCAAGCTAATGCGTATGTCGTGTCCTCATAACGACATTGATTAGCCCAAGGGTCGGAAGACGTTATTGAAGAGAGCTTGGCTAAGCTGATGCAAGTGAATCCGGATCTTCTGGTTGGGACGTCGATGGGAAGATGGCTGGCGGGCATTCTGTGAGCCGAAGCCGGTATTCCGGTTGTCGCCATCAATCCTGTGACGGATTCTGCCCACACTTTCACGTCCTGGATAGGCCCGGATGTCGATCATCAGGGTAGGCCTATCAACTGACAGACGAAGTGGTTTCTGGCTACTATTCTTTCACCCGCTGGGGCAGCGGGCTGTTGCTGCTGGATCAGGGGGATGAACTGCTTCCGTGGAATGACACCGTCGGGGCGCTTGGGGATTATTTTCCGGTTTATAGCTTTGAGGGTGGCAGCCACCGGGTTGAGCATATGGAAGAAGCGTTGAAGCTGATTTGGGAATATGTGAAGGATTGAAACCGAAAACCAGGACTGTATGAACGGATAGACCGAACCATGAATTATGACACTCTCAAGCAGTGCCACCGCGATGAGCGAGGCGGCTGCCCCGCCAATCTCAGCCTGCGGGTTCATCGGTCTATGAACTGGCTGCAGCGAGCAGGGCAACTTGAAGACCCCTGGATTGGAGCGGGCAAATAAGTTCCTTTGCTTGTGAGCGACTCTGCCAGGTCGATTTGCAATTAATAAAAGCAAGAAGGCCTGAGGTCGTTCAGGCCTTCTTGATATCTCAGAAGAGTAATTCCGGCAACCAGGTTGCGATCTCCGGGAAGATCATGATCAGGATGATCCCAACAATTTCTACCAGCACAAACGGTATGATCGACTTGTAGATATCGCTCATCGTGACCGACGGAGGCACTACACCTTTCAGGTAGAACAGGTTGAAACCAAACGGTGGTGTCTTGTAACCAATCTCCATGTTGATCACGAACAGAATACCGAACCAGATTGGGTCAAAGCCTAAGGCAGTAATAATCGGGATAAACACCGGCAGAGTGATCATCATGATGCCGACAGGATCCAGAACCATCCCCAGAAAGAAGATGATGATCATCATGGCAATGACGGTTCCCCAGGCTCCGCCTGGAATCATGGCCATGATGCTTTCTATCAGAGCCTGGGCGCCCATGCTCTGATAGGCGGAGCTGAATGCGTGGGCCGAAAACAAAATCCACATCGTTAGGCCGGTCAGCTTGAGTGTACGGATCGCGGCTTCATTCAGTACCGACCATTTGAACTCGCCATAGACAGCTGCAGAAATCAGCGCACCGAGGACGCCCATGGCTGCGGCTTCTGTGGGTGTGGTGAGTCCGCCCATGATGGAGCCCAGTACCATTCCCACCACGCTGATCGGCAGGAGAACAGAGCGCAGGGCGCGGAACTTTTCAGGCCAGGATGCCCGGTCTTCTTTAGGAAGCGCTGGTGCCAGGTCTGGCTGCAGGGCGCAGCGGACAACAATATAGAGGGTGGTGAGTACCATCAGCATAATGCCGGGCATAACACCTGCAGCAAACATCTTGCCTACGGATACACCCGTAATCAGGGCATACAGAATCATCAGGATACTTGGCGGAATCAGAACACCCCAGCCGCCACCAGTATTGATCACCCCGAGTGCCATCTGCTTGTCGTAACCCCGGGAGAGCATGGAGGGGAGTGCGATCGCACCCATAGCGACCACTGCCGCACCGCTGATGCCCACCATGGCTGCAAATACCGCACAAATACCCAGAGTACCGATGGCCAGGCCGCCCCTGAGGCCGCCGAACCAGAGATACATCATGCGGTACAAGTCTCGCGCAACACCTGTGCGTTCAAGAATCATTGCCATGAATACAAACAGTGGTATGGCCACCAATGTAAAGCTTTCCATGGTGCCCCAGATCTGGGAAACCACCATGTAGAAGGAGTCAAAGCCCCAGGTGAAATAAAGAAAAACAACAGACACACCACCCAGCACGAATGCCAGTGGCAGGCCAAGCAGCAGGAAAAACAGCAGCGAACCAAAGAAAAGAAGCGTCATGACTTCAATGCTCATTATGCTTCTCCTTCTTCAGAATGGCTTTTTCGCTCGGCGGGGTCGTAATAGCTCAGGTTAAATGCGATGGCGATATCCTCCAGCAACCTCACAATGCCTTGCAGCAGCATCAAAACAGAGGCAACAAAGATGGCTCCCTTGGCTGGCCAGATAGGCGGGTTCCAGGCAGAAAAGGAGGTTTCCCGGCTTTCGAATGACTCAGATGCCATGTCAAAGCTGAACCAGACCAGCGCCAGCATGAAAATGAAAAACAGAATGGAGGTGAAAATGTCGACAAAGCCCTGGGCTCTCAGCTTCAGCGTCGAGTGCAGCAGATCGACATTCACGTGCCCGCGGTGGGCCATGATGTATCCGCCAGACATTACTGCGTATACACCGAACAGCAGCTGTGTCAGTTCATTTGTCCACACCGAAGGTGAATTGAAAAAATAGCGCAGAGCTACTTCAAGTATCAGAAAGACAAACATGGGAAAGACGATCAGGGCTATACATCGGCCAACGTACTCGTTGAGCCTGGTGACGCCTTTCATGAATGCGCTGACTATGCTCATGGCACTCTCCGGGGGACTTGGGTGTGAACTGAGAAAACAGGCCCCGAGGGTTAATCGGGGCCTGTGGTGTTGCGTTTAAGATCAGAGGTAGCCAAGTTCGCCAAGGAACTGCTTGAGCAGGCTCAGAGCCTTCTTGGCCTCATCGCTGCGCTTGGCTTCTTCATCCCACATGCCCTGGGCGGTCTGGGCAAGCTTCTGCTGAACATCTTCAGGCATCACGTTTACTTCAACACCTTGATCAGCAACGGCTTTGGCCAGGGCGATACGCTCTTTGTACAGATACTGGTTGGTGCGGATCCAGAATTGCTCATCCAGGGCCTGTTTCACCACCTGCTGCAGGTCTTCCGGAAGTTTGTCCAAGGCCTTCTGGCTGACGATGATGACATCAGTGCCGGCGATGTTCAGCGCAGGCTGAACGTGGTATTTGGCAACATCATACAGGCCCATGCTCGCAGCACCCTGGGCAGCACCCCAGTGGGCGCCGTCTACAATGCCGGAATCCAGTGCGGTGTACAGTTCACTGCCCGGGATATAGGAAGCGGAAGCACCGGCTTCGGTCAGGAACTTCTGAAGCGCACCGGAGGAACGGATTTTCAGCCCCGTGAAGTCTTCCCAGCTGTTGATGGGTTTGCTGGTAACCATTTCGGTCGGGTAAACCTTGTCGGTTGCCCAGTAAACGCCAGACTTGGCGGCTTCATCCCGCAGCATTTGTTCGAAGCCCATGTTCTGGTGGAAGTAGGCGGCTTCCCAAACGTTTCGGAATGCGAAGGGCAGGCCAGAAGCAATGCCGGCCAGAGTCATCTTGTCCTGGGCATAACCGGGAGAAATCGTACCCATTTCCAGAATGCCACGACTCACGGCATTGAAGGTTTCTGTGGCCTTGAACATAGCGCCTGCTTCAAACAGCTGGAGCTTGATGCGGCCTTCAGAGCGTTCTTCGATCACATCCTTCAGTCGACCAAGGCTGTCCTGGTAGGAGCTGCTGGAGCCTGGCCAGTGGGACTGAACCTTCCAGGTGTAGGTTTTTTCAGCGTATACAGGTGCGCTGGCGATAACAGCGGATACACCCAGTGTTAACGCGGATGCATAGGTAGTAAGGTTTTTTCTGAATGTGGCAAGGAAGCTCATAAGTTTGCTCCAGTACTTGTTATAGTTGCATTGCTCTTGTTTCGCAGTGCAGAATATAAGACTGCACCGTGAACTGTTGTTGTTCGACTTTATCACAAGATTTGCCATTTGCAATAGGACGTTTTTCTCCTGTTTCAGAGGGGGAGGGCGACACCCAGGAGATGTACATGATTAAGAAATATAGCCAAGAAAAAGCGATCCATCTTGTCATAGATCGTCCGGATAAAAAGAACGCCCTGAACCGAAGCATGTATGAGCAGCTGGCAGGTTATGTGCGGGAGGCAAGTTCTGACCAGAACGTGCATGCCGTCGTCATCTCGGGTGCTGAAGGTGTGTTTACCGCCGGTAACGATCTTGATGATTTCCGGGCGCGGGCTACGGACGAAAACCCGAAACCCTCTGCCGGCCTTGCTTTCATTGAAGAATTGATGGCTTGTGATACTCCGGTGATAGCGGCGGTGGAAGGGTTGGCGATTGGTATTGGCACCACTATGTTGCTCCATTGCGACAGCGTGTTTGCGGGGCGCTCGGCCAGGTTCAAAGCTGCCTTTGTCGATTTGGGATTGGTGCCGGAGGCTGCTTCAACTGTGACCATGCCATTGCACCTTGGCTCTCGTATGGCTGCTGAATTGCTGTTGCTTGGTGAAACCCTGGATGGCACCCAGGCCGGTGAGTGTGGCCTGGTAAGCCGGGTGGTAGATGATGGGCAGGCTGTGGATTCGGCCCTGGCCCTGGCGGGCAGGCTGGGAGAAAAGCCCCGAGAGGCATTGCGGGCCAGCAAGCGTTTAATGAAGGCGCCATGGCGCGACCAGGTGCAGCAGGCATTGGAGCGGGAGCGCGGTGTGTTCAGTGAGCGCTTGCGTTCCGATGACTGCCGTGATGCCCTGAATCGTATGCAGCGCCGTTAACCGGCGCTGTTTTCCCAGTAAGGCGTTCTTAGCTCCCGCTTCAAGACCTTGCCAATGGTAGAGCGAGGCAGTTCCTGTCGGAACTCTACGGCACTCAGACGCTGGGTCTTGCCCAGATGCTGGTTGGCCCAGTCCCGGATTTCCTCTTCTGTTTCCTGGCATCCGGATTTCTTTACCACCAGAGCGAGGGGAGTTTCGCCCCATTGGCTGCTGGGTATGCCGATAACCGCAGCATCGGTTACCGCAGGATGGCTGAGGACGACTTTTTCCAAGTCTACAGCGTAGATGTTGAAACCGCCGGAAATAATCATGTCTTTCCTGCGGTCGAGAATATGAACAAAGCCGTCTTCGTCAATGCGGCCCATATCGCCGCTGCGATAAAAGGCAAGTCCGTCGGGGCTTTGCCACAGCATCTCCCTGGTCTGCTCCGGGCGGTTTACGTAACCCCGCATCATGGAAATCGCGCGCCCGACAATCTCGCCGATCTCACCCTGGGGCAGCTCCTTGCCATCTTCGCTGACCACCCTTACTTCAGCCCCTTCGGTGGGCAGTCCGACGGTATCCCATTTGTCCGGGTAGGCAGCGCAGTCGAGGCTGGTGGAAATGCCGCCTTCTGTGAGGCCATAGACCTCCCGGATATTGCCTGGCCAGCGTTTCATGGTTTCGGCGATCACATGGGCCCGTAGCGGTGCACTGGTACAGAGCTTGAGCTTGAAGCTTGAAAGGTCAAACTGGTCGAAGTCCGGAACCGCCAATATGCGTTCAAACTGCACGGGCACCAGCATGGCGTGGGTGACTTTGTGCTGTTCTGCCAGTTCAAGGAAGCGACGGGCATCAAACTTGGCCATCAGCACGAGGGTGCCGCCATAGAAAATGGTCGGTAGCACCGATACCAGGGTGGTGTTGGAGTACATTGGTGTCGATACAAGGTTAATGGCTTCACCGTTGAGCCCGAACCGGCTCATCCTGACCATTTGCCGCTGGCGGAACCGGTAGTCGTGGAGTATGCCCTTGGGCGTTCCGGTCGTGCCTGAACTGTAAATGATGTTGAACGGATCGTTCAGCGTTAACGACGCCGGGTCTGGCTCGGCGGGAATCGAGCCCAGCCAGTCCTTTAAATGCTGTCCGGCATCATCGTTGTCCAGCCCGATCACCTCATCGTCATTCAGGCCGGCCCGGGGGCTGGCTTCGGCCCAGATATCGAGGTTTTTACGGGAAACGAACAGGAACCTGGAGCCGCAGTCACGAATCATCAGAGCCAGGGATTCGCCGCTGGCCATACCGGAAAGCGGTACCATGCAGCCACCCGCCACCAGGGTTCCCAGATAGAGGGCCACCATTTCCCTGCTGTTTTCCGACAAGGCCGCAACGCAGTCGCCTTTTTTAAGGCCGGCTTGTCGCAGCCTGTTGGCAATGCGGTTGACCTCATGCAGCAGGCCGGCCCAGCTGAGTGCTCCCTTTTCGTCGATGATTGCGGTCTTGTCGCCTTGTCCGCTGGCAAAGGCCTGAATACGAAAACCGATGGCCTCCATGGCTTCGCCGGAGTCAGTGGGAGCGTATACGGGCATTTCGTCAAATCGCGTTTTCATTTTGTCATCCTTTGATGTTGTAGTTTTGCTAGATGAAATTAACTTCCAATTATATTGACTCATAACCGTTGCGCGTGACAAATTATCTGGAAAGCAAAATAGAACACACAAAAATAAATCATGTTAGCGGGGAGAATTTCATGGGGCGATTTGATCAGCGAGTGGTAATCGTCACCGGGGCCGGAAGTGGTATCGGGCGGGCAACCGCACTCAGGCTGGGTCGCGAAGGGGCATCCGTTGTGCTTGTTGATGTCGCCGAGGGCGGCTTGCTCGAAACCGAGAATCAGATGGCTGATGGTGTATCTGTGCTGCGTCGGGTGGCAGATGTTGCTGATGAGGCTGCGGTAACTGCCCTGGTAGCCGAAACCATGAAGACCTTTGGCCAGATTGATGTGCTGTGCAATATCGCCGGTATCGCCAGTATTTCCGGAGCCCATCCGCCGGTCACCGAGAACAGTCGTGACGAGTGGGAGAAAGTGCTCGCTGTAAACCTGCTGGGAACGATGCTGACGATAAAGCACGTTGCACCTCACATGCAGGCCCGCAAGAAGGGCAGCATTGTCAATACTGCATCTGTTGCCGGTATTCGTTCGGGGGCTGGAGGCAATGCCTACAGCGCATCAAAGGCCGGCGTGATCAACCTGACCATGACCGCAGCCTGTGATCTGGGGCTGGACAACGTGCGGGTAAACGCAGTTTGTCCCGGGCTGGTTGAAACCGGTATGACCCAGAAAGTCTTTGACTATGCCCGGGCACACGAAAAGGCCCACAAGCTCGGCTCCCGTTGTGAGTTGCGCCGTTATGGCGATCCCGCGGAAATTGCTGCCGCCATCCTTTTTCTCGCCAGTGACGATGCCAGTTACATTACCGGCCAGGCCCTGGCCGTTGATGGCGGGAACACCGCGTCCCTCAACCTGCCTGGAATGAAAGTCTGATGAGCAACAGTAGTCTGCACATTACCGGTGGCAAAGACTTGCCGGGTTTTCACAACATGCTGGGCTACCGGCAGGTGTCGTGGGAAGAAAACGAGGCCGTGATCGAGCTGGAAATCCAGGCGGATCACCTGAATCTGGGTGGTGTTATCCATGGTGGAGTGCTGACCTCCCTGCTGGATATTGCCATGGCCGAAGCCGGCACCTACTGCCCCTACCCCGGGCGCATGCGCAAAGCCATTACGCTTTCGCTGACCACCACGTTTACCGGGCAGTGCACCGGGGGCCTAATCCGGGTGACCGGTCGTAAGCGCGCGGGTGGAAGCCGGATTTTTAACAGTACCGGTGAAGTTCACGACGAGCAGGGCAATCTGCTTGCAATCGGTGAGGGTACTTTCCGGATACGTTCTGGTAGTGAGAAACCTGAAGGCGTTCCCGTCTGAATGCCTGCTAACGCGATTGCCGGCGTTAGTGGCGGTCGCAAATAACTGAACAGAGAGGAAGCGGATATGTTCGAGCTGTCTGACAAGGCCAAGAAACTGCAGGCCGAATTAACCGAGTTCATGAATGCCTACATCTACCCGAATGAAGAGAAGCATCACCATCAGGTGGCAACCGCAGAAAACCGTTGGGCACCGGTTCCGATCATTGAAGAGCTGAAAGATAAGGCCAAGGCTGCCGGGCTGTGGAACCTGTTCCTGCCAGAAAGTGACCTGGGTGCCGGACTGACAAACTTCGAGTACGCACATCTGTGCGAGATTATGGGCCGATCCGAGATGGCTCCTGAAGTATTCAACTGCTCCGCGCCGGACACCGGCAACATGGAAACCATTGCACGTTACGGTAACGAGGAGCAGCAGGAACAGTGGCTGAAGCCGCTTCTGGATGGAAAAATCCGTTCCTGCTTTTCCATGACCGAGCCGGATGTGGCTTCCTCTGACGCAACCAACATTGCTTGCGAGATTCGTCGTGAAGGTGACGAGTACGTTATCAACGGTCGTAAGTGGTGGTCTTCAGGTGCCATGACCACCACCAGCAAGATTGCCATCGTTATGGGCAAAACCGATCCCAGCGCTCCCAAGCACCAGCAGCAGTCGATGATTCTGGTGCCACTGGATGCACCCGGGGTGAAAATGATTCGCCCGCTGACGGTATTCGGTTATGACCATGCGCCGCACGGCCACGCCGAGATTCACTACGACAACGTGCGGGTGCCGGTCAGCAATATCCTGCTGGGTGAAGGTCGCGGCTTTGAAATTGCTCAGGGTCGCCTCGGGCCGGGCCGTATCCACCATTGCATGCGCACCATCGGTGTCGCCGAGCGTGCCCTTGAACTTATGTGCAAGCGCGCGAATGCCCGTGAGGCCTTTGGTCGCCCGCTGTCCGAATTTGATTCCATCCGGAAAGACATTGCCCGCAGTCGCATCGACATCGAGCAGGCTCGCCTGATGACCCTCAAGGCGGCCCATATGATGGACACCGTTGGCAACAAAGTGGCCCGCCAGGAAATCGCCATGATCAAGGTGATTGCCCCGAGCATGGCCCTGAAAGTTATCGATCGTGCAATTCAGGTGCACGGTGGTGCCGGTGTTAGCCAGGACACCTTCCTGGCATCTGCCTGGGCCAAGGTCCGTACCCTGCGCCTGGCCGATGGCCCGGATGAGGTTCACCTGGATTCCGTAGCCAAGCTTGAACTGCGTCAATACCGCTGAAACAGCTGTTACCCAGAGTAATAAGGATTCGGAAATGACTAATCCATTATTTGATATGACCGGGAAAGTGGCGGTTATTACAGGCTCCACCAAGGGCATTGGCCGGGCCATTGCCGAAGAAATGGCCCGCTGTGGCGCCCGGGTTGTGATCTCCAGCCGCAAGGCTGAAGCCTGTGAGCAGGTTGCCAGTGAAATGCGGGCCCAGGGCTTTGATGCCATGGCTATCGCTTGCCACGTCGGCAAGAAGGAAGACCTGCAAAACCTGGTCGACAAAACTAATGAAGCCTGGGGCACCATCGATGTTCTGGTTTGCAACGCCGCGACTAACCCAGTGTATGGTCCGACCGCGGAAATGACTGACGATGCCTGGGACAAGATCATGGACACCAACGTCAAGGGAACCTTCTGGCTCACCAATATGGTGCTGCCACAGATGGCCGAAAAAGGCTCAGGTTCTGTGGTGCTGCTGTCCAGTATTGCCGGTATTCGCGGCAACACCACTATCGGCACTTACGGTGTGTCCAAGGCGGCAGAAGCTGCCCTGGCGCGCAACCTGGCCGTTGAGTGGGGGCCGAAGGGTATCCGTGTGAACAGCATTGCGCCGGGCCTGATCAAGACCGATTTTGCCAAAGCGCTTTGGGAAGACCCGGTTCGCGTAAAGCGGGCAGAAGACAAAACCCCGCTTCGGCGCATCGGTGATCCGATCGATATTGCCGGCCTGGCTGTTTTCCTGGCGACCCCGGCCAGTGCCTACATTACCGGGCAGGTGATTGTTGCCGACGGTGGTGAAACCATCTGCTGATACCGGGAAACCGGAACACCCCTGCCGCCGGGCCCTGTCTGGCGCCAGGGGTTATCAGAACATAACGACAAGAGATAATCATGAGCATGACTCCAGAGCTGGTAGCGGTTCTGCCAGCCCACAAATTCGATGAAGCCCGCCTGCTCAACTGGCTTCAGCAGGCATTGCCGGACTTCGGTAACCAGATGGACGTGAAGCAGTTTCAGGGCGGGCAATCCAACCCTACCTTTCTGCTGGATACCGGCAACAGGCGTTATGTACTGCGGAAGAAGCCCCCGGGAAAGACGCTGCCTTCGGCTCACATGGTGGAGCGGGAATACCGCGTTATGCGCGCGCTCGCTGAACACACGTCCGTTCCGGTACCCAATGCTCGCGTACTGTGTGAAGACAGTGAGGTCATTGGCACTCCCTTCTACGTGATGGATTTTCTGGAAGGCAGGATTTACTCCCATTCGGCACTCAAAGAGTTGGAGCGTGATGAGCGAATGAGGGCTCATCACTCAGCCATCGACACGCTGGCAGCTTTGCACTCCGTGGATGTCAACGCTATTGGCCTGGCAGATTACGGCCGCCCGGAGGGTTATGTGTCCCGTCAGGTGGCTCGCTGGAGCAAGCAATATCTTGCATCCCGGACGGATGACCTGCCGGCTATGGACAAGCTGATGTCCTGGTTGCCGGAGAATCTCCCGGCCAGGGATGAGACTTCGATTGCCCACGGTGACTATCGGTTTGGCAACCTGATGCTGGCACCGGATCGCCCGGACGTAATCGCGATCCTGGATTGGGAACTGTCGACTCTCGGGCATCCGCTGGCAGACCTCGCCTATTACTGCCTGCCATACCACCTGCCTGCTGATATGCCCGGTATGCGTGGCCTGAATGGCGAAGATCTGCAGGAGCTTGGTATACCAAGCGAGCAGGAAACCATTGCCCGGTACTGCGCGCAAACCGGCAGAGACGGCATTGATGACTGGCACGTATTCCTGTCGTTTTCGTTATTCCGGCTGGCAGCCATTCTTCAGGGTGTGTACAAGCGGGCCCTGGATGGCAATGCTGCCAACGCCAATGCGCTGGAAGTTGGCAAGCGTGCCAGCCTGCTGGCGGATATCGGCTGGCAAATCGCTTGTGAAGGCCGGAAGCCATGAGCGGAGAAGCGATTATGCAGGGCAAGATTGCCAATCGAATTCTGATTACCAACGATGACGGCATCAATGCGCCGGGTATCGCGATCCTTGAAACCATTGCCCGGCGGTTGGCCGATGAGGTTTGGGTTGTGGCTCCGGAACATGATCGCAGCGGAGCTGGCCAGAGCATATCCATTCACAGTCCGTTACGGGTTTATCAGGTTGGGGCTAATCGTTATTCGGTGTCTGGCACACCGGCCGATTGCGTGTTGTATTCCCTGGCCGAGTGGTTCGGGGAAACACCGCCAGACCTGGTGCTTTCCGGCGTAAACTGCGGTGCGAACATCAGTGATTCGGTCCAGTACTCCGGTACCGTTGGCGCGGTACTGAGTGCACACCACATGAACATTCCGGCCATTGCGCTGAGCCAGGCTTACCTGAACCGGGACGACGTCCGCTGGTCGCCGGTGGAAACCCTTGCTGAAGCTGTCATTCGCAGACTTTACCGCCCCGGCCAGGTTCTGGCGTGGAATGTGAACTTTCCAGCCTGTGAAGCGGCCGATATTACCGCAGCCCGATGGTGTCGGCAGTCCAACGGCTCTATCCAGAAGCCAACACTGGTCGCTGGTCGTGATGCGCGCAGCCTGCCTTACTGGTGGCTTGGTTTTGACCGGAGCTCACGCCACATTGTGGCGCCGGATGCGGATGTGACCGTACTTCGTGAAAAAGCCGTTGCCATTTCACCGTTACGCCATGACGAGCCCTTGCCCGGGGCTGTTGATTATTTTGATTTGTCCGCTCAAGCGGTTGACTGAATTAACCCAGGGGGAGAACAAGAATATGTTTACACGCCACTACAAGGTTTGGCCGAAAGATCTGCCCAAAACCATGACCCTGCCGAAAACCAGTCTGTACACCAACCTGGAAGTCTCGGCACTGCGTTATCCGGACCATAATGCCATCGTTTTCTACGATGCGCCCATGACCTATGCCCGGCTTAAGCGAGAAGTCGATACTATGGCGGGTTACCTGCAGGCCCAGGGGGTCAAGAAGGGTGATCGGGTCCTGCTTTATATGCAGAACTCCCCGCAGTATGTGATCTCCTACTATGCCATCCTGCGGGCCGACGCCGTGGTTATTCCTGTGAATCCCATGAACCGCGCGGCGGAGCTTGAGCACTATATTTCGGATACTGGCTCCACGGTGTGCATGGCGGGCCAGGAACTGGCGGGCTTCATCGCGCCGTTGATTGGTGAGACCAACCTGGAACAAGTGATTGTTGCGTCTTACAACACCTACATTAACCCGGAAACCGACCTGACGTTGCCGGCTGAAGTTGCTGCGCCCGCGTGGTCCAGAGATATACCGGGAGTGGTTACCTGGGAGGCGGCCCTGGAAGCCGGACACAAGCCCGGTGAACATACTGCCGGCCCGGATGACCTTGCCGTTATTCCGTACAGCTCCGGTACCACCGGGGCACCCAAGGGCTGCATGCACACTCACCGGTCGGTGATGGCGACAGCCGTGCACCGGGTATTCTGGAATCTGTCCACTCCGGATAGTGTTCAGCTATCCACGCTGCCGTTCTTCCACGTAACCGGCATGACTGGCTCCATGAACGGTCCCATATTCTGCGGTGCCACTTCTGTCATCATGACCCGTTGGGACAGAACCACAGCGGCACGTTTGATTGAGCGTTACAAGGTTACCGGCTGGACCAACATCGTCACCATGGCGGTGGACTTCCTGTCGAATCCGGAGCTGGGCAAGTACGACATCAGCAGCCTGAATATGATTGGTGGTGGTGGTGCCGCCATGCCGGTTGCGGTCGCCGAGAAGCTCAAAAAGCTGACGGGCCTTGATTACATTGAAGGCTACGGTCTGTCTGAAACCATGGCAGCGACCCATATCAATCCAACCAAAAGCCCCAAGCCCCAGTGTCTGGGGATCCCGGTGTTTGATGTCGACAGCCGGATTATCGACGTGGATACGCTTGAAGAGAAAGCTGTCGGAGAAACCGGAGAGATCGTGTCCTGCGGGCCTCAGGTCACGCTGGGCTACTGGAATCGCCCGGTGGATACCGAGGCTTCATTCGTCGAAATCGATGGCAAGCGTTTCTTCCGCACCGGCGATCTGGGTTACTACGATGAAGATGGTTACTTCTTCATGGTGGATCGGGTCAAACGCATGATCAACGCGTCTGGCTTTAAGGTCTGGCCGTCTGAGGTAGAAGGGTTGATGTACCGTCACCCATCCATCCACGAAGTCTGCATTATCTCTGCCCCGGACCCCAAGCGTGGTGAAACGGTCAAGGCTTGTATTGTACTAACGCCTGAGGCTGAAAGCACAACAACCAAGGATGACATCATCAGTTGGTGTAAGGAGCAAATGGCGGCCTACAAGGTGCCAACCATCATTGAATTTGTTGATGAGTTGCCAAAATCACCGACCGGAAAGCTGATGTGGCGGGCACTTCAGGAGCAGGAGTGGCAGAAGTAGCTTGCACAACACTGGAAGTTAGGAAGGCGGCTCCCCCCCCCACCCTCAGGGCTTGCCGCCTTTTTGCACTGACCGGAAAACTCAGACCACGTACATGGCCAGATTTTCCAGTACGCAGGCTGGCTTGTCTTCGTTCCTTATTTCCACCACGGTCTGGTAGGTGGCCAGTAGGCGGTGATCATCCACCTGCTTCAGGGATGCCAGCTCAACCCGGGACCGGATATCCGAGCCAGCCTTCACCGCCGCCGGAAAACGCAGCTTGTTCAGGCCATAGTTGATGGTGGCTGAAGTACCGGTCACCTTGATGACCTCGCTGTTGAGCTTGGGGATCAGTGATGCCGTCAGGTAGCCATGGGCTACCGGGCTCTTCCAGGGTGACTCCCGGCTGGCCCGGTCGACATCCACATGGATCCACTGATGGTCGCCGGTGGTTTCGGCAAAGGCGTTTATCATGGCCTGGCTCACGGTTACCCAGGGGCTGTGGCCAATCAGCATGCCCTGATAGGCTGCCAGTTCATTAATATCAACAGTAATCATAGGACCTTCCTGATAGTGGATTGATGAAGGGCTCAAACGTTGTAGCCAGGAGACCTGGCATCAAGCAGTCTCAGAAGGGCGGGCCAGGTAAGCTTTGCTGCCTTGCCGAGTGAGCCTGATTGATCCGCCGTGGTGTCGATAGCCTGTTGGGTGGGCATGTATACCGGGCCACAGCTCTGCGCTTTTACCTGTATCTCGCAGGCCTTCATCAGGAAGTAGAGGTAAGTGAAGGTTTCCGGCACATCGCGGCCCACGGTCAGAATGCCGTGATTTCGCAAGATCATCATGGATTTGCTACCCAGATCCCGGATCAGGCGCTCCCTC
Source organism: Marinobacter sp. tcs-11 (assembly GCF_002049515.1). Lineage (NCBI taxonomy): Bacteria > Pseudomonadati > Pseudomonadota > Gammaproteobacteria > Pseudomonadales > Marinobacteraceae > Marinobacter > Marinobacter sp. tcs-11. Next base: position 28,959 of record NZ_LLYU01000001.1, on the reverse strand, counting down.
TCATCAAGGTTGAGCGCTACGCCTTCATATTCGTGGTAACTCAGGTGCTCAAGGCACAGCATGGCGGTCTGGCTCAGGGGCAGTAGGCCATCACGGTGGGCTGATACCGCAACACCATCTGCTGCATGCAGGTGCATGACGGCTCCGGCATCTTCACGCCCCATATGTACGGCACTGTGGATGGTAAACCCCGCCGGGTTAACCCTGCGCAGCCCGCCAGCCTCCACGACTTCGCCATTTTGGTCGACTTTCACCAGGGATGAGGCGGTCATTTCATGGAACAGCAATCCGTAGGGATTGATCAGAAAGTGATGATCAGGCCCGGGCACCCGGGCCGACAGATGGGTGAACACCAGGTCGTCCCAGCCAAAGAGGGCTACCAGTCTATAGGCAGCAGTCAGTTCGGTTCTTATTTTCCATTCGGCTTTTCTCAGATCAGCCTGCATTTCGTCCGGGTGGTTTTTTGTCATGATTGTTCCTCCGCAGAGAATGATTACTCAAGGTTATTCCGGGCATAAAAAAGGGGTGGCATAGGCCACCCCGAAAGAGGGTCCTGACTGAATGTGGAGACAGACCCAAGGTTCACTGATTTGGTATCAGTTGGCTTCCAGCAGAGCGGCATAGCGCTCAAGATGGAAGTCATCATCGCCCAGCTGGTGGTTGATCATCACCAGCCGCTTGGCGTAATGGGCAAAGTTGTATTCCCAGGTCATGCCAATACCGCCGTGGGACTGAACGCCCTTTTCCGAAATAAACTGGGCGCTGCGACTAATTACGTTTTTAGCGGCCGCAATTACCCGGCGGCGTTCGTCGCTCTGAGACTCATCAGCCACACTGGCGGCAAGGATGGCCATTGAACGAGCCTGCTCCAGTTCGGACATCATGTCGGCCATCCGGTGCTGAAGCACCTGGAACTTTCCGATGGGCACACCAAACTGCTTGCGCTGTTTGAGATAGTCCAGGGTCAGGTCACAGGCGACTTCCATAACGCCGACAGCTTCACCACAAAGAGCGGAAATGGCACGGCCAACCTGGTATTCAATAACATCGGCAGCCTCACCTTCGTTGCCCAGCAGAGCGTTTGCGCCGACTTTGACGTTGTTCAGGAATAGATCGCAGCCCTTCGCGCCGTCGATGGTCGGGTAGCTGCGACGCTCCAGGCCATCAGCGTTGGCGTCGATGACAAACAAGCTGATGCCAGAGGCATCACGGCTGGTGCCAGAGGTGCGAGCAGAAACCACCAGCAGGTCGGCACTATGGCCACCGATTACAACCGCTTTGCGGCCGTTAAGAACATAGCCGCTGTCGGTTTTCTCGGCGGTGGTTTCTACGTCGTTGGTGTTGTAGAAGCTCTGGGGCTCCTGCAGGCCAACGGCTACCTGGGATTCGCCTGTTGCAATGCCGGCCAGCCACTGTTCTTTCTGCTGTTCATTGCCGGCCTGGCTAATTAGCCCGCCACCAAGAACCACAGATTGAAGGTACGGCTCGATGCACAGGCCGCGGCCCAGCTCGGTCATCACGCTTTGAACTTCAACGCCGGTGCCGCCAAAGCCGCCGAGTTCCTCGGGGAATGGCACCGCCATCAGGCCCAGTTCGCCCAGTTGCTTCCAGAAACTTTCACTGAAGCCAAGCTCTGATTCGCTGTATTCCAGCCGTTTTTCGAAGCTGTACTCACCGCGAACCAGACGAGCCACGGTGTCCTGCAGCATTTGCTGCTCTTCGTTGAGTCGGAAATCCATGGTCGCCTCCTTAAAGTCCCAGAATCATTTTCGAAACGATGTTCTTCTGGATCTCGTTTGATCCACCGAAAATAGACAGCTTGCGGTTGTTGAAGTAATGGGCAGCCAGAGGCGCAGCATCCGGGTCAGACAGGAATTCGCCGTCATAGGCCTGGTCCATCTCTTCTTCAACAAACGGAATGGCGTAAGGTCCGATCGCCCGGCGTGCCAGGTCGTTGATGGCCTGGCGAATCTCGGTGCCGCGCACTTTCAGCATAGAGCTTTCCGCTCCCGGAACGCCGCCGCCTTCTACCGAGGCAACAATTCTCAGGTTGCTGATCGCTGCTGCCATCAGGTCGATTTCGACCTGCGCGATACGTTGGCTGAAGGTCGGATCCTGAATCAGAGGTTTGCCGTTCTTCACCCGACGGCTGGCCAGCTGCTTGAGGTGTGTCAGTGCTGCCTTGGACAGGCCGATGCCCGCCAGGCCGGTACGCTCGTAGGTGAGCAGGTACTTGGCGTAGGTCCAGCCTTTATCTTCTTCACCCACCAGGTTCTCGACGGGAACCTTCACGTCTTCGAAGAAGACTTCGTTAACTTCGTGCTCGCCGTCCAGAGTGATGATCGGACGAACGGTGATGCCCGGGGTATTCATGTCGATCAACAGGAATGAGATGCCTTCCTGCGCCTTCACTTCTGTGTTGGTGCGAACCAGGCAGAAGATCATGTTGGCGTGCTGGCCCAGCGTGGTCCAGGTCTTCTGGCCATTAACGATGTAATGGTCGCCTTCGCGTACAGCCCGTGTTTTCAGGGAAGCCAGGTCAGAGCCGGCGCCCGGCTCGGAATAACCCTGACACCACCAGTCTTCGCCGCTCAGAATCCGGGGCAGGTACTGCTGCTTCTGTTCTTCGGAGCCGAACTTGATGATGACCGGGGCCACCATATTTACGCCGAAGGGAATGGAGCGGGGCACACCGTAACGGCAGGACTCTTCATCCCAGATGTGCTTCTGGACCGGTGTCCAGCTGACACCCCCGTACTGTTCCGGCCAGTGCGTGGCGTACCAGCCTTGCTCGCTGAGAATTTTTTGCCACCGCTGGTGGTCTTCCTTGCTCAGCTTGCGAAAGCCTTTCACCTTGGCTGCGATGTCTTCAGGCAGCTTGGCATCCAGAAATGCGCGAACTTCATCGCGGAAAGCCAATTCCTCGGCTGTGTAATTCATGTTCATAGGTAACCCTCACCGTGCTCTTAGCGAAAATGTATACCGCATAGCAGAATTGTTCCATGATCCATCAACCAAACGGTGGATGTCAATGCTAACGGAATCAACTGTCAAAAAATGCATCGTTGTAGACATGCAAAAAGATAAATGGACTTGTTGATCTAAAATTCTTCATCTATATTCGTCGTCGCGGAAGATGGTACTGCATAATGAAATGCAAATAACCAGCAGTTCCGTTGTGCGGAATTATTGCGCGAAGGTATGTGCCAGTCCCGTAGATTTAACAATAAAGACGCTAACCAACTCCGATGCGAGGTTTTTCAAGATGACAACAACAACAACCCGTTTTGCCACCCATCCGCTGGTCCGCGCCGTAGCCCTGGCGGGTGCACCTCTGCTGATGCTTGGCTCGGTAACTGCCCAGGCGCAGAGCAACACAGAGCTGGAAGAGCTGCGTGAGCGCATCCAGGTTCTGGAAAGTCATGTGTCGACTGCCCCTGAGGCGCGGGACGACAACCCATATCTGTTACGTGAAGGCAAGGGGATGAAGATTGGTGATACCACGATTACATTTGGCGGGTTCATCAAGGCCGATGTGATTTTCGGATCCAACGGTAATGGAATCAGCAACGGTTACTCCATTGGTTTGCCCCGGACGCTTGCCAAGGCGGCCAATGAAGGTGAAAGCGACTGGAAAACAGGCTTCTCTGTCCGTGAATCTCGTATCAGCATTGGTACCAAGACCGAGGATGTTGCCGGCCATGATTTGACCACGTACATCGAAATGGATTTCAACACCGCGGCTGATGCTCCCGGCAATGAAGTTGTCTCAAACAGCTATAATCCGCGCATGCGGCAGGCGTATGGCTCCTGGAATGGTTGGGATTTTGGCCAGACCTACACAACCTTTACCGATCTGTCTGCATTGCCAGAGATTCTGGACTAAGGTAAACAGGCTGCCTTTATCTATGCCCGACAGCCGATGCTCCGCTATAACATGTCCGCTCCGGGTGGCAAGTTGATGGTCGCCCTCGAAAACCCGGAAGATGGTTTTGGCTCTGAATCCTATGGCGATCAGTCCTATCCGGATCTCGTAGCGCGCTATCAGACTCGCGGCAACTACGGTTTCTACTCTGTTGCGGCCCTGCTGCGCCACCTGGAAGATGATGCTGCGGAGGACACCAAGGCAGCCGGTGCTGTATCTCTGAGTGCCCGTATTCCTACGTTTGGGCGTGATGACTTGCGTCTGCAATACAGCTATGGAGCGCTTGGCCGTTACATGGGGCTGTTCACCTACCCGGATGTGGATCGGGCTGAGCAGGCGGCCGGAAAGGTTGAGCCGCTGAATACCTACGGGGTCACTGCGGCCTACCGTCACTTCTGGAATTCAGCCTGGAGAAGTAACCTGTCGGTTTCCCATACCGAGATTGTGGACGATCTGGACTTCTCTCCTGCAGGGACTCTCAGCTATTTCGACTCCTCCACCTCAGTCCACGCTAACCTGCTGTGGTCCGCTCATGAGAACCTTGCTCTGGGTCTTGAGTATGCCTACTGGGACTTTGGCGAGATCGCCGGCAGCGGCAGTCAGCAGTATGAGCAGGTAATGGCTTCCGCCAGGTTGTCATTCTGATCAGCGATTTCCGTTGAGTTAAAACGAATATTAGGTATTTCATCGCTTGCCCCGGGTGCGCTGCACACCGGGGCTTTTTTATGCCTGCGCGAAGCGCAGGCCTCGGACGCCGGGCACAAAAAACCCCTCCGTAGAGGGGTTCAGGGGTGCTGTTCCGAAGGGATCAGCTGAAGGCTTGAATGCCGGTCTGGCCACGGCCCAGAATCAGGGCGTGGACGTCGTGGGTGCCTTCGTAAGTGTTAACCGCTTCCAGGTTCATGACGTGGCGGATAACGTGGTATTCATCGGCAATACCGTTGCCACCGTGCATGTCGCGGGCTACCCGGGCGATGTCCAGGGCCTTGCCACAGTTGTTACGCTTCAGAAGGGAAACGGAATCCGGGGTGGCAATGCCGGCATCCATCATGCGGCCCAGCTGCAGTACTGCCTGCAGGCCGAGGGTGATTTCAGTCTGCATGTCTACCAGCTTCTTCTGGATCAGCTGATTGGCGGCCAGGGGCTTGCCAAACTGCTTACGCTCCAGGGTGTAGTTGCGGGCTGCATGCCAGCAGAATTCCGCGGCACCCAGGGCGCCCCAGCTGATACCGTAGCGAGCCTTGGTAAGGCAGCTCAGGGGGCCTTTCAGGCCTTCAACTTCCAGGCGGTTTTCTTCAGGAACGAAGACTTCGTCCATAAAGATAGAACCGGTGTCGGAGGCGCGCAGCGAGAACTTGCCCTCAATCTTCGGGGTTTCCAGGCCCGTGGCGCCTTCGCGCTCGATCACAAAGCCGTTTACCACGCCGTCCAGCTTGGCCCAGACCACACAAACGTCGGCAATCGGGGAGTTGGTGATCCAGGTCTTGGAGCCGCTCAGCAGGTAGCCGCCGTCAACTTTCTTGGCGCGGGTTTCCATACCACCGGGGTCAGAGCCGTGGTTGGGTTCGGTCAGGCCGAAGCAGCCAACAAACTCGCCAGAGGCCAGTTTCGGCAGAATGCGCTTTTTCAGCTCTTCTTTGCCGTAAGAGAAGATCGGGTACATCACCAGTGAAGACTGTACGCTCAGGGCCGAGCGGTAGGCAGAGTCTACCCGTTCAACTTCCCGTGCGATCAGGCCGTAGCACACGTGGTTCAGGCCGGGGCCGCCGTACTCTTCCGGCAGGGTGGCACCCAGCATGCCCAGTTCACCCATTTCGGTGAAGATGCTGCGGTCGAATTTTTCGTGGCGGTTTGCCTCGACGATGCCGGGCATCAGACGGTTATCGCAGAAGCTGCGAATGCTGTCGCGTACCTGACGCTCGGTTTCGTCCAGTTGTGATTCAAAGTTCAGCAGGTCATCCCAAGGTGCGGAAGCCATTGTTGTTCTCCTGAAAAGTTAGTTGGAAACCCGTTCAATTACAGCAGCAATGCCCTGGCCTACACCAATGCACATGCTGATCAGAGCGTAACGGCCACCGGTACGTTCGAGTTGGCGTACCGCCGTCAGGGCAATCCGGGCGCCGGAAGCGCCAAGAGGGTGCCCCACGGCGATGGCGCCGCCGTTCGGGTTGAGTCTGGAATCGGAAGGATCGATTCCCAGTTTGGTGGTGCAACCGAGAACCTGGGCGGCGAACGCCTCGTTGATCTCGATTACATCCATGTCTTTTAGTGTCAGGCCTGCCCGGGCCAAGGCTTTCTGGCTTGCCGGAACCGGGCCGTACCCCATTACATTGGGCGCAACGCCGGCGATGGCAGCCGATACGATACGTGCGCGGGGCTGGATGCCAGCCCGCTTGCCGGCTTCTTCGGAGCCGATAATCAGGGCGGCAGCGCCATCGTTCACGCCGGAGGCGTTGCCGGCAGTAACCACGCCATCTTCAGCCAGCGAGCGAAGATTGGAAAGCGCCTCGAGGTTGGATGTAGGCCTTGGATGCTCGTCGTCCTGTACGGTCAGTGGCGGTTGTTTGCGGCCCTGAGGTACAGAAATGGGCAGGATCTCGTCTTTGAAAAAACCGTCCTGGCGGGCGGCTTCATAGCGGGCCTGGCTTTGTGCGGCAAAGCGATCCACTTCCAGTCGGCACAGGTTAAGTTCGCGCGCAATGTTGTCTGCGGTTTCCGGCATGGTGTCCGAGCCGAACTGGCGTTCGATCAGCGGGTTCGGGAAGCGGGCACCAATGGTGCTGTCAAAGGCGCGGAATTCACGGCTGTAAGGTGATTCGGACTTGGCCAGCACAAACGGCGCGCGGCTCATGCTCTCGGCACCGCCGGCTACGAACAGGTCGCCTTCGCCACAACGGATAGCGCGGGCAGCATCGATGATGGCGGCAAGGCCAGAGCCGCAAAGCCGGTTCACGGTCTGGCCACCGGTTTCGACCGGCAAGCCTGCCAGCAGTCCGGCGTGCCGTGCCAGGTTGCGGGCATCTTCACCGGCCTGGTTGGTGCAGCCGGCAATCACGTCTTCATAATTCTCCGGAGCAAAGGCGTTGCGCTCAATGAGTGCGCGAATGACCTCGGCCAGCAGGTCGTCGGGGCGAACCTTGGCCAGGGCGCCTGCATGCCGCCCAAATGGTGTTCTCAAGCCATCATAGATGTATGCGTTCATAAGAATTGCCGTATCGATTATGGTTAGGTAATTCCGAACTGCGGAATATAGTTTTGTAAATGATATTGGAAAAGACTAATCTGGGTCTATCTCAATTGCAAGAATTGTTCATCATTGGTGGCTGACTGGTTTATGAATGGAACTCTTCGCTGGCTGCTGGCTTGTGCCGTGGTCATGGAGCTTGTCGCGATTTGTCTGCAGAGCAAAGCCCTTAGCGCCTCTGCCGGGCTGGTATTCATCCTGGTGTTTGTTCTGGGCGCGATGCGCCTTCAGGTCTATGCAAGGACGTTGTTCCTGCTTTCCCTCACGTTTAGTGCTGGTTTGTTTGTGACCGGCCGTCTCGGAATGGACGGTGCCCTTGATGCGTTGTCGGATGCAGCGTTCTATTCGGCGTTTTTGGGCAGCCTGGGGATGATGCAGTGCCTGGTGCGCCGCTTTGAAGTCCTCAGGCGTATCCACGATGTGCTGCTCGGGGGTCGGGCATCCCTTTTATACCCAAAGTATGCGGCGGTGAGCTGCGGTATTGCTTCGGTACTCAGTTTCGGAATGATGAGCCTTCTATGTGGCACTCTCGCAGATAGCCTTAAGGAGAGGGGAATAGAGGGAGCGGCAAGGCTGCAGTGGCTCAGGAGCGTGCTGATCAGCGCCTTGCGAGGGTTTGCCCTGGTGCCATTGGTGGCACCCACCAGCGTAGCGGTTGCGATTCTCACGCGAGAGCTGCCCCAGCTCAGCTGGTCTTCTCTTTTGCCTTTCGGCTTTGTGGCAGCTTTGCTGATGATCGTGGTTGGCTGGGTGCTGGAAAGGCAGCGCTTCCGGGAAATCAGTAGTGAACGGGTTGCGCTCGACGGCTGGCCTGAAGGAACGGGCAAACTGACGCTTCTGGTTCTGGTGGTGTTTGCCTGTATGGCGTTGCTGGTTGCCTTGGCGGGCGTGAAGGTGTCGGTGGCTGCCATGTTGGCTGTTCCGGCTGTCACTTTGTCTTATATGTTGTTGCAGGAACGCTCTCCGGTGGCGGTATTGGCAGAAGGGGTGGGACAGTTGGCGGTGATGTCCAACGAAATGGCGATCTTTGCCGGCTCAGCCATGCTTGGGGTATCGATTGCCACTGTGGTGCCGTCAGATCTGTTGAACGGACTTGTGGTGAGCGGCTGGGGTAGTTACCTGATTGCAGCCGCAGGGCTGCTGATCATGCCGCTGTTCTCCATGGCCGGGGTGATTCCGATTACCGTGCTGAGCGTGCAGTCGGGCATGCTTGCGCAACTTGTGGCTAGCGGGGCTGACCCGATGCTGGTGGCAATTGGCCTGGTTATTGGTTTCTCGCTGGCAATGATGGTGTCGCCGTTCGGGCCGTCGGTGATGTTGCTGTCACGGTTTGGTCAGGTTTCCCGCAACGTAGTGGCCTTTCAGTGGAACGGTGTTTTTGTCTTGCTGGTGGTGCCGCTGTTGCTGTTATTGCTGGCGGTGTTTGCGGTACTTCTGCCGGTCCTGGGTTGACCGGCAGAATCGGCTCGCGGGTTAGTCAGTAGCCACGGGCTATGTCGACTATTCCTGTGATGGGGTGCCCGCTGGCATGGTCCCGGATTTTCCCGGTGATCTGCTCCAGGGTGGCATCCCGAAGAGTTCGCGCCGAAATGTGCGGCGTGATTGTGATGTCGGTTCGCTCCCAGAATGGGTGGCCAGCCGGCAAAGGTTCCTTGCGGAACACATCCAGTGAGGCCCGCTGCAGTTTCTCCTCATTCAGTGCCCTGAGCAGGTCTTCTTCCACGAGGTGCTCCCCCCGGCCGACGTTGATCAGCACCGCACCCGGCTGGAGCTGGCTGAACAGGTCGTAGTTAAGGATGTTTTCGGTTTCGCTGGTCAGTGGCAGGGTGTTAACCAGCACTCGCGTTGCCCCCAGAAACTCTCCGAGTTGCCCGTTGCCTGCAAAGGTGCGCACGCCTTCTACCGTGTGCTCACTCCTGGCCCAGCCGTTTACCGTATAGTCCAGGCTTGCCAGTGTGCTGGCCACACGCTTGCCAATGTGCCCAAGCCCCATAATGCCGATGGGCCACTCTTTCCGGCTGATGGGGCGGTGTATCTTCCACAGCCGCTGGCGTTGCTGATCCCGGTACAGCTCCATCTGCCGGCTGACTTCCAGTATCTGGTGCAGTACATGCTCGGCCATCTGTACCGACATGCCGGCATCTTCCAGTCTTACCACGGTAAGGTCTGCCGGCAGGTTGGGGACTTTCAGCAATCCGTCGATACCGGCGCCCAGGTTGAACACGGCCTTCAGGCGGGTTTCACGCTCGAACAGCTTCGCCGGGGGCTGCCATACGATGGCGTAGTCTGCATTAATCGCCGGTCCGTCCGGATCCCAGACATAAATGTCTGCTTCTGGTAGCAGTTGTTTGATAGGTACGGTCCAGCGCTCTGGTTTGGGATCGCCCGCTACAAAAAGTACCTTCATACATGCTCCTGAGTATGGTTTGTTGTCGTGCATATGACTTGGTTCCGCATTGCAGAATAAAGTATCGCTATACTATGGTAAAGGTTGCCCGGGTTTCCGTCATGGCTATTTCGTGGCATCGGGTAATGCCAGTGTTTCGAATCTGGCATGAAATTTGATGGCAGATTGTGGTTCTTGAGTTTCTCATAGACTAGAATATGTCCACTTTTCACGCCCACGGTTCTCCAGGCTATCCGTGACAGGCAACGCAGTTCAGGAAATAGGCAAGTTATGGCAAAAAAACAGCAGGACAACTCACCGGAGTTGAAAGTAGCGTCTGGCGATGGCAAGCCCGTTCAGCCGGGCAAGGATCGCAAGTTTGTAGAGGCGCTGTCCCGGGGGCTCGATGTACTGCGCGCTTTCAGTCAGGGATCTGTGATTCTAGGTAACCAGGATATCGCCAGGATTACTGGCCTTCCCAAGCCTACCGTTTCCCGGATGACATACACTCTGACCAAGCTTGGCTACCTGAGTTATAACCAGCAGTTGGAAAAATATCAGCTCAGCTCGGGCGTACTGGCTTTGGGCTATGCCTATGTGTCGAATTTGAAGGTTCGTCAGCTTGCCAAGCCTTACATGGATGAGTTCGCCCGGCAAACCAACATGTCGGTTGGTCTCACCTGTCGCGACCGTTTGCACATGATTTATGTCGAGAATCGCCTGCCACCGGAAGCAACACTGCTGCGCATGGATATCGGTTTGAAGTTGCCTATGTCTACAACCTCTGCCGGCCGAGCGTATTACTGTGCCGTTAGCGACCCGGCCCGCAAGCTGATAGATGATGCCATGGCTGAGAAGTACGGTGAAAAGTGGCCGACTATTAAAGAAGGCCTGGACCAGGCGATGGAAGATTACCGGGAGCACGGTTTCTGCCTTTCGCTGGGAGATTGGGATCGAAATATCAACTCGGCCGGTGTGCCTATCCACCTGCAGGATGGCACTACCATGGCTTTGACCTGCGCTGCACCCTCGTATCTGGTGCCGGGTGACAAGTTACGCGATTCCTACGCTCACCAGCTCGCCATGCTGGCCCGTGATATCGAGTCGCTCGGGGTCTAGTGCCGGGCGCCGGTAGTAAGCCGGTACAGAGTGAGTCGAAAGTGAAAACCGCAGATGAGAGTCTGCGGTTTTTTTATGCCTGAACCAAAACGGTGGTTGAAATGAGGGGTAAACTTGTATTAAATCGTTAATTGATTTCGCTAGATAAAACCATATTTCATCATAAGGCGAGGGGAGATTATGTCTGAGGTTGTTGCTTATACCCGTGAAGGGAATGTCGGTGTCATTTCCGTAAACTACCCGCCGGTTAATGCGTTGAGCCACGCGGTGCGTGCCGGCCTGGTTGCCGCCCTGGAGCAGGGCCAGAAGGATGCAGAAGCAGATATCCTCCTGCTGGTATGTGAAGGCCGTACGTTCATTGCTGGCGCGGACATCCGTGAATTTGGCAAACCTTTGCAGGAGCCGGGTCTTCCCGATGTGATCAATGCCTATGAGACCAGCGACAAGCCCATTGTCGCCGCTATACACGGAACCGCCCTGGGTGGCGGGCTGGAAACGGCCCTGGGTTGTCATTACCGGGTCGCCCTGGCGTCTGCCAAGGTAGGTTTACCTGAGGTAAAGCTTGGCCTGTTGCCCGGTGCTGGCGGTACCCAGCGCCTGCCTCGCCTTGTGGGTGCCCAGAAGGCACTGGAAATGATTACGTCTGGCAACTTTGTAGGCGCCAGAGACGCGCTGGCTCTGGGCATTGTTGATGCTGTTGAAGGCGGTGACGATATTCGCCAGGTTGGGCTGGCCTATGCGCGGAAACTGGCAGCTGAAGGTGCTCCGGTGCGCAGGGTGCGTGATATTGCCGACAAGGTTGAAGCTGACAAGGGCAGCGATGTCTTTGACCAGTTCCGTGCTGGCCTGGCCAAAAAAGCCCGTGGCCTGTTCTCTCCTTTCAAGTGTGTCGACGCCGTAGAAGCAGCTTTCACCTTGCCGTTTGCCGAGGGCCTGAAGCGTGAGCGTGAACTGTTCAAGGAATGCATGGAATCGCCGCAGCGTGCTGGCCTGATTCATTCGTTCTTTGCCGAGCGCGAGGTTTCCAAGGTCAAAGGCCTGGCCAAGGATACTCCGGTACGTGAGGTGAAGAGTGTGGGTATTATCGGTGCCGGCACCATGGGTGGTGGTATTGCCATGAACTTCGCCAATGTGGGCATTCCTGCCACCATCGTTGAGGTCAAACAGGACGCGCTTGATCGAGGCCTTGCCGTAATTCGCCGTAACTACGAAAACTCCGCCAAGAAAGGCAAGCTCACTGCAGAGCAGGTGGAAGAGCGTATGGCGCTGATCAAAACCAGCCTGAGCTATGACGATTTCCGTGATGTGGATCTGGTGATCGAAGCCGTATTTGAGAATATGGCTATCAAGAAAGAAATCTTCGCCAAGCTGGATGAAGTGTGTAAGCCGGGCGCTATTCTGGCGTCCAACACCTCGACCCTCGACATTGATGAAATTGCCTCTGCTACCAAACGCCCGGAAGACGTTGTGGGTATGCACTTCTTTAGCCCGGCTAACGTAATGAAGCTGCTGGAAAATGTTCGTGGCAGCAAGACGTCTGACGAGGTGAAGGCCACTGTGATGGCCGTAGCGAAGAAAATTAACAAAGTCGGAGTCATGGTCGGTAACTGTCACGGCTTTGTTGGCAACCGGATGCTGCATAAACGCGGTGCCGAGGCCATGGCGCTTGTAAACGAGGGTGCTTCGCCGCAGCAGGTGGACAAGGTACTGACCGACCTCGGCTTCCCGATGGGGCAGTTTGCGATGTCTGACCTGGCCGGCATTGATGTCGGTTATCGTATTCGTGAAGAGCGTCGTAACGCCGGTGAAGATGTGCCGGCCAGTTGGATGGACAAGCTGGTTGAGCAGGGTCGTCTGGGACAGAAAACCCAGGCTGGGGTATACAAATATGAGGAAGGTAGCCGCGCGCCGGTTGTCGACCCGGAAGTGGAACAGCTGATTGAAAGCTTCCGCGCGGAACAGGGGATCGTAGCCCGGGAGGTTACCGACCAGGAAATCCTTGAGCGTTGCATGTATGTAATGGTCAACGAAGGTGCCAAGATACTGGAAGAAGGCATTGCCGACCGGTCACTGGACATCGATGTGGTCTGGATCTACGGATATGGTTTCCCCGCGTATCGTGGCGGCCCCATGTTCTGGGCAGATCAGGTTGGGCTGGACAATATTCTGGCGGCAGTGAAGAACTACAACAACACAGTGGGTGGCGAGCAGTGGAAGCCTGCGCCGTTGCTCGAGAAGCTGGTGGCGGAAGGCCGCAAGTTCAGCGATCTATAATTATAAGGAGTTCATCTTATGTCTGATGCTGTCATCGTTTCGACCGCGCGTACCGGCCTTGGCAAGTCCTATCGTGGTGCCCTGAACAACACGCACAGTGTTGATCTGGCCGGGCACGTTATCCAGCACGCCGTTGAGCGTGCCGGAATTGATCCTGCCATTGTTGAAGATGTCATTTTGGGCGCAACCTTCCACGAAGGTTGTCAGGGCAAGAACATGGCACGCCTGGCGGCTATTCGCGCCGGGCTCCCGGTTACTACGGCCGGGCTGTCAATTAACCGGTTCTGCAGCTCCGGCCTGCAATCTATTGCTATTGCTGCGCAGCGAGTGATGTCGGAGAAGGTGCCTGCCATCGTGGCTGGTGGCGTAGAGTCCATCTCCCTGGTTCAGAACGACAAACTTAATGGCTTCCGTGCTACTAACGAATGGCTGATGAAGAACAAGCCGGAACTGTACCTGTCGATGATCGAAACGGCCGATATTGTCGCCCAGCGTTACAACGTAAGCCGTGAAGCCCAGGATGAGTACGCACTGATTTCCCAGCAGCGCACCGCCGCGGCCCAGCAGTCCGGCAAGTTTGACGACGAAATTGTGCCTTTTGACGCCACCATGCTGGTTAAAGACAAAGAAACCGGTGAAGTGAGCGAAAAACAGGTAACCCTGGACCGGGACGAGTGCAACCGCCCGAATACCACACTGGAAGGGCTGGCCTCACTGGACGCGGTACGTGGCCCGGGCCAGTTTGTTACCGCGGGCAACGCCAGCCAGCTTTCTGATGGCGCCTCCGTCTGTACGGTCATGGACAGCACCTATGCCGAAAAGCACAACATTGAGCCTATGGGCATTTTCCGTGGCTTTGCTGTTGCGGGCTGCGAGCCCGACGAGATGGGTATCGGCCCGGTGTTTGCTGTTCCACGCCTGCTTGCCCGCAACGGCCTGACCATGGACGACATTGACCTGTGGGAACTGAACGAAGCCTTTGCATCCCAGGTGGTCTACTGCCGCGACCGTCTGGGTATTCCGATGGAAAAGCTGAACGTGAATGGCGGCTCTATTTCTGTGGGTCACCCCTATGGTGTGAGCGGTTCCCGCCTTACCGGCCATGCCCTGATTGAAGGCAAGCGCCGGGGTGCCAAATATGTGGTGGTCACCATGTGCATTGGCGGCGGTCAGGGCGCAGCCGGCCTGTTCGAAGTGGTATAAACGGAGAGCGCCGTCATGCAGCAGAAAATCGTCAGTACCCGGGACCTGGCTTTCCAGCTTTATGAACTTCATGAAGTAGAGAAGGTGCTCAGATTTGAGCGCTATCAGGACCATAGTCGTGAAACGCTGCAGGCGGCGCTGGACCTGGCGCTGAAAGTTGCCGTAGAGGAGTTCGCACCCCATGCTCGCTTGGTGGATGAAGAAGAGCCGACCTTCGAGAATGGCCGTGTGCACATGCGCCCGGAAGTTCACAAGGCGCTGGACGTACTGAAAAGTACTGGTCTGATGGCGGCCAGTCAGGACTACGAGCGCGGTGGCATGCAGCTGCCCAGTGCGGTTGCCCAGATGTGTGTGGGGATGCTCAAAGGAGCCAACGTAGGGACTCAGGGCTACGCCGGGCTAACTATTGCGGCAGCTAACCTGATTCTCGCCCATGGCTCCGACGAGCAGAAAAGCCGCTACGCCGAGCCGATGCTGGCGGGGCGTTTTTTCGGCACCATGTGCCTGACCGAGCCCCATGCAGGTTCCTCTCTGGGAGATCTGCGCACTCGCGCGGAGCCACAGGCGGATGGCAGTTATAGGTTATTTGGTAACAAGATCTACATCTCGGGTGGTGATCACGAGCTGAGCGAGAACATCATTCATATGGTACTCGCGCGTTTACCTGGGGCCCCGGCCGGCGTAAAAGGAATTTCCCTGTTTCTGGTGCCGAAGGTCCTGGTTAACGAAGATGGCTCTTTGGGCGAGCGCAACGATGTCGCCCTGGCTGGCCTGATTCACAAAATGGGATACCGTGGCACGACGTCTACCATGTTGAACTTTGGTGAGGCAGCGGGGGCGGTCGGGTATCTGGTTGGCGCGCCCCACGAGGGCCTGGCTGCCATGTTCCATATGATGAACGAAGCCCGGATTGGCGTTGGTCTGGGCTCGGTGATGCTGGGTTACACCGGCTATCTTCATGCCCTTGAGTATGCCCGCGAGCGGCAGCAAGGGCGTCCGGTTGGAGAAAAGGATCCGGAGAGCCCCCAGGTGCCTCTGATCCGCCATGCCGATATCCGGCGCATGCTGCTGGCCCAGAAGGCCTATGTGGAAGGAGGGCTGGCGCTTTGTCTGCAAGGTGCGGTATTGGTGGACGAAAAGAAGTTTGCGGAAACTGGCGAGCAGCGCGAGCTTGCCGCCGGGCTGCTCGACTTGCTCACGCCGGTGATCAAGTCCTGGCCTTCCCGTTATTGTCTCGAAGCTAACAGTCTGGCAATTCAGGTGCATGGTGGCTACGGCTACACCCGGGAATATCCGGTGGAACAGTTCTACCGGGATAACCGGCTTAACCCGATCCACGAGGGTACCCATGGTATTCAGGGCATGGACCTGCTTGGCCGCAAGGTTTCCATGGCCGATGGCCGGTATTATCGCGAACTGGTGCGAAGGATTGAAGCCACTATTGCCGAGGCCCGCAAGCAGGAACGGCTGGCTTCTAATGCCGGGCTGCTTGAGCGGTCCCTGTCAGCAATGATTGAAGCTACCCGGGTGATCAATGAGGTAAAGGCCTCCGGTGACAAGGAAAAAGCACTGGCAAATGCCACTCTGTACCTGGACGCCTTCGGGCAGGTGGTTGTCGGCTGGCTCTGGGTGCGACAGGCCCTGAAAGCCCTTGTCGGACTAGGCGGGCCCGGTGAGCAGACGGAGGACTTCTATCAGGGTAAGTTGCGCGCCTGCGATTATTTCTGTCGGTACGAATTGCCCGGAGTGGTTGCAACGGCTGAGTTGCTGCAATCGGTGGACTCAACGGCACTGGATATGTTTGACGAGGCATTCTGACCGGCCTCGCCAACTCTGAATCAACACAAAAACAACAGGAGTCAGGGTAATGGACAGACAAGCAAAGGCGGTGGTCTGCCGGGAGTGGGGCAAGCCGGTACAGGTCGAACAGATTACGGTGGACGGACCAAAACGGGGCGAGATAACCATCAAGGTTGCCGCCTGCGGCGTATGCCACAGCGACCTTTCAGCCACCACTGGAAAGATTCAGTATCCACCGCCATTGGTACTGGGCCACGAGGCGGCCGGTGTGGTGGTTGAAGTTGGCGAGGGTGTGGAAGGCTTCAGTGAAGGCGACCACGTTGTTAGTTCGTTTATCTCAATGTGCGGCAAGTGCCGCCAGTGTGTGCGTGGCCATCCGGTTCTGTGTGAAAGCGCCCGCAAGGCGATGTTTACACTGCCCGATGGAACCGTTCGAACCCGCGACAGCCAGGGCGAGCCCTTGAATGTGTTCGGCGCCTGCGGCGTGATGGCGGAGTATGCAACCCTGCATGTGGATAACTGCGTGAAGGTTGCAGAGGATGTGCCACTACAGAACGCCGCATTGGTGGGCTGTGCCGTGATGACCGGTGTGGGTGCTGTATTTAATACTGCCGGGCTGGAGCCGGGTTCCAGGGCTGCGGTGTTCGGTATTGGCGGTGTTGGCCTGAACGCCGTTCAGGGCTGCGCAACCGCCGGTGCCGAAATGATTGTGGCGGTGGACAACAACCCGAAAAAACTCGCCATGGCGCGGGAATTCGGTGCCACCCACACGATTGACCTCAATGAAGTGAACGATGCCGCCAAGGCCATCAGAAAACTGACCGGCGGCGTGGATTACGCCTTTGAGTGTGTTGGTGCCGGTGCCGTGGTTGAGCAAGCCTACAAGTCTCTCGGGCGCGGTGGTACCGCTGTCGTGGTAGGGGTCGCTGACCCGAAAGACAAAACCTCGATTACTACGCTCACCCTGCCGGCCGACGAGCGCACCCTGAAGGGCAGCTGGCTGGGTTCAGCCCGGCCGCAACACGATTTCCCGCGACTTCTGGGTTTGTACCGTGCGGGCAAACTTAAACTCGATGAGCTGATCACCCAGACTTACTCCATAGATGAAGCTGTTCAGGCCTTTGACGACATGATCTCGGGCAAGAACGCGCGTGGCGTGATTGTCTTCGACTGAGGGAAAAACATGAAGATTCTGAACAAGAACTACATTAATGGCAGCTGGGTTGACTGGAGCGGCGACATGGCGGATGTGCATGAAGCGGCCACCGGCGACGTGATTGCCCGGGTGCCCATGTCCGATCCGGGGCAGATGGAGCTTGCAATTGCCGCTGCGCATGCAGCATTTGAGGCCTGGTCTGAAAGTTCTGTAGAGCAAAGGGTGAACGTGCTTGGCCAGCTGCATGCTGGACTCAAGCAAAGGGCACCGGAAATTGCGGAAGCGGTCAGCCGGGAA
Source organism: Marinobacter sp. tcs-11 (assembly GCF_002049515.1). Classification (NCBI taxonomy): domain Bacteria; kingdom Pseudomonadati; phylum Pseudomonadota; class Gammaproteobacteria; order Pseudomonadales; family Marinobacteraceae; genus Marinobacter; species Marinobacter sp. tcs-11. The sequence continues at coordinate 11,555 of NZ_LLYU01000001.1, read as the reverse complement.
GTGGGCATGCCACTGAAGCTTGCCACGGCAATCCAGGCTGGCCTGCCGGCAACTGTAACCAAGACCTATACCGATATGTTGCCGGAGTTTCCGTTCGTTGAGCAGTCTGGTAACTCGGAAGTGCAATATGCGCCGGTCGGAGTGGTGGGCTGTATTACGCCCTGGAACTACCCGCTGCATCAGATCATTCTGAAGGTAGTACCGGCGATTGCTGCCGGCTGCACCGTCGTGCTGAAGCCCTCTGAGATTGCGCCGCAGGCAGCTTTTATCCTCGCAGACATTCTGGATGAAACCGACCTGCCGGCGGGAGTGTTCAACATGGTATGCGGGGCCGGGCAAACCGTTGGTGAAACCCTGATCCGGCATCCGGATGTACGCATGGTGTCTTTTACCGGATCCACTCGTACCGGCCACACGATTGCCCACGCCGCTGCAGATGATTTCAAGCGAATTGCGCTGGAAATGGGCGGCAAATCGGCATCGGTTGTATTGCCGGATGCGGACCTGGAAGCCGCAGTAAAAGGCACAGTGAGCAACTGCCTGCTCAACTCCGGACAAACCTGCACCGCCCTGACCCGGCTGCTGGTGCCCGCCGATCGCCATGACGAGGCGTGCAAGCTGGCGGCTGCAGCCGCGGCCCGAATGACTCCGGGTAACCCGCTGGATGAAACTACCCGTTTGGGCCCCTTGGCCTCCTCGCAACAGCGGGACCGGGTGGTGGATTACATCCGGCTCGGTGTTGCCGAAGGCGCAACCCTGATGGCCGGCGGTCAGGATTCGCCGGACGGTCTGGACAAGGGATACTTTGTACAGGCAACCGTCTTTGGCAATGTAGATCCGAACAGCACAATCGCTCAGGAAGAAATATTCGGTCCCGTGCTGTGCGTGATTCCCTACAGCGATGAGGCCGAAGCCTTGCGTATTGCCAATGGCACAGCCTATGGGCTGTCCGGAGCAGTCTGGTCGGCAGATCAGGAAAGGGCGAAGGCCTTTGCTGCAAAGCTCCGGACCGGTCAGGTGTCCGTGAACGGTGGCGGCTTTAACCCGCTGGCTCCCTTTGGTGGCTTTGGCCATTCCGGTATCGGACGGGAGTTCGGCAAGTGGGGGCTTGAGGAGTTTCTGGAAGTTCGCTCGCTGCAGCTGTAATCGCAAGACAACGAAGGAGCCGCAGCAGCGGCTCCTTCACGTTTAAGGGCCGGAAATGTTTATCAACAACAAAAGAGTGATGCCGTGAAAACACGAATTACGGAATTATTTGGAATCGAGCACCCGATCGTACAGGGTGGCATGCACAACGTAGGCTTTGCCGAACTGGCATCGGCAGTCTCCAATGCCGGTGGTCTGGGCATGATTACCGCCCTGACCCAGCCTACGCCTGAACATCTCGCCAGTGAAATCGCCCGCTGCCAGCAGATGACGGATAAACCCTTCGGTGTAAACCTGACCTTCCTGCCGTCCTTCAACGCGCCGCCTTACCCCGAGTACATTGACGTTATCATCCGCAGTGGTGTCAAGGCGGTTGAAACCGCCGGCCGCAGCCCCGAGCAGTACATGGAGCAGTTGAAGGCTGCGGGTATCAAGGTTATCCACAAGTGCACATCTGTTCGCCACGCTTTGAAGGCCGAGCGAATCGGTTGTGATGCCGTCAGTGTGGACGGCTTTGAATGCGGCGGCCATCCCGGTGAGGATGATGTGCCAAACTTCATCCTGCTGCCCCGTGCGGCTGAAGAGCTGAAGATACCTTTCATTGCATCTGGCGGGATGGCCGATGGCCGGAGCCTGGTAGCGGCTATGGCATTGGGTGCCGAAGGCATGAATATGGGCACCCGTTTTCTGGCCACCAAAGAAGCGCCGGTTCATGAGAACGTGAAGCAGGCAATTGTGGACGCCAATGAACTGCAGACCCGGCTGATCATGCGTAACCTGAAGAACACCGAGCGGGTGATGGATAACGCCGCCGTGCGGGAAATTATCCGGATTGAGAGTGAAAAGGGTGACCAGGAAACCATTGACGATATCCGTCACCTTGTCACAGGTGCAAAGGGTAAGTTGGTGCTGCAGGAAGGCAAGATGGATGAAGCTGCCTGGAGTTGTGGCATGGTTGTTGGGTTGATTAATGATATCCCTTCATGCGATGAGTTGGTCCGCAGAATCATGGAAGAGGCTGAAGGGATTGTGCGCCAGAGACTTTCCGGCTTTTTGTAATTGAATTGCCCGGAGGGTGTGTCACCCTCCGGGCAGGACCGTCTCAGGCCAGGGCCTTTTCCCTTCTTTCGTGTTTCTTGTGCGTCAGTGCGGCGGCGATGACCGCAGGAATGATCAACGCAGCACTAATAAGAGACAATTCCAGATTGGTCAGCGGAACCGGTCCGCCACCGGGGATGGCAAGGATCATGCCACCGGCAATGAGTCCCAGCCGGATTGGCCATTGCAACAGTTTGCTTGCTGCCAGAGAGCCTACCCCGATCAGCCAGCCTTGCATCGCCGATGCTATCAACGTTACCCCAATCAGTGCTTGTACAATCACCAGGAGAATCTCGCTCCAGGTACCCTGAAAGATCAGCGCTGGATTAAGCACAAACAGGAACGGGATAAAGTAGATCACGCTGCCCAGCCGCATGGCTTCCACACCGGTTTTCATTGCGTTGGAGCCGGCAACCGTTGCAGCGGCAAAGGCGCCCAGGGCAACCGGTGGGGTGATGAAACTGAGCATGCCCCAGTAAAGGATGAACAGGTGAACGGCCAGGGGATCCATGCCGCCGCCGTTTATCAGGGCCGGTGCGAGCGCAACCGCCAGGAAAATATAGGCAGCTGTAACTGTCATGCCGATGCCGAGCACAAAGCTGGTCAGTGCTCCCATCAAAAGCAGTACCAGGGTGTTGCCACCGGCAAGGTAGATAAGGTCATTGGCAATAGTGCCTGACAGCCCGGTAACCGACAGTGCACCTACCAGCAAGCCAACACCGGTGAGGATCGCGATCAGCTCTGCAAACAGCTTCCCTGACTCTGCGAAGAAGTCCTTCACGTCTTGCCACTTCCAGCGCTGGTAGGGCAGTACCTGGTTGATCACCAGCAAGAGAACCGTTGCAAAGAATGGTGCCGTGGCCTCTCGTCGCAGGAAGAACAGCATCCAGATCAGCAGGGCAAACACGAAGATGAAGTACCAGCCTTCCTTTAATGTCTGCCTGAGTGACGGCAATTCGCTGGCCGGCAGGCCCTGAAGTTTGTTGCGCGCAGCATAGGCATCAATCTGGATAAACAGGCCGAGGAAATACAGTGCGGAGGGCACGACTGCCGCCAGTGCAATGGTGCCGTAGGGAATGTTCAGGAACGCGGCCATGATGAACGCGGTGGCACCCATAACCGGTGGCATCAGAACGCCGCCTGTAGAAGCGCAGGCTTCTACGCCGGCTGCGTAGGAACGGCTGAAGCCGACTCGGCGCATTGCCGGAATTGACATCACTCCGGTTGTCATCACATTAGTGATTACGCTGCCGCTCATGGATCCCATGAGGCCGCTGGAGAAAACCGCAACCTTTGCCGGTCCGCCCCGAACATGGCCCAGCAATGCGAAGGCCAGGTTGATAAAGAAACGACCGCCGCCGGTTTTCTGCAGGGCGACGCCAAACAGAAGGAAGCCGATCACGATGTTGGCAAAGGCTTGTAAGGGCACGCCCATGATGCCTTCTCGACTCATGGCCATGTAGATCGCGGTCTGGTCGGGGGCGGATGGAAACCCCTGGATGGGGCCCGGCAGCTTGTCTGCAAATATCGGGTACAGGCTGGCGACACCGACAATCATGGCAATCGGCAGGCCGCCAGCCCGACGAATGGCTTCGATGACGGTAACCCAGAACAGGAAGCTGAACACTACGGCGTATTGTGGTGCCGCGTATTCCCAGCCGTAATCCAGAATAGTTTCCGCGTTGTAGACAAAGAACCCGCAGATAACCGAGGCGGCAAGGAACAGGATGATGTCGTACCAGGGAACCTTGTTCCGGGAAGCGTGGCGTGACATTGGCCAAAGCAGAAAAACCAGTGGTAGCATAAGTGCCACCACCACATAGAAAAACTGACTTTCCACTTTGGTAACAATATTGATCAGCTGCAAATTGAACAGGTAGTCAATCGTCAGCAGTGTCAGGACAAGAGTTGCAACCCTGGGGATCCATGGCCATCCGCCGGAAAGCCGCCGGATGCCGCTGACGTTTTCGTTCGATGGCTCAGTGTTGTGTGTTTCGGACATGCAGTAAGACTCCTGAAAGAACTCCGGTGTAACAGACCCCTTGTCTTTACACCGGAATCAGGTTTCAACCAGGACAGCAGGTTTTACCGGAATACCGGGTTCATGCCAGCTGCTTGAAGTGCTTCTGCCCGCGCCGTCATCCAGCCCTTTCTGAAGGCTTCCTTGTCGGCAGGCGGGTTGGCCTTGGTGTAGCTCTCCCAAGTGTCCAGGAGGATATTCTGACGCTGTACCAGCATGTCCTGGTGCTGTTGCATATCTTCCGTCCAGTGGCCGATTTCCTTGTAGTAGTCAACGACCACATCATGCAGCGGGATGACCCAGTTGAGATTCTGGTTCTCCAAGGCATAGCCTGCATTGCCCGGTGCGGAGTCCTTGTACTTGTCGTAATCCTCGGTGAAGACACGAATCAGCCCGTCCACCAGTTTTTTATCGGCATCGGCGTTGGCGATGATGATGGGGTAGGGGTAGCTGGAACCAATCCACGGCTCATCCTTGCTGATGCCGGCGCCGGAAGTAACCAGGTGCGGTTGGAAATAGGGAGCCACGGAGCGCAGTCGCTCCCAGCCCTCGGTGTCTTCAGGATCAAGCTCCAGCCAGGATATACCGCGCGGACTGGCGGAAAGCTGTTGTGGGCCGCCGGCGACAGAAACGGTAAATGCGGTATCGCTTTGATTGGCGACGATGCCGTCAAAGGCACGGCCGTATCCCGGGAAGTCTACCCGCTCCACGTCATCCCAGGTGAGGTCGCCAAAGGCCAGCATGGCTTCGGTGCCGAGGTTCAGGGCATCGTCACCACGAATGTAGGAAATGCGTTTGCCCTTGAGGTCATAGGGGGTTTCTACGCCGATATCGCCGGCTACAGCAATGCTCAGGCCAAAACTGGCAATGGATGTGGTAATAACCCGAACCGGCTGCGGCCCCCAGTTGTCCTCGGAGAACATCAGTACGCCCTCGGCGGCGTAATAAGCGGCAATGCCACAGGAACAAACCGGTACGCGCCCGGTTTTAAGTGGTGTCATCCGAGAAACGTCGTTCTCGCCGGGCAGGATCCGCAGTGATACGCCGTACTCATTGCGCAGTAGATTGCCGATAGAAGCCATCTGGCTATAACCTGCTGAGCTGGTGCCATAGGCAGTCATTCCGATGGTGGCTGGCAGATCGACATTTTCTGCAGCCCACGCAGTGGTTGCGCTCCCGGCAAGAAGAGAAATTAAAATGATATTTTTTGTTGTCATCATGTATGCGCTCTTCTGAGGTTATTGTTTTGCTGTGCAGAATAGAATTCTGAATTAAGATTTAGTGTAGTCAGGCTTTTGTCTGTGTGTCAATTGATGTGATCGACGGCTAATTTCCTGCGCGTCGTTGTCAGGTCTGTAAGAGGCTGATAGGTTTCCATCAAGCTGGGTGGACCTGTCGGGCCACCGACAGGTGGGGCCAATTTTGTTCGTAAGTTACTAAATTGTAACGATAAAGTGCCCGTAAGACACGCATCCCCCTATTGCATATTACGGCCCATCATGAACACCCATTCCGGACGAACGTGAACACCGATTCTGGTTCAACGTGAACAGTCATTCCGATTGAAGGTGAACACTTTTCCGGATTTTCCGGAATCGGTGTTCACGATGCCGGAATCAGCGTTCACATTCCCGGAAACGGTGTTCACGTTCAACCGGAATCCTTCTTAACGCATTGTTTATTAGACCGTTTGCTACTCTGACTCCTTTTTCTGGGGAGCGGAGTTGTGCCAGCAAAGAGAATTCTAATGCGTAAAATCAGAGAGGTGCTTCGCCTAAGGCTGGAAGCCGGGCTCTCGATCCGGCAGATCAGTGCCAGCACCAAGACCAGTGTCGGGGCCATCCAGAAGCTGTTAGCCCGGGCCGATGCCCTGAACCTCAACTGGCCGTTGCCCGAGGATTTGGACGATGGCCGCCTTGCGGCCCTGTTCTATCCCAGTGCCGATCCCACCACATCGACTCTATACCAGGTGCCTGACTGGGCCACCGTTCATCAGGAACTCAAGCGTAAAGGGATGACCAAGCAGCTGTTGTGGGAGGAATACACAGCTCAGTATCCCAATCGCTGTTACAGCTACTCCCAGTACTGTGACCGTTATCGGCAATGGCTGAAGCAGCAGAAGCGCTCCATGCGCCAGACCCATAAGGCCGGGGAGAAGTGCTTCGTGGATTACTGCGGCCCGACCGTGCCGATCATCAACCCGCAGACCCGTGAGGTACGCACCGCTCAGGTGTTCGTGGCGGTGCTTGGGGCCTCCAACTACACCTACGCTGAAGCCACCTGGAGCCAGAGTTTGCGAGACTGGCTATCCAGTCACGTGCGTACCTTTGAGTTCTTCGGTGGCATTCCGGAGATGGTCGTGCCGGACAACCTGCGCAGCGGTGTCAGCAAGGCCTGTCGGTACGATCCAGAGCTAAACCCCAGCTACCAGCAACTGGCCGAGCACTATCAGGTGGCCATCCTCCCGGCCAGGCCCTACAAGCCCAAGGACAAATCGAAGGCGGAGGTCGGCGTGCAAATCGTGGAGAATTGGATCTTGGCCCGGTTGCGTCACCACACCTTCTTCACTCTCGCCGAAGCCAACCAGTGCATCCGGTCACTGCTTGAAGAGCTGAACAGCCGCCCGTTCCGGCGGCTCCCGGGTAACCGGCAAACCGCCTTCGAGACACTGGATCAGCCAGCCCTGCGTCCCTTACCGAAACAGCCCTATGAGTACGTCGAGATCCGGCGTTGCCGGGTCAATATCGATTACCACATCGAGTTCGACCAGCATCATTACTCGGTACCGCACCAGTACGTGGGCGAGCAGGTGGAAGTCCAGGCCAGCGATCATCTGGTGCAGGTCCACTTCCGGCAACGCCAGGTGGCAAGTCACCCACGGCGTCACAGGCCGGGCACCACCACCGAAGCCGGTCATATGCCTGCCCGGCATCGAAAACAGCAGCAATGGACCCCGGGGCGTCTCAAGAACTGGGCCCGGGACATCGGGCCAGACACGCTGACCTGGGTCAGTGATCGACTGGCTGAGCGGGAACACCCGGAGCAGGCCTACCGGGTCTGTCTCGGGCTACTCAGCCTGACTCGGGAGTACCCCAACCAACGCCTGAATGCCGGCTGCCGCATCGCCAATCGGGAAGGTCTGAATCGCCTAAAGCACATCAAGGCCATTCTCCGGAGCAACCGGGACAAGCTGCCGGAGCAGTTGCCCCTGAACGCCGAACTCCCTCAACACCACGAGAATATCCGTGGCCCGAAGAGCTTCCACTAGGACATCACCCATGAGCACAACACAGACCCTGGCACGACTGAAAGACCTGAAGTTAGGCGGCATGGCTGCCGCCCTGGAACACCAACAAAACCAGCCGGGCACCTACGACGAACTGCCGTTCGCGGAGCGCCTGGAACTGCTGCTTGACCGAGAGTTCCAGACCCGAGAGCACCGGAAACAGGACCGCCTGGTACGCCAGGCCCGCTTGAAGCTCCGTGCCTCGATCCAGGACATCGACTACCAGCACCCCCGCAACCTGAAGAAAGCTCAGGTGGCCCAGCTGGCTCAGACCGACTGGCTGGAGCGTGGCCAGAACCTGTTGATCACCGGCCCCTGCGGCAGCGGGAAAACCTACCTGGGTTGTGCACTGGGGCACCAGGCCTGCCTGAACGGCCTCAGTGCCCGGTATTACCGGATCTCCCGGTTACTGCTGGAACTGACTCAGGCCAAAGCTGACGGCACCTACCAGAAGACGCTGAACCAGCTGGCCAAAGTGAAGCTGCTGATCCTGGATGACTGGGGACTCGAAGCCCTAAAACCGGCACACCGAAACGATCTGATGGAGATCATGGATGACCGTCACGGCACGCACTCAACCATGATCATCAGCCAACTGCCTACGGATCAGTGGTATGCCGCCATCGGCGATAACACCCTGGCTGACGCCATCCTGGACCGGCTCATGCACAACGCCCATCGCTGGGCTCTGAAGGGGGAATCGATGAGAAAACGACTTCAGGAAATTGACTGAACGTGAACACCCGGAGTAAAAACTCCGGTGGGTGATGCGTTAAGAAAAATGGTGTTCACGTTCAACCGGTATGGGTGTTCACGTTCGCCGGAATACGCACCTATCCTTGTTGGGTTGAGCAGAGGGCTTCAGAGTTCTATCCAGAGATCAGTCGTTGCGCCAGGTCTGAGCGTCATCTTTGTGCGGGTAGGTATCACTCGTCAGCACCCTTACTAGACGAGAATCGCGGGCGGTTGGCCTTGTAGTACTCAATTATGCTGCTTCGAATCCCATAATTTTTCATAAACTTGATACATTCTGAATGTCCGCTTTGCGACCAGAAGCACCTAAACAAGAGCGGACATTCGAGTAAGGGCTTCCCTCCAGAGCCTCCAAGCCAATCAGAGCCATTTCATCCAGTATGATTGACGGGGCAAATTGGCAAACCCCCGATACAGCCTCGGGATAACGGAAGAGCTGGATTCTGCCCGTCGTGATGCTGAGCAACACTAAAAGAAGCTTTTTCGCTCAAACCAAACTAGACGAAATGAAAGGCGTGTAGAGCTTGATAACGCGCCTAGAGTCCCCTGAAGAAAGGACGGCCAACGACAAAACTGGTACGTGACACGGTAGAAAATTCGATTCTCTTTTTGAGCCCAGCTCAAATCATTTAAAAGGGCTTCCCGGTGGAAAAGTCGTAGAAAATTCATGTACATTGGATCAGTCGCGATCCTTACCGTGCTGGCTTTGTGGAAGTGCCGTTGCTCTTTAAACGTCAGCTATCCACGTTACAGAGCTTTGATGATGGCACTTTTGGGCGGGCACAGTTCTAAATCTTATCAATGTTGTCAGTGAGGGACGGAGCATGGCTCATGTTGACCTAACATCTGCGATAGAGCAGATGGAAATGATGGAAGAAAGATTGGGAATCACCTTTGGTGGACTGTCTGCCTTCCTAGACCATGACGAAGACGATGACTGGGAGCCAACACTCACCGTCACCGGTGAGATAATTTCAACAAGTGGAGACCCTCTGGAAGAAGATATTGAAATAAAAATTGCTGCTTACGATTCACAAGGGCGTGTGGTCGCAAAAGCCAGCGAATACATCGATGAGGAATCATTTGCCGGATTCGACGTGTTTGATGTCTCACTAGAAACACCGGTGGCAGATATTGTGAGAATACGAATCTTCCCTGTGAAATAATTGAGCGAGTACTTAATGAGTTTTTCCGAAATTCGGACGTCCCTTTTGGACGAAGCTTTGAAATCACCGCAATTGTTGTCTGATCTTGCGGGATTAGAGCTGTATATATCTGAGACATACAACGCTCGGTCTTTCGTTGAGCTGTTGCAGAACGCGGACGATGCGGAATCGAAAAGATTTTTCGTGTCCATGAATAACGGCGTTCTCTTGGTTGCTAATGACGGAAAGGAATTTTCTGAGGGGGATTTTTATAGCCTCTGTAGAAGCGCTTCGTCCAACAAACGTAGAGGGGAGAATATTGGTTACAGAGGTATCGGATTTAAATCGGTCGTTTCGTTATCTCAAACCGCGCACCTAATCAGTGGAGAATATGAAGTAACTTTTTCGCGAGAACTTTCTAGGCAAGCAGTTCCCGACGCAAACAATGTGCCGATTATTAGAATTCCTCATCCGATTAACAGGACAATTAAAAGAGAAACGGAAAGGCAAGTGTCGGATCTAAGGGCAGAGGGATTTACTACCTTTTTTATATTTGATGATGTGAACAATGACGCGGTACATACTGAACTTTCCAACTTCGATTCCTCTTTTTTAATATTTTTGTCGTCCATTTCGGAGGTTACACTCAAAGGAACGAATGTTAGAGAAATTAAAGTTGATCGTACCGGTGCCAAGGGAAATAAGCTGGTATCTCTAATAGAGAATGAAAAAACAATCAGCTACAGCATTTTGAGTCACCGCAGTATTTTGGTCGCGGCCCCGGTTCTAGGGGATCAGAGTTCGGCAAGTGATGATCAATGCGTAGTGCACTCGTTTTTGCCGACAACAGATGACTCAGGTATTAATGCTCGGGTGCAAGGTAATGTTAGTACTGATCCGTCAAGAACTAGGGTTGTTCTGGATGAATTTACTTATGAGGTTATCCGAGACCTGTCAGACTTCATTATGGCCTACTTGAACACCGTCTCTCGCCCGGAGATCCGCAGTGACGCCCAGAAAACTAGCGCAGACCTTCTTCGAGCCATAGTACCCACAATTGATCCCAGGACCTCAGCCTTTACAAAAAAAGATTTCCGAAGTGAATTATATAAGCAACTTAAGACTGATTCGAATGCGATTTGTAAAACCATTCGGCGTAAGCCAAGTTGGTTGAACGTGGATGACTTCCATATATTACTGGAAACTAGTGATTTTAGCTCGTTTCCCAGCTTTTTTGTTGGTTCAGCCAATGGCAACGCTTTGCTATCGCACCTTAACATCAAAGAGCTTTCTTTAGAAGAAGTGTTGAGCCTCGTAGGCAGCGCAAATCTGTCTAACTTGGGCCTTTCCGATATATGCGGACAGATAATAAAGTCGGCAATGTTTGCAAAAAATATTAGTGAAGATGCTGTAAAGTCTGCTCGACTTTGGGTAAGTAATAATCGGCGAGTGTCTATCGATGAAGTTGAATCAGAATCCCTCGAAATAGATGATGATTATATAAGGCTCGTTTTGGAGAAGGTAGGGTCTCCAGTGCAAACAAAGGTTTTTTTTGAGCGTTTTCTTGGTGAAAATATAGGTGACATGGCTCAAGCGACGACTAGCGGAAGTCCTCCGCTAAGATCGTCAGTTCCAATTAAACCGAGCGTCATTGAGTCCGAAAGGCCAGCTAAGGCTAAACTCAGTTCCCTATTTGTGGAAAAGTGGAGGTCTGCAGAAGAGACGGTCGCAGAAATTTTTCGCCTCAAAGGATATAAAGTTGAGGATGTTTCTAAACAAAATGTTGGTTATGACTATTACTGCGTAAATGGTGATGGTGATGTGATTTATCTGGAGGTGAAAAAGATAGGTAGGGAAAATGAGGCGTTCACGCTTACAACCAATGAGGAGGTTGTGGCGCGGGAAAAAGGAAAAGAGTATACAATTGCTTTGTTGAGAGAATCTGGTAATAAAGTTGAGCTTTCTTTAATTAGCGAGCCACTTACTAAGAAGTACAAAAGTAAGCGGACATCATTTATAATGTAGGCATTGTTCAACCGACCTTATCGGAGTTGCCTACTCATGCGCCATACTGACGGTCGTAAACTGGATCATAAAACTCTGGAAG